>NZ_CP044344.1:1999272-2665696 GCF_008761635.1 Nocardioides cynanchi
CGGGGTGTCGCCGATGCCTCGGCGGCGGTGACGCGGCACGGTCTCGGCCGGCTCCCGTTCGACCGGGCCGTGTCCGACCTCGCTGCGGCCCTGCTCCTGGCCTGCGCCCTGTGGCTGTGGCTGCTGACGTCGTACGTCGCCCTCGAGGCGGCCCGCGGACACACCGGCCCGGGGCCTCGCTGGGTGCCCGGCGGCCTGCGACGCCTGGTGCTGTCGGCGTGCGGGGTCGCAGTGGTGGGTGCCCTGTCCTCCCCGGCCGTCGCTGCCACCGGGTCCGGCCCCCACGCCGGCCCGCGGCACCACCCGGCGTACGCAGTCGCACACGTCCCCGTCACCGGGCTGCCGCTCCCGGAGCGTGCCGCTGTGTCCCGGCGATCCGCACCGGCCCCGGTCGGCGCCGGACCACGCGGGCCGGCCGACGCGACGGTGGTGGTCGCACCGGGCGACACCCTGTGGTCGATCGCGGCGCGACAGGTGCCGGACGACGCCCCGGACGCCGTCGTGGCCGATCGCTGGCACGCGATCTATGCCGCCAACCGGAGCCGGATCGGCCCGGACCCCGACCTGATCCTCCCCGGCCTCCTGCTGCACGTCCCCGGAAAGGAACGCCCATGACCGAGCCGCACAACGTGGTCACCCTCAGGCAGTGGGAGCCGGAGACCCCGGTGGCCAGCGTCCAGGGCACCCTGGCCCTGGACCTCGGGCCGCTGGTGGAGGTGCCCGAGCCGCACCCACGTCGGCGCGACGACGCGGCCCTGCTCGACGTCGTACCCGTCGACCTGGTCCGGCGCCGCCGCTTCGAGCAGCACGCCGCCCGGATCGGCGCCGCGCTCGTCGAGATCGTCGGTGGCGACCGACCGGTCTCGCAGGTGCTGCGCTGGACGACGCCGGAGGTCTACCAGGACCTCGCCCGTCGGGCCCACCTGGTGGCCCGTGCGGTCGGGCGCCGCCCGGGCACCGGCGGCCTCCAGGCGGTACGCCCGCAGCTCGTCGCCGCGCACACCAGCTTCGTCTCCGAGAGCTCGGCCGAGGTCAGCCTGCACGTGCGGTACGGCGAGCGGTCGCGCGCCGTCGCCGCCCGCTTCGAGCTGATCCAGGGCCGCTGGCAGGTCAGCGCCCTGGAGTTCGCGTGACCGGCCGGCCGGGCTAGCTGATCCGCGCGGTCAGGCCGGTGGGGCCGCCGGGCGCGCCGTGGCACCTCTTGTACTTCTTGCCGGACCCGCAGGGGCACAGCGCGTTGCGCCCGACCCCGGCGAACTCGTCGTCGGCGTTGGTCACCGTGCGGCCCGGCGTCGGTGCCGGCTCGTCGCTGACGCCGCCGAAGACCGAGGCATCCTCCGAGGGAGCCGAGTAGGACAGGTTGGCCGGCCGCCGCTCCGGCTCCAGGCCCTTGGCCTGGATGTGCGGACGGTGATCGTGGTCACCGGGTGCCGGTGCCGACGGCAGCACCCTCGCCATCGGCTCCTCAGCCTGGTCCTCGTCGGCCACCGGCTCGTCGTCGTCGGCCTCGACCAGCTCGACCTCGAGGTTGAAGAGGAAGCCGACGGACTCCTCCTTGATGCCGTCCATGACCGCGGCGAACATGTCGAAGCCCTCGCGCTGGTACTCCACGAGCGGGTCGCGCTGGGCGTAGCCGCGCAGGCCGATGCCCTCGCGCAGGTAGTCCATCTCGTAGAGGTGCTCGCGCCACTTGCGGTCGAGCACCGAGAGCACCACGCGTCGTTCGAGCTCGCGCATCGCCTCGGACCCGATCTCGTCCTCACGGGCCTGGTAGGCGGCGTGGGCGTCCTGCTTCAGCGCCTCGATCAGCTCGTCGCGGTCGAGGCCGTCGACGCCACCGACCTCGTCGGCCATCGCCTGGAGGTCCAGCGACACCGGCCAGATCTGCTTGAGCTGGACGGTGAGGTTGTCGAGGTCCCACTCCTCCGCGAAGTCCTCGGTCGCGCCGAGCACGAAGCCCTCGACGACGTCGTCGATGAAGGTGCTGATCTGCTCCTGGAGGTCGGCGCCCTCCAGGACGCTGCGACGCTCGGCGTAGATCACGTGACGCTGGCGGTCCATCACGTCGTCGTACTTCAGGACGTTCTTGCGGGACTCGAAGTTCTGCGACTCGATCTGGCCCTGGGCGTTGGCGATCGCGCCGGTGACCCGCTTGTTCTCGATCGGGACGTCGTCGGGGATCTTCAGCACCTGGAGGATGCGGTCGACCCAGTCGGACTTGAACAACCGCATCAGCTCGTCCTCGAGCGAGAGGTAGAACCGGGACTCGCCCGGGTCGCCCTGGCGGCCGGAGCGACCACGCAGCTGGTTGTCGATCCGGCGCGACTCGTGGCGCTCGGTCCCGACGACGTAGAGGCCGCCGACCGCGCGGACGGCGTCGTGCTCGGTGGCGACCTGGGCCTTGATCGTCTCCAGGGTGCCGGGCCAGGCTGCTTCGTACTCCTCGGCGGTCTCACCGGTCGGCTCGAGACCACGCTTGCGGAGCTCGGCGTCGGCGAGGAACTCCACGGACCCACCGAGCATGATGTCGGTGCCGCGGCCGGCCATGTTGGTGGCCACCGTGACCGCACCCTTGTGCCCGGCCATGGCCACGATCTTCGCCTCGTCGGCATGGACCTTGGCGTTCAGCACCGAGTGCGGGATGCCGCGCTTGCGCAGCTTGTTGGACAGGTGCTCGGACTTCTCGACCGAGACGGTGCCGACCAGGATCGGCTGGCCCTTGGCGTGGCGCTCGGCGATGTCGTCGACGACCGCGTCGTACTTCGCCTCCTCGGTGCGGTAGACGAGGTCGGGCTGGTCGACGCGGCCGACCGGCTCGTTGGTGGGGATCGGCACCACGCCGAGCTTGTAGATCTTGTCGAACTCGCTGGCCTCGGTCATCGCCGTCCCGGTCATCCCGGACAGCTTCGTGTAGAGGCGGAAGTAGTTCTGGAGGGTGACGGTCGCGAGCGTCTGGTACTCCTCCTGGACCTCCACCCCCTCCTTGGCCTCGATCGCCTGGTGCAGGCCGTCGTTGTAGCGGCGACCCGCCAGCATCCGGCCGGTGTGCTCGTCGACGATGAGCACCTCGCCGTCCATGACGACGTACTCCTTGTCGTTGCGGAACAGCTCCTTGGCCTTGATCGAGTTGTTGAGGAACGAGATCAGCGGCGTGTTCGCCGACTCGTAGAGGTTGTCGATGCCGAGGTGGTCCTCGACCTTGGTGATGCCCGGCTCGAGCACCGAGATAGTGCGCTTCTTCTCGTCGACCTCGTAGTCGACGTCGCGGGTCAGGTTGCGGGTCAGCTTGGCGAACTCGGCATACCAGCGGACCTCGTCCTGCGTGGGGCCGCTGATGATCAGCGGGGTGCGCGCCTCGTCGATCAGGATCGAGTCGACCTCGTCGACGATGGCGTAATGGTGGGTCCGCTGCACGCACTCCTCGATGGAGCCGGCCATGTTGTCGCGGAGGTAGTCGAAGCCGAGCTCGTTGTTGGTGCCGTAGGTGACGTCGCAGGCGTAGGCCTCGCGGCGCTCGTCGGGCTTCATCGACGGCAGGATCACCCCGGTGGTCAGGCCGAGGAAGTGGTGGATCCGGCCCATCCACTCCGCGTGGTACTTCGCGAGGTAGTCGTTGACGGTGACGACGTGGACGCCCTTGCCCTCCAGTGCGTTGAGGTACGCCGGGAGCGTGGCGACCAGCGTCTTGCCCTCACCGGTCTTCATCTCCGCGATGTTGCCGAGGTGGAGCGCGGCCCCACCCATGATCTGGACGTCGTAGTGGCGCTGGCCGATCACCCGCTTCGCGGCCTCGCGCACGGTGGCGAACGCCTCGGGCATCAGGTCGTCGAGCGACTCGCCCGCGGCCAGCCGCTCCTTGAACTCGACGGTCTGCGCACGCAGCTCGTCGTCGGTCATGGCCACGAAGTCGTCCTCGATGGCGTTGACCGCGCGCGAGATCGCCTCCAGCTGACGCAGGATCTTGCCCTCGCCGATGCGGAGGAGCTTGTCGATGATGGCAGGCACGGGCTCTTGGACTCCCCGGTTCGAGGTGGACGGCTGGAACGCGTCAACTCTACCCAGCGCGCCGAATGTGACCGATTCGCCGCAGGTCAGAGCCCTGCCGTCACCGCGGCGACGGTGAGTGTGGCCGCCAGGTCGCCGCGGGGCTCGACCACGACCCGGTCGAGGCCCAGCCAGCCGGCCAGCCGGCCGAGCTCGGCCGCCAGCTCGGTGGCGGTGCCGGGCGGGGCGCACGGCTCGGTGTAGGCCGCCTTCACCAGCAACCTCCCGGTCCCCCGGTCGGCCTTGAGGTCCACCCGGCCCACGATCTGGTCGCCGAGCAGGAACGGCAGCACGTAGTAGCCGTGGACGCGCTTCTCGGGCGGGGTGTAGATCTCGATCCGGTAGTGGAAGTCGAAGAGGTGCTCGGCGCGCTCGCGCTCCCAGACCACGGGGTCGAACGGGCTCAGGAGCGCCCGGGCCCCGACCCGCCGCGGCAGCCGGGCGTCGCGGTGGAGATAGGCCGGCCGGCGCCAGCCCTGGATCGTCACCGGCTCGAGCTCACCCTCGGCCACCAGCTCGTCGATCGCGTCCTGCGCCGCCATCGTGCCGTCGACGCCGGGCTGCAGCCGCATCCGGTAGTAGTCGGCCAGGCAGCGCCCGGTCGCGACCCCGTGGGAGCGGGCCGCGCGCAGCACCAGCTCGCGACGCGCGTCGGCCAGGCTCGGCGTCGGTGCGTCGACGTACTCCCGCGGGACGACCCGCTCGGGCAGGTCGTAGCGGATCTCGAACTGGCTGTTGCGCCCTGCGATGGCGACGTCGCCGGTGACGAAGAGGTAGTCGAGGGCACGCCGCGTCGCCGACCAGTTCCAGCCCCAGTGCTCCTTGGAGCGGGGCAGGCCGTCGTCCAGGTCGCGGGCGGTCGACGCCCCCCGGTCGGCGATCTCGGCCAGCAGTCCGGCGGTGAGGTCCTCGGTGACGACCGTGCCCCACCACTTGTGCCGCTGGGTGCGGTACGACGCCATCCGGTGCCGCATCACCGGCCACAGGTCGACCGGCATGAACGCCTGCACGTGCGCCCAGTACTCCACCATCCGCCGCGGGGCCTGCTCGGACGCCCGCCTGACCAGGTCGACGTCGTAGGCGCCCATCCGGGAGTAGAGCGGCATGTAGTGGGCGCGTTGGAGCACGTTGACGGAGTCCACCTGGAGCACGCCGGTGCGGGCGAGGGTGCGGGTCAGGGTGCGCATCGTCGGCGCCGCGTGCGGCGGGTCGAGGAAGCCCTGGGCGGCCAGGGCGATCCGGCGGGCCTGGGCCTGGGTCAGCGAGCGCACGGGGGCGAACCTAGCGGCCGACGCCGACAGTGCCTCACAATCTCCGCATGGAGAACCGGGGGAAGAACGTCCAGGCTGTCGTCTGCACCGTCGCCGTGGGCGCGGCGCTCCTGCTGCTGTCGACGACGACCCCCTCGGCAGCCCTCGCTCCGACGGCGGCCGGGCCGCCGACGCCCGCCGCGGCCGTGCCCACCGCGACGATCACGATCGCCAACTTCCAGTTCCAGCCGGCGGTGGTCGCCCTCGACCAGGGCGGCACCCTGACGGTCACCAACAACGACGGCTTCCCCCACTCGTTCACCTCCGACGCGGTCGACGGGGCGGACAACCCCTTGTTCGACGTCAAGATCCCGGCCGGGGCGAGCAGGACGATCACCGCCGTCTCCGCCCTGGGCAACGGCACCTACGGGTTCCACTGCCGCTTCCACCCGGAGATGACCGGCACGCTGACCGTCGGCACCGGTGGGCCGGTGCCGACCCACGTGCCGGCGTTCGAGCAGCCGCTCGTCCAGCCACCGCGACTCAGCGGCAAGCACCTGCGGATCGTGATGCGCAAGCAGAAGGTGCGGGTGCTGCCCCACGGACCACGCACGCCGATGTGGACCTACGGCGGCTCGTTCCCCGGCCCGACCATCGTCCGCAGGACCGGCCGCGACACCCGGGTCACCTTCGTCAACCACCTGCCTCGCAAGGTCGGCGCGGTCACCGTGCACCAGCACGGCGGCCACCAGGCGGCGAAGTACGACGGCCAGCCGATGGACCACCTGATTCGGCACGGTCACCGGATGACCTACGACTACCCCCTCGTGGACGCCGGCAAGCCGCTGCCCGCGGCGCTGCGGTTCTACCACGACCACCGGATGGGTCGGACCGCCCGCAACAACTGGTTCGGGCTGCAGGGCATGTTCCTGACCACCGACCCCGGTGACGCCCGACGCGGTCTGCCGCACGGCAGGTTCGACCTGCCCCTGATGTTCACCGACCGGAGCTTCACCCAGGACAACCGCCTGCGCAACCCGTTCCGGAAGATGTCGATGCCGATGCCGGCTGCCCGGTCGATGCCGCCGATGGCCGGCATGTCAGGCCTCGCTGCGACCGACCCGTCGACCCTGCCCAGCGTCGGCACCAAGGTGCTCGTGAACGGGCGCTACGCGCCGTACAAGTACGTCGAGCCCGGCCGCTACCGGCTGCAGATCCTCAACGCCTCACCCTTCTCCAGCTACGACTTCTCGCTGTCCGACGGTCGGCCGTTCGTGCAGATCGGGACCGGCTCCGGCCTGCTGCCCGCGCCGGTGACCCGGCAGGACATCCTGCTCGGGCCGGCCCAGCGGGCCGACGTGGTGGTCGACTTCCGGCACCTCGAGGGCACCGACGTCCTGCTCTCCTCGATCCCCCGCACCGACGGCTCCACGACCGGCATCGGCACCCGTGACGCGGCCCTCATGCAGTTCCGGGTGCGTGGCACCACCCGGCAGACCGCTCGCGTCCCCGCGACGCTGGCCACCATCGCCCCGATGCGGATCCCGCACCACGTCGCCATGACGTGGACGTTCGGGGTCAGCCACGACCGGCACGGCGCCTACTGGTCGATCAACGGCAAGCGCTACGACCCGACCCGCGTCGACCACCGGGTGACGCTGGGCTCGACCGAGCTGTGGAGGCTGCGCAACACCAGCGACCTCACCCACTACGTCCACCTGCACGAGGAGCTCTGGCGCACGGTCAGCCGCGACGGCAGGCGCCCGCCACCGTGGGAGCGTGGCTACGAGGACACCTGGCGCCTCGACCCCGGCGAGACCGTGCTCGTGGCCGCGAGGTTCACCGACTTCACCGGCGACTTCATGGTGCACTGCCACATGCTCGACCACGAGGACGACGCCATGATGGCGACGTTCCGGGTGGTCCCGAAGAAGGGCTGAGCGGACGCCTCGCCCTACGGCAGCTCGACCAGCTTCTCGCGGACGGCGTACAGCACGGCCTCCATGCGCGAGTGCAGCTGGAGCTTCTCCAGCAGGTTGCGCACGTGGTTCTTCACGGTGTTCTCGCTGATGAACAGCCGCTTGGCGATGTCCTTGTTGTTCAGGCCCTGCGCGACCAGGCGCAGCACCTCGAGCTCGCGCTCGGTGAGCCGGAACGTCGTGACCGGACCGCGGTCGGGCTGGGACATCTGCTTGAACTCGTCGATCAGCTTGACCGCCATCGACGGGCTGATCAGGGACTGGCCGTCGGCCACGACCCGAACCGCCTGCGCGACCTCCTCGATCGAGGAGTCCTTGAGGAGATAGCCGCTCGCCCCGCTCTTGACCGCCTCGTAGAGGTCGGACTCCTCGTCGGAGACCGTCAGCATCAGGATCTTGGCGGCCGGCACGGCCTCCTTGATCGCGACGCAGGCCTCGATGCCGGAGACCTTGGGCATCCGCACGTCGAGGAGCACGACGTCGGGTGCCACGCTGCTGGCCAGCTCGATGCCGGTGGCGCCGTCGCCGGCCTCGCCGACGACGTCCAGGCCGGGCTCGGAGTCCATCAGCATGGTCAGGCCACGCCGGAACAGCTCCTGGTCGTCGACGATGATGACGCGGATGGGCTCGGGCTCGCTGCCGGGGGGGACTGGCACCGGGCTAGCATGCCACGATCGTCAGCCGGTATGGGCCGAAGGGGCGATATCCACCGCCCCGGAGGTGACCCGATCGGGCCATGCCCGTCTGGTCAGTCCGCGTCGCCGACCTCGAGCGAGATCACGCCGTAGTCGTAGCCGCGCCGCCGGTAGACCACCGACGGCCGGTGGCTCTCCTGGTCGACGTAGAGGTAGAAGTCGTGCCCGACCAGCTCCATCTCGTAGAGCGCCTGGTCGAGCGACATCGGCTGCGCGGCATGGCTCTTCTCGCGGACCACGAGCGGGCCGTCGCCGGTGACCGCGATCGGGCCCGCCTGACGGTCGACGACGTGCTCCTCCTCGGCCGCCGTTGCCTCGAGGGTGGGCGGCACGCCGTTCGCGGCCTGGCGGTTGCGGTGCGAGCGCGTCTTGCGGTCGTTCGCCCGGCGCATCTGGGCGGCCATCTTGTCGACGGCGAGGTCGAGCGCACCCATCTTGTCGACCGCGGCGGCCTCCGCCCGGATCACGGGGCCCTTGGAGTAGGCGGTCAGCTCGATCCGGACGGCCCGGTCGGCCTGCCGTGGGTTGCGTTCGTTCTCCACCTCGACCTGAACCCGCATGATCCGGTGGTCGTGCTTCTCGAGCCGGCCGAGCTTGTCGGCGACATGATCTCGGAAGCGATCTGACAGCTCGCAGTGCCGTCCGGTGACCACCACGTCCATGGAATCCTCCTGTTGTGCCGATTGTCGGCCCGATCGATGGTGCCGTCCTGCTGGGTGGAGCCCGCCCGGCCGACCTGATCTTCGTCCCCACACCCGCCTGCTGAGGGTCTCGCAGCTTCTCGGCCGCACGTTGCCGTCGGCCTGCCACTACTCCCCTTCTCCTCCGACTCCCCGTGTAGGACGAGGGTCGAAAGGCAGGACTTACATCTAAGCCGCACCGTGATCAGCGGACGCGCCGGAGCCGGAGCCCCGACCCGTGACGCCTTACGTGGACCGCTTCGCCTGCGACTGGCATCGGCTTGCCGCGGTGCGCCACCGGTGACCCGGGGCGCACGTACGACGCAACCACGGACCCAGGCGGACTCCATGCACCGACGCTAGCCCGTGCCGGGTGATCGCGGTACCTCAGGGGGGAACCGGCGGCGTGTGGCGGCGACGACGGCCACGGCGAGCGGGGCCAGGCCGACCGCGCGCAGCGACCGTTGCGCCTCGGCCGCGGTCGCTCCGGTGGTCAGCACGTCGTCGCAGACGACGACGTGCACGGCACGGCCCTGACGCGCGAGTCGACCCAGGGCGCGCGGGTCGCAGCGCAGGGCACCGCCGAGGTTGGCGGCCCGGGCAACGGCGTCCAGCCCGGACTGGTCGGCGATGCCCGGTCGGGTCCGCAGCAGGGGCACGCAGAGCGCGCCGAGACCGCGGCGCCGCAGCACAGCCGCGGCGCAGCGCGTGAGGGCGGTGGTCGGCTCGTGACCCCGCTGCCGCACCGTCGAGGGTCGCGAGGGCACGGGGACCAGCAGGACCGGCGCCGACAGCGGCCCGAGGTCGTCGACGGCGGCCGCGACGGCAGCCGCCAGGAGCCCGCCCAGCGGACGGGCCAGGGCCAGCAGGCGATGCTCCTTGTGACCGATCACGAGGTCGCGCACGGTGCCGTCGTACGACGTCGCGGCCCACGGCGAGACCAGACCGGCGGGGATCGGGGTCGGCCACGCCGGTGCCGGCACGACGTCGAGACCGTCGCGGCAGGGGTCGCAGAGGAGCCGCCCCGCCCGGCCGCAGCCGAGGCAGGAGGAGCCCAGGATCAGGTCGCGGGCGGCATCGAGCACCCCGCGAGCCGACCACCCGCCGAGACGACCGGCAAGCACCGTCGGCCGTTCCTGTGGACGACCTACCCGGCGTAGGTGAACTGCCGCACGTGCGAGTAGCGGACGGCCGGGTCGACCTGGGCGAGGTCCAGCAGGTTGCCCGGGAGCACGGCGTACGACGTCTCGTTCTCGACCGGCGAGGTGGCCAGGCCCTTGGCGCGTCCCGCGAACGGCGTGGTGACCGCCTCGCTCGCCGGCGTCGAGCCGTCGATCGCCAGGTCACGGACCTCCGAGACGTCGCGGGTCAGCAGATGGAGCACGGCGATCGAGGTCGGCGACAGCCAGCCGATGTCGCGGACCCGTGCGGTGCCCCCGGCCTGCCAGGGCAGCCGCTGGGCCCGGGTCGCCCCGACCACGCGGCCCCGGGTGGCATAGCGCAGCCGGCTCACGACGATCCGGTCGGACGCCGCACCGTGGATCACCGCCACGAGCCTGGAGCCGTCGCGCGAGACCAGGAAGCGTCGGACGTCGTGCCCCGAGACGCCGGGCACCCGGACCCGGTGCCGCTTGCCGTTGGTGATCACGTCGACGATCGCACCGCCGGGTGCGGCCTCGATGTCCCACAGCCGCCCCGCGAAGTCCCAGGCCGGCCGCAGGAGCGGCCCGGCGCCCTCGAGCACGGTGGTCGCGGAGCCGTTGTTCTGGACCGGCCCCACGAGCAGCGTGTCGGGGGTCGTCGCGGCCACGTCGACGCCGTTCAGACTCACCGCGAACGACGCGATGCCCTGGACGGCGGTGCCGAACGGGCCGTCCAGCTTGGTCAGCCCCTTGGCCTGGCCCGACACCAGGAGGCCGCGCCGCAGGGCGTAGACCAGGGCGCTGCCGCGACTGACGGACGGGTCGGCCCGCGCCGGCACGCCCACCGGGAAGACGGTGGCGCCGGTGCCGTCCGAGACCGGGGCGCCGGCGATGGTGAGCCGGAACGTCGCGATCCCCGGCACCTGCGCGAGGGTCGCCGCGAACTGGGTGACCATGCCCGCGGTGGACTGCTCGCTCAGCGGAGCCGGGGCCGGCCCCCGCATCACGATGTCGGCCAGGCCCCCGCCCTGCAGGGTGACCGTGAGCCCGGAGGCCAGGCCCGGTGGGATGTAGCTGCGGATCGCCCCGGTCAGCGAACGGGACGGGCCGAGCACGAGGGCCCGGACCAGCGCCGTCGTGAACTGGTCACCCGTCGGCACGTGCACCAGCTCGGGCACCAGGATCCGGCCCAAGGGGTCGAAGAAGTACACCGACACGGTGGCGAAGTGCTGCTCGAACCACAGCGAGGGCACCAGCAGGGCATCGGGCGCGCGGTTGATCCGCCACTCGCCGTGCTCGAGCCTCATCGGGAACGCCGTCCGGTGGGTGCCGGGGGCCAGGGCTCCGCGCCACATGCTGCGACCGTCGATGCGCTGGGCGCCGCGCAGGGTGACCGACACCGTGCTGCTGCCGCGCGGCAGCGTGGTGTCGTCGTAGACCACCATCCCGCGCTTGGGCTGCCACCGCGCCCGGCCGGCCGCGGTGAGGTACTGACGGGCCACCTGCGTCTGCAGGGGTACGGCGGTCATCGCGTTGAGGAAGCCGGTCACGATCTGACCCGGCGTGGCGTGCGCCTGGGGCCGGCGGGGGTCGCTGTAGGGCCCCTCGACCGGGCTGGTCAGCCCCTGCTGGTTGCTCACCACCACCGGGCCGGTCTCCGGCAGCCGGACGCACGAGCTCAGCAGCATGGCGAGGGTGAGGGCGGCCAGCATCCCGGCGACCGACGAGGTGGTCCGGCCCGGCCTCATGCCACCACCTCCGCGGCGTCCTCGGGGACCAGCGGCAGCGGGCTGTGCCGCAGCGGGTGGCCGGCGCGGCGCGGCAGCGTCAGCCGGAACTGCGCTCCCTCGTGCGGCTTGCCCCATGCCTGCAGCCAACCACCGTGCAGGTGTGTGTCCTCCAACGCGATGGCCAGGCCGAGTCCGGTCCCCCCGCTGGTACGGGCCCGGGCCGGGTCCGCTCGCCAGAAGCGGTTGAAGACCATCGCCGACTCCCCGACGGCCAGCCCCACCCCGTGGTCGCGCACCGCGACCGCGGCGGCCTGCTCGTCGGCCGCCACGGTGACCACGATCTCGCGGCTCTCGGCGTGGTCGATGGCGTTGGTGACCAGGTTGCGCACGATCCGCTCGACCCGTCGGACGTCGGCCTCGGCGACGCAGGGGTGGTCGGGAGCGCGCACCAGCACCCGCGTCTGGCGCTGGTCGGCCAGGGGCCGGGTGCTGTCGATGACCCGTCGTACGACGTCGGTGAGGTTGACGTCGTCGAGGTCGAGGGCCGCGGCGCCGGCGTCGAAGCGGCTGATCTCCAGCAGGTCCACGAGCAGGGTCTCGAAGCGGTCCAGCTCGGTCTGCAGCAGCTCGGCGGCCCGACGGGTCTGTGGGTCGAAGTCCGATCTGGCGTCGTGGAGGACCGAGCCGGCCAGCCGGACCGTGGTCAGCGGGGTGCGCAGCTCGTGGGAGACGTCGGAGACGAAACGCCGCTGGACCCGGCTCAGCTCCTCCAGCTGCCGGATCTGGCGTTGCAGGTTGGTCGCCATCTGGTTGAACGACGTGGCGAGACGCGCGAGGTCGTCCTCGCCGGTGACCCGGAGCCGCTCCTGGAGCTGGCCCGCCGCCAGCCGTTCGGCGACTCGCCGGGCCAGCCGGATCGGGGTGACGATCTGCCGGGTGAGCAGCCAGGTCAGAGCCGCGATCAGGAGGAGCAGCAGCACGCCCGCAGTCAGCAGCGCGCGGGTGACCAGGCTCAGCGTCTGGTCGAGGTCGTCGAGCGGGAACAGGTAGTAGAGCGTGTAGTTCTTGCCGTCGGCGGGCAGGTGCAGCTGCGTGCCGACCACGATCCCCGGGCTCGACGAGCTGTGCCCCGACGCCGTGGTGGTGATCGTGGTGAAGGTCCAGGCCGCACCCTGGGCGCTCCCGAAGTGGTCGACCAGCGACTGGGGAACGCTCGACGGCTCCAGGCGCGGCGTGTAGAGCAGGGCACCGCGCTGCGCGAGCGTCGTACCGCTCGCGCCGGGGCCGACGAACACCACGTCGAAGCCGCGTGCCTGCCCGCTCTCGATGATCGGGTTCACCAGCTCCTGCGCCTGGGCGTCGGGATCGGTCTCGGTGCCCGGTGCCGAGCGGAGCCCGGTGCGCAGCTGCGAGGTCTCGTTGGACACGTCGGCCAGCACCGAGGCGACCCGGTGGTCGACCAGCCCCTGCTCGACCTGCCGGAGCAGGAACCAGCCGACCGCTGCCACGACCACGGCCGAGAGCAGGAGCGTGCTGACCACCACCCGGGCCTGGATCGACCGGCGCCAGAAGGTGAGGCCGCGGCGCAGGGCCTGCGGCACGGTGCGGCCTCCTCCGGTCGGATCGCCGGTCACGGCACCGTCATCTCACTGCTGGCCGGAGGCGCCGGCCTTGTAGCCCACGCCCCGCACGGTCAGCACGATCTCGGGGTTCTCGGGATCGGTCTCGACCTTGGAGCGCAGGCGCTGCACGTGGACGTTGACCAGGCGGGTGTCGGCGGCGTGGCGGTAGCCCCAGACCTGCTCGAGCAGCACCTCGCGGGTGAACACCTGCCAGGGCTTGCGGGCCAGGCACACGAGCAGGTCGAACTCGAGCGGGGTCAGGTTGACGGGTACGCCGTCGCGGGTCACCGAGTGACCCGCGACGTCGATCGCGAGCGGGCCGATCGCCAGTGCGTCGGCGCCGGGGGTCTCGTTGCGGCGTACCCGCGCCCGGATCCGCGCGACCAGCTCCTTGGGCTTGAACGGCTTGACGACGTAGTCGTCGGCCCCGGACTCGAGGCCGACGACGATGTCGACGGTGTCGCCCTTCGCGGTCAGCATCACGATCGGCACGCCGGACTCGGCCCGGATCTCCTTGCACACGTCGATCCCGCCCTTGCCCGGCAGCATCAGGTCGAGCAGCACGACGTCGGGACGGTAGGCGCGGAACGCCTCCATCGCGTGGTCGCCCCGGTCGACCAGGTGGGCGTCGAAGCCCTCCTGGCGCAGCACGATCGACAGCATCTCCGACAACGACGCGTCGTCATCGACGACCAGCACCCGCGCACGGGAGTCCTCGACCTGGGTCACGCCGCCCATAGTGCCAGCCGCGCGGCCGAAATACGGTCAGTAGCGGTACTGGTCGGGCTTGTAGGGCCCCTCCGTCGACACGCCGAGGTACGACGCCTGGTCGTCGGTGAGCGTCGTCAGCTTCACGCCCAGGGCGCCGAGGTGCAGCCGCGCGACCTCCTCGTCGAGGTGCTTGGGGAGCACGTAGACGCCGACCGGGTAGGCCTCGGGCTTGGTGAACAGCTCGATCTGGGCCAGCACCTGGTTGGTGAAGGAGTTGGACATCACGAAGCTCGGGTGGCCCGTCGCGTTGCCGAGGTTCATCAGCCGGCCCTCGGACAGGACGATGATCGACCTGCCGCCCTGGTCGGCGGGGAAGGTCCAGACGTCGACCTGCGGCTTGACGTTCTTCCGCTCGGCGACACCGGGGGCCTCGAGGCCGGCCATGTCGATCTCGTTGTCGAAGTGGCCGATGTTGCCCAGGATCGCCTGGTGCTTCATCCGCGCCATCTGCTCGACGGTCACGACGTCCTTGTTGCCGGTCGCGGTGATGATGATGTCGGCGACGTCGAGCACGTCGTCGAGGGTCGAGACCTGGTAGCCGTCCATCGCAGCCTGCAGCGCGCAGATCGGGTCGATCTCGGTGACCACGACGCGGGCGCCCTGGCCGCGCAGGCTCTCGGCGCAGCCCTTGCCCACGTCGCCGTAGCCGCACACGACCGCGACCTTGCCGCCGATCAGGACGTCCGTGGCGCGGTTGATGCCGTCGATCAGCGAGTGGCGGCAGCCGTACTTGTTGTCGAACTTGGACTTGGTCACCGAGTCGTTGACGTTGATGGCGGGGAAGAGCAGCGAGCCTTCCTTCATCATCTCGTAGAGACGGTGGACACCGGTCGTGGTCTCCTCGGTGACGCCCTTGATCTCGGCGGCGATCGGGGTCCAGCGGTCGTGGCTCTCCTTCAGGGAGGCCTGCAGGACGTCGAAGATGACCTTCTGCTCGTGGCTGGCGGCGGTGGCCGGGTCGGGCGCCTCGCCCTTCTTCTCGGCCTCGACGCCGAGGTGGACCAGCAGGGTGGCGTCGCCACCGTCGTCGAGGATCATGTTGGGCCGCGTGTCACCGGGCCACAGCAGGATCTGCTGGGTGCACCACCAGTACTCCTCGAGGCTCTCGCCCTTCCAGGCGAAGACCGGGACACCCTTCGGGTCGTCGGCGGTGCCGTCGCGGCCGACCGCCACGGCGGCAGCGGCGTGGTCCTGGGTGGAGAAGATGTTGCAGGAGGCCCAACGCACCTCGGCGCCGAGGTCGACGAGTGTCTCGATCAGGACGGCCGTCTGGATCGTCATGTGCAGGGAACCCGCGATCCGGGCGCCGGCAAGCGGCTTGCTCGCGCCGTAGCGCTCGCGCATCGCCATCAGGCCGGGCATCTCGTGCTCGGCGAGGGTGATCTCGGTGCGGCCGTAGTCGGCCAGCGAGAGGTCCTTGACCTTGTAGTCCATGAAGTTCTCCTCGGCAGAGGTGGTGCGGCCTGCGCTGCGCATCTGCGCATCGTCGGGGTCTCCCGGCGCTGACCGGTGAAGCGTAAAACGACCCGGCTCGGAATCAGGAATCGTCGCGGGCCCCCGGCAGCCAGCGCCAGACGGCGACCGCGACGAGCACGGCGGGGATACCGAACAGCGCCACCAGCGTCGGGAACCCGAGCCACCGCGCCCCGATCGCGAAGACGCCGAAGGCGACCAGCGCCACGACCTCCTCCAGGAGGCCGAGGACGCTGGTCACCGTGGCCCGGGCGGGACCGGTGATCGTGTCCTGGAGCCGGGTCTCGCCCACCAGCATCGCGTTGTTGGCCAGGCCGTAGCCCACCCCGATGGCGACGAACCCGATGTACGGCGAGACCAGCACGCCGATCGTGACCAGCACGGCGCCGAGACCGAGCACCGTGGCGATGGTGCGCCGGCCGAACCGCGCCGACCACCCGGTGAGGGCCGTGCCGACCACCTGTCCGGCCACCGTGATCGCGACCAGGAGGGGGACGGTAGCGGTCGCGACCCCGTGCGCCCGGGCCACCAGCGGGAAGTACTCGTCGTACGTCGTGAGCCCGACCATCACGGCGGCCAGCAGCAGCACCCGCCGGACGTCGGGGTGGTGTCGCGACTCCGCCAGCCCCGCCCGGAGCATCCGGACGTACTGCGAGGCCGCCTGCTCGGCCTCGACCAGCGCGGACCCGTCGTCGGCGAGGCCGGGGCGGTCGTGGGCGTGCCGGGCCCGGTACGACACCGGCAGGGTGGCGGCGAGCAGGCCCTGGCAGACGGCGAACCCCACCGAGGTCCAGCCCACGAGGCCGTAGCCGGCGACGTGGATCAGCACCGCCGCTGAGGCGGTGGCGACCAGGTTGGCCACCATCGCGGTCGAGTGCGCCCAGCCGATCAGGCCCGGGTAGCGAGCCTGGTCGCCCCGCTCGACCAGCTCGTCGTACACCAGGGACTCGAAGGTGCCCGACATCAAGGCGCTCGAGAGACCCCAGCAGACGAAACCGGCCGCGAAGCCGGCGAACGTCTGCCACACGGTCCAGGTGGCGAAGCCCAGGGCGTAGATCCCCGCGGAGAGCACCAGCAGCCGGCGCCGGTCGAAGGAGTCCGCCCAGGCACCCGAGGGCACCTCGCACACGAAGCCCGTGACCGACCAGATGATGAACAGCAGCGAGATCTGGCCGGGACCGACGCCGCGGTCGGAGAACAGCAGCGGGTACACCGCGTAGAGCGGCACGAAGTCGCGCGAGGCGTGATAGGCCAGCACGCGCGGCACGAAGCCGTCGCGCCGGCTCTTACGCATGAGTCAGATGTGTCCGGAGAAGTGGCGCATGACGGCAGGCTAGGCGGTGCGGCTCAGCCCCGCCAGATGTCGGGCTCGAGGTAGATCACCCGGGCCGTCGGCTCGGCCGCCCGCACGGCAGCCTCGGCGGCGTCGATGGCGGAGGCGATGTCGGTCGCGGCAGCCGACGCCGGGACCGCGATCTTGGCGGCGACGAGGAGCTCCTCGGGGCCGAGGTGGAGGGTCTTGAGATGCACGATCCGGTCGATGCCGTCGGTGCCCTCGATGCCCGCCACGATCCTCTGCTCGGCCGCGCTGGAGGCCGACTCACCGAGGAGGAGGCTCTTGGTCTCGACGGCCAGGACCACGGCCACCACGACGAGCAGGAGACCGATCAGCCCGGTGCCGATCACGTCGAACCACAGGTTGCCGGTCAGCAGCGACAGCGAGACGCCGAGGAGCGCGAACGCCAGTCCGCACAGGGCGGCGAGGTCCTCGAGCAGGATCACCGGCAGCTCGGGCTGCTTGGCGTGACGCACGAAGGAGACGTACGACGCCTCGCCCTTGACCGCCGCGGTCTCGCGGATCGCGGTGCGGAACGACAACGACTCCATCACGATCGCCGCGAGCAGCACCACGATCGGCACCCAGGCCCAGCGACTGTCCAGGATCGAGTCGTCGAGGTGTCCGTGGGCCGCGTGCAGCTCGTGGCCCTTGTGGTAGGCCTCGTAGAGCGCGAACAGGCCACCGACCGTGAACAGCACGATCGAGACGATGAAGGCGTAGATGTAGCGCTCGCGGCCGAAGCCGAACGGGTGGCGGGCGGTCGGGTCCCGCTGGGAGCGCCGGCCTCCGAGCAGCAGCAGGCCCTGGTTGCCGGAGTCGGCCAGCGAGTGGATCGCCTCGGCGAGCATCGACGAGGCACCGGTCAGCAGGAAGGCCAGGAACTTGGTGACCGCGATGCCGGTGTTGGCCAGGAGGGCCGCCACGACCGCCTTGGTGCTGCCTTCGGTGGACATGGCCGAAGGCTAGCGGGCGGTAGGTCGGCCGCTCAGTCCTCGACCAGACCGAGCCGGAGGTACTCCGCGGCATAGCGCCCGTTGAGTACCAGCGAGGCGTAGCGGGCGATCTCGGTGTCGGCCTCGGTGGTCACCGTCTCCACCCGTACGCCGTGCGAGACCGCGGCGGCACGGAGCCGGCCGACGTCCTCGCGGACGACCGGGTCGTCGGCACCGTCGTCGAAGACCAGCAGCATCGGGCGCAGCTCGGCGGCGCCTTCGGCGAACGGGTCGTCGAACACGTCGCGTGGACGCGCCGCCTCGAGCAGGGGCAGGAGGTGCTCGGCGTCGCCGGCGATCGCCGACTGGCCGGACGCACGGCGGATCGTCTCGGCCACACGGCGCGCGGCCCGGGCGGCCAGGACCGAGCCGCCCCACACGACCGGGATCGTGTCGGCCAGGGCGATCGCCAGCATCTTGGCGGGGTTGACCGCGAGGTCGCGGTTCGGCGAGCAGGACATCGCCACCCGGTCGAGGGCGTCTGCGACGTCGGCGTGGTCGGCGCGGGGTCCGAGCCCGACCTGCTCGAGGTACTCCAGAGCGACCACCGCGGTGGCCAGCTGGTCGCGGGTGACGATCGGCAGGATCGTCGACCAGCGACCCTCGGCGTGCTGGGCGACAAGCGAGCCGTCGGGGCACGCGACCACCACCCGGCAGCCACGTCGTACCGCCTCGGCCACCGCACCGGCGGTGCCGCGGTCGGCGCCGTCGGGGGCGAGCACCACGACCAGGTCGAGGGCACCTGCCCAGCCGGGAAGGCCGGGACCGGGCCAGGCCACGAACGGCACCGGGCACCACGGCTCGAGCACGGCGCGCAGCAGCCGCGAGTCGGGGCCGGCGGCGACGATCGCCCGCGGCCGGGTCTCGTCCGGTCCGTCCGCCGAGGCCAGGATCACCGCGGCCGAGGCCTCGGTCGCCTCGCGGCGCACCCGAGCCCCCGACTCCGCCAACGCACGCAGCCGCGCGTCGGCGGACTCCAGCGCGCGCTCGTCGTCCAACCGCGACTCGTCGAACCAGGTGGCCATCGGTCGGTCAGCCGGGCCGACGGGCCTCGTCGACCAGCAGCACGGGGATGTCGTCGCGCACCGGGTAGGCCAGCCCGCACTGCTGGCAGACCAGCTCCTCACCCTCGGCGGCCAGCTGTCCGTGACAGTCGGGGCACACGATGATCTCCATCAGCTTCGGGTCGAGGTTCATGCGGGGGCTCCTGGTCTGGTCGGGCACCGCCGCGCGGCGTCGGTCGTGCTCACGCTCCGAGCCTAACGGCCCGGGTCGGGACGCCGTTGGTCACTCGGAGGTGAGCACCCGGAGGTGGCCGCGGCGGCCGGTCTCGCGGCCGGCACCCACGACCGGCTGCGGGTCTCCGGGGGACCGCGTCGCCGAGACCATCGGCCGGCCGGCCTCGCGGACGGCGTCGGCGAGCGCGAGGAGGTCGTCGTTCGAGGGAGCCAGGGTGCTCGGGTCGGGGGCGAGCCGCAGCACCTCCCAGCCCCGGGGCGCGGAGAGCCGCTCGCCGTGGGCCTCGCACAGGTCGTAGGAGTGCGGCTCGGCGTAGGTCGCCAGGGGACCCACCACCGCCGTCGAGTCGGCGTACACGTAGGTCAGGGTGAGCACGGCCGGACGCCCGCAGGCGGTGCGCGAACAGCGGCGGGTGGGACTCACGTCGCGAACGGTACCGCCGAGCCGCGTCAACGGCGCTGAGGCTCGCGGGGTCCACTACGCTCGCCTGCGTGACCGCGCCGACGCCCCCCGACGCCGTCCCGGAGGCCGCCCCGGCTCCGCGCAGGCGCACCCGCGACCGGCGCGGCCGGGGCATGCGCGGCCCCGCGATCACCCCGTCGCTCCCCGGCCGCCCCGAGCTGCCGACCCGCGGCGAGCGCTTCGACGAGCTGGTGCTCGAGACGGTGCGCGACGTCGACGCGCGGTGGCAGGAACGCCTCGGCTTGGTCGAGTACGCCGTCGAGGACACGCCGCAGCTGCCCGACGACTGGTCGGGCGAGACGGTGCCGCTGGCCTCCCTGGTGCGCGGGCACGGTGGCGAGCCGACCCGGCTCGTGCTCTTCCGCCGACCGATCGAGCACCGTTGCGAGACCCGGGCCGACCTCGAGGCGATGGTGCTCACGGTGGTCGTCGAGCAGGTCGCGGAGCTGCTCGGCATCGAGCCCGACGACGTCGACCCGCGCTACACCGGGGGCGACTGAGCGCCTCGGGCCGGTCAGTCCTGGCCCGGTGAGATCTGCGGCACCAGGCCCTTGACCAGCAGCTCGTGCAGCGGGATCACCGTGGCGCCCTGGCCGGTGACCACCACCGAGCCGTTCACGGTCGTGCCCTTGGGTACGACGTCCACGAGCGCTGCACCCGTCGGCAGGGTGATCGAGGCGACGCGGCCCTTCTGGGTCCCGACCGTGCGCTGCAGGATGCGCGTGCCGGAGGCGTCGTACGCCGTGACCGTGACCGAGCCCGACGCGTCGGCCGCGAGCAGCACCCGGGCACTGACCTGGTGCTGCTTGGCACCCGCACCGGTCGCGACCGGCAGCAGAGTGGCCGCCTCCTGACCGACCACCTGGTCGGGCACGGTCAGCACGCGGTCGCCCGCCAGGGTGGTCCGCAGGGAGGCGGTGACCGCGCCGGTGGCGTGGATCGCGACCCCCACGGCGCCGTCCCCCAGCGCCTTGCCGAGCGCCTGGGTGAGCGAGACCGCCACCGTGGACCCGGGTGCGATGGTCACCGGCTTCATCCCGGCCGGCACGAAGCTGGTGTCACCGGTGACGATCCGGATCTCGGCGCGCACCACGTCGGCCGTCGGGTTGGCGAGCTGGAGGGTGCGGCTCCCGGACCCGGTCGGCAGACCGAGCAGGAGGCTGTCCGGCTCGGGGGCGAGCTGGCGCGGGAGCCACTCACGCTGGACCTGCTTGCCGCCGACGGCGCTGAACATGTCGAGCACGCCGACCGCGAGCCGGCCGCGGGAGACGACGACGTGGGCGGTCAGCAGAGGACGCCGGGGCACCACCGAGCCGAGCTCGAGGGTGACCGTCTTGTGCCCCGGGATCGTGATCCCGCGGAGCCGGCGGACGCTGAACGTCTTGTGCGCCAGCAGCGAGATGTCGGCCACGGCCGGCCCCGAGTCGGGGTTGGTCAGCTCGATCACGGAGTCGTGGTCGGAGCGGGCGCCCACCCCGGTGAACCACTGGTCCGAGGCCGGGTTGGGGCAGTCCAGACCCGTCACCGGAGACGTGCCGGCGCGGGCGGCCAGCAGCCCCGGCGCCAGGGCGTCGGACCCCTTGACCGTCAGCGTCCCGGTGCCGGTCACCGGCGTCGACGCCCAGGGCCGGACGGCGACGTCGCGGGACGTCGTACCGGCCAGGACGGTGACGTTGCCGGCCGTGCCGTTGGTGGTCGAGACGGCCGCGTCGGGCGAGCCGGGTGCGGCCGAGGGACACACCACCAGCGACCGGGTCAGCTGGGTGAGCGCCGGCGGCTGGTCGGTCGTGTGCGTGGGTGGCTGGCGGACCAGCGCCAGCACCCCCACGGTCAACAGCGGCAGGACCACCGCCAGCACCGTGGTCGCGTCGATCCTGCGGGTGCGCTGGCGACGCGCCACCTCGGGGATCCGGATCCGCCGTCCGGACCGGCTCATGAGTCGTCCCTCCGTCGGCCGGTGCGCCAGGTCGGCAGGCACAAGATCAGCACGAGCACCAGGGCGACGCCCTGCACGACGAGCAGCACCACGCGCGGCACTGACCGGGGGCCGTCCATGGCATGCGGGTCGACCGGTACGCCGACCCGCCAGGCCCGGGTCGTCCGGCTCTCGGCGCTGGCCTGCACGAGCCCGTCGGTGGCGTCCAGGCCGGCGGCGACGTCGCCGTCGGCCGGCGCGGGCAGCACGATGTAGTGGATGCCGGCACCGGCGAGGTCGGAGACGACGGTCGGGGTCGGCCGCGAGACCAGCGCCCGGACGTCCGCGGTGAACGCGGGGTCCGGCTTCGAGGCGTACTGGATCTCGTTCTCCCCCACGGTGTCGCCGGCCCCCCGTCGGACGGTGAAGCGCAGGCCATGGGCGGTGTCGCCGGTGATCAGCAGGATGCCGTTCGCCGGCTCGGCGACGGCGTCGTCGGTCATGTACGCCGGGATCCCCGAGTTGTCGCTGTTGGCGAGGTCACCGGGGCCCTGCACCACGAACCACGCCAGGCCGACGGCCGGGACGATCGCCGCGACCACCGCCAGGCCCACGAGCAGCACCTCGTGGTGCTCGGCGCGTGAGCGCCGCAGGATCGTCACCAGCCCCTGAGCACCGAGCAGCGCCGCGAGCACGAAGCAGCCGTGCAGCACCACCATGTCGAAGGCGATGCCCGGGCGCACCGAGCCGCCGGGCAGCGGGAGCCGGATCACCGACAGCACGGTGGCCGTCACCGCCGCCACGACCGCCACCAACCACGTGACCAGCACCGGGATCCGGGTCGCCCGCGGGATCAGGGCCAGCACCGCCAGCACGACCAGGAGGGCCCCGAGCCAGCCCGGCGCGCCGGTGCCCGCCCCGAACCGGCCGAGCAGCAGGTCACTGGTCGAGAGCGGCGGATAGGGCTGCCGGCCGGTCTCCAGGAGCAGCAGCGATCCGGCCCCGTGCCAGATCGCGGGCAGCCACCACGGCGCCAGCAGCAGGGGTACGACGCCCAGGGTCACCGCGGGCGGGCCCCAGACGTCGCGGCCGCGCGGCAGCGAGCGGGTGACGGCGTACGCGATGATGAGGACGACCAGTGCCAGCACGATCGCGAAGACCCACGCGACGGGGGTGCACGCCGCACAGAGCGCCAGCAGCAGGCCGGAGCGCCAGGCGGCCCGCCACCGCCGGTCGACCTCCGGGTCCGCGAAGCCCAGGGCCGCATGTGCCAGCCACGGCAGCAGCGCGGCGGCGACGACCACGCCGAGCCGTCCGTCACCCCACGCGCCGGAGGTCACCGGCACGAGCGCGTACGTCGCCGCGCCGAGCGCCACCAGCCAGCGCGGCGAGCCGCCGGGGTCGACCAGGCGGCCGACGACCCGCAGCAGGCGCCAGGCGCCCCAGAGCGCGAGGGGCACGGCCAGCAGCAGCAGCGCCGAGATCGCCGCGGCCGCGCTGCCGCCGAGCAGGAAGCCGAGGAGGGCCAGCGGCAAGGCGTAGGCCGGCGCCGGGACCGGCGTGCCGGTCCCGAGGGCGTGCCAGGACTCGGTCCAGAGACGCCACAGGGCGGCCGCCGAGGTCGGCGCCGGGGCCAGGCCGCCACCGGTGACGTGCCCGAACGCCTCGCGGGCGCCGAAGACCGAGAGCCCGACGACGAGCGTCATCGAGATCGCGAGCGGGTTGGTCAGGAAGCGCGCGACCAGCCCGGAGTCCTCCTCCGGAGCGTCCTCGTCGACCACGCTCGGTCGCCGGATCGGCACCGGGGTCGGGGCCTCGGCCTCCTTGGCCGCCCGACGACGGTCGGCGACGTCCTGGGCCTGGTTGGTCGCCGCGGCGGCGATGTCGCCGACGAAGTCGAGACCGTGCCGGTAGGGCACCCACCACGGCGCCAGCAACGGTCGCGGGTCGTGGTCGCCGGCGCTGGAGGCCCGCGCCCGGCGTGCGCGTCGTACCTCACCCGGTCGCACGTAGACCGAGAACAGCGCACCGACCTCGTCGAACGCCTCACCGGCCGAGCGCACCACCAGGAACCCGACCATCCGCAGCAGCGTGCCGAAGAACAGCCGGACCAGCTGCCAGGGCAGGGCCCGGCCCGGGGTGTTGGCCAACAGCGTGAAGATCGCGGCCCGGCGCTCCTGGAAGTGCGTGTGCCGCCCGGTCAGCGGCGTGCGGCGCACCCCGCGGTGCGCGGCCTCGGCGTGGAAGACCACGGCCTGCGGCACCACGACGGTGCGCACCCCGGCCGCCGCGGCGCGCCAGCCGAAGTCGACGTCGTTGCCGAAGATCGGGAGGTTCTCGTCGAGGCCGCCGAGCCGGTCGAAGACCGCGCGCCGTACGAGCATGCCGGCGGTGTTGACCGCCAGGACCGGACGGACCTTGTCGTGCTGGCCCTGGTCGTACTCACCGGTCTCGAGGCCGGTCTCCCGCCGGCCGGTGCCGGAGATGGTCACGCCGACCTCGAGCAGCCGCTTCAGCGACGGCCACTCCCGCAGCTTGGGGCCGAGCACGTCGGCGTGGGAGTCCTCGGCCGCGGCGGCCAGCAACCACTCGAGGGCGTCGGGCGCCGGGTTGCTGTCGTCGTGGAGCAGCCAGATCCAGTCGGCGTCGTCCGGGTCGACCTGGGCCAGGGCGACCTGCACCGCCTCGGGGTACGACGTGCTGCCGGGCACCGTGACGACCTCGTCGAACGCCTCGAGCAGCAGGGCCGGACTCCCGTCACCGCTACCGGTGTCGACGCAGACGACCCCGGCGAGCGGGGCGGTCTGCGCGCGGATCCCGTCCACGACCGCCGGCAACCACCGGGACCCGTCGTGGCTCACCAGCACAGCCACGACCCTCGGATTCACGATCGACCACCCTAGCGGCGGGTGGCAGGACCCCCGAATTCGCCGGAGAGGGTCAGACCGCGCGCTTCTTCAGCTTGCGGCGCTCCCGCTCCGACAGCCCGCCCCAGATACCGAAGCGTTCGTCGTTCATCAGTGCGTACTCGAGGCAGTCGCCCCGCACGTCACATGTGAGGCAGACCTTCTTGGCCTCCCTGGTCGAGCCACCCTTTTCGGGGAAGAACGCCTCGGGGTCAGTCTGCGCACACAACGCACGCTCCTGCCATCCCGCTTCCTCGGCGTCCGCCTCGAGGAGAAACAGTTCCCTCACGGTCCTCGCCCTTTCGACCCTGGCTTTTCGGAGCCCACCTGCACACTCAGACGCCCATACCGTCCGAAGAACACTGTGGGAATTACACGCCTGTCGTACACCGAAAGTCAAGGCATGATCTGGTATTGACGATTCTGCTGCGCGACGAATGACACCTGTGTAACATCACCTGCTCGCATCCCACGAAGCAGGGTCCCCCCCACCGCGGGTCGCCGGTGCGGCAGGCTAGCCGCATGAGGCAGATCACCGTGCTCTCCGGTGGCGTGGGCGGCGCGACGTTCCTCCAGGGCCTGTGGCACGGCATCCGGGAGGGCCTGCTGCCCGGTGTCGACACGGACGCCACGATCACCGTGGTGGCCAACACCGCCGACGACATCTGGCTCCACGGCCTGAAGATCTGCCCGGACCTGGACACCGTCATGTACACCCTCGGCGACGGCATCGACCCCGAGCGCGGCTGGGGACGACGCGACGAGACCTGGGGTGCCAAGGAGGAGCTCGCGGCGTACGGCGTCGAGCCGACGTGGTTCGGGCTGGGCGACCGCGACCTGGCCACCCACCTCGTGCGCACCCAGATGCTCGACGCGGGCTACCCGCTCTCGGAGGTCACCGAGGCACTGTGCCGGCGCTGGCTGGCACCGGTCTTCGGCGACCGGGTCCGGCTGCTCCCGATGAGCGACGACCGGGTCGAGACCCACGTCGCCATCGCCGACACCGACAGCCCCAGCGGCAGGCGCGTCGTCCACTTCCAGGAGTACTGGGTGCGGCTGCACGCCGAGGTGCCGGTCGAGGCACTGGTCTTCGTCGGTCTCGACGACTCGACGCCGGGCCCCGGTGTGATCGACGCGATCACCGATGCCGACCTGGTGGTCCTGCCGCCCAGCAACCCCGTGGTCAGCATCGGCACGATCCTCGGGGTCCCCCGCGTCCGGGAGGCCCTGGTGGCCACCCGGGCGCCCGTGGTCGGCCTCTCCCCCATCATCGGTGGCAACCACGTCCGCGGCATGGCCCACCAGATGCTCACCGCGATCGGCGTCGAGGTCACCGCCGCCGGGGTCGGCCTCCACTACGGCGCCCGCTCGGCGGGCGGGATCCTCGACGGCTGGCTCGTGGACACCCAGGACGCCGACGACGCGGCGCGGGTGCGGGACGCCGGCCTGCCCTGCGACGCCGTACCCCTGCTGATGTCGTCGCCGGAGGCCACGGCGGCGATGGCGGCCGCCGCGGTCTCACTGGTCTCGTGATCACGCTCTGGGCGCCGGACGGCGTCGGCGAGGTACGCCGTGGTGACGACCTCGCGGACCTGTTGCTGGCCCTGGTCGAGCCGGTCGACGGTGACGTCGTCTGCGTGACCAGCAAGGTGGTGAGCAAGGCGGAGGGCCGGGTGCAGGCGGGCGACCGGGCCGACGCGGTGGCCCGCGAGACCGTCCGCCTGGTGGCCCGCCGCGGGCCGCTGGCGATCGTGGTGAACCGGCTCGGCCTGACCATGGCCGCGGCCGGGGTGGACGCCTCCAACGTCAAGCCCGGCCGGATCGTGCTGCTGCCCGAGGACCCCGACGCCTCCGCCCGTGCCCTGCGCTCCGCTGTCGCGGCACGCACCGGCGTCAACGTCGGCGTCGTGGTCACCGACACCGCCGGGCGCGCGTGGCGCGAGGGCCAGACCGACATCGCCATCGGGGCGGCCGGGCTGACGGTCGTCGACGACCATGCGGGGCGCACCGACCCCTACGGGAACGACCTGCTGGTCACCGCACCGGCGGTCGCCGACGAGCTCGCTGGGGCCGCAGAGCTCGCGGCCGGCAAGCTGCGCGGCCGCCCGTTCACCCTGGTCCGGGGCCGGGGCGATCTCGTGCTGCCACCCGGCGTGGACGGGCCGGGTGCGGCCGGGCTGCTCCGGCCGGCCGGTACCGACCTGTTCGGCCTCGGCTCCCGCGAGGCCGTCCTCGCCGCCCTCGCCGGCGGCGCCGGACACCGCCTCGCCTTCGGCTCGCCCGCGGACGCCGACGAGCTGGCCGGGATCCTCACCGGCCTGCTCGGAGCCGGCAGCGAGGTCGTCCGGGACGGCGAGGGCCTGTGCGTGACCGCGGCCGAGCCCCGGGCGCGCTGGGTGGCGGAGGTCGCGGCGTACGCCCACGGATGGCGCGCCGGCCGGTCCGCCGGCCCGACGCTGGTGCTCGCCCCCGCTGCAACCGAGGAGTCCTGATGACGACGTTCCCGCAGGTCCTGAGCGGGCTACTGGCCGCCGGCGGCGCCCGGCCACTGGTGACCTTCTACGACGACGCCACCGGCGAGCGGACCGAGCTGTCGGTGACGACGTACGCCAACTGGGTGGCCAAGGTCTCCTCGCTCCTGGTCGAGGAGCTCGACCTCGAACGCGGCGGACGGCTGCTGGTCGACCTCCCGGCGCACTGGCTCGGCACCGTCGCCCTCGGCGCCGCGTGGAACTGCGGGCTCGAGGTGGTCTGGGAGGGCGATGCCGACGCCGTGCTCACCGGGCCGGGCGGGCTCGACCGCTGGGCGGGCCTCGCGGGCGGGCGTCCGGTGGTCGCCACCGCCCTGCAGCCGCTGGCCGGCCGCTTCACGGAGCCCCTGCCTGCCGGTGTCCACGACCTCGGGGTCGAGGTGTGGTCGCAGCCGGACGCCTTCGTCCCGTGGAGCGTCCCCGAGCCCGGCGACGCAGCCGTCCCCGGCCTGAACCAGGCGGAGCTCTGGAGAGCGGCCGCCGCCGGTCAGACACGCGACGGCGGCCGCCTCCTGTCGGAGTCGAACCCGGCTTCCCCTTCCGGTCTCGTCTCCTTCACGGGACCGTTGCTGAGCAACGGGTCCCTGGTCCTGGTGGTCAACGCCTCCGTCGAACGGTCGGCGCGGATCGCGGCGGACGAGCGGGTCTCGGACCGATTCGACCCCGATCAGTCCGCGAGGTCATAGCCCTTCATCCCCTGACCGAGGTAGATCGGCGCCCGGAAGCCTCTGGCGGTGCCCGGTACGGCGTACAGGCGACCCGTGCCGCTCTGGCGGACCAGGAGGTCCGGGTGCCCGGTCAGTCGCAGGTCGCTGACGCCGATCACCCAGTCGTACGACGAGGTGTCGAGGCTCAGCTTCGTCGGGCTGTGCAGCCCGCCAGGCCCGTTGCCGTGGTAGAGCGTCAGCCGGCCCCGCCCGCTGCGGAAGATGCTGTCGGGCGCGCCGTCGCCGTCCCACCGGCCGACGCCGATCTGCTGCCCGGACAGGGAGCCCGCCGCCGGGTAGCCGTGCCGCAGCCCGGCGAGTCCCCGGCCGGGGTAGAGCGTCATCACGCCGCCCTTCGGCTGGCCGACGAGATCGGGGTAACCGTCACCGGTCATGTCACCGACCGCCGCGAGCTTCCCGACCTTGCCGAACCCGCTGGCGAGCAGGGTCGCCGGGCCGAGGTGGCCCCGACCGTCGCCGCGACGCAGGTAGAGGTCGCCGGTGGCGGCCCGGCGGTAGATCACGTCGCCGTAGCCGTCGCGGTCCCAGTCCCCCGCAGCCAGCAGCGTGTCGGCCCCGGGTGCCTTCGTGCCGGTGTCGATGGGCTTCCCGAGGTCGAAGGTGCCGGGGTTGGTCCAGACCTTCAGCCGGTCGCCGGACACCGCGACCAGGTCGGGAGCGCGCGAGCCCGCCGCGTCGCCGGCGGTCAGGTCGGTTGCGCCGGCGAGCTGCGGGAACGGCCCGAGCGGCCGCGAGAAGGTGCCGTCGCCCTTGCCGGGGAGCACCCACGAGTCGCCCGAGGCCCCCCTGACGAACAGGTCGTCGATCCCGTCGCCGGACCAGTCACCACCACCGGTGATCACGTCGTCGGCGCCGAAGCGCCCGGCGATCCGCACACCGGAGGCGAACTCCGGGCTCCCGTTGCCCGGGTAGAGCCAGAGCGCCCCGGATGCGTCGCGCGCCACCAGGTCGGCCTTGCCGTCGCCGGTCACGTCACCGACCGACGAGATCAGGTCGAAGCTGTTCCACCACGTGCCCAGGCCGACCGTCCGGAACGTGCCGTCCGGCTTCTGGAGGAACGCCAGGAGCCGACCGGTGGTGGGGTTGCGGGCCGCGAGGTCGTTGCGGCCGTCGCCGTTGAGGTCGCCGGGGGCCAGCACCTGGTCCTTGTGCCGGAAGCCCGGGACGGTCGCGCTGCCCGGGCCGAACCCGCCCCCGGAGAGCCCGGGGCGGAGCAGGAGCGAGCCGTCCGCCTGACGGACCAGCAGGTCGACGCGCCCGTCCCCGGTCAGGTCCGGCGAGAGCAGGACGGCTTGGGCGCCGGTCAGGCCGGTGGCCAGCGTCGTCGCCGCTGGGAACCGGATCAGCCCACCGGTCGGTACGACGAACAGCTCGCCGTCACCGGCCCGGCGTACGACGAGGTCGGGGTGGGGGGTGGACGCCAGGTTGGACTCGAGCTGCCGGCCGGCCCAGCCGCGCTGGTCGGCCGCGGCCATCCGCCGGATGTCGGGGATCCGGTTGTAGAGGTACTGCCCCGGGCACAGGGTGCTCTCGGCGTCCCGGTGGCCGTTGATCGCCTGGAACCAGCGCGACGTGACGTACTGGCTCTTCGAGGACGCCGTCACGCCGTGCAGCGAGAGCTTCCACGCGAACAGCGTCGCGTAGGCCTGGATCATGGCCTCGCTGGGCTTGGTGATCTGGTAGTTGCCGATCGCCGAGGCACCGAACGAGTCGTCGTTGTAGCCGAGGGTGTGGGCTCCGACCACGGGTCGGTCCACCCCGCCGTACCGGCCCTCCCAGATCCGGCCGAAGCGGTCGATCAGGTAGTTGTAGCCGATGTCGCTCCAGCCGCGGGAGAGCACGTGGTAGGCGTAGATGCTGCGCAGCAGCCCGGGCACCTCCGCGCGGGTGTAGTCGTTGGCGTTGACGGTGTGGTGGACGAAGCCGGCGTGCACGTCGCCGTAGTGGAGCGACGACTTGCCGCGGATCTTCTCGTTGGCCCCCCACTGGGCGCGCGAGTAGATCACCGGCTGCGGCGTGAACACGGCGGCGGCCAGCGACGCGGTGTCGTTGCCGGTGACCGGCTGCGGGTCGGCGGCGCGGTAGACCGAGTCCTGCCCGGTGCCGCCGTCCAGCTGGCTGGTGTCGATCGCGGCTCGCTCGGTGGTCGTGTGCCCGGCGTGGCCGGGCGCGATCACGGCGAGCTTCATGTCGGCCGGGAGCGGTCGGCTGGTGACGGCCCTGACCTGCACCCTGCCGACCTTGCCGACCAGCACCGGCTCGGTCCCCGGACGGGCCCTCCGCGCCTCCTGCGAGCCGGGGTCGGGGCCGTGGGCGGGGTCGTAGGGGATGTCGCTCCAGGCGGTCCACGCGCCGTGCGAGCGGGTCCGCGCCGCGAAGGTGATGCCCGTCTGCGGGATCGCGACGCCGTGCGCCCAGGTGACGCCCACCTCGCCGAAGCCGGTGACCTTCTGCGGGACGGTGGTCAGCCGGGTGTCCCCCGACCGCGCCCGGGTGACCGTGGCCATCGCGGTGGAGGGCACGGCCCGGCCGGCGACGCCCGAGGGCGCCGTCAGCTGCACCTCGCGCACGTGGGAGCGGACCGGGGCCGTCGGCACCCGCGAGGAGCGCACCGCCTCGGCGGTGTACGCCGCGGTGCGCGCCGTCGGCCGGGCCGGCGTCGTGCCGGCCTCCGGTGCGGAGCCGACCACGTCGAGCGTGACGATGCCGGCGGCGGGGGTCAGCGCGGCCAGCACCACCGCCAGGGCCAGCAGCTGCTGACAGGCGGTGACGAATCGCGCTCGTTTGGGGGACATGCGGTGGCTGCTCCAGCGTGCGGGGGAAGGTCACACGAGTAGCAACGGTCACACCAGTCACACGGCTCCGCAAGCAAAACCGAGTAACTACAAACTTGTAATTTCCAGTCGACACGCCGACCAGGTCGAGATCACCTCAGATGTCGGCGCCCATCTCCTCGTCCTGGGAGTCCTCGTCGCTCAACGGGTCGTCGCCGTCGTCGTCGTCGTAGTGGAGGTACTTGATGCCCTCGTCGACCGGACCGTCGTAGCCGAGCCGGCCCTTCTCCAGCACCAGCACGCGGGTGCACATCTTGCGCACGCTGCCGGCCGCATGGCTGACGTAGAACAACGTCGTGCCGCTCTCGCGGATCTCCTCCATCTTGGCCAGGCACTTCTTCTTGAACGGCCGGTCGCCCACGGCCAGCACCTCGTCGGCCAGGAAGACGTCGGCGTCCACGTGGATCGCGACCGCGAAGCCCAGCCGGGCGAACATGCCCGAGGAGTAGTGACCGACCGGCGAGTCCAGGAACTTGCCGATGTCGGCGAACTCGACGATGTCGTCGAACTTGCGCCGGGTCTCGGCCTCGGTCATGCCGAGGATGGCGGCGTTGAGGTAGACGTTGTCGCGCCCCGTGAGCTGCGGGTGGAAGCCGGCCCCGGTCGCGATCAGCCCGGCGATCCGGCCACGGGTCAGCACCTTGCCGGAGTCGGGCCGCATGATGCCGTTGATCATCTTCAGCAGCGTGCTCTTGCCCGAGCCGTTCAGACCCATCAGTCCGATCGACTCGCCCTGCTCGACGGTGAAGGAGACGTCGTCGACGGCCAGGAAGGAGTCCGAGAGCTCCTGGGCGCGCAACATCGCCACACTCATCTGCTTCAGCGTCCGGTGGTAGCGCAGCGTGAAGGTCTTGGAGACGTGCCGGACCACGATCGACTCCGTGCCGCTCTTCACGGCGTGACCTCCCCGCTCACAGCAGGCGCTCCGGGATCCGGCGCTCCAGGCGGGAGAACGTCGACTGGGCGAACGCCAGCACCACGAGGCTGATCAGCAGGGCGCGCAGGCTGAGCAGGGCCAGGTGGGGCGGCATGTCGTGGGCGATGGTGGCCTTGGGATGGGACGTCGCGCCGACCCAGAACGCGCGCTGGAAGTCCAGCACCGCCTCGGTGATCGGGTTGGCGAGGTAGATCCCGGTGTGGCCACGGAACTTCTGGGCGACCAGGGAGTAGGGGTACATCATCGGGACGCCGAAGCGCACGAAGTTGCTCAGCACGTTCACCGCGTTGGACACGTCGCGCAGGAACACGTTGGCCGCGCTGAACACCAGGGCCAGCGCGGTGCCGAGGGTCATGATGATCAGCAGGGCCATCACCCCGTAGACCATTCCCCAGGGATCGGGCCGCCAGCCGAACAGGAGGGTCGCGATCAGCAGGATGATCACCTGCGGGATGACGTGGAACAGCGAGACCAGCATCGAGGCGACCGGGAACATCTCGCGAGGCACGGCCATCTTCTGCACCAGCGACTTGTTGCGCACGATCGAGCGGGTGCCGGCGTTCATGGTCTCGATGAAGAAGTGGACGATGATCAGCCCGGCGAAGACGTGGATCGCGAACGCCTGGGTCTGCTGGGCCCGGCCGAAGAGGATGCCCATCACGAAGTAGTAGATGAAGAACTGCGTGAGCGGGTTGACGTAGGACCACACCAGACCGAGCACCGAGCCCTGGTAGCGGGCGGCGATCTCACGGCGCACCAGCAGGCTCAGGATGTAGCGGTGCCGGAACACCTCGAGCAGCCCCTGCTCGGCCCAGGGAGCGGCCAGCGGAGCGGCGACCACGCGGGTGCGGTGCGCCTGCACCTCACTCATCGGCAGGCTCGGTCCACGGCCGGAAGGTCTCCTCCCACGCCGCGGGCGAGGTGATGTCGCCCAGCGCCGCGCGGTACTCCGCGGCGAGCCGCGGCCACTCCCGCCGGAAGCGCTCGTGGATCTCGATCGTGCGCTTGAGCAGGTCGCGGAAGTGCGCCGGCTCGCGGCGGTAGAGCGCCGCCGACGTGCCGTCGTTCATCGACACGACCGCGGAGTCGTAGCGCGCCAGCCGGTACCACGTGGCGTCCATCGCGGGCAGCTCGGTCTCGGGGAAGTCCCGCGACATGGCCCGGACCGGCCGCAGCTGGCGGATCGGCAGCAGGCCCGCGGTGACCAGCTGGGACAGGCGGCCCGGGATCTCGGCGTCGTCCTTGCCCTTCTTCGGCGGCTTCTCGCGGCGGACCGGAGGCAGGACGTCGCGGTCGGCCTCCAGCTGCATGTCGCTGAACTGCTTGGCGAAGGCGTTGACCTCCGCGAGCTTGGTCGGGAGCTGGCCGTGCAGCGCGTAGGGGCCGGCCAGGACGTCCTCGAGGGCACGGTGGCGCAACTCGACCGTGGCGTACTGCATCGAGACCAGGTGCTTGATCTGGTGGTTGAGCGACTCCCGCACCATCCGCCCGCCGTTGGGGTACGGCGAGTGGAGCAGCGCCGCGACGAACCGGTTGCGCTGGTGGAAGTACGACTGCCAGTCGAGGGCGTCGTTCTTGTCGGTCCAGGGCACGTGCCACACCGCGGCACCCGGGAAGGACACCGTCGGGAAGCCTGCCTCCTTGGCCCGCAGGCCGAACTCGGAGTCGTCCCACTTGAGGAACAGCGGCAGCGACAGGCCGATCTGCTCGAGCACCAGCCGCGGGATCAGGCAGCTGAACCAGCCGTTGAAGTCGACGTCGGCGCGCTTGTGCAGCCACCGGGCAGAGCGCAGGTTGCGGGCGCCGAGGTCCCACTGGCTGTAGCCGTCCAGCCGGGTCTGCCACCAGAAGCGCCAGGGCTGCACCACCTCGCCGAAGCTGTGCAGCTGCGAGCGGTTGTAGATGTTGAACATGTGGCCGCCCACGATCGTGGGCCGCTTGGCCAGGTCGCCGAAGGTGACCGCCCGGATGATCCCCTCGGGCTCGCAGACCACGTCGTCGTCCATCATCAGGGCGTACGTCGCGGTGCCCTTCCGGACCGACTCGAGCTGACCGCGCGCGTAGCCGCCCGAGCCGCCGAGGTTGCCTTGCTCGATCACCCGCAGGACGTCTCCGAGCGACTTCTCCGCCGCCGGGAAGAACTGGGAGTCGCGCATCAGCTGGGTGCCCTGCTCCATCACCATGACCTGGTCGAGGTAAGGGCGCAGCTCGTCGGTGTCGGCGATCTGGCCGACCAGCTTGGCGACGTAGTCGGGGCGGTTCATGGTCGTGATCACGAGGTCGACGGTGCCGTGCTGGGCCCGGTCGGCCGGGACCTCGGCGGTCCACTCGGCCGAACCGATCACCAAGTCGTCGTCGCCGGCCACCACGTCGTACCAGTACCAGCCGCCGTCGATGAACGGCTTGAGCGGGAGCTCGAAGGTGAAGCGGGCCGGCTGGTCGTCCTCGGTGGTCGCCGCGGAGACTCGCTGCGAGTGGCCCTTGGCCATCGACTTGTAGACGATGATCGTGGCGCCGCCACCCTGCACCTCGACGGTCAGCGTGACGTCGTCGACGACCGTCCAGCGGCGCCAGTAGCTCGCGGGGAAGGCGTTGAAGTAGGTGCCGAACGACAGCCGCTCCCCCGACCTGACCCGGAACGCGGTCCGGGACTCGATCTGGTCGGGGTGGATGCTGTTGCCGACCGAGGTGGACTGACGGATGGCGGCGTTGTTGAGGTCCTTGGCCGCGCGGTTGCCACCGATCGTGTAGCGGTCGGCGTCGAGGCGGGCCTCCTCGGGGTCGACGTAGAGCGGCATCACGTCGAAGTCACGGTCCAGCGGCAGGATCTGCCGCTGGAGCAGGCGGGTCACGGTGTCGGTCATTCGTCCACTCCTCCGCTGGCCAGCGCGGCACCGTCGGTGAAGTGCGGCCGGAGCTTGTTGTCGAACATGGACAGGGCCGAGCCGATGGCCATGTGCATGTCGAGGTACTTGTAGGTGCCGAGCCTGCCTCCGAAGAGGACCATCGGTTCCTTCCTGGCGAGGTCGCGGTACTTCAGGAGCTTGGCGCGGTCCTCGGCGGTGTTGATCGGGTAGTACGGCTCGTCGCCCTCCTCGGCGAAACGGCTGTACTCGTGCACGATCACGGTCTTGCCCGAGATGTAGGTGCGCTCGGGATGGAAGTGCTTGAACTCGTGGATCCGGGTCCAGGGCACGTCCTGGTCGTTGTAGTTCATCACCGCGCAGCCCTGGAAGTCGTCGACGTGCTTGACCTCGGCCTCCAGGTCGACGGTGCGCCATGACAGCCGGCCCTCGGAGTTCCCGAAGTACTCGTCGACCGGGCCGGTGTAGACGATCGGCACCGAGCCCGTGAACTCGTCTCGGATTCCGTTGGCAGGGTCGAAGAAGTCGGTCTCGAGGCGGATCTCGATCTTCGGGTGGTCGGCCATCCGGGTCAGCCAGGCGGTGTAGCCGTCGGTGGGCAGGCCCTCGTGGGTGTCGTTGAACCACCGGTTGTCGAAGTTGTAGCGCACCGGGAGCCTGGTGATGATGTCGGCGCTGAGCTTGGTGGGGTCGGTCTGCCACTGCTTGGCGGTGTAGCCCTTGATGAACGCCTCGTAGAGGGGCCGGCCGATCAGGCTGATCGCCTTCTCCTCGAGGTTGGTCACCTCGGCGGTGTCGAACTCGCTGGCCTGCTCGGCGATCAGCCGACGCGCCTCGTCGGGGGTGTGGCTGTGACCGAAGAACTGGTTGATCAGCCCGAGGTTCATCGGCAGCGAGTAGACCTGGCCGTCGTACTGGCCGAAGACGCGGTGCTGGTAGTTGGTGAACGTCGTGAAGCGGTTGACGTACTCCCACACCCGCTCGTTGGAGGTGTGGAAGAGGTGGGCGCCGTACACGTGCATCTCGATGCCGGTCTCGGGGTCGGCCTCGCTGTAGGCGTTGCCACCGAGGTGGTGGCGACGCTCGAGGACGAGGACGTCGAGGCCGAGCTCGCTGGCACACCGCTCCGCAATGGTGAGGCCGAAGAAACCCGAGCCGACGACGACGAGGTCGGGCTTGCTCAAGGTCAGACTCCTGATCGGTCGTGGCCCGTCAGTCTAGCGAGGAGGGGTGCCCGAACCGGGAATCGAGCGCATGCCCCGGGCGTCCCGTACGGCGCGGATCACGTTGCTCGCCTCGGCGCGTCCTCCCCGGACCGGACTGATCGCGACCACGGCGGCGGCGATCGCCCAGGGCTTCGCCCGCACCAGCCGGCTCTCGCCGTACCGGAAGTGGACCGCGAACATGTTGCGGTACATGTAGTAGCCCTTCCAGCCGGAGAGGTCGTGCTGCTGGCTGAAGTCCAGCTGCCGCACCAGGACCGCGTCGCGGATCGCCCAGATCCGGTAGCCGGCGCGACGCGCCCGCACCGCGAAGTCGACGTCGTCGTAGAAGATGAAGAACGACGAGTCCGGCAGCCCGATCGTGGCCACCACCTCACGTCGGAACAGCGGGCCCTCGAACGCGATGTTGTGCAGCTCCACCCGCTCCGGCATCGCGTCGCGGTCGCCGAAGTCGGTCTCCACGGTGCTCCGCTTCGGGTGGACCGCCCAGGCCCGGGTGAGGTCGAAGTCGGTGGCCGCCTTCTCGACCAGGTGCCCGTGGGTGTCCTCGCGGACCGCCATCACGAACGCCTCGTCCTGCGCCATCAGCTCGGCGAGGCAGTCCGGCGCGGGTACGACGTCGTCGTCCATCAGCCAGATCCGGTCGAAGCCCTGGTCGAAGGCAGCCGCGACGCCGGCCCGGAAGCCCCCGGCGCCGCCGGTGTTCTCCTCGAGGTGGATGCGCTGGAGGTGCAGGCCACGGTGGGCGTCGAGCACCGCGCGGGTGTGGTCCTCGCTGGCGTTGTCGACCACGATCACCGAGTCGGGCTCGTGGGTCTGGGCGGCGAGCCCGTCGAGGGTCCGGCCCAGCAGGTCGGCGCGGTTGTGGGTCACGACCACGACGGCAACGGTCTCGCCGTCTCGGTGGTCGAGCGGAGTCGAGACCACGTCGTCGCCGCTCATCCCAGGAACCGCCGATGCCCGGTGAAGTCGCCACGCCGGGCCGCGCGCCAGGCCTCGATGCTGAGCCGGAGCCGGGCCGGGTCGCGGCGGGTGAAGGTGTAGAACCACAGGGTCTTGGCGACGAACGCGGCGGCGTGGGCCCGGCCGCCGTACTCCCGGAGGTTGAGCAGGTTGTTGCGGGCCATGCAGTAGTGCTTGAGGTCGCTCGGGGTGTCGTTGTACGTCGTGCGCCCGAACGCCATCCGGGTCCCCAGCGCGCCGACCGCGGGGTGCCGCACCCGCGCGTCGACGACGGTGCCCGTACGTGCGCCGGCGCGCCGCGCCCGCCAGAGGTACTCCACGTCGTCGCCCCAGATGAAGAACTCCGAGCGCGGCAACCCGATCCGCTCGACGAGCTCACGGGTCAAGAGAACCCCGTTGAAGGGGATCACCACGTCGGCGATCAGGCCCTCCCGGGCGGCGCCCTGTGCGCCCGTGAGGGCGTGCACCGCCGTGCTGGTGCCGGGCAGGCGGATCGGGAACACCAGCCGGCTCGCGTCGTCCTCGTCGACGACCACCGGGCCCCAGAAGTCGAGGCTTCCCGCGCGCTCGAGCAGGAGCTCCAGGCAGTCGGGGTCGGGGAGACCGTCGTCGTCCATCAGCCAGACCAGGTCGGCCCCACGTTCGAGCGCCCAGCCGAGCCCGTCGTGGAACCCACCCGCGCCGCCGATGTTCTCCGGCAGACGGCGCACGTGGACCGGCACGCCGCTCCCCTCCCGGTCGCGCAACCACTGCGCCGTACCGTCCGACGACGCGTTGTCGACGACCAGGATCTCGTCGAGCCCCGCGGTCTCCGCGAGGCGCCCGATCAGCCGCTGGAGGAGCTCGAGCCGGTTGAAGGTCACCACCACCGCGGCGATACGGCGGTCGGCGGAGCTCACCCGCACGACCCTAGTGGGCCGCCCCGCGGCTCAGACCAGCCAGGACGCGTAGAAGGTCCCGAGACCGACTGCCACGCAGATCCCGGCGATGATCCAGAACCGGATCACGACCGTGACCTCGTCCCAGCCCAGGTGCTCGAAGTGGTGGTGGATGGGGGCGATCCGGAAGATCCGGCGGCCGCGTCCGGTCACCCGCCGGGTCAGCTTGAAGTAGCCGCTCTGGAGCATCACCGACAAGGTCTCGATCACGAACAACCCCGCGACCACCGCCATCAGCAGCTCGGTCCGGGACATGATCGCCAGCCCGGCCAGGGCGCCCCCGAGCGCCAGGGACCCGACGTCGCCCATGATGATCCTGGCCGGCTTCGCGTTCCACCAGAGGAAGCCGATGCAGGCTGCGCAGATGGCCGCCGAGAGCACCGCGAGGTCGAGCGGATCGCGCACCTCGTAGCACTGGGACGCCACCACCGTGGGCCGGGAGGATCCGCACCGCTGGTTGTTCTGCCAGATGTTCACGATCGTGTAGGCACCGAAGATCATCGCGGACGTGCCGGCGAGCAGCCCGTCGGCCCCGTCGGTGAGGTTGGCGCCGTTCGAGGTGGCGGTGACGATCAGCCAGATCAGCAGCAGCACCACCACCAGCGGCAGGTGGATCCCCCAGTCGCGGGTCGTCGAGAGGTACGACGACGCCGGCCGGACGCCGCCCGCGTCGGCGAAGCAGCGCTCCGCCACGATCCCGAACCCGACCGCGACCAGGGCCTGGCCGACCAGCTTGGCTCGACCGCTCAGCCCCTGGTTGTTCTGGGTGTAGACCTTGATGTAGTCGTCCAGGAAGCCCACGGCTCCGCAGCCGAAGAAGAGCAGGAGAGCGAGCCAGGCGCTGGCGCTCGGCAGGCCACCGGTCGCGAGCGTCGCGGCCAGGTAGGCCGTGGTCGCACTCACCAGGATGACGAGTCCACCCATGGTCGGCGTACCACGCTTGACGTGGTGGGTGGTCGGGCCGTCGTCCCTGATCGGCTGGCCGAACCCGTGCCGGACGAACCAACCGATGGCGGCCCGCGTTCCCAGCAGCGAGAACAGCACGGCCAGCCCGCCGCTCAGCAGGATCGCGCGCATACAGGTGAGCCCTTCTCGGCCGTCCGGATGGTCAATCCCTTCGCAGCGTGAGGGACCCGTCTCCCCTCATTGTCGGACGAGGGACCCCGACAACCGGCGGCGGCTCACCGGCCGCGCCGCGGACTAGTCTGGCCGGCGATGCGGATCCTGTTCACGTTCATCGGTGGTCTCGGGCACTTCCTCCCGATGGAGCCGGTGGCTCGCGCCGCGGGGGCGGCGCGACACGAGGTTGCCGTCGCCTGCTCGGGCGGCGTCGTCGCCAGGGTCGAGGCAGCGGGCTTCCGCGCGCTGGCGACCAGTCCCCCGCGCCCCACCGGATCCCGGCCGCGCGACCTGACGCCCCTCCCTCCGGTCGACGCCCACGCCGCCGAGGTCGAGTTCGCCGAGAACTTCGCGGGCAAGGGCGCCCGCCGGCACGCCGGCGCCGTCCGGGAGCACCTGGGCGGATGGCGGCCGGACCTCGTCGTGCGTGACGAGGCCGACTTCGGGTCCGCGGTCGCCGCCGAGGTGCTCGGGGTCCCGGTCGCGACCGTGCTGGTCCTGGCGTCGGGCATGCTGATCCGGCCGGAGCTCGTCGCGGAGCCGTTGGCAGCCGTGCGGGCCGAGCACGGGCTCGCGCCGGACCCCGATCTGTCGATGCTCACCCGGGGCCTGCTGCTCTCGCCGTTCCCCCTCTCGTTCCGCAGCCCGGACTCACCCGTCGCTCTCCCGGAGCCGACGTTCGCCTTCCGCGGCGGTGACCTCGGCACCGGACCGCCACGCCGGGCTCGCGACGCGACCAGGCGGGTGTACGTGACCCTCGGGACCGTCTTCAACTCCGGCTCGGGTGACCTCTTCGAGCGCCTGCTCGCGGGCCTGGCCGGCGTCGACGCGGAGATCGTGGTGACGGTGGGCCGCGACGTCGACCCGGCCGACTTCGGGCCTCAGCCACCGCACCTGCGGGTCGAGAGGTTCGTCCCCCAGGCCGACCTGCTCCCCGACTCCGACCTCGTCGTCTCCCACGGCGGCTCGGGGACGCTGATGGCGACCCTGGCTCACGGCCTGCCGTCGCTCCTCCTGCCGCTCGGCGCCGACCAGCCGCACAACGCAGCGCGGGCCCGGGAGCTCGGGCTGGCCCGCACCCTGGACGCCGCCACGGCCACTCCCGACGAGATCCGGCGGGGCGTCGAGGACGCGCTCCACGACCAGGCGGCCGCCCGACGCGCCCGAGCAGTCGCCGACGAGATCAGCTCCCTGCCCGGCGTCGAGCGGGTGACGCCGCTGCTGGAGGCGTTCGCCGGCGCCGGATGAGCTGCGGCCGGCACCTCCTCAGAGGTGCTGGACCTTGATCGGGGACTGGCGACCCTGCGGGAACGAGCAGGCGTCGCCCCAGCTCGGTACGACGTTGTGGTTGCAGCCGACCCAGCCGGTCTCGTAGCGGACCGCCGAGCCGTTCACCCGCACGTCGAGCTCCTCGTCGGCGGCCGAGAGACCGTCGATCCGGTAGTAGCCCGCAGAGCCGCTCTTGTCCTGGCCGAGCAGGTTGTCGGTGTTGATCTCGAAGACCTTGACCGTGACGCCCTTGACCGGGTTCCCGGTCGCCGGGTTGATCAGCCGGCCGCCGAAGAACCCCGACAGCTTCGAGGCTCCCGGACGGCTGACCGCGGCATGCGTCGGCGACTGGAGCGACAGGGTCGTCAGCGCCAGCAGCAGGAGGCCGGTCAGCAGCGCGGCCAGCGGCCGCTTCGTCGTGATGTGCACCCGTCGAGGATAGGGAGGTACGACGCGTCGTGTGCGGCGTTCGGGCGAATCGGCCTCCCGCTCAACCCGACGCCCTCCTCGTGGACCGCAGGCGCGACCGGACCGCGCGCCGGGTGACCGGCCCGAGGTCGTTGACGACGTCCACGACGACGGCGAGGCGCTCCAGCGACTCCAGGGCCCGCGCGGTCGACGCCGGGTCGACGTCCTCATACAGCTGGAGTCCGATGAACGCCGCGCTCAGGGCCCGGGTCAGCCCTGGGCCGTCGACGATCTCCGCGAGCGGGCTGTCGGCGAGGAGCCGCTCGAGCACCGGCTCGAGCGTGGCCGCCCAGACGTCCATCGCGTAGCGGGCGGCCCGCGCCAGCACCGGGTCGTGAGCGGCACCGGACATCAGCTGCGCCATCATCGCGACGTTCCCGCTGGCACGCTCCCGGCGGTCGAGGGCACGGCCGACGTCGAGCAGCCCGGTCAACGAGGTGACCTCGTCGAGCTCCCGGCGGTACGAGCCGGCGGCCTCGTCCACGGCCAGGCCGCAGGCAGCCTCGACCAGCTCGCTGACGGTGCCGAAGTGGTAGAAGACCAGCGCCTGGTTCACACCGGCCCGGGCCGCGATGCTGCGCGCCGACGCGGCCGCTGCGCCGTCCTCGCGTACGGCGGTCGCAGCGGCCGCCAGGAGTCGCGCCCGGGTGTCGTTCACGGCAGTGCATGCAGCCGCGGCAGCACCGCGACCCCCGCCGCCAGGGTCGCCAGCACCAGCCCGCTGACCCCGCCCAGCACCCCGGCCTCGACCGCCGCGACCAGGACGGTCGGCGGATACCCGAGCCCGATCACCAGGCCCGTGACGACACCCGCCGAGGCGCCGAGCAGACCACCCCAGGCGAGGAACCTGGCGAGCGTCTCCACCGCCCAGTGGTCGCCGGGCCGACCATCCGGGCGGGGCCCGACCCCGAAGGCGATCACGGGTCCGAGGGCACCCGCGACCACCGCGCCGGCCAGGACCAGGGCCACCTCAGGTGTCCCGGGGACGTCGTACGCCCCCGAGCAGAGCGGGAGCACGACCGAGCCGACAGCCCCTGCCACCAGACCGCTGCCCAGCCGGGCGGCCCACCTCGAGCGGGTGACCCTGGCCAGACCGCCCAGCGCCAGCCCGACCGCGACCCCGGTGAGGCAGCCCAGGACGGCGCCCCACGCGGCACCGAAGAAGGTGCCCACGACCGGCCAGTCGACGGTGCCGGCGGCGCCGCCGAGCACGCCGCCCAGCCCGGTCATCAGCACCAGCGCGGAGCGGAGACTCGCCCTCATCGCCATCACCTCCGGGCTTTTGAGCAGTCGCTCAAATACCACGCTAGCACGTCCGGTACGCCGTCCCTGGTGCCGCGGGACAGGATGGGGGCGTGAGCATCGCCACCGAGACCCCGATCGCCGTCCTCGACGGCGGCCTCTCGACCGCGCTGGAGCAACAGGGCGCCGACCTCCGCGGAGCCCTGTGGACCGCGCGCCTCCTCGGGACGGCTCCCGAGCAGCTGGCCCGGGCCCATCGCGCGTACTACGACGCCGGGGCCGTGGTGGCGACCACGGCCAGCTACCAGGCCAGCGTCGAGGGCCTGGTCGCCGCGGGGTACGACGTCGCGGAGGCCCGGCGGCTGATCTCCCTGAGCGTCACGGTTGCCCGCGACGTCCGCGACGAGCTGGCCGACACTCGTCCCGGCCTCCTGGTCGCAGCCTCGGTCGGTCCGTACGGCGCGCACCTCGCCGACGGCTCGGAGTACCGCGGCCGGTACGGCGTACCGGCCGCGCGGCTGCGGGACTTCCACGCCCCGCGGCTCGAGCTGCTCGCGGCCGCGGGACCCGACCTGTTCGCCGTCGAGACCATCCCCGACGCCGCCGAGGCCGAGGTGCTCGTGCCCCTGCTCGACCAGCTCGGCGTGCCCGCGTGGTTCAGCTACTCCGTGCGTGACGGCACCACCAGCGCCGGCCAGCCGCTGGCCGAGGCCTACGCGGTGCTCGGCGGCAGCAGCAGCCTCGTGGCCGCGGGCGTGAACTGCTCCGAGCAGACCGACGTCTTGGGCGCCGTGCGCGCCGCCGTCGCGGCGACCGGCCTGCCGGCGGTCGCCTACCCCAACCGGGGCGGCCGGTGGGACGCCGAGACGAAGACCTGGCAGTACGCGGGGCCCCTCGACCTCGCGCTGGTGGACGGCTGGGTCGCTGCCGGCGTGCGGTACGTGGGTGGCTGCTGCGGCACCGGCCCGGCCGACATCGCCGACCTGGCGGCTCGGGTGGCCGGGATGTCCTCCGGGGAGGGTTGCCGTTCGTCCACGAGGTGACGGCGTCGCCCGACGCCGCGACCAGGAGGACGCACATGCTCCAGCCACACCCCACGACCACCGGGAGACCCGTGGTGCTGCAGATCTCCGCACTGTCGGTCGACGGTCGCATCTGCGAGTCCGGCAGCGAGTTCGAGCGCTGGGCGGACCCGATCGTCGATCCCGAGCGGGACGCCTGGATGGTCGACTCGCTGTGGCGGGCCGGCGTCCACATCATGGGCGGCACGACGTTCCAGGACATGTCCGACTGGTGGCCGAGCTCCACGGGCGTCTTCGCCGAGGTGATGAACAGCATTCCCAAGGTGGGCTTCTCGTCGACCCTGACCGAGCCCACCTGGGCGGACTCGCGGATCGTCAGCGGCGACCTCGGCCAGGAGATCCGGGAGCTCAAGGCCACCGGCGACGGCGAGATCATCGCCCACGGCGGCGCCGTCTTCGCCCGGGCTCTGGCGGCGGCCGACCTCGTCGACGAGTACCGACTGGTCGTCTACCCCTTCGCCGCCGCCCGCGGCGCGGCGTTGTTCGAGGCGGTCTCCCCCGGCCGCCCGCTGCACTTGCACTCGTGCACGCCGTTCCCGTCGGGGTGCGTCGCGATGGTCTACCGGCGATGAGCACCTACATCGTGATGATCTACGGCGACGAGGGCGTCTGGGAGGCGTGGAGCGAGGAGCAGGGTCGGGCCAACGCCGCGGCCCACGGGGCGTTCAACGCCCGGCACGGCGCGGCCGTGGTGGGCGGCCACGAGCTCGACCGGTCGTGGCGAGGACGCTCGATCCGTGCCGACACCGAGGGCCGGGTCCAGGTCACCGACGGAGCGTTCCTGCCCGGGTCGACGGTGCTCGGCGGCTACTACCTGATCGAGGCCGACGACCTGGAGCACGCCGTCCGGATCGCCGCCGACCTCCCGGAGGCGTCGGCGCCGTCGAGCGGCGTGGAGGTCCGCCCCATCGCCGCACCCTGAGGCGACGTCAGCAGACCGCGCCCAGGTTGCTCGCGTCGTTCGCCGCGTAGCCGGAGTTCATGGAGCCGATCGAGCCGCCGGTCACCGTCGTCGGCAGCCGCTTCCGGTGGTGGTGCGCTGCCGGCGGCCGGGTCGAGGCGGCGATGGCCTGGGCGACCTTGCGCCGGATCAGGGGGATGTCGGGGTTGCCGGTGTCGATCATCGGCGGCACCAGCGAGAGGGTGGAGACCGGCTGGGCCTTCGCCTTCAGGGCCAGCTGCATGAACCGGTCTACCTCGCTCGGTGGGATGTCGGTCGACACCATGGCCGAGGACGCCTTCGCGATCTTCTCGAAGTTGGTGAGCACGGTCTTCGGGCTGATCTGGTGGAGCATCGCGTTCATCACGCACTTCTGGCGCGCCATCCGGGAGTAGTCGTCGGATGAGTCCCGCGAGCGGGCGAACCACAGGGTGTCGAAGCCGTCGAGCTTGCGGACCCCGGGCTGGATGTAGCCGGTCACGTCGGCGCCGAGGCCGCCGACCGGGATCGGCTGCCGCACGTTGAGGGTGACCCCACCGACCGCGTCGACGAGCCCGCGGAAGCCGGCCAGGTTGACCATCGCCCAGTAGTTGATCTTCAGGCCGGTGATGCCCTCGATCGCCGAGATGGTGCCGTTCATGCCGGGGTTCTTGACGCCCTTGAACAGCGAGGTGTGGTCACCGACCCAGGTCGGGATGCCGTTCAGCTCGCAGTTGGGGTAGCCGCAGTTGAAGCCGTGCGGCCACGCCTTGTGCATGATCGAGCCTTTGGCGAACGGGAAGTCGGTCATGTTGCGCGGCAGCCCGATCAGCACGGACTTGCCGGTGGCCGCGTCGATGCTGGCCACGGTCATCGAGTCGGTGCGCATCCCCCAGCGGCCCGCCCCGGAGTCGCCGCCGACCAGCAGCACGTTGAAGCGGCCCGCGTGCGAGCCGGTCACCGTGTCGCCGGCGAACAGCGTCAGCACGAACGTCCGCTGGACGCCGACCAGATGGGCGCCGAACAGCAGCGCTCCGGCGACCGAGAAGCACAGCACGCCGTTCACCCCGACGACGGTCCGTCGGTGGTTCAGCGACAGCGTCAGCGGCTGGCCGAGCCGCCAGGCGTCCACGAACAGGGCGGCCCACCCGACGGCCAGCAGCATCAGCCCGAGCCGCAGGTAACCCAGCGCGGTGGTGTTGAACACCAGCCAGAAGGCGTACTCGTGCCACACGGCAGCCAGCACGAGGCTGCCCAGCGCCGCCACCAGGACGGCGGCCCAGATCCGGGTCGCGATCCGGCCGACCCGACGGTTGCCCGCGATCAGCTGGGCCGAGCCGGGGACGACCAGCGTCATCACCATCAGCATCAGCGCACGGCGGTAGCGCACACCGGCAGCGCGGTCGTCGGCGGTGGCCCGGTCGAGCGTGGACTCGAGCCGGCCCGGGGAAGTGGGCAGCCCCATGTGAGGTGTCCTTCGGTGCTGGGGAAGTAGCCTCGCCAGTATCACCAGCCACATCGGCCACAGGGCGGTACGACGCGCCGAATCCGGAGGTTTGGGTCGTGGCCGGTAATCTGCGCTCATGTCCGACGACTGGCTGTTCGGCGGCCGATCGGGCGGCTCCCCCGGCTCCGGGTCCGACGAGCGATCGGGAGCGGACGCCGACGCGACCCGCGCCGTACCCCGTGAGCCCGGCCCCGACGAGACCCGGGTGATGCCGACGATGCCGCGCACCCAGCCCACCGGGGCCTCCCGCCCACAGCCGCCGCGGCCGGTCCCGCCACCACCCAGGACCACCGCGGCGGGGACCGGGTCCACGAGCACCGCAGGCACGTCCGGAAGCAGGTTCGGCCGGATCGGACGGCCCCACTTCAAGCTGCGCTACCTCTGGCTCCTGCTCGTGCTGTGGCTGGTCTACCTGATCGCCGTCCCGTTCTTCGCGTGGTCGAAGGCCGACAAGATCAACGCCTTCCCGGCCGGCCATCGGCCCGCGGACCAGTCCGGCACCAACTACCTGCTCGTCGGCAGCGACTCACGCGCCGGGCTGACCGCCGCGCAGCGCAAGGCGTTGCACACCGGCAACGCCTCGGGCCAGCGCACCGACACGATCGTGCTGGTGCACACCGGCAGCGGACCGACGCTGACGATGTCGATCCCCCGTGACTCCAACGTGCCGGTGCCCGGTCACGGCACCACCAAGATCAACGCCGCCTTCGCCTACGGCGGCCCCAAGCTGCTGGTCCAGACCGTCGAGCAGGACACCGGCATCCACATCGACCACTACGTCGAGATCGGGCTGGGCGGCTTCGTCAACATCGTCGACTCCGTCGGCGGCATCACCATCTGCCCGAGCCACAACATGAACGACAAGCTGGCCAACCTGCACGTGAAGAAGGGCTGCCAGCACGCCGCCGGCCCGGTCGCGCTGGCGTATGCCCGCTCGCGGCACGCGGACCCCAAGCTCGGTGACATCGCCCGGGGCGGCCAGCAGCGCGAGGTGATGGCGGCGGTCGGCCACAAGGCGCTGTCGCCGTGGACGGTGGTCAACCCGTTCCGCTACTGGAACCTCTGGACCTCCGCCACCGACAACCTCACCGTCGACGACACCATGGGAGTCGTCGCGATGGGCCACTTCGGCTGGGCGATGACCCACTCCGACCTGACCTGCCCGGTGCCGATCAGCAACCTCGCGGTCACCTGGGACCCGACCCGGTCCAAGCAGATGTTCCACGACATCATCACCGACGACACCTCGGCGATCGGCAAGACGCTCTGCACGAAGTCCGGCCTGCCGGTCTCGGGCGGCTAGCCCCGCTGGTCGCTGATCCGCCTCGCCTTGCCCAGCGAGCGCTCCAGGCTGTGGGGGGCCACCACCTCGACCCGGGCGGTCACGCCGACCCGGGTCTTGATCCGCTCGGCGAGCTCGTTCCCGAGGCGGCCCGTCTCCTCGGCGCCGGGCTCACCCACCGACTCGACCCGCACCGTGAGCTCGTCGAGGTTGCCGGGCCGGGTCAGCACGCAGACGTAGTGCGGGGTCAGCCCGGCCATCGCCAGGATCTGCTCCTCCACCTGGGTCGGGAAGACGTTCACCCCGCGCACGATCATCATGTCGTCGGTACGGCCGGTGACCTTCTGCATCCGCCGGAAGGCCGGGTACGCCGTACCCGGGAGCAGGCGGGTCAGGTCGCGGGTGCGGTATCGGATCACCGGCATCGCCTGCTTGGTCAGGCTGGTGACGACCAGCTCGCCCTCCTCGCCGTCGGGCACCGGCTCGAGGGTGAGGGGGTCCACGATCTCGGGCAGGAAGTGGTCCTCCCAGACGTGCAGGCCGTCCTGCGTCTCCGCCGCCTCCTGACTGACCCCGGGCCCCATCACCTCGCTGAGGCCGTAGACGTCGACCGCCTTCAGCCGGGTCCTCGCCTCGACGGCGTGCCGCATCTCGTCGGTCCACGGCTCGGCCCCGAAGATCCCGACCTCGAGGCTGGTCTCGCGGGGGTCGACCCCCTGCGCCTCGAGCTCGTCGAGGATGCTCAGGAAGTACGACGGCGTCACCATGATCACCCGCGGCTCGAGATCCACGATCAGCTGCGCCTGCCGCTCGGTCATGCCACCACTGACCGGCACCACCGTGCAGCCCAGCCGCTCCGCGCCGTAGTGGGCGCCGAGGCCGCCGGTGAACAGCCCGTAGCCGTAGGCGACGTGGACGATGTCGCCCGGCCGGCCCCCGGCGGCCCGGATCGACCGGGCCATCAGCTCCGACCAGGTGTCGAGGTCGTCCGCGGTGTAGCCGACCACGGTGGGCTTGCCCGTCGTACCGCTGCTGGCGTGGATCCGGTTCACCTGCTCTCGCGGCACCGCGAACATGCCGTACGGGTAGTTGTCCCGCAGGTCGGCCTTGGTGGTGAACGGGAAGTGCCGCAGGTCGGACAGTGACGTCAGGTCGTCGTGGTGCACGCCGGCCGCGTCGAAGGACCGCCTGTAGTGCGGCACGTGGGCGTAGACCCGCCGCAGGGTGTCGCGCAGGCTGCCCAGCTGGTGCGCCTCGAGCTCGTCGCGGGTCAGCTCCGGGATCTCACCGCTCATGCAGGGAGACTAGATCGCCCGCATCCGGTTGTTGCGCGCCGCGTGCTCGACCTCGGCCAGGCCCAGCGCCTCGAGCACCGGCGGGACGTAGCTGCCGAAGCGTCCCCGCAGGCCCTTCTTCAGGCCGTACCAGCCGCCGACCGGGTTGGCGGCCGACCGACCCCAGGCCTCGACGGTGTCGGGCTTGGCCTCCTTCTGCTCGTCCGCGTTGCCGAGCAGCACCCAGTCGCCGCGCTCGGCGAGCATCGCGTGCAGGTCGTCGATGCACGACAGGTGGTAGCGCAGCTGCGTCGTGCCGACCTGGACCACGAGCGCGGGGGGCTCGGCGTCCGGGTCGCGGTAGGCCTCGTACTCCGACGTTCCGGGCGGCGTCGCCAGCACCCACGGGTCCTCGCGCGTTCCCGCACCCTCGACCTCGACCGCCATCACCGACCTCCTCCCGGCCGGGCTCCCTACCCGTCCGGGAGACACGCTACGACCAATTCCTGACATCTCTTGTCAGGATGCTTCGAACCCCCGATGCTGGGCCGGTGCGCGCCGGCCGACTGCTCAGCCTGGTCTCGATCCTGGGTCGCGAGGGTCGTACGACGGTGGCCGAGCTCGCTCGGCGGCTCGAGGTCAGCGAGCGGACGATCCTGCGCGACCTGGAGGTGCTCTCGGGCTCGGGCGTGCCCGTCCGGGCCACGCGCGGGGTGGGCGGCGGCGTCGAGCTGATCGAGGGCTACCAACCGGCCCTGCCGGGCCACGGGCTCCGCGGCGGTCCGCGTCGTGCCGGCACGGCCCGGATGACGGTCCGGATCAGCGACGAGGGCCGGCGGACGGCCGCGATCCTCGGCCACCTCCAGCCGCTCCGGCCGAGACCGGAGCCGCCGGAGGCGGACGGCTGGCTCACCGCGACCTGCCGGATGCGGTCGATGGAGACGATGGCCGTCGAGGTGCTCGCGCTGGGGCCCGAGGTCGAGGTGATCGCGCCACCGGAGCTCCGTGAGCTGGTCGCGGGCCTCAGCCGGAGCACCGCCCGGCTCTATCGCTGACCCGGCTCCGGTACGTCGAAGAGCGTGCCGTCGATCTCCCGGCTGTGCCCCACGAAGACGGCGACGACCTCGTCGCCCACGGTGACCAGCACGTCGTACACCCCGTCGCGGCCGTCGCGCTCGCGCTCGGTCGCGGTGGCGACCAGCCGGTCACCGAGCCTTGTCGGACGCCGGAACCGGATCTCGGCGCCGGCCGCGACGGTGGCCCGGTTGTAGGAGTTGCAGGCGAAGGCGAAGGCGCTGTCGGCGAGGGTGAAGGTGAGCCCACCGTGGCCGATCGCGTGCCCGTTGACCATGTCGTCGCGCAGGATCATCGACACGGTCGCGGTGCCCGGACCGATGCTGTCGAGGGTCATCCCGAGCCCCTGGCTGGCCCGGTCCCCGGCCCACATCGCCTCGGCGCTGCGGCGGGCGGTGTCGTCGGGCGTCACGGCAGCAGGCTAGCTCCGGCGGCTAGGAGGCCCGCTCCTCGGCGCGGTCGGGGGTGGGATCGAGGAAGACGTGGCGCACCTCGGGGAAGCGCCGGCGGATCCGGTCGTCGACCTCGTCGGCGGCGCGCTCGATGTCCTCGGGCGTGAGGTGGTCGGCCAGGTCGACGCGGGCCGCCACCAGCACCTGCTCGGGCGAGAGCCGCATCGTCAGGAGCTCGATCACCGAGTCGACGCCGTCGGCCTCCCGGATCGCGTCCACGATGCCGGCGCGCAGCTCGGGCGAGGCAGCCTTGCCGATCAGGTACTGCTGGTTCTGACGGCCCAGGCCGTAGGCCACCGAGACCAGCAGGCCGGCGATCAGCAGGGAGGCGACGCCGTCCCAGGTGCGGCCGCCGGTCAGCGTGTCCAGGGCCAGGCCACCGGCCGCCAGCAGCAGCCCCACCAGGGCCACCCCGTCCTCCCAGACCACCGCGCGCAGCGCCGGGTCGGCGTCGTGGCGCAGGTGGTGCAGCATCCCGGAGTCGGCCTGCGCCGCGTTGCGGCGCAGCTGGACCACGGCCTTGGCGAACGACGAGCCTTCGAAGAGGAACGACGCCCCGAGCACGATGAAGGGCCATGTCGGCGAGCCGGACTCCCCGGGGCTGGTCAGGGCCGAGATCCCTTCGTACGCCGAGAACCCGGCGCCGAGCACGAAGATCCCGACCGCGGCGAGCAGCGACCAGAAGTAGCGCTCCATCCCGTAGCCGAAGGGGTGCTCCTCGTCGGCGGCCCGCTGGCTCTTGCGCAGGGAGGCCATCAGGAACACCTGGTTGAGGGTGTCGCCGAAGGAGTGCGCGGCCTCGGACAGCATCGCCGACGACCCCGAGACCAGTCCCGCGACGAGCTTGGCAACCGCGATCAGCAGGTTGGCGCCACCGGCCACCAGCACAGTGGAGGTCGACTCGTCATCCGCCATGCCCTGTGTCTACCCGATGCCGCGCCGGAGCGACCCACCCCCAGGGTGGGTCAGGAGACGCCGCCGAGCTCGTCGCGCAACCGGGCCAGCAGCGCCGACAACAGGCGTGAGACCTGCATCTGGGTGATGCCGAGCACCTCACCGATCTCGGACTGGGTGGCGCCCTTGAAGAAGCGCATCTCCAGCATGATCCGCTCGCGCCGGTCGAGGTGCTCGAGCAGCGGCTTGAGGGCCACCCGCGCCTCGGCGCTCTCGAAGCCGGGGTCGTCGTCGCCGAGCTTCTCGCCGATCCCGGCGTCGGCATCCGCCGCCGAGGTGTCGAGCGACGTCGGGACGAAGCAGCCGTTGGCCGCCAGGGCCTCCACCACGAGGTCGAGGTCCAGGTCGAGCCGCTCGGCGATCTCGGAGGGCCGGGGGGAGCGCCCGAGCTCCTGGCACAGGTCGGTCTCGACGGCGGTGATCCGGGACTGGGCCTGCTGGACCGAGCGCGGGGGCCGGACCGCCCAGCCGTGGTCGCGGAAGTACCGACGCACCTCGCCGCGGATGGTGGGGACGGCGTAGCTGAGGAAGTCAGTCGCGCGCTCGGCGTCGAAGCCCCGCACCGCCTTCACCAGACCGAGGTAGGCGACCTGCTCGAGGTCCTCGATGGCGACTCCGCGCGAGCGGTAGCGACGCGCCACGTCGACCGCGACCTGCATGTTCAGCTCGACGACGCGGTCCTGGTAGTAGGAGCGTCCGGCGTCGTCCGCGGCATGGGCCAGCAGGAGGAGGCGCTGGGTCGCCTCACGTCGAGGCAGCCGGTCCAGCTCGTGGTCGAGCAGGTCGGGAGCATCGGTGGGGCGTTCGAGAAGACTTGTCACAATCGCGCACCTTCCGGGGATAGTGCGAGTTCGTGGCAGGTGTGTTCGACCACTGGGTACTGGTCTACCACCCGGTCGGACAGGGGCAAAACCCCCGTAGGGGGGGGTGAACCCACCCCTAAGTCGCGGTCACCCGGTCATCGGGCCCCACCACGACGAGTCCGTCGGCCACCGCGAAGGCCAGCGCCCGGTCGAACCGACCGCTCTCCCAGTACGACGCGCCGACCAGCTCCTGGAGACCGTCGGGGGTCTGTGGACCCTGCGCCTCCAGGGCCCGGACGAGCTGACCCATCTCGTGGAACACCTGTCGGTCGCGAGGACCCTCGGTGCTGGCCTTCGGTGGCGGCATCGGCATCTTCTGCTCCTCCTCGTACGAGTGGTGGGTTGTGTCGGGTCAGGCGTTGGCGTCGGCGTGCTGCTGGCCGCCGGTCTCGGCGTCCTCGGCGGTCAGCGGCTTGGCGATGTCCTCGAGGGACATGCCCTCGGCCTTGACGCCCAGGAAGGCCTCCACGATGCCGCCGGCGATCATCAGTCCGGCGCCCAGGAAGTAGCCGGGGGCGATCCCGGTGATGTCCTTGCTCGCCGAGGCGGCGTCGATGAGGTGGCCGAACAGGAGCGGGCCGCTGATGCCGCCGGCCGCGGTGCCGATGGCGTAGAAGAACGCGATGCACAGGGCCCGCGTCTCCATCGGGAAGACCTCACTGGCGGTGAGGTACGCCGCGCTGGCACCGGCCGAGGCGAAGAAGAAGATCACCATCCCGAAGATGGTCAGGCTCATCGCGGTGAGGTTGCCGAGCATGAAGCCCGCGATCGCGAGCAGCACCCCGGACAGCACGTAGCAGCCGGTGATCATCCGGACTCGGCCGATGGAGTCGAACAACGGACTCAGCAGCAGGGCACCGAGGAAGTTGCTGACCGCGAACGCGGCGAGGTACCACCCGGTCTGGCCGACGCCCAGGAACGTGGTCAGGGTGTCGCCGTAGGTGAAGAAGAACGCGTTGTAGAGGAACGCCTGGCCGACGAACAGCGAGAAGCAGAGGATGGTCCGCTTGGGGTACATCGTGAAGACGGTCTTGGCGATCAGCACGAGCCCGATGGTCTTGCGCTGGCGGATCGTGATCTTGTCCTTGACCCCCGGGAGCTCCTTGCCCGACTCCTCCTGGACGGTGCGCTCGATGTCGCGGACGATCTGCTCGCCCTCGTCCTCGCGGCCGTGGATGAAGAGCCAGCGCGGGCTCTCGGGGACGTTGCGGCGCACCAGCAGGATGCCCACGGCGAGGACCGCGCCGAGGCCGAACGCCAGGCGCCAGCCCAGGGAGGCGCTGACGATCGTCGGGTCGAGCAGCGGGATGGTCAGCAGAGATCCGGCAGCGGCGCCGACCCAGAACGAGCCGTTGATCGCGACGTCGACGCGGCCGCGGTACTTCGCCGGGATCAGCTCGTCGATGGCGGAGTTGATGGCGGCGTACTCGCCACCGATGCCGGCCCCGGTCAGGAAGCGGGCGCCGAAGTACCACAGCGGGCTCATCGAGAACGCCGTGAGCACGGTGGCGACGATGTAGAAGCCCAGGGTCAGCATGAACAGCTTCTTGCGGCCGAAGCGGTCGGTGAGCTGACCGAAGAACAGCGCACCGACACACGCTCCGGCGACGTACATCGCGCCGGCCGTGCCGATGTCGCTGCTGCTCAGCCCCAGGCCGGTGCTCGTGGGCTTCAAGGCGTCGGACATCGAGCCGACGATCGTCACCTCGAGCCCGTCCAGGATCCAGACGGTGCCCAGACCGATCACGATCAGCCAGTGCCACCGCACCCACGGCAGCCGGTCCATCCGGGCCGGGATGTCAGTGGTGATCTGACCGGTTTCGACGCCGCTCGCCATGGGTCCTCCTCAGGTCCGGGTGATGCGCCGGTTGCCGTACCCCGAGCGGGAGGAGGCATGCGTCACAGCCCGACACCGACCGGACGCGGAGCTGTCGGCCTACCGCGTGACGACGATCGTGAGCACCTGTCGGGCGTTGCCCAGGAGGTTCGTGGCCCGGAGGGTCACCCGGTGGCGGCCCGTCCCGGACCGCTTCGCCTTGCCGGACACCGTGGCCGTGCCCTTGCCGGCGTGGAACGTCAGCCCGGCGGGCAGCCTGCCTTTGACCAGGGTGATCCGCACGCCGGGCGCGCCGGAGGCGTGCACCGTGAAGGTCCTGCTCGTCCCGACCACGAACGTCGTGTGCCCGGCCGACGTGAAGGCCGGCTTCGTCCCGACCCTGATCGTCCGGGTGGCGGAGAGGCTGGCGTGCAGCGTGCTGCCGGTCGCCGGGGTGAACGCCGCCGTCACCGGGTGGCTCCCCGCGGCCAGACCCGACGTCGTGCAGCCCGCGGTGCCGTCCGGTTGCACGGGGGCGGTGCACAGGGTCTGTCCGCCGGAGGAGAACGTCACGTGGCCGGACGGCGACTCGAGCCCGGCGATCACCTGGGGCTCGACCACGGTGGAGCCGAGGTCCACGTCCGCGTGCGGCTTGGCCGTGGTGGGTGCGGTGAGGGTCGTGGTCGTCCCGGCCATCTCGTACGAACCGGCGTCGCAGGCCCCACCGGCGGGTCGCGGCACCCCCCTCAGGTCCGTGGAGCCGGAGGCGGGGCACAGCGGCGTCGCGGAGGCGCCGTACGTCGCGCCGCCCGGGATCGCGTCGACGGCGACGCTCGGGTTCAGCAGGGCGACCGTCGGCACCGGACCACCGCGGTCGGCGAGACCGGAGTCGAGATCCAGGCCGGTCACGTTCTGCCGGCTGGTCCCGGAGAACCCGCAGCTGGCATCCGTGGCCAGGTTGTAGCCGAGGTCGGTGATCGTTCCGTTGCACTCCTGGATGCCGGTCAGGGGTGGGCCTCCGATCAGCGAACCCAGCACCGAGCCCACGACCGACACCGTCCCCTGGACCGAGGCCAGCTCGTCCTGGAAGGTGCTGCGGACCACCGTGGCGGTCCCGGTTTCGACGTTGACGCCGACCAGGTTGCCCTGGAACGTGTCGTCGGCGAGCACCGCGGCTCCACCCGCGACCCTCACCCCCTGGAAACCCCAGCCGTGGAAGGAGGATCGGGTGACCGTGGCCGTCCCGCCGATGACCTTCAGCCCGCTGGAGTCGTTCTGCACGACGTCGTGGGCCGAGTCGTCGAAGGTCGACTGGTCGGCGGTGAAGGTGCCTCCGGTCATCTCGACGCCGGACACGTTCACGGCGGCATCGAGGAGGTGGGTGCGCACCAGGGCGACGCTGCCGCCGCTGATGGCGATCACGGCGGACGGGGTCGGCGTGCTGCAGCCCGGTGACCCACCCTCCTGCACCGTCGAGTCGGTCAAGGACGCCGTCGCCCCGGGCTCGACGACGAGGTTGCAGCCGGCATGGTCCAGCACCACATGGTTCGCGACCAGGGCCCCGGTGCCGTCGACCAGGGCGTCGATGAACGAGCCTCCCCGGATCCGCAGGCCGGTGAGCGTCGTGGTCTCCTCCCCCACCTCCAGCACGAACCCGTCGGCGCTCGAGTCCGCTGTCAGGAGCGTGCCGGACGCACCGCCCGACGAGCCGGCGCCCGCGAGGGTGACGGACTTGTGCGCGGCGCCGGGGCGGAGCTCACCGTCGAAGGTGCCGGCCCCGATGTGGACGGTCCCCTCGGAGGCGACGGCCGCGATGCCGGCGCCAACGGTCGCGCAGGGGTTGGCCAGCGAGCAGTCGTGCGCGTCGTCGCCACCGTTGGCCGGCATCTCGACGTAGACGTCGGTCGGCCCCGCGGCGTACGCCGGCAGGGCCGGGAGGGCGAGACCGAAGGCGACCGCGGCACCTCCGAGGATCGCGACGACGCGGCTGACCACCATGGCGGGCTCCCTCCCCGGGACGTCGGCGGGAGGCCGCGTCGGGGACATTCTGAGACAGCTCTCCCCACCGTGTCAGCAGAACCGGGCCGGGTCCGGGCAGTTCACGGACGAGCGCGTACGACGTGGCCGGCCGGGGTACAGGACCAAGGACAGACGAGGACGAGACGAGGAGTCAGCATGACGGACCTGAACGGACGCACGATCGCCTTCCTGGTGGCCGCCGAGGGCATCGAGCAGGTGGAGCTGACCGAGCCCTGGGCGGCCGTGGAGAAGGCCGGGGGCACGCCGCGGCTGCTCTCGCTCGAGAGTGGCGAGGTGCAGGCCTTCAACCATCTCGACCGGGGCGACACGTTCCCGGTGGACGCCGTCGTCTCCGACGCCGACCCGGCGTCGTACGACGGGCTGGTGCTGCCGGGCGGGGTCGCCAACCCGGACGCCCTGCGGATGGACGAGGACGCCGTGGCGTTCATCAAGGAGTTCGTGGAGTCGGGCCGACCCGTGGCCGCGATCTGCCACGCCCCGTGGACGCTCGCCGAGGCCGACGTCCTGCGCGGTCGCCGGCTGACCTCGTGGCCCAGCCTCCAGACCGACCTGCGCAACGCGGGTGCGGAGTGGGTCGACGAGGAGGTCGTCGTCGACGGCAACCTGGTCACGAGCCGCAAGCCGGACGACCTGCCGGCGTTCAACGACGCGATGCTCGAGCTGTTCGCGGGCTGAACGTCGACGCGCGGTCGGGGCCGAGGTTCAGCCCCGGCCGCGCAGCATGGTCAACATCAGTTGACGGACCGTGCGCCGCAGCTGGCGCGCGGTCGGGGCGGATGCGTCGCGGTGGGCGAGCATCTCCCGCTCGACCACCGGCGCCGCCAGCCCGGCGAACTCGTCCGGGCCGTCGGGGTCGAAGTCGCGGAGCGCCTGGGCGAGCGCCTCGAGGGCGACGTGCTCGACGCGGGTCCGCTCGGGAGCCGTCAGACCCAGCCGGTCGGCGGCCTCCGCGACGAGCGGCAGGTTCAGGTGGAGGGCGCGGAACTGGAGGGCGCGGCTCTCGCCGGGCTGCGCCCGAGCGGCCCGCATCAGCAGGTCGCGGGTCAGCACCCGTCGGGTCTGGGTCGCCCAGTCCGTGGTGCCGTCGAAGACCGGCGCGGTCCGGCTCCGCGGCTCCGCACCCACCTGCTGCTCACTGACCTGCATCGGACTTCCCGGACTCGACTCGTGATGGCTGGCGGCAGCTGCCGCCCACGTGGTCGGCTCCGGCCCGAGAACTGCGCGACGCGCGCCCGGACCGGGCCGCAGGGCTCTTGTACCCCCGCAGCGATCCGGTCATGCATGGAGCCCCGGACCGGGGTCCGTGGGTCAGCGCAGGGTGCGGGCGAGCAGGGCCTCGAGCGCGTCGAAGGAGCGCTCGGCGCCGGGCTCGTCGTACATCGAGGTGTCGGCCATCGAGTAACCGTGCGGCGAGCCCGGGTAGATCTCGTTGGTCGCGGTCAGGCCGGCGGCGGCCAGCGCCTGCCCCAGCCGCTCGACGTGCTCCGGGGTCATCCCGCGGTCGTTGTCGGCGTGGCCGAAGACGAACTCCGCACGAGCGCTGGAGAGCGCCAGGTGCGGGCTGTCGGGCTCCTCGGTCACCAGCCCACCACCGTGGAAGCCGGCCGCCGCCACGACCGCCGGGTCGAGGCCCGCGGCGCGGACCGCGAGCCGCGCGCCCATGCAGTAGCCGACCACCCCGACCAGTCCGCCCGGGCCGCCCTCGCTGTGCTCGCGGAGCGCCGCGAGGTACGCCGGGAGGTCGCGCATCACGGCGTCGCTCGTGAGGGCCGCGAGCCGGGGGCCGACCAGCTCGAAGTACGCCTCCCGGGCACCCGGCGCGCGGAGATCGCCGGTGGGCGAGGTCTGCGCGGCGGTGCCGGAGCGGTACAGCACGTTGGGCGCCAGCACCGTGTAGCCCCAGCCGGCGATGCGGTCGCACATCTGCTCGATCTGGGGCCGCAGCCCGATCGCGTCGATGAAGAACAGGACGCCCGGGCCCTCACCGGTCAGGTAGGCCTCGGCGGTGCCGTCGGGCGTCTCGATGTCGAGGGAGGTCACGCGGGTCAGGCTAGCCAGCCGGTCCAGAGCGTCGACCTCAGGCGGCGTCGACGTCCTTGCCGTTGATCCGCCCGTCGAGCTTGGACTGGTCCAGGTCGTCGCTGGAGAGTCGCTTGAAGCCACTGCGATGGAAGACCAGGGGCGAGCCGTCCCCACCGTCGGTGACGGTATGCAGCGACAGCACCACGATCACGTGGTCACCCGCCTCGACCTCCTGGTGGATCGTGCAGTCGAAGGTCGCCACGGCCTCGTCGAGGAGCACCGCGCCGTCCTCGGTCGAGCGGAACGGCAGGCCCACGAACCGCGACTCGGGGGGACCCGCCAGCTGCCGGCACACGTCGTCGTGGTGGTCGGCCAGAACGCTGACGCCGAGGTGGCTCGCCTCCCGCAGCACCGGCCAGGTGTTGCTGGTCGTGGCCACCGAGAAGGACACGAGCGGCGGGTCGACGCTGACCGAGGTGAACGAGCTCGCCGCGATGCCGGTCAGCCGGCCGCGCACCTGGGCCGCGACCGCCACCACCCCGCTGGGGAAGGCGCCGAACGCACCCCGGAGGGTGTGCGGGTCCAGGGCGGGCAGGGCGACGGCGGCGGTCATGAGGGGACTCCTTCGAGGAGGGGAGGCTGGAGCATCGACCGGACGACCGGCCGGGCGGCGGCCAGCCACGCGTCGTACGCCGTGGGGTCGGCGTACCGGGCGTCGAGGACGTAGAGCGCCGGGACGGGCACCACGGCCCCGAGCTCGGCGAGCAGCGGGCGGAGGAAGACCTCGGGGGCCAGTGCATGCGCCGGGCCCGCGCCCAGCATGAGGGGTACGGCGACGCCGCCGAGGCCGGTGCCGGCCGCGAAGCGCTCGAGGAAGAGCTTCAGCAGCCCGGTGTAGGTCGCCTTGTACGTCGGACTGGCCACGACCACCAGGTCGGCGTCGCCGACCTCGGCGACCAGCCGGCCGACCTCGCCGTCGGACCAGTCGAGCAGCCGGGCGCCGAGCTCCGCGAGGTCGACAACCAGACCGGGCTCCTCTCCGCTGAGCTCGCGGGCGACGTGGACGGCCGAGGCCAGGGTGCGTGAACCGGGCTTGGGGTTCCCGACCACGACCGCCACCCGGGTGCTCACCGCGCTGCTCCGGCGACCGCGAAGGGCACCGCCGAGCGGTGGGGGCCGACCGGCGCCGGGTGCTCCCAGCGGCCCCGGGCGGCCAGGATCGGAAGCACTCCCTCGCCGAACCAGTAGGCACTCTCGAGGTGGGGATATCCGGAGAGGACGAACTCGTCGATGCCGAGGGCGGCGTACTCCTCGATCCGGTCGGCGACCTCCTCGTGGCTGCCGACGAGGGCCGTGCCGGCGCCACCGCGGACCAGACCGATCCCGGCCCAGACGTTGGGGTGGATCTCGAGGTGGGTCGGGTCCCCGCCGTGCAGGTCCAGCATCCGCCGCTGTCCTTCCGACTCGCTGCGCCGCAGCCCGGCCTGGACCCTGGCCACGGCCTCGGGGTCGATGCCCGCGAGCAGCCGGTCGGCCTCGGCCCAGGCCTCCGCGGAGGTGTCGCGGTTGATCACGTGCATCCGGATCCCGAACCGGATCTCGCGCCCCCGGCGCTCGGGGGCGTCGGCCGCCAGCTTGCGGATCCACGCGAGCTTCTCGCGCACGGCGTCGGGCGCCTCGCCCCACGTGAGGTAGACATCGGCGTGGCGAGCCGCGACGTCGCCGGCGGCCGCGGACGACCCACCGAAGTAGACGTCCGGCACCGGGTCGGGGACCTGCCCCAACCGGGCGGCCTCGACCCGGAGATGGTCCCCGGCGAAGTCGACGGTCTCGCCACGCCAGAGCGCGCGGACGACGGTGAGGAACTCGTCGCAGCGTGCGTAACGTGCGTCCTTGTCCTCGAAGTCGCCGTACATCCGCTGCTCGGTGCTCTCTCCCCCGGTGACCACGTTGAGCAGGAGGCGGCCCCCGGTGAGGTTCTGGAAGGTCCCGGCCATCTGCGCGGCCAGGAACGGCGACGTGAGACCAGGGCGGAAGGCGACCAGGAACTTCAGTCGCTGCGAGACCTGGCTCAGCATCGCGGTCGACAGCCAGGCGTCGTCGCACCAGGCGCCGGTCGGGGTGAGGGCCGCCTCGAAGCCGAGGTCCTCCGCGGCGCGGGCGACCTGGCCGAGGTAGGACACGCTGGGCGGACGCCCCGCGGGGCCGGCCCCGACGCCGTGGCCACCGCCGACGACGTGCCTGCCGTCCCCGCCGTTGGTCGGCAGGAACCAGTGGAACGTCAGCGTGCTCATGCGGCCTCCTCGGAGTCGGGGTGTCACCAGGCAGCTGTCGGGTGGGACCGGCTAATCTTCTTAATGTCAATTGACATACATGACTTTACGAGATGGTCGGGCGAACCCCAACTGCGCCACGACAGGTTCTTCCTGCCGCGGCGCGAGGGTGCTCCTGCCAGGGGGTCCCACATGCGTCTGGAACAGCTGGAGTACCTCGCCGCGGTGGTGCAGCACGGCTCGCTGCGCCGGGCCAGCGAGCATCTCCACATCTCGCAGCCGGCCCTGAGCGAGGCCGTCGGCAAGCTCGAGCGGGAGCTCGGCCTGAAGCTGCTCGACCGGCACCGGTCCGGAGCCCGGATCAACCGGTCGGGCCGGGAGCTGCTCGACCACATGACCGCGGTGCTGGAGTCCGTCGACCGGCTCCGCGCCGCGGCCGGGGACCAGAACGGCGTGGCCCGAACGGTCCGGGTCGGCACCGTCAACACCGGTACGTCGTCGGTCGTCGCACCCGCCGTCCTGGCCTTCCAGACCGGGCGGCTCTCGACCACGGTCGAGGTCGTCGACCTGCAGCACCGGCAGGTGCTGGACGGCGTGGTCGAGGGGACGCTCGACCTCGGCCTGGTCAACCTGCTGGGCGGCGACGAGGTGCAGCCCGACCTCGACAGCACCGTGCTGGTCCGCGGCCGGCCCGTCGTGGTCCTCCCGAGCGGTCACCGTCTCGCGGCCCACGACTCGGTGAGCGTGGCCGACCTGCGCGACGAGCACTTCGTGGCGATGCGGTCGGGCTACGTGATGCACCGGTTCGCGCAACGGCTCTTCGGCGACCGGCCGCCCGCCACGACGTACCGTGCCGACGGCGCAGCGATGGGCAAGCTGCTTGTCGCGGACGGCCTCGGCCTGACCGTGCTGCCCGACTACAGCGTCGCCCTCGACCCGCTGTGCCGGGCCGGGCTGGTGACCTGCCGGCCGGTCACCGGCGACCGGACCACGGTCAGCCTGGTGCTCCTCCAGCGCCGAGGCCAGCGCGCACCGGTGTCGGTGAGCGAGCTGCGCGGCGCGCTGGTGGCCCGGGCCGCGGCGTACCGCAGTGGCGGCGCCACCGAACGCGAAATGCACACGGAGTCGGCCCGTACAGGTTCCTGACAGAATCGGGCCGGGACCATGGAGGGTCCCCGTTCGGCTTCCGGAAGGTCCACGCGTGCATCACCTCAGCTGGCTGGAGGCCGCCGTCGTCGGCCTGCTCCAGGGTGTCTCCGAGCTGTTCCCGATCTCGAGCCTGGGCCACAGCGTGCTGCTCCCTGCGGTGATCGGTGGGAGCTGGGCGCACGACCTCGACGTCTCGGCGATCGAGTCGCCGTACCTCGCGTTCATCGTCGGCACCCACGTGGCGACCGCGCTCGCCCTGATCGCGTTCTACTGGCGCGACTGGCTGCGGCTGATGAACGGTCTGGTCACCAGCGTGCGGCACCGCCGCCTGAGCAACCCCGACGAGCGGCTGATCTGGCAGCTGATCGTCGCCACCATCCCGGTGGGCCTGACCGGGCTGCTCTTCGAGCACTGGCTGCGCACCCACCTGGGCCGCCCGGTCCCGGCCGCCTGTTTCCTGGTCGTCAACGGCATCGTGCTGCTCGCGATCGAGTCGTACGCCGCCCGGTCTCCGGTGCCGGAGACGGTGCCCGCCGAGGTCCCGTCCGACCCCGTCGCCGACGGGGTGGCCGCCGACGCCCGTCTCTCGCTGATGTCGGTGCGCCGGTCCCTGGCGATCGGGAGCGTCCAGATCCTGGCACTGGCCCCCGGCATCTCGCGCTCGGGCATCACCACCGCGGCCGGCATGAGAGCCGGGCTGCGGCGCGAGGACGCGCTCCGGTTCTCGTTCCTGCTGGCCACGCCGGTGATCCTGGCGGCCGGGGTGCTCAAGCTGCCCGACCTCTTCGGCCCGCTCGGCGCCGGGGTGCGCCCCCAGATCCTGTTCGGGTCGGTGCTGGCCGGGATCGGCGCCTACATCTCGGTGCGCTGGCTGACCCGCTGGGTGCACACCAACACCCTGCGCCCCTTCGGGGTCTACTGCGTCGTGGCCGGGCTCGCCTGCCTGACCCTCTTCGCCGTGCGCTGACCCCGGTCCGGCACCTGGCGATCCGCATGACGACCGACCCGTCGGCGCGGTAGTTTCGGCTCTCCGCGCACGTATCAGGCAACGGGGACGTGCCTCCTGTGGGGGTGTGATGACCATGCACGAAGCGCCGGGAGGCCCGACCTCCTCGGCGCTCTACGACGTCGCGACGGATGCGTTCCGTCGCTGGCGCGCGGGCGACGAGTCGGCGCTCGACGACCTGGTCCGGGTGATGAGCCCGGTGCTCTGGCACGTCGTGCGCGCCTGCGGTCTCGACCGCGAGGCCAGCGAGGACGTCGTACAGACCACCTGGGTGGCCCTGGTCAAGAGCGCGGACTCGGTCCGCGACCCGCAGGCCATCACCCGCTGGCTCTGCACCGGCGCACGACGCGAGGCGTGGCGGGTCAGCAAGCTCGCGACCCGCACCCGTCCGGTCGAGGACGACGTCCTGGACGCCCGGATGCCCGTGCAGACCTCGCCCGAGGCCGAGGTGGTCACCAACGACGAGAGCTCCCTGCTCTGGCAGGCGCTCGGCCGGCTCCCGGAGCGCTGCCAGAAGCTGCTCCGGATCGTGGCGTGGGAGCCCCGCCCCGACTACACCGCCGTGGCGGCCGGCCTCCAGATGCCGGTCGGCAGCATCGGCCCGACGCGCCGCCGTTGCCTCGACAAGCTCCGCGTCGAGCTCGGAGGTGCCTCATGAAGCTCTCGGACGACCAGCTGCTGGAGGCCGTGGCCCGGTTGTACGCCGACCACGACCCCGCGCCCGACGACCTCGCCGACGGGGTGCTCGCCCGTCTCGCCGTGGAGGACCTCGAGGACGAGTGGGAGCTGCTCACGCTCGTGGAGCGGGTCGACCTCGCGGCCGGGGTCCGCAGCGCGGAGGACGCCGTCGCCGAGGACGGCGACGACGCGACGGTCGCGCTGGAGTTCGCCGGTACGTCGTACCGCGTCCTGGTGCGGATCAGCACCGTCGACGGCCATCGCCGGATCGACGGCTGGGTGGTGCCGGCGGTGCCGATGAAGGTCTTCCTCGGGCCTCCGGGCGATGCCCTCGCCCACAGCCGGCAGTCGGCGGTCTCCGACGAGGACGGCCGCTTCGAGTTCACCGCGCCGCACTCCGGCGAGGCCCGGCTGTGGCTGCTGCCCCAGACGGGTGACCAGCCCGACGACTCAGCGGCGCCGCCGTTCGTGACTCCCCCGTTCCTGATCTAGGAGACCCCCGATGACCACCCCCGCTGACGACCGAGCGCAGCGCCGCACCACCCGTCCCTCCGCTCAGCGGGACCCCGCGACACCGCCTCCCCACGTGCTGCAGCAGGTGAACGGCCGGGTGCTCGACCCCGGCACGGCGCTCGTCGTGAAGGGCGTCTCCCCCGGCTCGACGGTCTACGTCGGTCCCCGGCTCACGATCAGCCGCACCCTCGACGTGCCCCGGGTCCTCGCCCAGCTGCGCGAGGTCGCCGACGAGCTGGGCTGGGACCTCGAGAGCGAGGACGCCGAGCGCGAGCTCGCCGAGCACCGCAAGCGTTACGGCCTGGTCCGGGTGGGCATCGGCGTCAAGGACCAGCGGGCCGCGCTGGCTCCCGACGGGTGGGTGCTGCTCCAGCAGGCGCGTGCGCGCTTCGGGATCGAGGCCATGCGAGGCGTCGGGCTCGATCACATCGTCACCCTGCGCAGCGGCCACGGGGCGGAGCCCACGGACCCGTCGAGTCGCCCCATCCACGAGCCGGACACGGTCGAACCCGACCCCATCCACGAACCGGACCCCATCCACGAACCGGACCCCATCCACGAGCCCGACCCCATCCACGAACCGGACCCGATCCACGAGCCCGACCCGAGCGGGGCCACCTCCTCGGCGGCCGTCGCGTCGTACGGCCGCCAGGGCAGCGGTGGCCGTCAGCCCGTGACCTACGTCGGCCCGGCTCCCCTGCGACGTCCCGACTGCGAGTTCGAGACCAGCCGGCGACCCGTCGTGGCGGTGATCGACACCGGCTGCGGGGAGCACGCCTGGCTCGACGGCATCGTGCACATGGACGTGACCCTCGACGGGAACCCCATCGGCTACACCGACGACTCCACCGACCCCGAGCGCTGGCCCGACCAGGTCGGCGCGCTCGACGGCGGGATCGACCCCTATGCCGGCCACGGCACGTTCATCTGCGGTCTGGTCCGGCAGGGATGTCCCGACGCGGACATCGTGGCGTGGCGCATCGTGAGCTCGTCGGGACCGATCATCGAGAGCGACCTGGTCGACGCGCTGTCCGACATCGCCGAGGTCGCCCGCCGCTACCGCGACGGCGAGGAGGGCGGGCACCCGATCGACGTGCTGAGCCTCTCGATGGGTTACTACCACGAGACGCCCGAGGACGAGCTGTTCGACCCGACGATGTCCGACATCCTGCGGCTGCTCGGCGAGTGCGGCACGATCGTCGTCTGCTCCGCCGGCAACGACGCGACCGCGCGGCCGATGTTCCCCGCCGCGTTCGCGCCCTGGGCCGACGGTCACGGCACGGTTCAGCCGGACGCGAGCTGTGTCCCGGTCGTCTCCGTGGGCGCCCTCAACCCGAACGGCACCGACGCCTTGTTCACCAACACCGGTCCGTGGGTGCGCTGCTACGCCCCCGGGGCCGCCGTGCTGAGCACCTTGCCGCCGTTCCAGGGCGGGCTGCAGCCGATCGCCCGGACCGTCGCCTACCAGCGGGTCCGTGAGTCCCTCGACCCCGACGACTACACCGGCCACTTCGCGGTCTGGAGCGGTACGTCGTTCGCCGCCCCCTTCTTCGCCGGGTTGCTGGCCGCCGACCTCCTGGGCAGCCTCGGGTCAGCCGGATCGCCGGCCTCCCGTGCGGACGCCGTGTCGCGGGGCTGGAACGCGGTGGCTGGTCGGACCGACTTGACGCCATGATGAGCGGATGCCGACAGCGGAGGACCTGCGCCAGCGGGCGATGACCGCTGTCCGTGCCGGGAACTTCACCGGGGCACGGTCGATGCTCGAGCGGGCCAGGGAACGCGCCGGCTCCGACCGTGACCAGCGGGCCCTGATCGGGCTCTCCGACGCCTACGTCGAGGCCGAGCTGCACGGCGCCGAGGCGGGGCTGCAACGATGTGCGGCCCTGCTCGGGACCACCGGGCTGTCGCCGGCGACGCGGGGCCGGATCCTCTCCCAGCTCGCGCTCCTCCACCTGCGCGCAGGCGACGCCGGGGCCGCCGAGACGTCGATCTCCCAGGCCATCCCCCTGCTCGGAGGCGAGCCGGAGCACCTGGGCCGGGCCTACCTCACCCGCGGCAACCTGCACCTGCACCGTCGCGAGCCCCTGGCCGCGGTCTCCGACTTCGAGGCCGCGCGGGACCACTACGCCCAGGCCGACATGGCGGAGTCGTCGGGCAAGGCCGAGCACAACATCGGGTACGCCCACCTCCTCCTGGGAGACCTGGTCACCGCCCTGCGCCACATGGACGACGCCAAGGGCACCCTGAGCCCGATGACGTTGGTGATGCAGTCCACCACCAACCAGGACCGTGCCGAGGTGATGCTCGCGGCCGGCCGTCCGCGCGAGGCCGCGCGAGCGCTGGAGGCGGCCGCCGCGGCGTACGGCGCGCAGGGTCTGCGCCGGTTCCAGGCGGAGTCCGAGCTGGTGCTCGCCAAGACCCTGCTGCGCCAGGACCCTGCCCGGGCCCGGGTCATCGCCCGGCGCGCCGCTCGCCGCTTCACGGGGCATGGGAGCCCGACCTGGGCGCTGCGCGCCGACGCGCTCGCGATCGTCGCCGAGATCGAGGCCGGCGGCACCGGCCGGGCGCTCCTGACGCGCGCGGACGAGCTGGTCGAGGTGCTGCGGCTCAACGACCTGCGCGAGGAGGCCGACCAGCTGAGCCTGGTCGCCTGCCGACTCGTGCTGCGCAGGGGAGACACGGGTGGCGCGGCCGCCCGCCTGTCGCGGCTGCGGGTGACCCGTCGTCACTCGATCGCCCATCGGCTGCTCAGCCACGAGGTCCGGGCCGACCTCGCCCTGGCCAACGGTCAGCACAGCCGGGCCCGCCGCGAGGTCACCTCGGGGCTGGCGGCGGTCCACGCCTGGCAGTCGTCCTTCGGCAGCCTCGACCTGCAGAGCACCCTGGTCGGTCACGGCCGCGGGCTGGCCGGCCGCGGACTCGACTCCGCACTCGGGGACGGTCGCCCGCACGTGGTCTACGAGTGGTCCGAGCGGGCCCGGGCCCTGGTGAGCCGGGTGGCGCCGGTCCGGCCGCCACCGGACGAGGCGATCGCTGCCGACCTGAGCCTGCTCCGCCAGCTCCCCGAGGGCGACCGGACGCGGGTCGAGGTGGCCGAACGGATCGCCCGGCACAGCTGGTCGGCGCCCGGTGGCGGAGAGATCGGTGAACCGGCGGCGCTCGACGAGCTGATGGCCGGGCTCGGCTCGGACTCGGCGCTGGTCGCCTACGTCGTCCGCCCCCACCGCACGGCCGCCCTCGTCGTCACCGACGGTCGGGCGACCGTCGTACCACTGGGTGACGGCGCAGGCCTGCGGAACCGGCTGGACTCCATCGCGGCCGACCTCGACATGGCGGCCTCACGCACCGAGGGTCCGATGGCCGAGGCCATCCGGAACTCCCTCGCCCGCAACCTCGCCTGGGTCGGTACGACGCTGGTGGAGCCCGTGCTGCCGCTGCTCGGCGACCGTCGCGTCGTCCTGACTCCGTCGGGAGTGCTGGCCGGGACGCCGTGGACGCTCCTGCCCGGACTGGTCGGGCGCCCGCTCACGATCGCCCCCTCCGCGACGCGCTGGCTGCAGCTCCACGCGGAGGCCGAGGTCGGCACCCGGGTCGGACTGGTCGCCGGGCCGCGGGTGGCGCGTGCCGAGGAGGAGGTGACGCGCGCCTGCCACGCCTGGACGGGAGCCGAGGTCCTGACCGGGCCGGCGGCCTCGTCGGCGCAGGTGGCCCAGCTGGCGCAGCGGGTCGACCTGCTGCATCTCGCGGGCCACGGCCGGCACTCCGGGGAGAACCCGCTCTTCTCCGCCGTGGAGCTGGCCGACGGGCCGTGGTTCGGCTACGACATCGACGCCCTCGCGCACACCCCCGAGACCGTCGTGCTGTCGGCCTGTGAGCTCGGCCGGGTCTCGGTGCGCTCCGGCGAGGAGGCCGTGGGCATGACCGCCGCGTGGCTGCACGCCGGGGCGCGGCACGTGCTGTCCTCGCCCGCCCTGGTCGCCGACGAGGTGGCCTGCGAGGCGCTGGCCCGCTGGCACGTGCTGGTCGCCGGTGGGGCCGCCCCCGCGGTGGCTCTCGCCGAGGTCGGCGCGGAGCCGCGGGACGGCCCGCCCCTGCCGTTCCTGTGCTTCGGCGCCGGCTGGTGAGGAGTTTTTCCAGCCGCCACGTATCACCGGAGCGTCGGGCGACTCTTTGTACGTCAGAGGCCGGGGGACGCTGATTCGGGGGGACAGCGTGCCCCGGCCCCGCGGGGAGAGCCGCTGTTCGAGAGCCTGGCTCACGGACCGGGTCGCAGGTGTTCGGGGGGGCACCGCGACCCGGCCTCCCGCGTCGCGGGGGCTGACCCGTTCGCGCCGGAATATGCTGTGCGCAGGCTGTGCATCCTCGCGCCCGCACACAGTTGCCGCACAGAAGGCCTCCCTAATCTCCGGCGGATGACCATCAACGGCATCCCCCTGCACCCCCTCGTCGTCCACGCGGCCGTCGTCCTCGTGCCGCTCGCTGCCCTGTTCGCGATCGCGTACGCCGTGTTGCCCTCGCGGCGCTGGCAGACCCGCACGCCGGCGGTCGTCCTCGCGGTCGTGGCCGCGGTCTCGGTGTGGCTCGCGGCGGCCACCGGCGACAACCTCAAGAGCCGCCTCCACGAGGACACCTCCCTGATCCAGACCCACGAGCACTGGGCCGGCCTGCTCCAGGCCGCCACGTGGGTCCTGGCGGCCCTGGTCGTCGTGGCCTGGTGGTCGCTCCCCCACCACAACCCCCTCCCCGACAAGGACCACAAGGAGGGCGTGACCACGCTGGCCAAGCCGCTCGTCGTTCTCCTGCCGGTCGCGGCCGTGACCGTGCTGGTGCTGGTCGTGCTGACCGGTGACGCCGGCGCCCGTGCCGTGTGGGGCACCGGCGGCCGCAACAGCGGCGCGTCGGCTCCGCCCGCTGCCGCGGTGAGCGGGACCCGCTAGTCCCCCTGGGCGTCGATCAGCCGCTGGACGTACGGCGTCCAGTGGCCGGCGTACCTCCGCTGGAGCTGCGGGATCCGCCAGTCGGTGCCCTCGACCATCTGCCGGCAGCGGTAGCTCTGGCAGTGGCAGCGCAGCACGAAGTCGGGATCGACGACGCTCATGGCGTAGTCGTGCAGCAGCTCGGCACCGTCGGGCACGTCGACCAGCGTGGCCAGGGAGTAGGCGTCGACCCAGCCCAGGTCGGGATCGCAGGCGTGGTTGGCGAAACGGTTGTCGCTTCCGGGCGCCAGCAGCAGATGCAGGTCGTCGTCGACCACCACGCTGTCCACCGACGACGTGCCGGCGGCGAGCAGCCCGCGCAGCTCGGCGGTGTCCACGAGCCTGCCGCCGAGCCGCGAGACCACCGTGCCGGCCGGCAGGTCGGCGGTGGCGAACAGGCCCCGCCCGGCGACCTCGGAGGGCCTCACCTCGACGGCGGGGTGGAGCCAGCTCTCGGGCATCGGGTCGGGCACCCTGCGAACCTAGCCCGAGGTGCTGGTCACGTCGTACGCCGGGCGGCGTAGCCGTCGAGCACGGCGTCGAGGTCGCCGGGCGAGACCCCCGTCGCGAGGGCCTCTGCAGCCAGCTCGGCCTGCGAGGCGGGCGTCATGCCGCCGACCGGCTGGTCGAGGTCGAGGTTGGTCGGGAACGGGTAGCCCTCGGCGGCCGCGGCCAGCGCGTGACCGAGCGCGTCCGCCGACCAGCCGGCGGCTCGGCGCTCGAGCAGCACCGGGTAGATCGCCCGCAGCACGCGGTCCCGGTCCACCGCCTCCATCGCCCGGCCGAACGGTGAGGACACCTGGAGCAGGTTCGCCACCCGCTGGATGTCGGCGGAGACGTTGGTGCCGGCGCCGTGGAAGAGCGCCGGGTTGAAGAAGGCGGCGTCGCCCTTGGCCAGCGCGAGCTGCACATGGTGCGACGCGAAGTGGTCGCGGAACTCCGGGAGGCGCCAGGCGAGGTAGCCCGGCACGTACTGGTGGGAGTAGGGCAGGTACATCGTGGGGCCGCTCTCGACCGGCATGTCGGAGTGCGCGACCGCGCCCTGCAGGGTCAGCACCGGCGAGAGCAGGTGGACGTGGGCGGGGTAGCCCTCGACCACCGTGTTCTCGAGGAAGCCGAGGTGGTAGTCGCGGTGCGGGTCCTGTGCCTGTCCTCCTGGTCGTACGACGTTGACCTGCGAGGTGACCTGGTAGCCCGGACCGAGCCACGCCCGGGCCACGAGCGCGACGACGTCGTTGGCGTAGTAGTCCACGAACGTCCCGGGGTCGCGGACGGCGAGCTTCTCCAGCGCGTTCCACACCCGGTCGTTGGCGCCGGCCTTGGCGAAGTGGTCGCCCTTCGCGCCGCCCACGGCTCTCTCGTCGGCGATCATCGCGTCGAAGGCGGCGGTGGCCCGGTCGACCACCGAGGTGTCGGGGAAGGCGCCGCGGATCGCGACCACCCCCGGCCCGTCGGTGAGGGCGCGGACCAGCTCAGCGGCGACGGTGTCCTCCCCGTCGGGGCCCGCCACCTCCGCGCGCAGCCGCGCCGCGTCGTACACCAGGACGCGGTCGACCACCTCGGCGGCGAGCGGAAACTGCTCCGGATCGGTCGCTCGCTCGACCAGGGTGGCGAAGTCGTCGAGCCGGCAGTCCGCGGTACGCAGGCGGGCGGGTCGGTGCGTCAGGACGGGCGGTACGGACATCGACGTCTCCTGGGCGGGGTCCGGCGGCGAGCGGTGCCCCCAGACTAGGCCGCACCGGAGCGGACGCTCAGGTGGAGCGTCGGTGGTCCCGTCTGCGCTCGCCATCATCTTCCAGTGGGGCGTTCTGGGCGTGGTTGTGCGCGTTCGGTGCTCCCAGGGAGCGACTTGGTGTAAAGTGAACGCGAGATGAACGCCGCGTGAACAACCGTGGCCAGAGCTGACGGAGCCCGAGCATGCAGCACGACGACCGCCCCACCCTGATCCAGACCTGGATCCTCGTGTCCGACGAGCGCGGAGAGCGACTCGAGGCTCGCTGGGTCGTGGAGAGCAGCGTCGACTCCGGCCCGCTGCACGAGGCCGCCTGACCCGGACCGCGATCCGGGCCGTCCGGCTCAGAGCTCCGACTGCACCCCGGCCAACAGCTGGCGGGCGATCACGATCCGCTGCACCTGGTTGGTGCCCTCGTAGATCTGGGTGATCTTGGCGTCGCGCATCATCCGCTCGACCGGGTAGTCGCGGGTGTAGCCGTAGCCGCCGAGCACCTGGACGGCGTTGGTCGTGACCTCCATCGCGACGTCCGAGGCGAAGCACTTGGCGGCGGCGCCGAAGAACGTGAGGTCATCATCGCCCCGCTCGGAGCGACCCGCCGCGGCGTAGGTGAGCTGCCGGGCGGCCTCGACCTTCATGCCCATGTCGGCGAGCAGGAACTGCAGGCCCTGGAACTCCGCGATCGACTTCCCGAACTGCTGGCGCTCCCGGGCGTAGCCGAGGGCGAAGTCCAGCGCGCCCTGGGCCACCCCGACCGCCTGGGCGGCGATCGTGATCCGGGTGTGGTCGAGGGTCTTCATCGCGGTCTCGAAGCCGGTGCCCTCCGCCCCGATCATGCGGTCGCCGGGGATCCGCACCCGGTCGAGGTACACCTCGCGGGTCGGGCTCCCCTTGATGCCGAGCTTCTTCTCCTTGGCGCCGAAGCTGACTCCCTCGTCGGACTTCTCCACGACGAAGGCCGAGATGCCGCGCGCCCCCTTCTCCGGGTCGGTCACCGCCATCACCGTGTAGAACTCGCTGACCCCCGCGTTGGTGATCCACCTCTTCACGCCGTCGAGCACCCAGTCGTCGCCGTCGCGGACCGCGCGACACTTCATCGCCGCCGCGTCCGAGCCGGCCTCGGGCTCGGACAGGCAGTAGGAGAAGCCTCCCTCCCCCGCCGCGAGCCGGGTCAGGTACTTCTTGCGCAGCTCCTCCGAGCCGCTCAGCATCACCGGCAGCGAGCCCAGCTTGTTCACCGCGGGGATCAGGCTGCTGCTCATGCAGACCCGGGCGATCTCCTCGATCACCAGCACCGTGGCCAGGGCGTCGGCCCCGGCGCCGCCGTACTCCTCGGGCACGTGGGGCGCGTGGAAGTCGGCCGCCTGGAGCGCCTGGGCGGCCTCCTCGGGGTAGCGCGAGTCCTCGTCGACCTCCGCGGCGTACGGCGCGACCTTGGCCGCGCACACGTCACGGACCGCCTCCCGGATCGCCTGGTGCTCCTCGGACAGCGCAAACATCGGGAAGTCGGCCATGGCCCCAGATTCTACGGTCGCTGAGGGACCCGGTCCGGCCGCGAGCACGAGGGATTGGTCACGCACTCCTAGGCTGGATCCATGGACGACTGGCAGCGCACGGAGTGGGTCGACCTGATGCTGGACGAGTGCCGGACCTGGGCCGTGGTGGGCCTGTCCGGCAACCCGGACCGTACGGCGTACGAGATCGCCGCCCTGCTGCAGCGCCGGGGCAAGACGATCGTGCCGGTCCACCCGCGGTTCGCCGACGACGGGGTCGACCCGGCGGGCGAGGTGCTCGGCGAGCGCGGCTACGCGACCCTGGCCGACGTGCCGTTCCCGGTCGGCGTGGTCGATGTCTTCCGCCGCTCCGAGGCGGCCGGTGAGTTCGCCGACCAGGCCGTCGCGATCGGAGCGCGCGGGGTCTGGCTGCAGCTCGGTGTGGTGGACCCCGACGCGTTCCGTCGTACGACGGCGGCCGGCGTGCCGATGGTGATGGACGCCTGCCCGGCGATCGAGTGGCGCCGGCGCACCGGCTGACCGGTTCACCGGTCGGAGAGGTCTGGTCCCGGGGTACCGCACGTCGGCACCTGCGACGGAGGCGGCTGGCGCCCGCGCCTCCCTAGCGTCGGAGCATGACGATCCAGATCTCCGAGCCGCGGTCGCAAGCAGGAACGGCCGGGCCGCACCTGGACATCGACCTGGGGGCGGTCGCGGCGAACACCCGCCTCCTGGCGGCCCGCGCGAGCGGAGCCCTGATGGCGGTGGTCAAGGCCGACGGCTTCGGGCACGGCGCACTCGACGTGGCCCGGACCGCGCTCGCCCACGGCGCCACCTCGCTCGGCGTCACCTCGCTGACCGAGGCCTGGCCGCTGCGTGAGGCCGGGCTCACGGCTCCGGTGCTGAGCTGGCTCAACCCGCTGGATGCCGACTTCGCCGAGGCGGTCCGCTGCGAGGTGGACGTCGCCGTCCCCGGTCTCGAGCACCTGGCGGCCGTGGCCGCGGCTCCGGGACGCGCCCGGATCCACCTGCACCTCGACGCCGGCATGGCCCGGGACGGCGCGGCGCCGGCGGCGTGGCCCCGGCTGTGCCGGGCGGCGCGACGGGCCGAGCAGCGCGGTGAGGTCGAGGTGGTCGGCCTGATGGGGCACCTCGGCTGCAGCGACGACCCCGGCGACACCTGCAACGCCCTCGGCCGGAGCCGGTTCGCCTGGGCGCTGGAGATCGCCCGGGCCTGCGGCCTCCGACCCGCCCAGCGCCACCTCGCCGCCACCGCAGCGACGCTGACCGACCCGCTGAGCCACCACACGATGAGCCGGGTCGGCGCCGGACTGGTCGGGATCGACCCCAGCCGGACCACGTCGTTGCGCCAGCCGATGACCCTGACCGCCCCGCTGGTCTCGGTGCGCCGCGTCCGCGCCGGCACGCCGGTCGGCTACGGCCATGCCTACCGGACCCCGCTCGGGACCCATCTCGGGCTGGTGCCGCTGGGCTATGCCGACGGCCTGCCGCGGACGGCGTCCGGCCGGGCCCAGGTGCAGCTCCGGGGCCGGCGGCTGCCGGTGGTCGGCCGGCTCTCGATGGACCAGCTCGTCATCGACCTGGGTGACACCGGCGGCGAGCCCGGCGAAACCGTCACCGTGTTCGGCCCCGGGTCCGCGGGCGAGCCGACGGTCGCCGACTGGGCGGGCTGGGCCGGCACCATCGAGCACGAGATCGTCACCGGCCTCGGCGGGCGGATCGCCCGGCGGACCCGACCGGTCGCCCACCTGCGGAGCGTGTGATGACGACCCGGGTCGCCGTCATCGGGGGCGGCCAGAGCTGTGAGCACGAGGTCTCGCTCGCCTCGGCGGCCGGCGTGGCCGCCGGGCTCGACCCCACGTCGTACGACGTCGTGCCGCTCACCATCGGCCGCGACGGCACCTGGCGTGACCGTGGCTGGAGGCCGATGGGACTGTCGGGCGTCGCCCAGATCCTGCGCGGCTGCGAGGTCGTGTTCCCCCTGGTCCACGGTCCGCGTGGCGAGGACGGGACGCTCGCCGCCCTCTGCGAGCTGGCGGGGCTGCGCTACGTCGGCTCCGGGGTCGGCGCGGGGGCGCTGGCGATGGACAAGTGGGCGACCAAGCTGGTCGCGAACGCGCTCGGCATCGCCACGGCTCCCGGGCGCCTGGTCACGGTGCCTGGAGCGCCGATCGAGCCGTGGACCGGGCCCGTGGTGGTCAAGCCGGTGGCGGCCGGGTCGAGCCGTGGCGTGAGCAAGGTCTGCGAGCCCGACGGCCTGCGACCTGCACTCGAGGCCGCACTCGCACTCGACTCGCGGGCCCTGGTCGAGGACGTGATCGCCGGCCGCGAGATCGACGTGGCCGTGCTGCGCTGCGCCGACGGCGCCCTGGTCGCCGCTCCCCCGCTCGAGATCGTCGGCGACGGGGTCTTCGACTACGACGCGAAGTACGGCGGCGCGGCCGACTTCCGGGTGCCGGCCGTGCTGGAGGAGCGTGACGCCAAGGCCCTCGAGGATGCCGCCCTGACGGTGTACGCCGCCCTCGGCTGCTCGGGCGTCGCCCGGGTCGACTTCTTCCTGACCGACGCCGGCCCGGTGCTCAACGAGGTCAACACCACGCCCGGGATGACCGAGCACTCCCAGGTGCCCCGGATGTTCGCCGCCGCCGGCCTCGGTTACTCCGACCTGCTCGACGAGCTGGTCCGCGGCGCCCACCGGTGACGTCTGGCGTGGTTCGATGACCCGCATGACCTCGCCGCCCGACGCCTGGCGACGCTGGAAGCCGTGGGTGCCGGACGCCGCGGCGGGCCTGGCGGTGCTCGTGGTCGGGCTCTGGGAGAACGACCACGACCTGACCCGGACCTCCACCTGGGGCCCGGTGCTCGTGGTGCTCGGTCTGGCAGTGGCCGTGGCCCTGACCCGCGCGGCGCCCGGGCCCGCGCTCGCCGTCGCCTGGGCCGTCGGCGCGGTCCACCTGGTCACCGGCACGGGTCCGCTGGTGATCGAGGTGATGCTGGCCTACGTCGCCTTCGGCTGCGCGCGCTGGGGCAGCACGACCGTGGTCTGGCTGAGCGGGCTCTCGATCCCGTTCGGCGCGACGATCGCGGTGCTCTGGCTGGACCAGAGCGTCTTCTACCAGGCGCTCGACGTGGCGGGCGTCAAGGTGCTGGCCCGGACGGCGTACCCCGGAGGCAACGGCTGGCGGCTCCCGGCCGGGCTGCTCGGGACCGCCATCCTGATGGCGCCGTGGCTGCTCGGGCTCGCGCTCCGCTTCTCGGACCGCTCGCGGGTGTCGCGTCGCTCGCAGGTGGTGGCCGAGGCCGAGCGTGACCAGGCCGCCGAGATCGCCCGGCTCCGCGACGAGCAGACCCGGCTCGCGCACGACGTGCACGACGTGGTCGGCCACTCGCTCGCGGTGATCCTGGCGCAGGCCGAGTCGGCACAGTTCCGCGACGACCACGACACGGTGGCGCTCAAGCAGACGATGGCCAACATCGCGACGTCGGCCCGGACCTCGCTGGAGGACGTCCGTCAGGTGCTCGCCGCGACCTCCGGCACCGCGGTCGCGACGGCCCGGCAGGCCGACATCGAGAGCCTGATCGAGGGGGTCCGGGCCAGCGGCCACGAGGTGGAGTCGACCCTGGTCGGGATGCCCCAGCCGATGCCCCCCGAGCTCGAGGTCGTCGCCTTCCGGGTGCTCCAGGAGATGCTGACAAACGCGATCAAGCACGGCCGGCGAGACCTCCCCGTCCAGGTCGAGCGTCACTGGGAGGGCGACCTGCGGATCGAGGTGCGCAACGCCCTGAGCGCCGGCCCGGACGAGACCCAGCCCATCGCGCCGGCCCCGTCGTCGCCGGGCGGCGGGCAGGGCGTGGCCGGCATGCGGCGCCGCCTGGAGGCCGTCGGCGGCCGGCTCGACGTACGCCGTCGCAGCGACCCGCCGACGTTCACCGCGACGGCCTGGGTGCCGGTCCGGACGCCCCGATGAGCGAGCGCATCCGGGTGCTCCTGGTCGACGACCAGGAGCTCTTCCGCGAGGGCGTGCGGGTGATCGTGGACGCCCAGGACGGCCTCGAGGTCGTGGGCTCGGCCGCGGACGGCGTGGAGGCGGTGCGGCTGGTCGACGACCTGGCGCCGGACGTCGTGCTGATGGACGTCCGGATGCCCGAGATGGACGGCGTCGAGGCGACCCGGCAGATCTTCCTGCCCGACCGGGTGGCGCGCCGGGAGCGGCCGGTACGGGTGATCGTGCTGACGACCTTCAACCTCGACGACCGCGCGGCCACCGCGATCCGCTCCGGCGCCAGCGGCTTCCTGCTGAAGGGGACCACGCCCGCGATGCTGCGCGACGCGATCCGCACGGTGTACGCCGGCAACGCCGTGCTCGCCCCCCAGGACCTCGCCACCCTGCTGGACGGCCAGTTCCAGGCCCGCACCCCGCCTCCCCCGTCGTACCTCTCGCTGACCGACAAGGAGCGCGAGGTCTTCGGAGCCGTGGCACAGGGGCTGTCGAACAGCGAGATCGGCGGCCAGATCTTCGCCAGCGAGTCGACGGTGAAGACCCACGTCGGTGCGATCCTGCGCAAGCTCGGCCTGCGCGACCGTGTGCAGATCGTGGTCTTCGGCCACGAGCACGGCCTCGTGGACGGCTGAGCGGCTCTCAGAAGCCGAGTGTGCGACCCCACTGCCAGCCCTCGCTGTACCGTCGCAGGACAGGCATCGACGAAGGAGCGCGCTATGAGCATGCCGTCAGGTGGCAGCGGAGCTCCCGGCCACGGCGGCTTCACCGCCTTCTCGCCGGGAGCACACTCGGGAGTTGACCCCGATGCGGACGCCCACGTCGCCGAGGGCTCCATCGACACTCGGGCCCGGAACGCGCTCACCCTCGGTCTGCTGAGCCTCGTCCTCAACGTCCTGACCGGCATCCCGGCGATCCTGGTCGGACGCCACGCGCTCGCCCACATCGCCGCCGCCGACGGTGCCCTGAAGGGGCGCTGGGCGGCCTGGACCGGGATCGCGCTCGGGTGCCTCAGCGTCGTCGCCTTCGTCGGGGTCGTGATCTACCTCAACCAGCACCCCTGACCCAGGCTCGGCGCGGCTCTCAGAAGCCGAGCTTGCGCGCCCCCGCCGACGAGCGGACCTTCTTGCCCTTCTCCTGCGCGGTGGTGCGCAGGTCGGCCTGGAAGTCGAGCATCCGCTGCCGCAGGTCGGCGTCGGAGGCGGCCAGGATCCGCACGGCCAGCAGCCCCGCGTTGCGGGCGTTGCCGACCCCGACGGTGGCCACCGGTACACCGGCCGGCATCTGCACGATCGAGAGCAGCGAGTCCATCCCGTCGAGGTGCTTGAGCGGCACGGGTACGCCGATCACCGGGAGTGGGGTGACCGCGGCGAGCATCCCGGGCAGGTGAGCGGCCCCGCCGGCGCCGGCGATGATCACCGACAGCCCGCGCTCGGCCGCCCCGCGGCCGTAGCCGAGCATCTCGTCGGGCATCCGGTGGGCCGAGACCACGTCGGCCTCGTAGGCGACGTCGAACTCCTTGAGCGCCTCGGCCGCGGCCTCCATCACCGGCCAGTCGGAGTCCGAACCCATCACGATCCCGACGCGGGCTGCTTCACTCATTCGCTCTCATCCCCCAGGTCTCCGGCGAACCACGCCGCCGCGTGGCGGGCGCGCTCCAGACAATCTTGCAGGTCGTCGCCGTAGGCGTTCACGTGCCCGACCTTGCGGCCCGGACGCGGCTCCTTGCCGTACAGGTGCACGCGCAGCCTCGGGTCGCGGGCCAGGGCGTGCGGGTAGCCGTCGTACAGACGGCCCCCGGAGTCGGCAGGGCCGCCGAGGATGTTGACCATCACCGTCCAGGGGGCGCGCGCCAGGGGTGAGCCCAGCGGCAGGTCGAGGACGGCACGCAGGTGGTTCTCGAACTGCGAGGTGACCGCGCCGTCCTGGGTCCAGTGACCGGTGTTGTGCGGTCGCATCGCCAGCTCGTTGACCAGGACGCCGTCGGCGGTCTCGAACAGCTCGACGGCCAGGATCCCGGTCACGTCGAGGTCGCGGGCGATCCGCAGCGCGAGCTCCTGGGCCTGCGCGGCGTGGGCAGGGTCCAGGCCGGGGGCCGGAGCCACCACCTCGGCACAGATCCCGTCCCGCTGGGTCGACTGCACCACGGGGTACGCCGCCGCCTGGCCGCTGGGGCTGCGGGCCACCAGGGCCGAGAGCTCGCGGTCGAAGTCCACCCGCTCCTCCGCGAGGATCCGCACCCCGGTCCGGGCCGCGACCTCGAACGCCGGCCCGCACTCGTCCGGCGTACCGACGAACCAGACGCCCTTGCCGTCGTAGCCGCCGCGTGCGGTCTTGAGCACGCACGGGAAGCCGAAGTCGGCGACGTCGGCGACGTCGGCGACCTCCCGGTGCCGGGGCTGCGGGATGCCGAGCCGGTCGACGGCGGCGCGCATCACCAGCTTGTCCTGAGCGTGGACCAACGCCTCCGGCCCGGGACGTACGGCGACCCCGTCGGCGGCGAGGGCGTGCAGGTGGTCGGTCGGGACGTGCTCGTGGTCGAAGGTGACCACCCGGCAGCCGGAGACGACGCGATGCAGGGTGGCCAGGTCGGTGTAGTCGCCCACCAGGTGGTCGGGGATCACCTGGCTCGCGGAGACTCCGGGCGCCTCGGCCAGGAGCCGCAGCGGGATGCCCAGGGCGGCGGCGGGCTCGGCCATCATCCGGGCCAGCTGACCGCCTCCGATGACGGCGATCGTGGGCGCACTCTCGGACCCGGGGCTCACGCGGGACAGCGTAAGGGCTGACGCGCTGGCGTCAGACTGCGGCCGCCTGCGCGGGCATGGTGGCGCTGTACGCGGGTGCGTCCGACTCGAAGCGGAGCCCGGCGCCACGCACCGTGGTGATCAGGGTCGGCTGGCTCGGGTCGTCGCCGAGCTTGCGGCGGACCCACCCGAGGTGGACGTCGATGGTCTTCGACGAGGTCCAGAAGGTGGTGTTCCAGACGGTCAGCATCAGGTCGTCGCGCGAGACGACCTCACCTGCGTGCGCCATCAGGTAGTGGAGCAGGTCGAACTCCTTGCGCGAGAACACGATCTCGCGATCATCGCGCCAGACCCGCCTGGTAACGGGGTCGACGGTGACGTCCTGGACCTTGAGCACACACTTAAAATAGGTACCCAACACCCCTTCGCGCCGGGGAATGGCTCAACTCGCATGGTTCCGAAGGTAAAATCTCCCCCAGCGGTCAATGACGTCGGACGGCCACGGGTTCGACCAGACCGAAGCCTCGCACCGGTCTCGCCGGCAGCGGACGCGTCTCGAACTGGTCCTCCGGCAGCAGCTCCGCGGTCGCCCGGTCGACGATCACCCGGTTGCGCCGCGCCACCGCCGTGAGCCGTGCCGCCATGTTCACCGGCGGCCCGAACACGTCCCCGAGGCGCATCGCCACGGATCCGGTGGCCAGCCCCACTCGGACGTCGGGCATCCGGTGGTCGCGCCCGACCACGGTGATGATCCCCTCGGCGGTGTCGTAGGCCCGGATCGGGTCCTCGTTCACGAACAGCACGGCGTCCCCGATGCTCTTGATCACCCGCCCGCGCTGCCCGGCCACGACGTCCGCGCACCGCGACTCGAACACCTCCACCAGGTCACCGAGACGGTCGTGGTCGAGCTGGTTGGAGAGCGCGGTGAAGGCGACGATGTCGGCGAACCCGACGGTCACCTCGGTGGTCTGGAGGTCCTCCTCGTTGGCGCCGAGGGTCTCGATCCGACCCACCGCCGCCGCGAGGTGCCGGCGCCAGACGTAGACCAGAAGCTCCTCGAAGGGCTCGTTGAGCTGCTCGACCATCTGCAGCGCCGCCGTGGCCCGCGAGCCGGTGGCGTCGTCACCCGCCTCGAGCTCCTGGACGCGGTGCACGAGCGTGCCGACCTCCCAGTCGGCGAGCCGGGCCATCGTCTGGCCGACCGCACGGGTCAGGTTGACCGCCATGTCGAAGTCGATGACGCCCGCGTCGACCAGCCGCAGCAGCGTCGAGACCGCGTCGGCGTCGGCCTGGGTGAACGCGCGGTCCACCCCGTGGTCGGGGAAGCCGAGGGCCCGCCAGAGCCGTCGCGCCTGCTCGATCGTGGCACCGGTCTCCGCGGCCACCTCGAGGGCGTTGAAGCTGACCTCCTCGCCCAGGATGGCGCGTTCGAGGCGATGTCCCGGACTGGGCTCAGGCTCCGTCATCGGTCCTTGGGTCGGCGGCGGGCGCGCCGGCGTCGAGCAGCTCGGTGAGTCGGCGCTGGACGCTCTCGACGTGGGGGATGTCGTGCAGTCGCACCGAGCCGTGGGTGCTGGCGTCGCTGATCACGAGCGTGCCGCACCCGAGCATCCGGTCGAGCACGCCCATGTCGTAGGCGACGTCGCTGATCCGGTGCAGCGGGATGTCGTGACCGCGGCGCGAGATCACGCCCTCGCGGGTGATCAGCCGCTTGGTCGTGATCGTGTACGTCGAGGTCAGCCAGTCCAGGAACGGCCGCAGGGTGAACCACACGACGACGAGCAGCGCCAGGATCCACACGATCAGGCTGACCACGCCGTTGCCGATGTGCCGGTCGAGGAAGATCGCCACCGCCAGGGTCACGAGGAGCACCAGGACCGGGACGATCAGTGCCTTGGGATGGGTGCGTGTGTCGACGACGACGGACTCGCCGTCGGTCAACAGCTTGGGAGAGATGGCCACGGGCCCGAGTGTCTCACCCCGCGGGGCGAAGGTGAACGACATCGCCCGCGCTCAGGGTGAGCGTCTCGCCGGCCGTCCGGAGCAGCAGCCGGCCGTGGTCGTCCACGTCGACGACGCGACCCTCGACGGTCCGGTCGTCGGGCAGGTCGACCCGCACGTCCTGGCCCAGGGTCGCGCTGCGGTCGCGGTACTGGTTCAGGAAGAGGTCCGGATGCGCTGCGGCGTGGCGCAGGGAGGCACGCAGGGAGGCGAGCACATCGCCGAACAGGGCGGTCCGGTCGACCGGGTGCCCGGCCAGGGTCAGCGAGGTGGCGGTCGGCACCGGCAGCTCCGCGGCGGTCTGGTCGACGTTGATCCCCACCCCGATCACCGCCACCGGTGGCTGTCCCGACGACGGGCCCGTCACCCGCTCGACCAGGATCCCGCAGACCTTCAGGCCGTCCACCAGCACGTCGTTGGGCCACTTCACGGCGGCGTACCCGCCCAGCGCCCGGGACACGGCGTACCCGGTGACGAGCGGGACCAGCGGCCACCACTCGAGGTCCATCCCGGGGTCGACGACCGCGGAGAAGGTGAGGGCCGCGCCCGGTGGGGTCACCCAGTCGCGGTCGAGCCGGCCCCGGCCCGCCTGCTGGTGGTCGGCGACCACGACCAGGTCGGGCACCGGGTCGGTGGCGGCGAGGACGTTGGTCGAGCCGGCCTCGGCGTGCAGCTGCACGGTCCACGACGGGCCGGCCGCGGCCTGGAGGGCGGTCGGGTCGAGCGGCGACCGGGCGGAGCGGGAGGAGTCCATGGCACTACATTGGCCCCGCAGACGCGAGGAGGCCACCACACGTGAGCGCCCAACCCAAGAACCAGCCGACGATGAAGCCCGGTGAGGGCACCGATGTCCCCGCCGACATCGACATCCACACCACGGCCGGCAAGCTCGAGGACCTCGAGCGCCGGCTCGACGCCGCGGTCCACGCCGGCTCCGAGAAGGCGATCGAGAAGCAGCACGCCAAGGGCCGCAAGACCGCCCGCGAGCGGATCGAGCTGCTCTTCGACGAGGGCTCGTTCGTCGAGCTCGACGAGCTCGCCCGGCACCGCTCCACGGCGTTCGGGCTGGAGAAGCGGCGCCCGTACGGCGACGGCGTGATCACCGGCTACGGCACCATCGAGGGTCGCCAGACCTGCGTGTTCAGCCAGGACTTCACGATCTTCGGCGGCTCGCTCGGCGAGGTGTACGGCGAGAAGATCACCAAGGTGATGGACCTCGCGATGAAGACCGGCTGCCCGATCATCGGCATCAACGAGGGCGCCGGTGCGCGGATCCAGGAGGGGGTGGTCTCGCTCGGCCTGTACGGCGAGATCTTCCGCCGCAACGTGCACGCCTCCGGGGTGATCCCGCAGATCAGCCTGATCATGGGCTCCTGCGCCGGTGGCCACGTCTACTCCCCCGCGGTCACCGACTTCACGGTGATGGTCGACGGCACCTCCAACATGTTCATCACCGGACCCGACGTGATCAAGACCGTCACCGGTGAGGACGTCACGATGGAGGAGCTCGGCGGGGCCCGGACCCACAACACCAAGTCCGGCAACGCCCACTACATGGGCTCCGACGAGGACGACGCGCTCGACTACGTCAAGGCGCTGCTGTCGTTCCTGCCGCAGAACAACCTCGACCCCTCGCCGTCCTACGACGCCCCCGCGGACCTGGCCGTCACCGACCTCGACCGCACGCTGGACGTCGTGATCCCCGACGGCGCCAACCAGCCCTACGACATGCACGAGGTGATCTCCGCCGTCGTCGACGACGAGGAGTTCCTCGAGGTGATGGCGATGTTCGCCCCCAACATCCTGATCGGCTTCGGCCGGGTCGAGGGGAGGTCGGTGGGCATCGTCGCCAACCAGCCGATGCAGTTCGCGGGCACGCTCGACATCGACGCCTCGGAGAAGGCCGCCCGCTTCGTGCGCACCTGCGACGCCTTCAACATCCCGGTGCTGACGTTCGTCGACGTGCCGGGCTTCCTGCCCGGCACCGACCAGGAGTGGAACGGCATCATCCGCCGTGGCGCCAAGCTGATCTACGCCTACGCCGAGGCCACCGTGCCCCTGGTCACCGTGATCACCCGCAAGGCCTACGGCGGCGCCTACGACGTGATGGGGTCCAAGCACCTCGGCGCCGACATCAACCTGGCCTGGCCGACCGCCCAGATCGCGGTGATGGGCGCCCAGGGTGCGGTGAACATCCTCTACCGCGGCGAGCTCAAGGACGCTCCCGACCCGGAGGCCCGGCGCGCGGAGCTGATCACGGCGTACGACGACACGCTGGCCAACCCCTACATCGCCGCCGAGCGCGGCTACGTCGACGCCGTGATCGCCCCCCACGAGACCCGGCTCGAGGTGGTCAAGGCGCTGCGGCTCCTCGAGACCAAGCGGGAGTCGCTGCCGCCCAAGAAGCACGGGAACATCCCACTGTGAGCGACGAGACCTCGCCCGCCCCGCTCCTGCGGGTCGTCTCGGGCGACCCCTCACCGGAGGAGCTGGCAGCGCTGGTCGCGGTGGTCGCCTCGCTGGGCAGCCCCGCCGCCGCTCCTGCTCGTCGTACGCCTGCCTGGAACGCGCCGCGCCGGCTGGTGCGGTCCACCCATCGGCACGGCGCCGGCGCCTGGCGGATGTCCGGTCTTCCTCGCTGAGCCCGGCGGCTTCACCCGCCGGGCGTGGCGAGGAACGCCCGCACCTCGGCCTCGACGCCGGCCCGGTCGGCGCCGAACCAGATCAGGTGCCACGGGGCGCTGGACTCGTACAGGCGCGCCCCTGGAATGGTGGTGGCGAAGGCTTGTGCGTGGGTCCACGCGACGCTGCCGTCGGCTCGGCTGGCCATCACCAACGTGGGGCAGGCGACGGCTGTCAGGGTGCGCCGCGCCTCGACCGGATCGAGGCGGGCGAAGTCCTGCAGGTCGTTGGCGAAGCCGGTGCCCGACGACATCTCACAGAACAGACGCAACACGGCCGTCCGCTCGGGAGTGGTCAGCTGGCGCAGGCAGGACCTGGCCGATCCGGTGGTGAGCGGGCCGATGACGGCCCGCAGGCCCAGCTCCGGGGCGCGGGTCAGCAGCAGCCGGGTCGCGGCCCAGGTCCACGTCCCGGCGCGTGGACCGAACAGCACCGGTGCGGCCCGGCGCTGGAGCCGGGAGTCCGGCCACGGGCCCACCGCGGGCGCGGCGCTCTGCAGGACCAGCCGTCGTACCAACGAGGGGTGACGCGCGGCGAGCTCCACCGCGGTCCGGCCGCCGGCCGAGATGCCCACCACCGCCTCGACGGTGGTGTGGCCCAGTCTGTCGCAGAGCTCGGCGACGACCGCCGCGAAGTCCCGGGCGCCCAGCGGTCCGACCCGGGTACGCCCGTACCCGGGTCGGGAGACGACGAGGAGCGCGGAGCCCGAGGCGCGCAACGACTCCTCGCCGAGTGCGAGCCCGGCATGCATGTGACCGCCTGGAAGCACCACGACCGGCGGTCGAGTTCCCGGCTCCGACCGGAACTCGACGGTGCCGGCGGTGAGCGTCACCGTCCGGGTCGGCAGCGACCTGCGAGGCCCGGCAGCCACGTCAGCCGAGCCCACGCCGCTGGGTTGCGGTCTCACGCCGATGGCGTCTCCGCCCGACCAACCGGTAGCCGAGACGTGCCGGTGCCGGCACGTGCGCCAGGAAGGCCGCGCGTTCGTCGGGGTCCGCGTCCTCGAGGATGTGGCCCAGGATCACCAGGAGCCGCGGCTTCCGCATCGCCGCCATGCCACGCCGGGCCAGCTCCTCCCACTCGGCGACGGTGAGGGTCTGTGCCACCACCGGCAGGATCGACGCCTCCTCCTCGTCGAGGTGCTCGACGAGGGCGTCCGACAACCGGTCCAGCAGTGAGGCGAGCTCCCGACGCTCCGTCGGGCCGGCCGTGCCCGCGAACCTCGCGATGCCTTCGTCCAGGCCGCCGAGCAGCCCGTCGACCGCCTCGTGCTGGGTCTCCATGCGCTCCACCAACCACAGGTCGAGCGTGGCCCGTTCCCGCAGAACGGGCCACACCATCTCGTCCTCAGCAGTGTGGTGGTGATGCAGCAGGGATGTCATCTCGCGTGCGTGGGTGGCGATCACCGCGGCCCGGGCGACGTCGCCGTCCGGCACCGCGCGGACCATGCGTGGCAGCAGCGCGAACTCCCGCCGGAAGACCCGGTGGACCACCACCATGTCGTGGGTGTCGCATCCGGGCAGGGCGTTGGTGGTACTCATCGTCGTTCCTCTCGTTGACATCTGCGGTGGTCAGGGGCGTCGGGCGCTGACGACGAGCGCGAGCCCGGGTAGGTGGTAGCCGTGCTCGGTCACGCGGTCGGCCAGCGAGGCACGGGCCCGCTCCCGGATCGCCGTCGTCGCCTGCTCGTCGAGAGAGCTGAGGATCTTGGTCAGCGGCCCGGCGAGCCGGGTCGTCCACGTCCACCAGCCGTCGAAGTCGGCGGCGGTCAGCGGCTCGGAGATCTCGCTCACCGCCACCCGGGCGAGCCCGGCAGCCTCCAGCAAGCCGGCCAGGTGGCCGGCCTGCGACAGCGCGAAGGGGCCCGGGATCCCGGGCGGCGGCACCGGTCTGCCCAGCACACTCTGGACGGCCTCCATCACCACCGACAGCCACGGGTTCGCGGCCGCCGGTCCCCAGACGCTCGCCGCCAGCCGACCCCCGGGGCGCAGCACGCGGGCGATCTCCCTGGACGCGGCCGACGGGTCGACCGCGAACTGCAGGCCGTGGCGGCACAGGACCACGTCGTACGACGAGTCCGGCTCCGCGATCGACTCGATGTCCAGCGTCCGCACCTCGACGGCCTCCCGCGTCCCGGCCCGGGCCCGGGCTGCCGCCGTCATCTCGACGGCGACATCGGAGATCACCACGCGGCCACCCGGCGCCACCAGGTCGGCGACCTCCAGGCCCAGGCCGCCCGCACCCGCCGCGAGCTCCAGCACGTGGTCCCCCGGGACCGGTGCGGTGGCGGCGAGCATCGCCGCCGTCTCCGGTGCGTGGCGCGCATCCGTGTCGTCGGCGTACTCCGCCCAGGACCCGGCCACGGCCGACCACATCGCGTGCACATGGTGGCGGCGCTCTTCGGCGGAGGTGGCTCCGGGTGTCAACTGTCGTGTCGTGTGATCGGTCATGGCGCAGTTCCTCTCAATTGGTTACAGCGTATGTGTAATGAATCGCGTGCTACTGTAGCCAAATGAGTTCACGCGTCAAGTCGACAAGGGACTACCACTCCCCGCGACGGGTGCAGCAGGCCGCAGCCACGCGGCGGCACATCCTGGAGACCGCCCAGCGGGTGTTCGAGGCGGAGGGCTATGCAGCCACGTCGGTGGCTGCGGTGGCAGCCGCAGCGGAGGTCTCCTCGAAGACGCTCTACCTCGCCTTCTCGACCAAGAGCGGGCTGCTCCGGACGCTCTGGGACCAGGCGCTGGGCGGTGCGGACGACCACCAGCCCGTGACGGCACGAGCGTGGTTCCGCGAGATGCTCGACGAGCCCGACCCCGAACGGCGTCTTCGCCTCAACGCGCGCAACTCCCGCGCGGTCAAGGAGCGTGCCGGCGGTCTGCTGCGGGTGATCAGCGATGCAGCCCAGGTCGACCCGGACGCCCGCGACCTGTGGCTCCTCATCCAGACCGAGTTCCGGGACAACCAGGCCGCGGTCGTCGACCTGATCCACGAGCAGGGAGCGCTGCGCCCCGGACTCCAGGTGGACCGAGCCGCCGACATCCTGTGGACGTTCAACCATCCCGACCTGTGGCGGCTCCTGGTCGTCCAGCGCGGCTGGTCACCCGAGGAGTACGAAGCCTGGGTCGCCGACGCCGCGTGCGCGCAGCTCCTCTGACGCGGGGTGCCGACATCGGGTGAAGCGGAGCTTCGACGGAGTCCGACGCCCTGGGGCCTCTCTCCACAGCCACGGTTTGCGCCCTCGACACGGTCCTTGGCGGCGCGTAGAATCGAACACATGTTCGAGTTGTCCACCGCTCTCGCTGACCCGCGTGAGTGCCTGAACGCTGACCTGGTCACGGCGTTCCGGCGCGGGCTCTCGGCCCGCCTCGAGTCACCCGACGCGCTCGACGACGCGTCCCGGATCGACACCCTGCGCGCGCTGGAGGAGCTCGCCTGCGTGGTCTCGGCAGCGCAGGCCCACCTCGCCCACGGCCTCGACCGGTCGGTCCGGGCCGCTCAGGCGGCCGCCGGCGTCCCGGCCGCCCGGTGTGGCGCCGGGGTAGCAGCTCAGGTCGCCTGGGCACGCCGTACGTCGCCGCACCGGGGAGCGCGAGACGTCGCCCTCGCCCGGATCCTCCCGTCCGAGCTCCCCGCGACGTGGCGGGCCTGGCGCACCGGCCGGATCACCGGGTGGAAGGCCACGCTGGTCGCTCGGGAGACCGCCTGCCTGTCACGTGAGGACCGTGGCCACGTCGACGCCGTGGTCTGCGACGACCTCGATCGCCTGGAGGCGATGGGTGAGCGGGAGCTGGTGGCGGCCGTCCAGACCGAGGCCTGCCGGCTGGACCCGGCGTCCGTGGTCCTGCGACGCAGACGCGCCGAGGCTGACCGCCACGTGAGCCTGAGGCCTGCACCCGACACGATGACCTGGCTCACGGCCCTGCTCCCGGTCACCGCGGGCGTGGCCGCCTACGCCGCGCTGACGCGTGCCGCCGACTCGGCGCGGGCCGACGGCGACCCGCGCAGCAAGGGCCAGGTGATGGCCGATGCCCTGGTGGCTCGGGTGGTCGGCGCGACCGGCGATCTCCCCGGCTCCCCGGCGGTGACGCTAGGGCTGGTGATGACCGACCACGATCTCTTCGGCGGCACCGACGAGCCGGCCCACCTGGAGGGCTTCGGGCCGGTCCCGGCCGAGCTGGCTCGCGAGGTGGTGGTCGGAGCACTGACCCGGCACGAGCAGGTCTGGGTCCGCCGGCTCTACTGCCATCCACGCACCGGCGAGCTGGTCACCGCGGACACTCGCTCCCGGCTCTTCCGTGGGTCGATGGCGCGGTTCATCCGGCTCCGCGACCGCAGCTGCCGGACTCCGTGGTGCGAAGCACCCGTCCGCCACAGCGACCATCCGGTCGAGTCCGTCGCCGACGGGCCGACCAGCCTGCTCAACGGCCAGGGGCTCTGCGAGGCCTGCAACTACGCCAAGCAGGCCCCGGGCTGGCACGCCAGACCCTCACCGGGAGTCTCCGGGCACGAGGTCGAGACGACCTTCCCGACCGGGCACCGCTACCGATCGAGACCACCCCGCCTCGTCGCGACTGTGGGCCACACGCCGTACCGCGTGGACTACGTCCTCAGCGGCTGAGGCTCGAGTCGTGGCAGGGCGATTCGACGGCGGCGAGGCGGCGACGTGGTCTAGCCTCCGTGCGGAGCCGGCACCCTCGGAGTGGCGGTCGGGGAGGGCATCGTGAGGCTGCTGGTCATCGTCGTCGTGCTGCTCGCGCTGGTGTTCGGTGGCGCCGGGTACGCCTACCGCTATGCACGCGACCGGGCCGGCCGGGTCGTCCACCAGGTGGTCGACACCCAGCTGCCGCAGCGGATCCAAGAGCATCCGTGGGCACCGGTCGTCCATGGCCGGATCCTGCGCCGCGACGCGATCGTCTTCGACGGCGGGACCGTGGAGACCGTCCGCTGCCACGTGGCCCTCGGCGGCTACGGGCTCGACATCGTCCACCGCTTCTCGTTCGTCGCCTCGGCCACGCCGATCCCACGGGGCTGTCCAGGTGCGTTGCTCCGCCGCGAGCTGGCCCGCGCCTCGCGGGCCAGCGACGCCACCGCCGGCACCCGGACCACCCTCACCCTGACCGGTTCCGGCTCTGCGGTGCTCACGCTACGAGGCGTGGGTCACTGACGTTGCGCGACCGGCGCCGCCGGCCGACGGCGGACCACAGTGACCATCCGGCCCCGGCGAGGAGGCCCAGCGCCCAGGCACCCAGCTCGAGATGCCAGCCCGGCGGGTGGAAGTCGACGTGCACGACCGTGCCGCGGCTGCCCGGTGGGAGGCGGACCGTGACGAGATAGCCGTCGACGGGGTCGGCGAGCGTGCCGACGTCGGTGCTGTAGCCGGGCCACGCCAGAAGGCTGAGTACGACCGTCCCGCCTGTGGCCGGCACACCCGTGACCCGGAACGACGTGCCGCCGGTGGTCGCGTCGACCTGGGCGACCGAGGTCCCCGGCGAGGACCAGGCGACCGCTCCGGCGCCGGGCAACGGCTGACGGCGTACCCATAGGACGGTGTTGGGCGTGGTGGCCGCCACCCGCCAGCCCTGCGGCGGCCGGAGCAGGGTGTGTGACGGGAAGCTGGACCGCACCAGCACCAAGGTGCTCACGCTCAGCAGGTCGACCCGCTTTTCGCCGGTGGTCGGCTGCCGGGTGAACAAGGTCTTCAGCAGCTCGGGGCAGGTGTCGCCCTGGTAGTAGGTGCAGTAGCGCTGCTTGTAGGCGTCGAAGTTGATCGCGGTGTAGGTGCTCTGCACCGGGTGTGGGTTGAGGTACCACGCGGAGCCGAGCAGCAGGTCGCCCTCGAAGGTCGGCTGCGACCGCAGCAGCAGGTCCGCCTCGCCGACGACCATCACGTCACCGACCGCCGCTGACAGGGGTTCGCGGTACGACGCCACGGAGGTCGGCGCATGCCGCTGCGGCGAGGGAAGGGTGGGGTAGAAGGCGTGCTGTACCCCGAGCGCGACCAGGGTGACCGCGGCCGCGCACGCGGCTGCGCGGTTGCCCTGACCCTCCCGGACCAGCCACCACACCGCGGTCAGCCCACCGCCGACCAGGAAGGCGCCGACCAGGTGGGCGTCCCAGTGCGACGGAGCGCGGACGAGTGCCAGCGTGCCCGAGGCCGCCACCCAGCCCAACGACCAGCCCAGCCGGCGCCGGGACGGTCGGCGCAGCCCGAACCGGCTCCAACAGACAGCCAGCGCGACGACGACGGCCTCGACCAGGAACGGCTCCATCCGGACCGGCCAGCGCAGGGGGCCGACCTGGGAGGGTCCGTCCACCACCGCGAGGCTGATCACGAGCACCGCCAGGAGGCCGGCCAGGGGACGCCAGCCGGCACGCGCCCGGCGCCAGTCGAGCCACAGCACCACCGGCAGCAGCCACACGACGTAGAGGTACGGCTCGACGTGGCTGGTGCCCTCCGACAGCGCCGCCGTCGGAAGCAGCGAGGCGAAGACCGCCAGGGGCTCGGTGGTGAACTTGCCGCCGAACGTGAAGTAGGCCGTCGAGCGCGAGGTGACCGACGAGGTCAGGACGCCCGGCAGGTAGACGGTCACCGCGACCAGACCCAGCAGCGCGCCACTCACCAGCACGCGCAGGAACGCCGCCCGGTCGCGGGCCAGCAGGCAGTCGAGCAGGCAGGCGACGAGGACGACGACCAGCATGATCGTGCCGAACACGTAGCCGACGCTGACCTCGAGGTAGCCGAGCAGCAGCACCGGCAACGGGTTGGCCCCGAGCAGCATGGTCCGGCGCAGCGCCCACCACACCCAGGGCAGCAGCGCCCAGATCGTCTCGGCCGCCACCCAGGAGGGCAGGTCGAGGTACTGCGTCATGCCGCCCATCGGCACCGCGACCGCGGCGACGAAGGCGACCGGCGGCGGGGCGTCGTACGACCGGATCAGCCGGAAGACCCCGAGCGCGCCGACGACGGCCAGAGCGATCTTGACGACCGTGGTCAGCACGAGGGCGTTGGGGACGACGGTGGCGGCGACGCCGATCGCGATGGTCAGCGGCGACCACAGCCCCCACTGCCCCTCGGCCGCGAAGTTGCCGGACTTCCAGGCGTGCGGGTCGATGGTGGACCAGTGACCGTGCCGGACCAGGTCGCCGAGGTGGTACCACCAGCCGAAGTAGGCCGCCGGGGTGTCGCCGTACCAGAAGTAACGGGAGTCCTGGAGGAGCAGCGCGCTCAGCGCCACCGCCACCAGGAGCCCGGCGGCCAGCATCCACCTCACGTCGGCGCCGGCCGCTCCCGGCTCCGGGGATCGTCGTACGTCGGACATCGCTCAGGCAGGCTTCCGCGCGGCCAGGAACACCGACGAGCCGAAGGGCAGGTCGCGGTGGGCCAGCATCCGGGCGTCCCACCGGCACAGCCCGAGCAGGATCCGCTCCAGCCGAGGCCCCACGTCCGGCACGTCGACGACGTCGGCCGGCCCGCCCTGGCCGCGCGCGAGCCGGTGGCGCACCGCGCGCACCACCCGCTCCGCAGCGAAGGCCGGGAACACCCCGGTGAAGCCATAGGTGGCGCGCAGCACCTCGAAGCCCGCGGACTCGACGGCCGCGACCGCGCGACCGCGGGTGTAGCGGCGGTGGTGGCCGTTGGCGACGTCGTGGTCGGTCCAGGCCCACTGGTAGGCGGGCACCGAGGCGAGCAGCCGACCGCCGGGCTCGAGCACGCGTAGCAGCTCACGCAACGCGTCACCCTCCGGCTCGCAGTGCTCGATCACGTCGAAGGCGCCGACCACGTCGAAGCTGGCGTCCGCGAAGGGCAGGTGCAGGACCGAGCCGCAGACGCCGTCGGGAGCCTGCAGCCCGCGCGGGTCCAGGTCGAGGGACACCTTGAGGTCACCGGTCAACCAGCCCACGCTCGGGCCGTCGGCACTGCCCACGTCGAGCAGCCGGGCGGGCGAGCCGACGTAGGGGGTCAGCACCTGCTGCAGCAGCTCGGACCGTGCGGCGTACCACCAGTAGTCGGGCTGCAGGATCGACGGCGAGCCCCCGTGCGGGGTCGACGGCGTGGGCGCGGGCACTCGGCGAAGGCTACCGCGCGACGGACCGGCCCCCGACCCCGGCGGAAGGCCCCGCTCTGGGAAACTCGGCGGCGTGACCCGGCTCGTGCTCGCCTCCGCCTCCCCCGCCCGCCGCGCAACCCTGCGTGCCGCCGGGATCGAACCGTCCGTGGTCGTCTCCGGCGTCGACGAGTCGGTGGTGGCCGACCTGGCACCCGGGCCGCTGGCGCTCCGGCTGGCCGAGCTCAAGCGCGATGCCGTCGCCGCGGACGTGACCGACGGCTCGCTGGTGCTCGGCTGCGACTCGGTGCTGGACCTCGACGGCGAGGCGCTCGGCAAGCCCGCGGACGCCCCCGAGGCCGTACGACGGTGGGAGGCGATGCGCGGGCGCTCGGGCGTGCTGCACACCGGTCACGCGCTGCGCGACACGGCCAGCGGCCGTGAGGCCGCTGCCCTCGGCTCGACGGTCGTGCACTTCGCCGACGTCAGCGACGACGAGATCGCGGCGTACGTCGCGACCGGCGAGCCGCTCCAGGTCGCCGGCGCCTTCACCATCGACGGACTCGGTGGGGCGTTCGTGACCGGCATCGAGGGCGACCACCACAACGTCGTCGGCCTCAGCCTGCCCCTGCTGCGCGACCTGCTCGCCGAGCTCGGGCACGCCTGGACCGACCTGTGGGCGTGAGCCTCAGCTGCCGGGTCGCCGGGCCGGGTCGGGCGTCGGCTCGTCGTCGACAAGGCGCCGCTCGTCGCGCGACCCCTGGGGCAGGTGCACGAACTCACCGACCGTGACCGGCGTCCGGAAGACGTACCTGCGGAACAGGTAGAAGCGGGCGGCCTGCCCGATCAGCTGGCCGACCACGTTGCCCGCGATGTTGTCCGAGAGCGGGTCGGTCAGGTGCAGCACGTGTCGGCTCAGCCACAGGCAGCCGATCGCCAGCGGCATGGTGATCACGTTGATCACGAAGAACGCGGTGCGCCCGCCGTCGGGGTGCACCGGCGGGCGGTGCCGGAAGGTCCAGTGCCGGCTCAGCCGGTAGCTGACCAGCATGCCCACGACGTTGGCCAGCACGAACGCCAGGATCGGCTGGGTCTCGAGCCAGGGGTGGTCGGTGAGGTACAGCCCGTGCACCAGGAAGTTGAAGACCAGGAACGACGCGATCGTCGACAGTCCCCCCGTGACCATGAATCGCCCGATCTCGACGAAGACGTGAGGGACGCGCGACACGGGGGCAGTCTAGGCAAACAACCGCCGAACTCCTGTCTCAACGGGACCGGACGGGCCGCCAGGTCTCGCCGCCGTCGGCCGAGGACACCACCCCGGTCCGGGCGGGGGTCTGCGCATAGATCGTGACGGAGCCCGGCGTGAGGACCGTGTCGACGACCAGGGGTTCGGGCCGCCCGACGCCTCGCCCGGCGAAGGGGGCACCCTGCGGGAGCGGCTGCGGATGGGCCCAGTCCGGACCCCCCCAGAGTCCGAGCGGGTTGACCGAGGGGCGGCTGCCGCGCTGGTCGCTCCACCCGCCCACGTCCATGAGCAGCCGACCATCGGGGAGCGCCACGCTGGTGTCGATGTAGCCGGTCGGGTCGCTCGGCCCGTCGTACGACGTCCAGGTGCGGCCGTCGCTCCTCAGCACGCGCTCCCAGGGGAAGACGGTGTTCTCACCACCGACGACCAGCACGTGCAGGGCGTCCGAGGTGGTGGGCACGAGCTCCGCCCACTGGCCAGGGTCGAGGTGAGGCAGCGCGATCTCGTGCCACGCCGCGCCGCCGTCGGCCGACCAGAAGTAGCGCGGGTGGCCCAGGGTCAGTGCCCGCAGCTGACCGGACGGCGTCGTGCGCACCTCCTCGACACCGGCGGGGACCGACAGGGGGTGCGCCTTCCCCGTGTCGGGGTCGACGGCGAGCCAGTGCCCCTTCGAGCCGGGGACGGCGACCTCGCGAGCCGCGACCGGGCCGGCCGGGCCGGAGACCTCGATCGGGGTGACGTGGCCCGCGAGGTCGACCAGGGACCGACGTCCGCCGTTCGGTGAGATCGCGAAGTGGTCGGGGCCGGCGGGTTCGAGGTACCACCCGTTCGCCACCCGGGAGGCACCGACGCCGACCACGTGGAGGGTCCGGAACCCGTCCCCGGAGACCGCCAGCGCATAGGTGCGGTGGTAGCAGTGCCGGTCACGACACAGGTACCACTCGGAGATCCGTCGCCGCGGGTGCCCGGGCACCGCTGAGTAGGCCTCGAGCCGGGCCGCCGGGTCGGCGATGATCGCGCCGGCGGACGGGAGGTGGTGGGTCGTCGCTGTCGGGGTGGGCGCCGGCGATGGCGATGGCCCGGTGCTCGCGGTGGTCGGTGACGCCGCCGGCGGATCGGCACGGTGGCCGCTCGACGTCGTACCGCATCCGGCGAGCGCCGCACACAGCACCAGGGTCGCCAGCCGTCGCGTCGCCACACCGGTGGGACTCCCGGCCGGCCCGAAAGGTTGCGCCGTCCTGACCGACCTCAGGTCGTGGCGTCGCGGGCGGCATCCTCGACGGTCACGGCCGCGGCCGGGCGGGCGCGCTGGAGGGTCTCTGGCGACGCGAGCACGGCGAAGACCGGCAGCGCGCAGACCACGGCGCACACGACGAAGGCGGGCGGGTAGCCGGCGGCGTCGGCCACCCAACCGGTCACGACCGGCCCGAGCACCAGGCCGAGGTCACCGGCCATCTGGAAGACCGCGACCACGGTGCCGCCGGTGCCGGCCACCACGTCACCCATCACCGCACCCGGCGCGACCGCGTCCGAGGCCGCGGCCACGCCGATCAGCACGGTCGCGGTCAGCAGCCCGGCGATGGCCGGAAGAGTCGGCAGCAGCACGAACGCGAGGGCCCCGACGACGAGGCCGACGACGATCACCGGGCGCCGGCCGACCGTGTCCGCGACCTTGCCGGTGGGCAGCAGGAGGGCACCACTGACCAGGCTCACGATCAGGAACGCGGCGTACGCCCAGCCGGCCGACCGGTGCAGGTCGTCACGCACGTAGAGCGGCAGCAGCGCGGAGCGGGCACCCACCAGCACGAAGTCGCCGGCGAACGCCGCCGCGAGGGCCGCGAGGTAGGCGCGGTTGCGGAGCGCCACCGACAGCGCGAGCGGCGTCGACCGGACCGACTGCCGCGCCGCCAGCTCACTGTGTCGCAGGGCACCGAGTCCGAGCGAGCCCGCGACGACGAGTGTGCCGGCGTACAGGAAGAACGGCAGCCGCAGGGAGAACGACGCCACGGTGCCGACCGCAGGCCCGCAGACCAGCCCGACCAGGAAGGCTCCCGCCCACACCCCCTGGGCCCGGCCACGCAGGTGGCTCGGCGTGACCCGGACCAGCAGGCTGGCCGCGCTGACGCTGAACATGATCGACCCGATCCCGCCGACACCGCGCAGCACCAGCAGCTGCCAGTACGACTGGGAGAGCCCGGCCAGGGCGCTGCTCACGGCCACGACCCCGATGCCGGTGGCCAGCAACACCCGCTCGCCGAAGGCGTTGACCAGCCGGCCGACGAACGGCGCCATCAGCAGCCGCATCAGCGCGAAGGCACTCACCACCGCACCGGCCGCGGCCTTGCTCACCCCGAACTGGGTGGCGAACAGCGGCAGCGCCGGGGCGACCAGCCCGAAACCCAGGGCCACCATGAACGCGACCCCGGTCAGGGCGCGGACCTCGGGAGGGAGGTCGCGGAAGAGTCGCACTACTGGAGGCTATTGGACCGGCTACTCGACAGGGAGGCCGAGGCCGCGGGCGATCAGCATCCGCTGGACCTCGGAAGTGCCCTCGCCGATCTCGAGCACCTTGGCATCGCGGTACATCCGGGTGACGGGGTACTCCTCCATGAAGCCGTAGCCGCCGAAGACCTGGGTGGCGATCCGGGTGGCGGTCACCGCGGACTCGGTCGCGTAGAGCTTGGCGACGGCCGCCGCCTGCTTGAACTCACCGGGCTTCGGACTCGCGCCACGCAGCATCGCGTCCTTCATCGCCGCGGCCTGGTAGGTGAGCAGGCGGCTGGCCCGGAGCATCACCTCGAGGTCGGCGATCTGGAAAGCCAGCCCCTGCTTGCGGCCGATCGGGCCGCCGAAGGTCTGCCGCTCGCCGGCGTACTTCACGCTGGCGTCGACGCAGGCCTGGATGCAGCCGACCGCCAGCGCGGCGATCGCGACCCGGCCGTCGTCGAGCGTGGCCAGGAACTGCGAGAAGCCGCGACCCCGGTCGCCGAGCAGGTTGCCCTCGGGCACCCGCGCGTCCTCGAAGGTCAGGGCGTGGGTGTCCGAGGCGTGCCAGCCGAGCTTGTCGTACGGCGGCTCGGCGGTGAAGCCGTCGGTGCCGCTGGGAACGATGATCGTGGAGATCTCGGGCCGCGTGCCGGTGGTCGAGGCCCGCTCGCCGGTCCTGGCGGTGACCGTGACGCAGGAGGTGATCTCCGAGCCCGAGTTGGTGATGAACTGCTTGGCTCCGTTGACGACCCACTCGCCGCCGACCAGCTCTGCGCGGGTCCGGGTCGCGCCGGCGTCGGAGCCGGCGCCGGGCTCGGTCAGGCCGAAGCCGGCCAGCGTGGTGCCGGAGACGAGGTCGGGCAGCCAGGTGTCCTTCTGCTCCTGGGTGCCGTAGGTCTGGATCGGGTTGATCCCCAGGCCGACCGCGGCCTCGAGGGTGATCCCCATCGACTGGTCGACACGGCCGATCTCCTCGATCGCCACGCACAGGCTGCTGAAGTCGCCGTGCTCGCCGGCGCCGCCGTACTCCTCGGGGGCGGTCAGTCCCATCAGGCCGAGCTTGCCCATCTTCTGCACGACGTCGGTCGGGAAGTGGTGGTCGCGGTCCCACTGCGCGGCGTACGGCGCGATCTCGGCCTCCGCGAACTCCCGGACGCTCTGGCGGAACTCCTCGTGCTCGCGCGACAGCTCGAAACTCATGGCGCCATGCTAGCGGCCAAGGTTAACGATCGCTAACCCCTGCGGCATGACGGAGGACGTGCACGGCGTAGGTGCTGGCCTCGGTGAACGGCGCGAGGTCGTAGGACGCGTGGCGCGACTCGACGGCCAGGCCCACCGCGGCCGCGTCGGCCGCGAACTCCGCCGCGGGGTAGGGGCGGGCGGTCGACGCCGGGGCGTCGCGGAGCGAGAAGCCGACCATCATCCGCCCCTCGGGGGCCAGCAGCGCGGCCATCGCACCCAGGGCGTCGCGCTCGGTGTCGGGCGCGAGCAGGACCATCACGTTGCCCACGCACACGATCAGGTCGTACGACGTGGGGAAGCCCGCGGTGGACAGGGTCGAGGGAGTGAGCAGGTCGAGCCGCGAGGTGACCACGGGCAGCTCGGGGAAGGTGTCGCGCGACTGGTCGATCACCTCCGGGTCGAAGTCGACCCCCACCACGCGGTGCCCGCGCCCGGTCAGTGCGGCACCCACGCGGCCCATCCCCGAGCCGGCGTCCAGGATCCAGGCCCGGCGTGGCGCGAGGGCGTCCGCGAGCCGTGCCTCGCCCTCGACGTCGGCGCCCTCGGCGAGCAGCCGGGCGAAGTGCGCGCCGTAGCCGCCCTGTCCGGCGGCGCGCTCACCGGCTCGCGCCTGCTCCCACCTGGTCTCCGCCACGGCGTCACCCTAGGCGTTCGCGGCTGCGGTCGACAGCCCGACCGTCACCCCAGGAGGGAGGCCCGGACGAGTCGCAGCAGCCAGTCCTCGAGGTCGGCAGAGGTCCAGCCGCGCTCGACCAGGAGGCGCTGCTGGAGCAGAGGGTTCATCAGGATCCAGCACATGTCCACCGCGTCGGGCACGGTCAGCCCGGGCCGCAGGCCACCGACCGACTCGAGGTGGCGCACGAACATCCCGACGCCGGTGCGCCGCTCGACGTCGATCCGCTCCTGGAGGGCGGCCGCCTCGGCGTCGACGTCCTGGGCGCGGGCCAGCACCCCGGCCAGCGCGGCCACCCGCGCGCCGACCGTCATGATCTGCCCGACCCAGTGGCGGACCAGCACCTCGGGGTCGGTGACCTGCTGCATGGCCACGATGTGCGGTCGCTCGACCATCGGCACCGGCTCGTCGTCACCGACCACGGCCCAGTCCCAGGCCAGCTTCAGCAGCTCGGCCTTGGACCCGACCGAAAGGAAGACCGTGCGGCGGCCGACCCCGGCCCGCGCGGCGACGGCGTCGATCGTCGTACCGGCGTAGCCCTGGCTCTCGAACAGCTCGCGGGCCGCCGCCACGATCCGGCGCCGGGTCTGCCGGGCCGCTTCCTCCCGCGCGGGCGAGTGGTAGGTCCGTGACCGGGTCAACGTGCCTCCTGAATATCTGTTGACGAGGACCAGTGATTGGCTGCATCCTCAGTGTAGTCAAAATCGAGCTCAGCACGACGGGGGACAGAACATGCAGATCGCCATCATCGGTGCCGGCCCGGCCGGGCTCTTCCTGGGCAGCGCGCTGGCTCGCCGAGGACATCACGTCACCGCCGTCGACCGCGACGCGGGTCCGGTGGAGGGAGCCCCGTGGGCGCGGCGCGGCGTGATGCAGTTCCACCACGCGCACGCGTTCCGGCAGACGGTCGTGGAGTCCCTCGGCCGGGAGCTCCCCGAGGCCGTCGAGCTGTGGCACCGCGCCGGCGCCGAGCCGATCGTGTTCACGCCGCCGGGTGGGCCACCGACCACGTTGGGGCTGCGCTCGCGGCGCGAGACGTTCGAGCGCGTCCTGCACGCAGCGGCGGTGGCGACCCCGGGCCTCACCGTGCTCCGCGGTCACGTCGACGGGGTGCTCGCCGAAGGCGGACGCGCCGCCGGGCTGGTCGTCGACGGGGCCCGGCTCGAGGGCGACCTGGTCGTCGACGCCTCGGGGCGTGGGGGTCGGACGACCAGGTCCCTCGGCGAGCGCCGCGGCATCGGTGGTCCGTGCGGACAGGCGTACGTCGACCGGGTCTACCGGCTGCGGCCCGGCGCGGAGCCGGGGCCGATGACCAACCCGATCGCCTGGAACGCGGAGTTCGACGGCTACCTCTCCTTGATCTTCCGGCACGAGCGGGGCTACTTCTCGGTGCTGCTCGTGCGCCGCGACTCGGACCACGCCCTGCGTGGGCTGCGGCACGTGGAGGCGTTCGAGGCGGCCACCCGGGCGATCCCGGGGCTGGACGTGTGGACCGATCCGGAGCGCTCGGAGCCGGTCACGCCCGTGCTGGCCGGCGGTGCGCTGCTCAACGTCTATCGCGGTCAGGTCACTCCCGAGGGTGACCTGGTGCTGCCGGGTCTGTTCTTCGTCGGCGACAGCGTGGCCACGACCACGCCGGTCTTCGGCCGCGGCCTGACCACGACGCTGTGGCAGTGCGAGTCCCTGCTCAGCCTGCTCGACCAGGACTCCGACGACCTGGCCGGCGTCGGGCTCGCGCTCGACGAGTGGGGCGAGGCGATGATGCGCCCCTGGGTCGAGGACCACATCCACCTCGACACCGCCCGCGTCGCCCGCTGGAACGGCGCGGACATCGACCTCGACGCCCCGCTCCCCTCCGACCTGATCCTGACCGCGGCCGAGGTCCGCCCCGAGATCATGGGCTCGGCGCAGGGCTACCTGTCCATGGCGGCGCTGCCGGCGACGCTGCGGGCGGCCGAGCCGATCGCGCGCGAGGTGTACGCCGGAGGATGGCGTCCGACGTTCGCCCCCGGACCCACGCGAGACGAGCTCGCCGCGCTGGTGGCGGAGTCGGTGGTCGAGCCTCAGCCGGCCTGAGCCAGGGCGTCCTCGAGTGCGGCGAGCACCAGCAGCGCCGCGTCGGGGCGGGCGTTGTGTCCCATCAGGCCGATCCGCCAGACCGTGCTCGCGTAGGCGCCGGCGCCCGCACCGATCTCGAGGCCGTGCACCTCGAGCAGGTGACGGCGTACGGCGGCCGAGTCGACGCTGTCGGGCACCTTGACGGTGGTCAGCTCGGGAAGCCGCCACCCCTCGGCGGCGAAGAGCTCGAGGCCCATCGCCTCCAGGCCGTCCTGGAGGCGGCGACCGGCGTCCTCGTGCCGGGCCCAGACCGCGGGCAGGCTCTCGTCGAGGATCCGGGCCAGGGCGGCGTGCAGGCTGACCACCATCGCGACGGGGGCCGTGTGGTGGTAGGTCCTGCCGCCGCCCTTCACGCCCGCCTCGCCGACGTAGCCGCCGAGCAGGTTGAGGTCGAGGTACCAGCTGCGCGGCTTCTCGACGCGGCGCTCGAAGGCCCGGTCGCCGATCGTGAACGGTGCCAGCCCGGGCGCGACGCCGAGGCACTTCTGGGTCCCGGCGTAGCCGACGTCGATGCCCCAGTCGTCGGCCGCGAGCTCGATGCCGGCGATGCTGGTGACCGCGTCGGTGACCAGCAGCGCGTCGCCCTTGCCGGCGCCGAGGGCGGCGATGTCGGAGCGCACGCCGGTGCTGGTCTCGGCGTGCACGGCCGCGATGATGGCCGGGCTCGGGTGCGCCGACAGCACCCGGTCGACGTCCACCGGCTGACCCCACCCGTGCTCGACCGCGACCACCTCGGCACCGCAGCGCGCAGCGACGTCGCACATCCGCTGGCCGAACAGCCCGTTCACCGCGACCACCACCACGTCGCCGTCGTGGACGGTGTTGACGAACGCCGCCTCCATCCCGGCCGACCCGGTCGCCGAGATCGGCAGGGTGCGAGCGTTGGTCGTGCCCCAGACGGTGCGCAGCATCTCGCAGGCCTCGTCCATGATCGCCAGGAACGCGGGGTCGAGGTGCCCGAGCAGGGGCCTGGCCAGGGCGTCGGTCGCCTCCGGGTAGGGGTTGGAGGGGCCGGGGCCGAAGAGGTGGCGTTCGGTGATCACACGCTCGAGGCTAGCGACCGTCGAGGATGGCGCCGGGGTTCAGGATGCCGTCGGGGTCCAGGGCGCGCTTGATCGTGAGGGTCAGGGCCATCACGTCGGGGCCGAGCTGGTCGGGCAGCGCGATCGCCTTGGCCTTGCCCACTCCGTGCTCGCCGGTGATCGTGCCGCCGAGGGCGATCGCCGCGGCCATCACCTCCCCGAACGCCGCCCGGGCCCTTCGTTCCGAGTCCGCGTCGGCCGGGTCGTAGACGATGTTGGGGTGGGTGTTGCCGTCGCCGGCGTGCGCGACCACCGGGATCTCGACGTCGTACGACGTGGCGATCCGACCGATCGCGTCGAGCAGGTCCGGCAGCAGCGGGATCGGCACACCGACGTCCTCGAGCAGCAGCGAGCCGCGCGCCTCGAGGGCCGGGAACGACATCCGGCGGGCCTGCACGAACTGCTCGCCCTCGGCCGCGTCGTCGGTCGCGAAGCACTCGACGGCACCAGCCGCCTCGCACGCGGCCTGCATGGTCGCGAGCTCGGCCGAGCGCACCTCCCCCGGCGCGTCGGACTGCACGATCAGCAGCGCACCGGCGTCGCGGTCGAGGCCCATCGGCCGGTGGTCCTCGACGGCGTTGACCGAGTCGCGGTCCATCAGCTCGCACAGGCACGGACGCATCGTCGATCGCATCGTGACCACGGCCTCGGCAGCCGCGTGCACGGTCGGGAACGTCGCGACCAGCGTCGACCGGGCCGCCTGGGCCGGCACCAGGCGCAGGATCGCCCGGGTCACGATCCCGAGCGTCCCCTCACTGCCGACGAACAGCTTGACGAGGCTCAGTCCGGCGACGTCCTTGATGCGCTTGCCACCCAGGGTGACCAGGGTGCCGTCGGCGAGCACCACGTCGAGCCCGAGCACGTAGTCGGTGGTCACGCCGTACTTCACGCAGCACAGGCCGCCGGCGTTGGTCGCGACGTTGCCCCCGATCGAGCAGATCTCGTACGACGAGGGGTCCGGGGGGTACCACAGCCCGGCCTCGGCGGCCGCGGCCTTGACGTCCTTGTTGAAGGCGCCCGGCTGCACCACGGCGACCTGGCAGGAGGTGTCGATCTCGATCTCGGCCATCCGCTCGAGGCTGAGCACGATGCCGCCGTCGACCGCGCTGGCGCCGCCCGAGAGCCCGCTGCCGGCGCCGCGCGGCACCACGGGCACCCGGTGCGCCGCCGCCCACCGCACCGCGATCTGCACCTGGGCGGCGTCCTCGGCCCGGACCACCGCTTCGGGGGTGCCCGCCGACGGGTCACGCGACCAGTCGTGGCGGTACTTCTCGGTCGCCGCCGGGTCGGTCACCACCACGTCGCCGGGCAGAGCCGCCCGCAGCTCCTCCAGCGCGTCCATGGGGATCATGCAACCACGGTGGCCGGCGCGGCACCGGAGCGTCGCCGGAAGTTCAGCGGACGGAGGGGTGACGTGGGGGCCGCGCAGTGGCAGGGTCTGCTGACGAACCATCATCTCGGTACTAGGAGCTCAGCCGCATGTCTCGACACCTCCATGCGACGAGTCGCCGCGTCCTCTCGGGCGCCGCCGGCGCCGGCCTGCTGACCGCCGCCCTCGTCGTTCCCGCCCTCACCGGGGCCGCCACCTCAGCCGTCGGGGCGACCCCCGCGACGGCGTCCACCTGCGACCTCGGCAACGGGGTGCAGCACGTCATCAACATCGTCTTCGACAACGTGCACTTCTTCCGGGACAACCCGAACGTGCCGTCCGACCTGGAGCAGATGCCGCACCTGCTCAGCTTCCTGGAGTCCAACGGCACGGTGTACTCCAACACCCACACGCCGATGATCGCGCACACCGCCGACGACAGCCTGTCGATCTACACGGGCCTGTACGGCGACCGGCACGGCCAGCCGCTGACGAACAGCTTCAACACCTACAACCCGGACGGCTCCACGGACCCGGCGACCTCGTTCACCTACTGGACCTCGCCGATCATCGACACCAAGACGAGTCCGCCCCTGCCGAACCCGGTCGACAAGGCGCCGTCGATGACCTACTCGGACACCGTGCCGGCCAGCGGCGCACCCGACCGGACGCCACCCGCACCATGGGTGCCCTTCACCCGCGCCGGGTGCTCCGTCGGCGACTTCTCGACGGCCAACATGGTGCTCGAGAACGCCGCGGGCGACGTCCCGACGGTGTTCGGGGCCGGCTCACCCGAGGCCGCGCAGACCGCTGCCGACCCGGACCGGTTCAAGGGCGTCGAGGTCGCGCAGTACGTCGGAGAGGCGGTCCACTGCGCCCAGAACGCCACGATCTGCGCGAGCTCCTCCCGTGCGGTCACCGACAGCCTGCCGGACGAGCCGGGCGGCTACCACGGCTTCCAGGCGCTGTTCGGCGCGAAGTACGTCGCCCCGGCGATCGGCGGTGGCCCGAACACGACGCACAACGGCTACCAGGTGACGGACGCGAACGGGAACCTCGTCGACCTGGACGGGAACACGCTGCAGGAGCCGTTCACGCACGCGCCCGGCTTCCCCGGCTTCAGCCCCACCGCCTCGCAGAGCCTGGCCGTCCTGGCCGACATGCAGGAGGCGGGGATCCCGGTGACCTACGGCTACATCTCCGACACCCACGACAAGAAGAGCGGGGCGACCGGCTGCACGTCGCCGGGCAACGCCCTCGGCCCCGGTGACGCCTGCTACGTCGCCGCGCTCCGCGACTACGACCGCGCCTTCAGCACCTGGCTCCAGCGCCTCGCCGCCGACGGCATCACGCCGGCCAACACCGAGTTCGTGATCGGGGCGGAGGAGAACGACCAGTTCGCCGGTGCGAACGTCGGCCGGGCCACCCAGCCCACGCCGGCCGGCTGCGACGGTGTGACCACGCCGTGCCACTACACGGCATCGCAGGACGGCGAGCTCGCGGCCAACATCAAGGGTCTGCTCTCGACCACCGCCAGCGCCGGGACGCAGTACGACGTCGACCCCCAGGGCGCCTCGATCTACGTCCACGGCCAGCCGGCTGCCGACGACCCACGGGTGCGGCAGATGGAGCGGGACACCGCGGCGATGACCTCGAGCCTCACCTACAGCGGGGTGCCGAACGAGAAGATCGTCAAGTACCAGGCCGGCGCGCTCGAGCAGCGGGTGCTGCACATGCAGACGAACGACCGGCTGCGCACGCCGACGTACTCGATCTTCCCGATGCCGGACTACTTCTTCGGCACGACCGGACCGAACGTGGCGTTCAACAACGGGTTCGCCTACGACCACGGTTACTACTCCCCCAACATCGACATCACCTGGGCCGGCATCGTCGGGCCGGGAGCGGCGGTCAACGGCGTCGACGGGCCGGGGCCCGCGGAGGGGAACGAGTCGCACGACCCGAGCTCCACGCACACGGTGCCCGAAGCGAGCACGCGTGGCACCTGGATCGAGGAGGCAGACCTGCGACCCACACTCCTGCACCTCGTCGGGTTGCACGACGACTACCAGACGGACGGCCAGGTGATCACCCAGGCGCTGAGCGCTCCGAGCGCGACGCTCCGGCAGACCGCGGAGCTCGGCGCCCTGTACCGCCAGATCAACTCGAGCGTCGGCGCCCTGGCGACCGACACGTTGATCGCGAACTCGAAGGCGCTGGCGAGCGGCTCGGGCGCGGACGACTCGGCGTACACGACCGAGCAGGACGCGTTGCTGGCGTTGGCCGACCACCGCGACCAGGTCGCCGCCCGCATGAAGGCGACGCTCGCTCGCGCCGCTGCGGGCACCGCGCCCGGTCACGGTGAGCTGCAGTCCGAGCTGGCACAGGGGAAGGCGCTGCTGAAGCAGGCGGCCCAACTGGCCGCCCACACCTGACAGCGGAGGACGCGGACGGGTCGCGTGCGACCCGTCCGCGTCCGCCGCCTCAGGCCTTCACGCCGGTGGCGGGACCGGCCGCCAGGTCGATCCGCACCGCCTCGGCGGTCGGGGTCGACACCAGCCCGAAGGTCTCCTGCGCGGCGGTCGAGTCGAGCACGAACGGGCCACGGAACTGGTGCTGCGTCTCGCGCAGCTCCTTCGCCATCGGGTTGACCAGGCCGGCCGCCCAGAGCACGGCGTAGGGCATGGCGGTGAGCTTCGGACGCGCTCCGAGCTCGGCCGCCGCGATGGAGGTGAGCTCGCGGAGGGTCCGCGGCTCGTCGCTGGGCACGTGCCAGGCGCGACCCCAGGCGCGCTCGTCGTACACCCCGGTGACGAGCAGGGCGGCGACGTCGTCGACGCAGGTCCACGTGTGGGGCGCGTCGAGGTCGGCCGGGACGTAGGCGCGGCGGCCCTTGCGGAGAGCCGGCGTGACCAGGACCGACAGCAGGGAGTTGCCGCCGAGGTAGTCGCTCCCCCGCACCTCGAAGGTCCGGATCCGGCCGGCCTCGTGGGCGGCCAGGGCGTCGTTCCACATCCGGATACGCACCCGGCCCTTGTGCCCCGTGGCCGCCAGGGGGGTCCGCTCCGTGATCGGGCCGTCGACGCGGCCGTAGCCGTAGAGGTTGCCCACGGTCGCCAGCACCGCGCCGCTCGACTCCGCGGCGCCGAGCAGGGCCGCCGCGACGGGCGGCCAGTCGGTCACCCACCGCGAGTACGTCGGGTTCACGCAGTTGTAGATAGCGACGGCGCCCTCGGCCAGCTCGGCGAGACGGGCGCTGTCGGCGGCGTCGGCAGCGACCAGCTCCGCGCCCTCGGGACCGGTCCCGCTCCGGGTGACGACGCGCACGTGGTGACCGGCTGCGAGCAGGCGGCGTGCGGTGGCGGCGCCGACCGGTCCGGCGCCGACAACGAGGTGAGTGTCCATGGTTCCTCCGTAGAATTCAGATCAGTGCTCTTGTTTTAGAGCATTGCTCACATTTCGGGAGATTGCAAGAGCAGTGCTCACATTTATGTGGCACACTCCTCCCATGACGGAGCGAGCTCCCGGACCCCGCGCCCGGGCCAGGGCCCAGACCATCGACGACATCAAGCGGGTCGCGCGCCTTCATCTGGCCACCGCCGGGGCCGACCTCTCCCTGCGCTCGGTCGCCCGGGAGCTCGGCATGGTCTCCTCGGCCGTCTACCGCTACTTCGAGAGCCGCGACGCGTTGCTCACGGCGATCATCATCGACGCGTACGACGAGATGGGCGAGGCGGTCGAGCGCGCGGAGTCCGGCGTACGTCGCAGCGACCTGCGTGGGCGTTGGCAGGCCGCCGGGCACGCCGTGCGGGACTGGAGCCGCGGCCACCCGGCCGAGTACGGCCTGCTCTACGGCACCCCGGTGCCGGGGTACTCCGCGCCCGAGGACACGATCGGCCCGGCCAGCCGCCCGGTGGTCGTGATGACCGCCATCCTCCGGGACGGGCTCGAGCGCGGGATCCTGGTTCCGGCCCCCCACGAACGGCTGCCGGCCACCACCCGCGCCGACCTCGAGGGGATCACCGAGGTGCCGGGCTTCGACGGCGTGACACCCGCGATCCTCGCCCGCGGCATGGGCGTGTGGGCAGCGCTCTTCGGACTGGTCAGCTTCGAGCTGTTCGGCCGGCTCACCAACGCGGTGCACGACTACGACGCGTGGTTCGACTACCAGCTGCGCCTGCTCACCCGCGAGCTCGGCCTCTGACCGGGCCGGCCCTCAGGCGCGGGCAACGACCTCGAAGCGGTGCCAGTGCTTGGGGCCGGCGTAGGCCTGGCCCTCCTCCTCGATCTCGTGGAGGGAGCGGACGTCGAGCCCGACGAGCAGGTCCGCGAGGCGCTCGCGGGTGACGAAGGTCAGGTCCGGCTCGGCCGCCCACGCGTCCCGGACCCCGAACAGGTCCACGGCGACCAGACCGCCGGGCTCGACGGCCGCGCGGATCGACCGCCACATGTCGTCGAAGCGATGGGGCGGGCAGAACGGCAGCGCGAAGCCGGCGTAGACCAGGTCCGCGCTCGGGATCTCGGCCTCCTCCATCGGGCTCGGTACGGCGGTCAGGCGGCCGCCGTGCTCGGGCAGCTGGGCGAGGCGCCGCATCGAGTCCGGAGACGAGTCGATCGCCGTGACCGAGAACCCCGCGTCCAGCAGCGCCCTGGTCTCGATGCCCGACCCGCACCCCACGTCGACGGCCGCGGCGCCCGCCGCCACCTCGCCGTACTCCTCCAGGGCCCGCACGAGCAGCGGCCGCGGGGGCCGGTCACCGAGGTAGGCGTAGTACCCGGCCCAGTCGAGGCCGTCGTCCATCTGGTCCGCCATGGCGGCAGGGTAGACCGGGCGGAAGCGGCGACGCCATCGTGGCGATAGTGTGCACGGCGGAGTCCGAACCCGAACTTGGCCCCATCCCAGGAGTGCGCCTTGCCCGACGTGAAGCCCCTGCAGAAGGTCCTGATCGCCAACCGCGGCGAGATCGCCGTCCGCGTGATCCGCGCCTGCAAGGACGCCGGCATCGGCAGTGTCGCGGTGTACGCCGAGCCCGACCGTGACGCGCTGTTCGTGCGGCTGGCCGACGAGGCCCACAGCCTGCACGGCACCACGCCCGCCGACTCCTACCTCGACATCGACAAGATCGTGAAGGTCGCCCTCGACACCGGCGCCGACTCCGTGCACCCGGGCTACGGCTTCCTGGCGGAGAACCGAGGGTTCGCCCAGGCCGTGCTGGACGCCGGGCTGGTCTGGATCGGGCCGCCGCCCGAGGCGATCGAGAGTCTCGGCGACAAGGTCAGGGCGCGCCACATCGCGGAGAAGGTCGGCGCTCCCCTGGTCGCCGGCACCAAGGACCCCCTCGAGGGACCCGAGGAGGCCGTCGCCTTCGCCCGGGAGCACGGCCTGCCGATCGCGATCAAGGCGGCGTTCGGCGGCGGCGGGCGAGGCCTCAAGGTGGCCCGCGAGATCGACGAGGTCGCCGACATGTTCGAGTCGGCGGTGCGTGAGGCCGTCAGCGCCTTCGGTCGCGGCGAGTGCTTCGTGGAGAAGTACCTCGACCAGCCGCGCCACGTCGAGACCCAGTGCCTCGCCGACCAGCACGGCAACGTCGTGGTGGTCTCGACCCGCGACTGCTCGCTCCAGCGCCGCCACCAGAAGCTGGTCGAGGAGGCCCCCGCGCCGTACCTCACCGCCGACCAGGTCGCGAAGCTCTACGCGTCGTCCAAGGCGATCCTGCGCGAGGCGGGGTACGTCGGAGCAGGCACCTGCGAGTTCCTGGTCGGCCAGGACGGCACGATCAGCTTCCTCGAGGTCAACACCCGGCTCCAGGTCGAGCACCCGGTCTCCGAGGAGGTCACCGGCCTCGACCTGGTCCGCGAGATGTTCCGGATCGCGGCGGGCGAGGAGCTGGGCTACGACGACCCGGAGGTCTCGGGGCACGCGATCGAGTTCCGGATCAACGCCGAGGACGGCGGCAACAACTTCATGCCCGCGCCGGGCACGCTGTCCCGCTGGGAGCCGCCGAGCGGGCCCGGCGTCCGGGTCGACGGCGGTTACGTCGCGGGCGAGACGATCCCCGGAGCCTTCGACTCGCTGATCGCCAAGCTGATCGTGAGCGGTCGCGACCGCACCCAGGCGCTGGAGCGCGCGCGCCGGGCGTTGGCGGAGTTCGTGGTCGACGGGATGCCGACGGTGATCCCGTTCCACCGCGCGGTGGTCGACGACCCGGCGTTCGTCGGCGAGGGCACCGACACCGACGGTCACTTCTCCGTCTACACGTCGTGGATCGAGACCGAGTTCGACAACCGGATCACGCCGTACGCCGGAGCCGTCGCCGACGGCGCCGACCCCGACGAGCGGCAGACCGTCGTGGTCGAGGTCGGTGGCCGGCGGATCGAGGTGTCGCTCCCCGGTGGCCTCGGCTCGGTCGGGAGCGCCGGCTCCGGTGGCGGCGCCCGCAAGCCCAAGCGGTCGTCGGCGAAGCGGGCCGGCGCGGCCGCGAGCGGCGACTCGGTGACCAGCCCGATGCAGGGCACGATCGTGAAGGTCGCCGTCGAGGAGGGCCAGGCGGTCGCCGAGGGCGACGTGATCGTGGTCCTGGAGGCGATGAAGATGGAGCAGCCGCTCAAGGCGCACAAGGCGGGCACGGTCACCGGCCTGCAGGCGGAGGTCGGAGCCACGGTCACCAACGGAGCCGTCGTCTGCGAGCTCAAGGACTGATGGAGCTCCGGGCGCCGAGCGAGCGGGTCAGCCCGAAGGCGCGGCTGATGTGGTTCTGCACCGACGCCCTGCGCGCGGCGGTGCTGATGGCGTTCCTGGTGATGACCAGCGGGCCGTGGGACTGGTGGACCATCCCGACCTGGGTGCTCGTGTCGCTCGGCGCCGGGCTGCTGGCGTACGCCGTCCTGGTGCCGCAGTGGCGCTACCTCGTGCACCGGTGGGAGGTCACCGACACCGCGGTCTACACCCAGACCGGCTGGTGGGCCCGGGAGCGGCGGATCGCGCCGATGTCGCGGGTGCAGACCGTCGACCACCGCGAGGGTGCGGTCGCGCGGCTGTTCGGGCTGGCGACCGTGCGAGTCACCACCGCGTCGTCGGCCGGAGCCCTGACCATCGAGGGGCTCGACCGGTTGCGGGCGGTCGCGATCGTGGCCGACCTGACCCGGATGGCCGACTCGGTGCCGGGCGACGCCACGTGACACCGACGTGACGCCGGGTCGCGAGGGCGGCTCCGCCGAGGCTGCGGACTGGCAGCGGCTCGACCGCCGGATGCTGATGGTCCACCCGGTCAAGGAGCTCGGTCGCTTCCTGCCGATCGTGATCGCGCTGGTGTTCTTCGGCCGCTCCGGGTCCACCGAGGGCCCCTGGGGGCTGGTCGGGGTGGGCATCCCGATCGTGCTCGGCCTGCTGCGCTACGTGACCACGACCTACCGGATCGCCGAGGGGCGGGTCGAGCTGCGGCACGGGCTGGTCAACAAGCAGGTGCTCTCCACGCCGCTGGACCGGGTCCGGACCGTCGACCTGAGTGCCTCGCCGATCCACCGGCTGCTCGGGCTGGTCACGGTGCGGATCGGGACCGGGAGCTCCTCGATCAAGGGTGACGAGCGGCTGGTCCTGGACGGGCTGTCGCAGGTCGCGGCCGAGCAGCTGCGCAGCACGCTGCTCCGGGTGTCGCCGTCCGCCGACCCCGACGCCCCGCCAGAGGCCCCGGCACGCGTCGTACTCCGGCTGGACCCGTCGTGGGTGCGCTTCGCGCCGCTCACGACCTCGGGCCTGGTCATCGCCGGCGCGGCCCTCGGCTTCGTGACCCAGGCGATGCACACGCTGCAGATCTCGCCGCGCGTCAACACCGACCAAGTGGCGCGCGCGGGTCTCGCGCTGCTGATCGTGGGCGGGGTCGTCGGCGTGCTGGTGGTGCTGTGCGTGCTGTCGATCGTCGGCTACGTCGTCACCAACTTCGGCTTCGTGCTGTCCCACGTCCCGACCGGGGCGCTTCCGACCAGCCGGCGGGACGGCTCGTGGCACCTGCGACGGGGTCTCTTCACCACCCGGGAGACCAGCCTGGACGACGCCCGGGTGAGCGGAGTGACCGTCGGCGAGCCGATCGGGCTGCGGCTGGCCGGCGGTGGGCGCCTGTCCGCGATCGTGACCGGGCTCGGCAAGAAGCAGGCCGGCTCGTCGCTCCTCGTGCCACCGGCACCGCGGACCGAGGTCGACCGGGTGGCCGTGGAGGTGCTCGGCGTCCCCGGGCCTGTGTTCGGCCCGCTGCGCCGGCACGGACCCCTGGCCGTACGCCGGCGCTGGGTCCGGGCGCTGGTGCCCGCCGCCGCGGTCGCCGCCGTCTGTGTGGTCCTGACCCGCGAGGTGTCGGGGTGGTTCACCCTCGGGGCGCCGACCGCCCTGGTGGTCGTCGGCCTCGCGCTCGCGATCGACCGCGTCCGTGGCCTGGGCCACGCGCTGGTCGACGGTCACCTCGTCGCCCGCTCGGGCAGCCTCGACCGTCGTCGGGAGGCGCTGGCCACGCCGTCCGTGATCGGCTGGAACCTGCGCGCCACGTGGTTCCAGCGCCGCGCCGGCCTGACCGACCTCACCGCGACCACCGCCGGCGGCCGGCAGCGGGTCCGGGTGCTCGACATCCCCGCGCCCGACGCGACCGCCCTGGCCAGCACCGCCCAGCCGGGCCTGCTCGACCAGTTCCTCGTCTGAGGGCCCTTGCTCAGCGGGCCCGGTCGGCCAGGATCCGCTGGGCCGCGAGCTTGCCCGGGCCGCCGGTGACGCAGCCGCCCGGGTGGGTGCCGGAGCCGCACTGGTAGTAGCCGTCGATCGAGGTGTTGTAGCGCGCGTAGCCCGGGGCCGGCCGCATGAAGTACATCTGCGGAGCCAGGAACTCTCCGTGGAAGATGTTGCCCTCGGTCAGCCCGGCCACGCGCTCGATGTCGAGCGGCGTGACCACCTCGCGGTGCAGCACCAGGTCGCCGAAGCCGGGGAAGTGCGTCTCCAGCACCGCCTGCACGGTGTCGCCGAAGGGCTCCCGCTCGGTGTCCCAGTCGCTGCCCTTGAGCTCGTACGGCGCGTACTGGATGAAGCAGCTCATCACGTGCTTGCCCGGCGGGGCCATGTCGGGGTCCACCACTGACTGGATCGCGCCGTCGATGTAGGGCAGCCGGGAGTACCAGCCGTACTTCGCGTCGTCGTACGCGCGCTCGAGGTACTCCAGCGACGGGCCGATGTTCACGAAGCCGCCGAAGTGGTCGATCCGGCCCTTGAGCGCGGGATAGACGGGGAGGTCGTCGAGGGCGAAGTTGACCTTCGCCGAGGTGCCCTGGAAGCGGTAGCGGTCGATCGCCTCGACCAGGTCGCTGGGCAGCTCGCGCGGGTCGACCAGCTCGGTGAACGTGCGGCGCGGGTCGAGGGCGCTGACCACGATCGGGGCCGTGAACTCGGTGCCGTCGGTCAGCACGACGCCGGTCGCCCGGCCGTCCTTGACGATCACGTGGTCGACCGGCGCCTCCAGCCGCACGGTCGTGCCGAACGACTCCGCGGCGCGTTGCAGCACCTGGGTGAAGCCGCCGTTGCCGCCCTTGTGGAAGCCCCAGGCTCCGTGCTGGCCGTCCTGTTCCCCCATCAGGTGGTAGAGCAGCACCAGGCCCGAACCCTGCGACATCGGTCCGACCTTGTTGCCGATGATCCCCGACGACGCGATCGCGGACTTCACGATGTCGGACTCGAAGTAGTCGTCCATCAGGTCTGCACAGCTACCGGTCAGGAACCGGACCAGGTCGTGCAGGGTCTTCCGGTCCGCCCCGCGCAGCTGCTTCATCATCCAGGCCACGTCGGCCTGGTCGGCGGGGTCGTCGCTGAAGATGTCGGGAGGGGCGGCGTTGAACATCGGCATCGCCAGCTGGATGACCTTCTCCAGGTCGTGCTCCCAGCGGTGGTAGCCGTCCACGTCGCGCTTGCTGTGCCGGGCGATCTCCTGGTCGTTGAACTGCTCGTCCTCGGTCAGCAGGAGGTAGTCGCCGTCGTCCATCGGCGCGAAGTGGGTCGGCATCAGCAACGGCATGAAGCCGTGCTTGACCAGCTCCAGCTCCTGGATGATCTCCGGCCGCAGCAGGCTCAGGGCGTAGGAGAACGTCGTGAACGAGAAGCCCGGGTGCAGCTCCTCGGTGATCGCGGCACCGCCGACGAACCCACGGCGCTCCAGGACGAGCACGTTCAGCCCCGACTTCGCGAGGTACGCCGCGTTGGTCAGGCCGTTGTGGCCTCCGCCGACGACGATCGCGTCATAGGTGTTGCTGCCAGCGCTGGGCATTCACTGCTCCATTCGATGAGAGATCGGGGCCAGCTCGACGGTGGAGCCGGTCTTGCGCGCGGGGTTGTAGAGCGGCATCCGGTCGGTGGTGGCCGGCACGGTGAGGTACTCGTGGTCCACGGTGATCTCCAGGTGCACGGTCGACCCCTTCGCGGCGTACTCGGGCAGCACCCGCGCGATCCCGATGTGACGCTGGAGCACCGGGGAGTACATCAGGCTGGTGGCGTAGCCGACCCGCTCGTCGCGCGCCGCCCCGCCGTAGAGCATCGACTCCCACGGGACCGGGTTCTCGTCCTTGGGCACGACCAGGCCCCGCTCGAGGTGGAGCCGCTCGAACTCCTGCCAGTCGACCCACAGTCCGACCGTCGCCCACCGCGACGTGCCGTCGCGCAGCTCGCGCTCGATCGCGCGGCGACCGATGAACGGGCGGCCCTCCCCCAGCGCCGCACCGTCCTTGCCCAGCATCCAGCCGAAGCCGAGCTCCTTCGGCGTGAACCGCTCGGCGTCGGTGAAGGCGTACCGGGCCGAGGTGAACTCGACACCGATCAGGGACAGACCGGCCTCGATCCGGACCATGTTGAGCGCGTCCTCGCCGAACGGACGGAAGCCCTGCCCGTCGCCGGCCTGGATGACCTTGTCGAGGACCCCCAGGGCGTCGTCGGCCTCGACGAAAACCTCGAAGCCGAGGTCACCGGAGTAGCCGGTGCGCGAGATCGTGACCGGCGCACTCCCGATCTTGGCCGGGGTGAGCCCGAAGTAGGCGAGGTCGTCCACCTCGGGGGCCAGCTTCGCGAGGATCGCCCGCGAGCGGGGCCCCTGCACCGCCAGGACGCCGTAGTCCGCGCTGACGTCCTCGACCGACACCCGCAGCCGGCCCACCAGCGAGTCGAGGAAGCCGAGGTTGGGCTCGACGGAGGTGAGCAGCCAGTCGTCGTCGGCGTGCCGGAAGACCACGCCGTCCTCGAGGACGTAGCCGGCCTCGTCGCACCAGACGGTGTACATCGCCTGGCCGGGCCGACACCGGCGTACGTCGCGGGTCATCACGCCGGCCAGGAAGCGCTCCGAGTCGGGCCCGGTGACGCGGTACTTGTACAGCGGCGAGCTGTCGAAGAACCCCGCGGAGTTCCGGACCGCGAAGTACTCGTGCTTGGCGGAGAGGTCGTAGCGCGGCGCCGAGAGGTAGCCGGACCAGTGGCCGTACAGACCGGTCTGGTTCAGCTCGTTCAACCGCGGGTAGAAGGGCGTCGTCTTCATCATCATGGCGGGCCCACCCTAGCCTGAACGGTCGTTCAGGTCGATGGGTCACCGGAGCGTTCTCGACGCCGCTCGACCATCGGTCGGGATCAGCCGGCGGCGGCCTTGGCCAGGTCGAACCAGGTGGAGCGGAGCCCGAGGGCGCTGCGGAAGTCGTCACCGCTGACCACGAGGTTCCGTTTGCTGCCCCGCAGGTTCATCACCTCGACGCGGCCACCCCACTGGCCGTTGCCGTCTCGCTGGGTGACCGCGATCGACCGGAGGTTGCCCACACCGGGGAACGCCTTCTCGATCGACCGGGACGTCACCGCGGTGCTCCAGGTGTGCACCAGGTTGCCGGGCCACCCGTCGTACGGGTCCTTCTCGGCGCTGAGGTAGGGCTGCCCGCCGTCGGAGGTCCAGCCGCCGTTGCTGGACGAGAACTGGGTGAACGCCGGCTGCCCGTGGAAGAGGCGCACCTGCCCGGCGGTCCTGGTGACCGCCTTGCCGGTGCGAGGGTTCTCCGCGGAGAGCCCGCCGTAGACCTGGCAGCTGCTGGTGTCACACAGGTTGAACCGGGTGTCGTAGGGGTTGACCGCCTCGAACGCGGCGTAGGTCCGGGCGGCGACCGCCTGGGCCTGGAGCGCGGCCTGGTGCCACGACGTCGGCATCTCCCGGGGTACGACGCCGCGCACGTAGCCCTCGAGCGAGACCCGGTTCACGGTGATCCGGTGGGTGGCCTTGCTGACCGGCGCCAGCGACTGCAAGGTGCCGCGGTAGCTGGTCCGGCTGCCGCCGACGACGAGGGTCAAGGCAGCGCGGGCGGACCGGAACTCGCCGTTGCCCGGCAGGGTGCGCCACACGTGCCACGCGCCGGTGCGGTAGGAGACCGCCGTGCCGCCTGCACCGTCACCCGCCATCCGCCACTGGGTCGCCCGGGCGGCCGGGCCTCGGGTCGGGACCGGGGTGGTGGTCCCCTTCTGGAGGTCGTGCACCTTCAGCCCAGGCCCGGCCAGCACGATGGTGGGCTTCCCGATGCCCGCGGTGATCAGCACCCGGACCCGTCCCGACTGCTGGCCGCTGCGGGTGCCCGGGTAGTAGAAGTGCAGGATCTTCCGCGCGCTGAGCCCCTGGCGGGCCGCCCCCTCCGCGCCGTACTGGCTGAGGCCGTGGCCGTGCCCGAAGCCCCGGCCGTCGATGGTGATCACGGCGTTGTCGGGCACCTGGAGGGCGGGCGTCGAGGTCGCGGCGGCGGTTGCGTGGCCGAGCCCGGCCCCGGACAGCGCCAGCAGGCCGGCCAGGCCGGTGGCCGCGATGGACGTGTGACGGAGGGTGCTCATGATGCGTTAGGGCATCACGAAGTCAGACGCGATGCAACCTGCGGGCGGCCTCGGCGACCGATCCGCTCATGGACGGGTAGACGGTGAACGCCTGGGCCAGCTGGTCGGCGGTGAGCGACTCCGCGACCGCGATCGAGACCGGGTGGATCAGCTCGGAGGCGCGCGGCGCGACGACCACGCCGCCGACGACGATGCCGGTGCCGGGTCGACAGAACAGCTTCACGAAGCCGTCGTGCACACCCTGCATCTTGGCCCGGGCGTTGCCGGCCAGCGGCAGGGTGACCGCGCGCACCTCGATCTCCCCGGCGTCGACCTCCTCCTGGGACCAGCCGACGGTGGCGATCTCGGGGGCGGTGAAGACGTTGGACGAGACCGTCTTGAGGTCCAGCGGGGCGACAGCGTCACCGAGGAAGTGCCACATCGCGATCCGGCCCTGCATCGCCGCGACGCTGGCCAGCATCAGCACCCCCGTGCAGTCGCCGGCGGCGTACACGCCCCGGGCGGAGGTCCTCGACACCCGGTCGACGGTGATGAACCCGGCCTGGTCGATGGCCACCCCGGCGGTCTCGAGCCCGAGATCCCGGGTGTTGGGCACCGAGCCGAGGGCCAGGATGCAGTGGGAGCCCGTCACGGTGCGGCCGTCGGTCAGCGCGACGGTGACGGTGTCGCCGGTCCGGGTCACCGAGGCCATCCGGGAGCGGGAGAGCACGTGCATGCCGCGCCGGGTCAGCACCTCCTCGAGCACCGCAGCGGCGTCGGCGTCCTCGCCGGGAAGCACCCGGTCGCGGCTGGAGACGAGGGTCACCTCCGCGCCGAGGGCCAGGTAGGCGCTGGCGAACTCCGCCCCGGTCACGCCCGAGCCCACCACGACCAGATGGCTCGGCAGCTCGGTCAGGTCGTAGACCTGCTCCCAGGTCAGGATCCGCTCGCCGTCCGGCTGCGCCTCGGGCACCGTGCGGGGCGCGGCCCCCGTGGCGAGGAGTACGGCGTCGGCCGGGATCGTGGTCGGCTCACCGTCGGCGTCGGTGACCACGACCGCGTCCGGGCCCTCCAGCCGGCCCCGGCCCCGGACGACGTGCACGCCCTCCTTCTCCAGCCGGCGCGCGATGTCGTCGGACTGGTCCGAGGCGATCTGCTTGACCCGGGCGTTGACCCGCGCCAGGTCGACGTGGACGTCGGCGGAGTTCGCGCGCGTCCCCAGGTTGACGCCGAGCTCGGTGGCACCGGCGACATCGGTCATCAGTTCCGCGGTCGCGATCAGGGTCTTGCTCGGCACGCAGTCGGTGAGCACCGCAGACCCACCGAGGCCCTCGGTGTCGACGATCGTGACCTCGGCGCCCAGCTGGGCGGCCACCAGGCCCGACTCGTAGCCACCCGGCCCCCCGCCCACGATCACGACGCGGGCGGTGGGGGTCGGCATGCGGTCATTCTTGCAGGGCTGTCGCCTGCCTCCCGATGGGCTCCCAGATCACCCAGGGTCGTCCTCGGCCGGTCGGCAGCCATCGTCCCTCCGCGGCGGCGAGCCAGAGCCCGGGCGGCGAGCAGGTGCCGAGCCTGGGCCCGGGCCAGTCCGAGCTCGGCGAGCACGAGGGCCGCTTCTCGCTGGGTGATCCACACCCGCGGGGACGCTCGCGGCTCGTCCACCCGCACGTCGGCCCCGTCGACAAGCCTGTGGAGGGAGGTCGGGACCAGCCGCTCTGAGAGGTCTGGCCCCCGCGATCGCCTCGGTGCTCGTACGTAGATGAGTCCACCTGGGCTCATCCATGTACGACTCGGCAAGGCGTCCTGGCCCTACAGTCGAGGCATGAGCACCCCGGAGGTCGATCTGGTCGACGTCGCCCGGGATGGTCGGTGGAGCCAGGTCGCACTGGTGGAGGTGACGGCGGCCGCGGATGCCGCGCGCGCAGCCCGAGAGCTGTTCGCCACGCGGCCCAAGCCCTTCGTCGGCGTGATCTCGGCCGATCTGGGTCCGGACCTCCCGGAGATCCTGGCGGCGCTGCGGCCGGCCCTCCAGGAGATCGTGTGCTTCGACTCGCTCACCATCGTGAAGCCGGTCCCCGGGCAGGACCTGGCCATGCGCGCGCTGGAGGAGCTGGGCTTCGGGCAGGACTTCGTCTTCACGGTGGAGCGCCTCGAGGGCGCGGTCGACCACGCGATCGACACCCTCCTGGCCCCCGAGCACGGCGGCTGGGAAGGTCGGCTGGTGGTGGTGCTCGGCCCGACCGAGGTCGTGGACCGCGCACGCCGCCACCTCACCGCGCCAGCCTGAGCCATCCTGACCGGGCCGGCCCGCGGATCACCTCAGAGGTTGACCATGTGCCCGGCGATGCCGTGCACGGCTTCCTTGACGGCCTCGGTGAGGGTCGGGTGGGCGAAGACGTTGCGCGCCACCTCGTCGGCGGTGAGGTCCCACTTCTGGGCCAGGGTGAGCACCGGCAGCAGCTCGGTGACGTCGGGCCCGATCAGGTGGGCGCCGAGGATCTCGTTGTACTGCGCGTCGGCCACCACCTTGACGAAGCCGACAGCCTCGCCGAGGCCCTGGGCCTTGCCGTTGGCCGAGAAGGGGAAGGAGGCGGTCTTGACGTCGTACCCCTTCTCCTTCGCCTGCGCCTCGGTGTAGCCGAAGGAGGCGATCTGGGGCTGGCAGTACGTCGCGCGCGGGACGAAGTCGTAGGCGACCGGCATCGTCTCCGCCCCGGCGATCGTCTCGGCGGCCACGATTCCCATCGCCTCGGCGACGTGGGCCAGCATCAGCTTGCCGGTGACGTCACCGATCGCGTAGACGTGGTCGACGTTGGTGCGGCAGAAGTCGTCGATGACGATCGCACCGCGCTCGGTCGCGACCCCGAGCGCCTCGAGACCGTAGCCCTCGAGCCGCGGCGCGAAGCCGATCGCCTGGAGCACCTTGTCGGCCTCGAGCACCTGGGACGTCGCGTCTCCCCCGTTGGTCGAGCCTGTCGAGACCGTCACCTTGACCGGCTCGCCCGACTCGGCGCCGCGGTCCTCGATCGACTCGACCTTGGTGCCCAGCAGCACCTTCACGCCGAGCTTCTTGTAGTGCTTGAGCAGCTCCTTGGAGACGTCGGCGTCCTCGGTCGGCACCATCCGGTCGAGGAACTCCACGATCGTCACATCGACCCCGAAGTTGGCCATCACGTAGGCGAACTCCACGCCGATCGCCCCCGAGCCGGCGATGATCACCGAGCCCGGCAGCTCCGGGTCGAGGATCTGCTCCTCGTAGGTCACGACCCGCTCGCTGAGGACCGTCCCCGGCACCAGCCGGGTGGTCGCCCCGGTCCCGATGATCAGGTCGTCGTAGGTATAGGTCGCGGTGGAGCCGTCGTTCAGCTCCACGTCGATCGAGCCGGGGCCGTCGCCCTCGCGTGCCCGCAGGGTGCCCCAGCCGTCGATCTCGGTGATCTTGTTCTTCTTCATCAGGAAGTGGACGCCCTTGACGATGCCGGCGCTCACCTTCCGCGAGCGCTCGTGCGTCGCGCCGTACGCCATCGTGGCCTCGCCGGAGATCCCGAAGACGTCCTTCTCGTGGGTCAGCACGTGCGCGAGCTCGGCGTTGCGGAGGAGTGCCTTGGACGGGATGCAGCCGACGTTGAGGCAGACACCGCCCCAGTACTTCTTCTCGATCACCGCGGCGGTCCGGCCGAGCTGGGCGGCCCGGATCGCAGCGACGTAGCCGCCGGGGCCGGCGCCGAGGACGATGACATCGAAGTGGTTGGTCTCGCTCACCCGTCCAGCCTAGGGGAACCCACTAACCTGTCGCCGTGCCCCTCTACGCCGCCTACGCGTCGAACCTCGACCCGGAGCGGATGGGCCGCCGTTGCCCGCACTCCCCGCTCCAGACCACCGGCTGGCTCACGGGCTGGCGGCTCACGTTCGGTGGCGAGGACCTCGGCTGGGACGGCGCCCTCTCCACGATCGTCGAGGACCCGATCGAGCAGGTCTTCGTCGCCGTGTACGACGTGTCGCGAGAGGACGAGTCGGCCCTCGACGGCTGGGAGTCCACCGAGACCGGGCTCTACCGCAAGACCAAGGTCAGGGTGTCCACGCTGACCGGCGAGCTGCTGGTCTGGACCTACGTGCTCGACGCGTTCGAGGGCGGCCTGCCCAGCGCGTCGTACCTCGGGGTGATCGCCGAGGCCGCCGAGGCCGCCGACGCGCCCGACGACTACGTGGCCCGGCTCCGGCTCCGCCCGTGTCGCTCCATCGGCGGCTGACCCTGCCGGTGGTCGAGCGGAGTCGAGACCACCTACGCTCACCTCTCGTGACCGCAACCGAGCTCGCCCAGCAGGCAGCCGACCAGCTCGCCCGGCTGACCGGGGTCGACCACCACGACATCGCGCTCGTGCTCGGCTCGGGCTGGTTGCCCGCCGTCGAGTCCCTCGGCGAGGCGACCGCGGACATCGCGACCACCGAGCTGCCGGGCTTCTCGGCAGCGGCCGTGGCGGGTCACTCGGGCCGGATCCGCAGCATCAGGTCCGGCGACCGGCAGCTGCTGGTGTTCCTGAGCCGAACCCACTACTACGAGGGCAAGGGCGTCGCCGCGGTCGTGCACCCGGTCCGGACCGCTGCCGCCGCCGGTTGCCGGGCGATCGTGCTGACCAACGGCTGTGGCGGGCTGAACGAGGCGTGGCCGCCCGGCACGCCGGTGCTGATCCGCGACCACATCAACCTGACGGCTCGCTCGCCGATCGAGGGCGCCCACTTCGTCGACCTCACCGACCTCTACTCCAGCCGCCTCCGCGCCCTGTGCCGCGAGGTCGACCCTACCCTGGACGAGGGTGTCTACGTCCAGTTCCCCGGGCCCCACTACGAGACCCCCGCCGAGATCGAGATGGTGCGCCGGATCGGCGGCGACCTGGTCGGGATGAGCACCACCCTGGAGGCCATCGCCGCCCGCGAGGCCGGCCTGGAGGTGCTCGGCATCTCGCTGGTCACCAACCTCGCGGCCGGGATCTCCGGTGAGCCGCTGGACCATGCCGAGGTCCTCGAGACGGGCCGGGCCGCGGCCGGCCGGATGGGCGACCTGCTGACCCGGATCGTCCCGAGGATCTGAGCAGCCGGTGGTCGAGCGGAGTCGAGACCACGCAGCGGGACCTATGTCGCGCTGATCCCGATCCTGGCCTCGCGGAAGGCGTCGACGAAGAGCGCGTGGTCCTGGCGCACGCGGACGGCGTACTCCAGCGCGAAGGCGACGACGTGCTCGGTGAACTCCTTGCGCCGGCCGTCGAGGCAGTCGGCGATCGCCTGCTCGACCTGGAAGTCGACGAGGTCCTGCTCGCTGTCCTCGTCGGAGGCGCAGTGGATCTTGGCGGTCGCCCGGCCGAGCTGGTCGACCACTTCCGCGATCTCCTCGGGCTCGTTGATCCCGCCCCAGTCGAGGTCGACCTCGTACGGCGAGATCTCCGAGACGACGTAACCGGTGCCGCCGATCTCGGTGTAGCCGAGCAGCGGGTCGGTGTGCGCCTGCAGGGCGCGCTGGCTGACCACGGTCCGCTGGCCCTCGTGCTGGAAGTAGCCGTCGATCTCGGCGGAGTCGACGAAGCGGCTCAGGGCGGGCACGTTGGCCTGCTTCATCGACAGCACCACGTCGTTGTCGAGCGCCTGGCTGTAGCCCTCGACCAGCACGTTGTACGCCGGCAGGCCGGCGCTGCCGATCCCGAAGCCGGACTTCCCGACGATGTCGCGCACGTCGTAGAACAGGTCGCGGTCGAAGCGCTTGGAGTCCGGGATCGTGTCCAGGTAGGCGTCGAAGGCCCGGCGCACCCTGCCGTGCTCGGCACGCGAGAGACGACGCACGGAGGCGTCCACCTGGAACTGCCGGACGCCGTCGTCGACGAACGTCAGCTGGTCGAGGAGGTCGGCCCGGCGGATCAGCCGGGCGTCCACCAGCGCCTCGAGGACGGGGCCGGTGGCGGTCGCGAGGTCGAGGGCGAAGTCGGTGTCGTCGTCGGTGCCGAGGTAGTGGTTGATCTGCTGGAGGTACGCGCGGACGTAGCGCGCGACCAGGCGTCGTACGTCGTCCTCGGGCAGCGCCTTCTGCCAGCCGGTCAGCGCCAGGCTGGCCGCGAACCTCATCAGGTCCCACGTGAAGTGACCGAGGTAGGCCTCGTCGAAGTCGTTGACGTCGAAGACGAGGGTGCCCTCGGAGCTGAGGTAGGTGCCGAAGTTCTCCACGTGCAGGTCGCCGTGGATCCAGATCCGCGAGCAGCGCTCGTCCACGAACGGGTCGTCCAGCGCGGTGACGTCGGCGTCGAAGAGGCACGCCGTACCCCGGAAGAAGGCGTGCGGGTCCCTGGCCATCTTGCGGTACTTCGCCCGGAACGCGGGCGGGTCGGCCTCCATGAGGGGCGCGAACGCGTTCCCCAGGGTGTCGATGATCAGCTGAGTCCGGCGCTCCTGGCTCTTCGTCGGCATGCGGCCGACCCTAGGTGAACCGCTCCGGGTCGAGGGCAGGCAGGTCGAGCCGACGGGCCATCCGGGCCCAGGCCCGCCTCGCCTGCGCGCCGACCACCGGGTCGGCGTCGTCGAGCGCTGCCCGGACGACCGCGACGTGCTCGGTGTCGCCGACGAAGCCGAGGGTGCGCACCGCCTGGCTCCGGACCCGCGGCAGGTCGTGCGTCGCGAGCCGGGCGGCCCCGGGGCCGGTGCCGGCCACGTCGTACTTGGCCGACACCTTGAGGCACATCTCGGCCGGCCGGTAGTGCTCGTCGTCCAGCCCGGCCACCACGGCATCGGTGGCCCGGTCGCTCCAGCAGTGGAGCAGACCGCGGGCACCCCACGTCCGGAGCCAGTAGTCCTGCCATGACACGGGGTCGGGGACGTCACCGTCTCCGAAGGCGTTGCCGGCGAGGTACCGCAGCTCCTGGGCGTACGACGTGCGGTCGGCGCCGGCCAGCAGGTCGCAGCACACCCCGGCGAACCGGTCCCGGCCCAGCAGGCCGTCGAGCTGCCGGATCCGCTCGGCCACCGGCCGGTCGGCTCCGTCCGGAGGCGGCAGCGATCGGGTCATCTGCCGATCATGCCCCAGCACCACTAGCCTGCCGGGGTGGACGACACCGACGCAGCACAGCTGATCGCCCGGGCCCGGGCCTGGGCCGCGGAGGACCCCGATCCGGAGACCCGCGCCGAGCTCGACGCGGTGCTGGAGCGGGTGAGCGGCGGCGGCGGCACGACCGACCTGGCCGACCGGTTCGACGGGACGCTGGAGTTCGGGACGGCCGGGTTGCGTGGCGAGCTGGGGGCCGGCTCCAACCGGATGAACCGCGTGGTCGTGATCCGCGCCGCGGCCGGCCTGGCGGCGTACCTCCACGAGCAGGGCGCCCCGCGCGAGGCGTCCGTGGTGATCGGCTACGACGCCCGCCACAACTCCGACGTCTTCGCCCGCGACACCGCGGAGGTGATGGAGGGCGCCGGCATCCGGGCGCTGCTGCTCCCCCGGCCGCTGCCGACCCCACTGCTGGCCTTCGCGATCCGCGAGCTGGGCTGCGTGGCGGGGGTGATGGTGACCGCCAGCCACAACCCGCCCCGCGACAACGGCTACAAGGTCTACCTCGGCGACGGCAGTCAGATCGTCCCGCCGGCGGACGCCGACATCGCCGACCGGATCGCTGCGGTCGGCGCCCTGTCCGAGGTGCCGCGGGGCAGCGGCTGGAAGGTGCTCGACGAGGGCATCGTCGACACCTACCTCGACACGGTGGCCTCGCTCGCCGGCGACGGCCCTCGCGACCTGCGGCTGGTCTACACCCCCTTGCACGGGGTCGGCGGCACCTCGGTCGCGCAGGTGCTGGAGACGGCCGGCTTCGACGCGCCGTACGTCGTGGAGCAGCAGGAGCAGCCCGACCCCGACTTCCCCACCGTCGCCTTCCCCAACCCGGAGGAGCCGGGCGCGATGGACCTGGCCCTGGCCCTGGCCCGCGAGAAGGACGTCGACCTCGTGGTCGCCAACGACCCGGACGCCGACCGTTGCGCGGCCGCGGTCGCCGGCCCGCACGGGTGGCGGATGCTCCGCGGCGACGAGGTGGGGGCACTGCTCGCCCACCACCTGCTGACCACCGGCCGGACCGGCACCTACGCCTGCTCGATCGTCTCCTCGACCCTGCTGTCCTCGATGGCCGCAGCCGCCGGGCAGCCCTTCGCGGAGACCCTGACCGGGTTCAAGTGGATCAGCAAGGTCGAGGGCCTGGCCTTCGGCTACGAGGAGGCGCTGGGCTACTGCGTCGACCCCGAGCACGTCAAGGACAAGGACGGCGTCTCGGCCCTGCTGATGCTCTGCGAGCTGGCAGCCGCGGAGAAGGCACAAGGACGCACCCTGGTCGACGTGCTCGACGACCTGGCGCTGGCGCACGGCCTGCACGCCACCGACCAGGCATCGGTGCGGGTCACCGACCTGGCCGAGATCGGGGCAGCCATGCAGCGGTTGCGGGCGACACCGCCCACCGCCCTGGGCGGCCTGGCGGTCCAGGCGGTCGACGACCTCGCCGAGGGGTCCTCCGCGCTGCCCCCCACCGATGGCCTGCGCTACCGGCTCGCCGACCGGGCACGGGTGATCGTCCGCCCGAGCGGCACCGAGCCCAAGCTCAAGTGCTACCTCGAGGTCGTCGTCCCGGTCGACGAGGACGCCGGGGTCGACGCCGCCCGGATCTCTGCGGCGGCCAGGCTCGACGCGCTGCGCGACGACATCAGGGCCGCGGCCGGCATCTGAGGGAGGCCGACCTCAGAGGACCAGCGACACCACGAACGCCACCACCAGCGCGGCCAGCGCGATGATCTCGATCCAGGCCGGCCGGCGCACGGCCCGGGAGCCCAGCTCGTACTCCTCCTCCGAGCGCTCCTCGATGCCCAGCCGGGCCCGGTCGGTGCGCGCGAGGTGCTGAATCTGCTGCTCGACGAAGTCGGGATAGGCCATGTCCTGCTGGGCGCCGGCGTCCTGCGCGACGGAGCTGCGGCTGCCGCCGTCAGCCGCGACCCCCGGCATGAGCAGGTTGCCTCCCCCGCCGCCGTTCCACTTCATCTCCGAGCGGACGGTCTTGCGCAGCGACCGGCTGATCGCGGGGCAGATGTACTTGCGGCCGCCCGACCGGATCAGCAGGTAGCGCCGGACCAGCACCGTGTCGATGGACGCGAGGGGGATCTCGACGGTCTCGAACATGGTCCGCATCCGCAGCTCGTCGGAGGTCGCGGAGACGCTGGGTCGCAGCATCGCGGCCCAGATCAGCACGCCCGCCGCGGCACAGGCCAGGGTGGCCGGGACCGCCGTGGCGGCCGACGCCGAGGTGACGAAGACGGCGGCTATCGCCACGCACAGGACGATGCCCAGCACGCCCATCGCGCGGCCGTTGGTCGGTCGGAAGCGCTGCAGTTCCTCCGTGGCCACCTGGCCCCCTCACGTCGTACGCCGTCCGGGTCGCGGGGACGAGCGTCGCTCGACCCTTCGATTCCGCACCCGGGACTGTCAACTCTATGCTGGCTCGATGAGCAGCACAGCCGCGACCTCGGGGGCAGTGCGTGACGTCTGGGCCGATGTCACGGCATCCGACCGGTCGTTGCGACGCTTCCTGCACGGCCTGCCCGGCGTCGACCAGGTCGGCGCCGAGGCACGGGCCGCGAGCCTGGGCACCCGCTCGATCAAGACCACGGCCAAGGCGTACGCGATCGACCTGGCCATCCGGATGGTCGACCTGACCACCCTCGAGGGCCAGGACACCCCCGGCAAGGTACGCGCCCTCGCCGCCAAGGCGATGCGACCCGACCCGGCCGACCCCACCTGCCCGGCCACGGCTGCGGTGTGCGTCTACCCCGACCTCGTGGCGACGGCCAAGGAGGCCCTCGGCACCAGCGGGGTCCACGTCGCCTCCGTGGCGACGGCGTTCCCCAGCGGCCGGGCCGCACTCGACGTCAAGCTGGCCGACGTGCGCGACGCCGTGGCCGCGGGCGCCGACGAGGTCGACATGGTGATCGACCGCGGTGCGTTCCTCTCCGGCCGCTACCAGCAGGTCCACGACGAGATCGTGGCGGTCCGCGAGGCCTGCGCCCGGGCCGACGGCTCCCTCGCCCACCTCAAGGTGATCTTCGAGACCGGTGAGCTCCAGACCTACGACAACGTACGACGTGCCAGCTGGCTGGCGATGATGGCCGGCGCCGACTTCATCAAGACCTCCACCGGGAAGGTGCAGCCGGCCGCCACGCTGCCGGTCACCATGGTGATGGTCGAGGCGGTCCGCGACTTCCGCGAGCAGACCGGGCGGATGGTCGGTGTGAAGCCGGCCGGCGGCATCCGCAGCAGCAAGGACGCGATCAAGTACCTCGTGATGGTCAACGAGGTGGCCGGCCCCGACTGGCTGGACCCCGACTGGTTCCGGTTCGGCGCCTCGACACTGCTCAACGACCTGCTCATGCAGCGCACCACGATGCAGACCGGCCGCTACTCCGGCCCCGACTACTTCACCCTGGACTGATCGAGATGGCCAAGAAGAGCAACCCGTTCGAGTACGCCCCGGCCCTCGAGTCGCGGTCGATCGTCGACATCTCGCCGTCGTACGGCCTGTTCGTGGACGGGGAGTTCGTCGACGGCCACGGCCACAGCTTCAAGACGATCAGCCCCGCGACCGAGGAGGTGCTCGCCGAGGTCGCCGAGGCGGACGCCGCCGACGTCGACCGCGCCGTGAAGGCCGCTCGCCGCGCGCACAGCCGGGTCTGGGGCCGGATGCCGGGCCGGGAGCGCGCCAAGTACCTCTTCCGGATCGCGAGGATCCTCCAGGAGCGCGGGCGCGAGCTCGCGGTGCTCGAGTCGATCGACAACGGCAAGCCGATCAAGGAGACCCGCGACGTCGACGTGCCGATCGCCGCCGCGCACTTCTTCTACTACGCCGGCTGGGCCGACAAGCTGGAGTACTCCGGCTACGGGAGCCAGAGCCTCGGCGTCGCGGCCCAGGTGATCCCCTGGAACTTCCCGTTGCTGATGCTGGCCTGGAAGATCGCACCGGCGCTGGCCTGTGGCAACACGATCGTGCTCAAGCCGGCCGAGACCACGCCCCTCACCGCGCTGCTCTTCGCCGAGATCTGCCAGCAGGCCGAGCTGCCGCCCGGCGTCGTCAACATCATCACCGGCGCCGGCGAGACCGGCCGGGCGTTGGTCTCGCACCCGGACGTCGACAAGGTCGCCTTCACCGGCTCGACCGAGGTCGGCCGGGCGATCGCGCAGGCGGTCGCCGGCTCGCAGAAGCGGGTGACGCTGGAGCTCGGCGGCAAGGCCGCCAACATCGTCTTCGAGGACGCCGCGCTCGACCAGGCCGTCGAGGGCATCGTGAACGGCATCTTCTTCAACCAGGGCCACGTGTGCTGCGCCGGCTCCCGCCTGCTGGTGCAGGAGAGCGTCGCCGACGACGTGCTCGCCCGTCTCAAGCGCCGGATGGCCACCCTGCGCCTCGGTGACCCGCTCGACAAGAACACCGACATCGGCGCGATCAACTCCGCCGAGCAGCTGGCCAAGATCCGCGAGCTCTCCGACATCGGGGAGCAGGAGGGGGCCGGCCGCTGGTCTCCCCCGTGCGAGCTGCCCGACCACGGGTTCTGGTTCCCGCCGACGATCTTCACCGGCGTCACGCAGGCCCACCGGATCGCCCGCGAGGAGATCTTCGGTCCGGTGCTCTCGGTGCTGACCTTCCGCACCCCGGCGGAGGCGGTCGCCAAGGCCAACAACTCGCCGTACGGCCTCTCCGCGGGGATCTGGACCGAGAAGGGCTCGCTGATCCTGAAGATGGCCAGCTCCCTACGGGCCGGCGTCGTGTGGGCCAACACGTTCAACAAGTTCGACCCGACCAGCCCCTTCGGCGGCTACAAGGAGTCGGGCTACGGCCGCGAGGGCGGCCGCCACGGCCTGGAGGGGTACCTGAAGTGACCCGCATCGACGTGCGCAAGACCAACAAGCTGTTCATCGGCGGCGAGTTCCCACGCTCGGAGTCCGGCCACTCCTACGTCGTCAACGACTCACGGGGCCGCTTCGTCGCGAACGTCGCCCTGGCCTCCCGCAAGGACGCCCGCGACGCGGTCGCCGCCGCACGCAAGGCGTTCCCCGGCTGGTCCGGCCGGACGGCGTACAACCGGGGCCAGGTGCTCTACCGGGTCGCCGAGGTGATGCAGGACCGCCGCCCGCAGTTCGTCGAGGCCGTCCGGCAGGGCGAGGGCGGCACCACCGCCGCCGCCACCAAGGTCGTCGACGCCGCGATCGACCGGCTCGTCTGGTACGCCGGCTGGGCCGACAAGCTGACCCAGGTGGTCGGCAACGCCAACCCCGTGGCCGGACCGTTCTTCAACCTGTCCACGCCCGAGCCGACCGGGGTCGTCGCCGTGGTCGCGCCGACCGCGTCCAGCCTGCTCGGCCTGGTCAGCGTGGTGGCACCGGTGGTCGTGTCCGGCAACACGGCGGTCGTCGCCGCCTCCCCCGAGCGCCCGCTGGCGGCGGTCACCTTCGCCGAGGTGCTCGCCACCTCCGACGTCCCCGGCGGTGTGGTCAACGTGCTGACCGGTGCCTTCGACCGGACGGTGCCGACGCTGTCATCACACATGGACGTCAACGCGATCGACCTGGCCGGCCTGGCCGGCGACCCCGACCAGGCACACGCCTGCGAGGTCGCGGCAGCCGACAACCTCAAGCGGGTACGCCGGGCCCCCGTGCAGGAGCCGGACTGGACCGCCGACCCGGGCACCGGCCCGATGACGGCGTTCCTCGAGACCAAGACCGTCTGGCACCCGATCGGCGTCTGAGTCCCTCCCGGTCAGTGGTAGACCATCACCGGCCGGTAGTTGACGGTCAGCCTGGAGCCGCCCTTCACCTTGCTGACCGCGCCCAGGATGGTCTGGGCGTGCCTCGCGCTGCTGGCCAGGCGAACCCGCCCCTTGCGGTTCGGGTTCCAGTAGATCCGTCGGGTGCCCGAGGAGTCCTTGACCACGCAGGTGTAGGTGCCGTGGCGGTCCTTGGCGCACGGCGCATGGGAGCCGGAGCCCACGAGGCTGCCGTGCATCCACTTCTGCACCAGTGCGAAGGCCCGGCCCGCGGGCGTCACCACGCTCGGGCTGCCCGGCTGTGAGAGCAGGGTGTTCGCCAGGGTCGCGCCGCTGCTGAAGGCGCCCAGGTCGTAGCGGTACCAGTAGACCCGCTTGACCCGGGCCGCCGCGTTGAGGAGGTAGGTGCGGGCGACGTACGACGCCTGTTTCGCGCTCGAGATGGGCGTCGCGGGGGTGCCGCCGAGGCTGCCGGTCTGGAGGCCGTAGTTGACCTCGGTGTTCCAGATCGGCACGCTGGCCGGGACGTGGTCGCTGCGCAGCCTGCTCCTGACTTGTCCGAGCTGGCGCATGCTGTCCTCCGGCCCGCCGGGTCGCCCGCCGTAGGTCGGTAGCGGGTAGAGGCTGAAGCCCAGCGCGTCGTAGAACTTCCACACCGGCGTGCCGCCCAGCTTCATGCCGTAGAACTTCTTCAGCCAGTCCAGCTGGTAGCCCAGCCGGGTCACCATCGGAGGACTGACGATGGTCGCCTGGGGGTCCACCCGGTTGCCGACGTCGTGGACGATCTTGCTGAGCTTGGCCATCTGGGTCATCGAGCCGGTCCAGAACGTCGAGATGTTCGCCTCGTTCCAGACCTGGTACGACGAGATGCCGCGCTTGCCGTGGAAGCTGCGGTAGCGGTGCATCACGGCCGAGACGAAGTCGGTGAAGTGCTGGAGCTTGCCCGGCGGATCGGTCGGCGTGGCCGGTGCGTAGAACGACGGCGTCATCGCCAGCACCATCGTCACGCTCTCGTGCGCGGCCTGAGCCGCCGTCACGAGCTGGTCGAGTCGCGCGAAGTCGTAGACGCCCGGCGACTTCTCGATGTCACGCCACTGCACCCCGACGTCCCACAGCCGGACCGAGCCGTCGTGGACGTGGCTGTGCGAGAGCAGGGAGGAGTCGTGGACGCCGAACAGGGTGTGGGCGATCCGCACGTTGTTCGCCTCGGCCGGCGCGAACGCGCTCAAGGGCACCCCCAGAGCGGTCACGAGCCAGAGGACGAGGGCGGACCAGCGCCGACGAGACAGGTGGGTCACGGACACGGGCTCCTCCAGGTGGGCTGGGACCGCAGCGTAACCCAGCGGGCTACTTGGTCGACCGGACCAGCACGGGCATGTAGCCCACCCGGAGCTTCTGGCCGCCCTTGACCGACGTGACCGCTCCGAACTCGTCCACGCGCTTGCGGGCCGAGGTGACGAGCCGGACGTTCGCCTGGCGGTAGGGGTTCCAGTAGACCCGGCCGACCCCCGTCGCGTAGCGGATCACGCAGGTGTAGGTGCCCTTGGTGTCGGTGGCGCACGGGCGCTGTGTGGCGGTGCCGACCAGCGTGCCGTTCATCCAGGACTCGATCCGGGCCAGCGACGCCCCGGCCGGGGTCAGCAGACCGGCGGCGCGGTTGCTCGGGTCGGTGAGCAGGGTGTTGCCCAGGGTGCCGCCGCTCGGCAGCTGGCCCATGTCGTAGGCGTACCACTCCACCCGCCCCACGCCCTGGGCCGCGTTCAGCAGGTAGGTGCGCATCACGTTGGCGATCTGCGCCGCGTCGGAGATCGGCACGCTCGCCGTACCCCGGCCCATGCCGTAGTTGACCTCGGTGTTCCAGATCGGCATCGACGCCGGCACTCCGTCCTTGGCGAGGTACGCGCGCACGCTGGCCAGCAGCGCCATCGAGTCCTCCGGCGTGCCGAAGCGCGTGCCGCCCGAGCTCGTGGGGTAGGTCTCGACCGGGTAGAGGTTCAGCGAGATCGCGTCGAGGTACTTCCACACCGGCAGCCCACCGGTCGCGGAGAGCCGGTAGAAGTCGCGGGTCCAGATGCGCTGGTAGGACAGCCGGGACACCTGGGCCGGACCGATCAGCTTGACGCTCGGGTCGTGCGCGGCCCGCACGTCGTACTCCGTCTTGACCAGGTCCGCCATCTGCTGGGGGGTGCCGTTCCAGAACGTGCCGATGTTGGCCTCGTTCCACACCTGGTAGTTCGCGATCCCGGGCCGGCCACTGCCGTCGTAGTTCTTGTAGCGGTCCATGACCGCGCCGACGTACGCCGCGAAGTCGTCGGGGTTCGGGGCCTCGGTGCCGTCGGTGAAGGTGTTCTCGGGCGCGGCCGCCCAGGTCGGCGTCATCGCGGTGACCAGGGTGACCTCGGTGTGGTTGGCCCAGGCGTCCGCCACGATCGTGTCCAGACGGCTGAAGTCGATCTGCCCGGGGTGCGGCTGCATCGCCTGCCAGGTCACCCCGGCGTCCCAGAGCCGGATCGAGCCGGTGGTCGGCCGGCTCAGCGAGGTCAGGTTGGCGTCGTGCACGCCGAAGAGGCGGTGGTCGACGCGCACCTTGATCGGGCGCGTCTTCGCAGCGCCTGCCGGCCCGCGGCTCGCGGAGTGAGGCGTCGGGAGGTTCGCCGAGGCCGCCTCGACGGTTCCCACCGCGGCGGAGACGGCGGCGACCAGAGACAGCGCGAGCGCGCCCACGAGGGGTGCGCGGCGGCGGGACGACAGGTGCATGGCTCTTCTCCGAGGTCGCGTGCGGTTCGACGGCGAGGGCCCCCGACAGCCGATTGCCAGTATCTGCAGGTCAGCGGGCCGCCGCAGGCGAATCGGAGAAGTGGGTCCGATCGTCGCCGGGGTCCCGCCCTCCGGCACAATGGCGCGGTGCCCCACCCCCCGGTCGTCGCCCGCGCCGTCGTCCTGGCCGGTCCGTCGGGCATCGGCAAGTCCCGGCTGGCCGCGCTGACCGGCCTCCCGGTGCTCAGGCTCGACGACTACTACCGGAGCGGGGACGACCCGGCGTTGCCTCTGATCACGCACGGCGCGAACGCCGGGCTCGTCGACTGGGACGACCCACGCTCGTGGCGCGCGCAGGACGCCGTCCGGGCGGTGGCGGAGCTCGCCGGCACCGGCCGGACGGTCGCGCCGGTCTACGACATCGCCCGGAACGGTCCCTGCGGCACCCACGAGGTGACCCTCGACGGCGCCCGGCTCTTCGTGGCCGAGGGGATCTTCGCCCAGCAGATCGTCGCGGACTGCCGAGGGCGTGGTGTCCTCGCCGCTGCCTTCTGCCTGCGCCAGCGGCCCCTGGTGACCTTCTGGCGACGCCTCACCCGCGACCTGCGTGAGCACCGCAAGCCGCCGCTCGTGCTGGTCCGCAGGGGCTGGGCCCTGATGCGCGACCAGCAGAGGGTGATCGCCGAGGCCGAGCTCCTCGGCTGCACGGTGGTCTCCCCCGCCGAGGCGGACGCCAGGATCCGTCGGCTGGCGTCAGGCTGAGCCGGACATCGCGGCGTACCCCGGCTTGATCACGTCGTCGATGATCGTCAGCCGCTCGTCGAACGGCAGGAACGCGGACTTCATCGCGTTGATCGTGAACCAGCGCAGGTCGTGCAGCCCGTAGCCGAAGGCGTCGACCAGGGCGGCCATCTCGGCCGACATCGACGTCTGGCTCATCAGCCGGTTGTCGGTGTTGACGGTGACCCGGAAGCGCAGCGCCGTCAGCAGGCCGATCGGGTGCTCGGCGATCGAGGCGGCAGCCCCGGTCTGGACGTTGGAGGCGGGCGCCAGCTCGAGCGGGATGCGCTTGTCACGGACGTACGCCGCGAGGCGGCCCAGGTGCGCCTGCCCGTCGTCGTCGACGGTGATGTCGTCGATGATCCGCACGCCGTGGCCCAGCCGGTCCGCGCCGCACCACTGGATCGCCTCCCAGATGGACGGCAGGCCGAACGCCTCGCCGGCGTGGATGGTGAAGTGGAAGTTCTGCCGCTGGAGGTACTCGAAGGCGTCGAGGTGCCGGGTCGGGGGGAAGCCGGCCTCGGCGCCGGCGATGTCGAAGCCGACCACCCCTGCGTCGCGCCAGGTGACCGCGAGCTCGGCGATCTCGCGGGAGCGCGCCTGGTGCCGCATCGCGGTCAGCACCTGGCGGACCACGATGGCCCCTCCGGCCTCGGCCATCCCGGCCTCGAAGCCGGCGCGCACCGCCGCCACCACCTGGTCGAGCGACAGCCCGGCGCCCACGTGCTGCTCGGGGGCGTAGCGGATCTCGGCGTACACGACGCCGTCCGCCGCCAGGTCCGCCACGCACTCGCGGGCGACCCGCTCGATGGCGGCCTCGGTCTGCATCACCGCGACCGTGTGGTCGAAGGTCTCGAGATAGCGGACCAGCGAACCCGAGTCCGCGGACTCGGCGAACCAGCGGCCCAGCGACTCCGCGTCGTCCGCCGGCAGGGTGTGACCGGCGGCCTCGGCGAGCTCCAGCACGGTCTGCGGCCGCAGGCCACCGTCGAGGTGGTCGTGCAGCAGCACCTTGGGTGCCCGGGTGATCTCGGCGCGGCTCGGGGGGGCCGGTTCGACCGACGGGCGTGGGCTAGGTTCGGACATGCGCCGATCCTCCCAGACCCGCCCCGACACACGCCCAGCCCAGGAGCCGCCGGATGCGCATCCTCGACAACCTCGACACCCTCGCCGCCATGAGCGGTGAGGAGCTCGGCCTGAGCGAGTGGCTCGAGATCGACCAGGAGCGCGTCGACCAGTTCGCCGACGCCACCGGCGACCACCAGTGGATCCACGTGGACCGCGAGCGCGCCGCGTCCGGGCCGTTCGGCGGCACCATCGCGCACGGCTACCTCACGCTGTCGCTGATCCCGCTCCTCGGCAGCCAGGTCTTCGCGCTCGAGACTCCCGGCGCGAAGCTGAACTACGGCGTGAACAAGGTCCGCTTCCCGCACCCGGTGCGGGTCGGCTCGCGCATCCGCAGCCGGGTCACCCTCGGCGAGGTCACCGACCTGCCCACGGGCAAGCAGCTGACCCTGAGGCAGGTGATCGAGATCGAGGGCCAGGACAAGCCCGCGTGCGTCGCCGAGACCGTGGTGCTGCTGCTCCCCTGACGCGACGCGGGGGCCGCCGGTACGACGACCCCCGCGCTCGAACCCTCGGCTACGGAGCCAGGAGGTTCCGCGGGCTCAGCGGCTGCTGCACCAGCAGCCGGGCGAGCCCGGTGGTGGACGGCGCTGCGTCCCTGGTGCCCAGGTAGACCGCGCGCATCCGGTAGCGGCCGACCGTCGGCGGGTGGAAGCGGACCAACGCCCGCCCGCTGCTGACCCGGGGGTCGAAGGTGCGCAGGAACTGCCATCCCTGGATCGGGTCGAGCCGCTCGATCGTGATCAGGCTGGGCCCGGCGACTGCCGGGTGCACCCGCAGGAGCAGCCGCGCCGTGGCGCCCGGAGCGACCGTGGCGACGTGCCGCCCGTTGGCCAGGATCGCGGCGTGCGTGATCGTCTTCAGCGCCAGGCCGAGGCGGTAGCCCCCGTCTCCCTCGACCGCCACGAAGTAGCGGCCGGCCCGGATGTGGCCGGAGATCAGGTTGCCGCTCCCGATCCGCACGCCGTCATCGCGGACCAGCGTCATCGTCGGCGCGCCCGACAGACTCAACGTCAGGGCACTGAGCCGGGTCACGTCGAACCGGTACAGGTCGCGGGTGTCGATGCCTCCGTTGACGTGGCCCCGGACCACCGCGTGGTTGTGGATCAGCACGCCGGGTGTGGTGTCGTCGAGGCGCGCGGGTGCCACCTGGAGGCGGTAGTGCTGCACGTCGCGACCCCGAGCCGCCCGCACCACCAGGAAATGCCGGCCGGTCCGGGTCGGGGTGAACAGGCTGTAGCCACCACAGGGCAGCCGCTTCAGCGGCGCGGTGCTCTCGAAGTCCGTGGTACCCGGGCCGAAGACCTCGAGCGAGGTGCAGTGGTCGGTGGTCAGGCTGAGCCGCATGGTCGTGCCGGCGTGCAGCCGGGTCCAGTAGGCGTCACCGGGGTTCAGGACCCGGTCGACCCGGTTCTTGATGCCCTGGTCGGGCAGGTGGCGGCCCGGTGGCTCCGGGGGCGCGGTCGGAACGAGCACCTTGAGCTGGAAGGTGTCGGCGACCGAACCGGTCTGGTTGCCCACCCGGATCGCGTAGTCGGCGCCCGGGACGAGCCCCGCGTCCTCGAGGGTGGTCGAACCGGCGGCGTCGGTGCTGTTGCAGTCCACGAAGGTGAGCTTCGAGCGGACCTGCCGGTAGACGTCGACGGTGGCGTCCATCTGACCGTTGGCGTCGAGCTGGACGACGACGGCTCCCCGGGCGGGGGCGGTGAAGCGGTACCACACCGACGAGTCGGTGCCGGCGCAGCTGCTGGAGTCGTTGGTCGCCTCCAGCGTCGCCTCGACCAGCGTGCCGGTCAGCGAGTCGGGAGGTCGGACCTTGGTGGCGTTGACCCGGTTGTCGTTGGACGGCGCAGCCGCCGAGGCAGGCGGCGCCAGGGCGAACGTCGCGCTCAACGCCACCAGCACCGAGAGCGCCGGAGCGAGTTTGCGGGCAAGGCGTGTTGACATCGGAACCTCCTCGTAACCGTCGACCGGTCACGGCAAGCACCGTGCGGATCACGGTGCCTTCCTCTGTTTCGATGCTCCGCCCGGTGGATCGGTTCGGTCCAGAGGACAAGGACCTCGGGCGGCCCGGACCGGTGCCTAGCCGATCCGGTCGATCACCAGGTCCGTCGGGGTGTACGACGTTCCGTCACCGACGTCGTACCCGCCGTCGAGTGCCTCCAGGGCGCGGTCGAAGCGCTCGCTGTCGTCGCTGAGCAGGGTGAACAACGGCTGTCCCTCGCGGACGTCGTCGCCGGGGCGGGCGTGCCAGACGACGCCGGCTCCCGCCTGCACCGGGTCCTCCTTGCGGGCCCGGCCGGCGCCCAGACGCCAGGCCGCCAGGCCGACGGCCATCGCGTCGAGCCGGGTGAGCACGCCCGAGGTCGGTGCGCTCACGACGTGCGACTCACGGGCCGTCGGCAGCTCGGCGGCGGGGTCGCCCCCCTGCGCCGAGATCATCGCCCGCCAGGCGTCCATCGCCGAGCCGTCCGCGAGCCGGTCCGCCGGGTCGACGTCGTCGCGCCCGGCACCGGCCAGCATCTCCCGCGCCAGCGCGAGGGTCAGCTCCACCACGTCGGCCGGGCCGCCGCCCGCCAGCACCTCCACCGACTCCGCGACCTCGACCGCGTTGCCCGCGGTCAGCCCGAGCGGGGTGGACATGTCGGTCAGCAGCGCGACGGTGCGGACCCCGGCATCGGTGCCCAGGGCCACCATCGTCGCGGCGAGCTCGCGCGCGTCCTCGACCGTGCGCATGAAGGCACCGGTCCCGACCTTCACGTCGAGCACCAGCGAGCCGGTGCCCTCGGCGATCTTCTTGGACATGATCGACGAGGCGATCAACGGGATCGCAGGGACGGTCCCGGTCACGTCGCGCAGGGCGTAGAGCTTCTTGTCGGCAGGCGCCAGCCCGTCTCCCGCGGCACAGATCACCGCGCCGACGGACTCCAGCTGGGCCAGCATCTCGTCGTTGGAGAGCGCGGCCCGCCAGCCGGGCACGGACTCCAGCTTGTCGAGGGTGCCGCCGGTGTGGCCCAGGCCGCGTCCGCTGAGCTGGGGTACGGCGACCCCGCACGCGGCGACCAACGGAGCCAGCGGCAGGGTGATCTTGTCGCCGACCCCACCGGTCGAGTGCTTGTCGGCGGTCGGGCGGGAGAGGCTCGAGAAGTCCATCCGCTCCCCCGACGCGATCATCGCGGCGGTCCAGCGGCCGATCTCGCGCCGGGTCATGCCGTTCAGGAGGATCGCCATCGCCAGCGCCGACATCTGCTCGTCGGCGACGTCGCCGCGGGTGTAGGCGGCGACCACCCAGTCGATCTGGCTGTCGCTGAGCTCGCCCCGGTCACGCTTGGCACCGATCACCTCGACGGCGTCATGCGCCACGGACTGCCTCCAGGTCGTCGGGGCCGAAGGCGTCGGGCAGCACCTCGGCCATGCGGCGTGTCCCGGTCGCGGTCATCAGGAGCAGGTCCGGTCCGCCGCTCTCCCACAGCACCTGCCGGCAGCGGCCGCACGGCATGATCACGTCACCGGCACCGTTGACGCAGACCACATGGGTCAGTCGGCCGCCACCGGTGGCGTGCAGCGAGCTGACCAGGCCGCACTCGGCGCACAGCGTCACACCGTAGGCGGCGTTCTCCACGTTGCAGCCGACCAGCACGCGGCCGTCGTCGGCCACGCCGGCGGCCCCCACCTGGAAGTGGGAGTACGGCGCGTAGGCGCGGCGGGACACCTCCACGGCGGCTTGTCGCAGCGCCTCCCAGTCGAACTCGTCTGACATCGTCATCCCTTGACGTAGGGCTCGCCGTCGGCCGCCGGCGCCCGGACCTTCCCGACCAGCCCGGCCACCGCCACGATCGTCGCCAGATAGGGCAGCATCGCGACGACGTTGGACGGGATCGACGGGGCGTTGATCGACAGCGTGAGCTGCATCGCCGAGGCGAAGCCGAACAGCAGGGCCGCAGCCACGGCACCGCGCGGGCTCCAGCGACCGAAGATCAGGGCGGCGAGGGCGATGAACCCCTGGCCCGAGGTGATGTTCTTCTGGAACTGGCCGACCTGGAAGATGAAGTACGACCCACCGAGCCCGGCGATCGCGCCGCCGATGATCACGTTGCGGTAGCGCATCGCGAGGACGTTGATGCCGACGGTGTCCGCGGCCTTGGGGTGCTCCCCGACCGCGCGCGTGCGCAGGCCCCAGCGGGTGCGGAACAGCCAGACGTCGACGGCGATGATCAGGACGTAGGTCAGGTAGACGATCGAGTACGTGTCGAAGAGCAGGGACCCGAGCACCGGGATGTCGCCGAGCAGCGGGACCTTGTGCGCCTCGAAGATCGGCGTGGAGTTCAGGGTCTCGGTGTGCGTCTGCATGAACACGTCGTAGAGGAACCCGGTGAGTCCGGCCGCGAAGACGTTCAGGACGACGCCGAGCACGACCTGGTTGACCATGTACCTGATCGCGAACACCGCCAGGATCGCCCCGATCAGCGCACCTGCGAAGACGCCCGCGAACATCCCGGCCGTGATCCCGACCAGCGAGCCGACCAGGGCGCTGGCCCACGCACCGGCCAGCATCTGACCCTCGATGGCGACGTTGATCACCGCGGACCGCTCGCACATCACGCCGCACAGGGCCCCGAGGATCAGGGGCACGGCGAGCTGGATCGTGCTGGTCAGCGTGCCGACGACGTCGAAGGTGGAGAAGGCGCTGGCCGAGGCCAGCCAGCAGATCAGGGCCACCACGAACAGCCCGAGCCCGACGCCCATGATCGGGCCGAACCAGCGCCGTCGCGGTACGGCGAGCCAGAGCAGGCCGAGCAGCAGGGTGAGCACGCCACAGACCCAGGCGATCGGGGCGGCCGGCACGGTGAAGTGCGGGACGTGTGTCGCGTTGAGCGCACCGAGCCGGATGCTGGCGTCCTGGTGGTGGTGGCCGGCGATCCCGAACCGCCAGATCGTCACCAGCCCGATCACGCCCAGGGAGATGCCGGCGCCGAGGCGCTGCGCCCGCGAGACCGGGGGCCGGACGGTCACGCGCTCCACCAGGAGCTCCTCGTTGGGCTCCACTGCGGTCGTCATCCGTTCCACCCCTTCGCCAGCTGGCCACCGACGCCGGTCGTGGTGACCTTGATCCGCCAGATCGCCCGCACCAGCATCGGCGCGGCGATGAACAGCACGATCAGCGACTGGATCACCTGCACCAGGTCGATCGGGGTGCCGGTCGCCGACTGCATCTGGGTGCCGCCGGCGTGCAGGGCCCCGAACAGCAGACCCGCGGCCACGATGCCCTTGGCGTTGGCCCGGCCGAGCAGCGCGACGGTGATCGCGTCGAAGCCGATGCCGGCGTCGATGTCACCGGTGATCGCGCTGTTGGTGCCCAGGATCTGGCTGACGCCGGCGAGGCCGCACAGGGCTCCGGCGATCAGCATCACCGTGATGTAGCTGTTCTCCACGCTCATCCCGGCCGTCCGGGAGGCGAACTGGTTGGCACCGACCGCCCGCAGCCGGAAGCCGAGCGTGCTCCGGTCGATCAGCCAGCCGACCGCGACCGCGGCGAGCAGCGCCAGGATCAGGCCGGCGTGCACCCGCATGCTGCCCCCGAGCAGCGGCGGCAGCTGGGCGCTGGAGTGGACCTTGTTGGAGATGGCCTGACCGTACGGCGGGGCCTGGAAGCCCTTGACCGACAGCAGGTAGGCGAGGAAGTACAGCGCGACGTAGTTGAGCATGATCGTGGTGATCACCTCGTGCGCACCGGTCTTCGCCTTCAGCAGACCGGCGAGGCCGCCCCACAGGGCTCCTCCGAGCATGCCGGCGAGGATGCCGAGCAGCAGGTGCAGCCCGGGCGCGAGGTGCCAGTGGAAGCCGACGAAGCCGGCGAAGACCGCACCCATGATGACCTGGCCCTGGCCGCCGATGTTGAACAGGCCGGCCCGGAAGGCCAGGCCCACCGAGAGCCCGCCGAGGATCAGCGGCGTGGCGTTGGTCAGGGTCTCCGAGATCGGGCCGAGGTAACCGGCCAGGGTGCCCTTCGACGCGGTGTCGGAGTTGAAGATCGCACCCTGGAAGAGCGCGACGTACCCCCGCCAGATCGCTTCGAAGCCGTAGCGGAAGGTGTCCCAGGGGTACTGGAAGAAGTAGTGCGACGCCGCCTGGGTCTGCGGGTCGGCGACGGCGATCAGGAGCCCGCCGATCAGCATCGCGGTCACGAAGGCGAGCAGGGTGACCAGCAGGCTGCTCGACCACAGCCGGGCGAAGCGCCCGGACGGCGGCGCCTGCTCCGGCGGCGGGGCCGTGGCGGCCTCCGACTGGACGGCCGGCGACTGGGCCGCTGGCTCGGCGGGCTGGTCGCTCACGGGGCGGACACCTCCTGGTCGGTCGTGACGCTGTCGGGGACCGTGCCGGCCATCAGCAGCCCGATCTCGGCCGGATCGGCCCCGCCGGGCATCTCGCCGATGATCTTGCCGCGGTACATGACGCCGATCCGGTCGGCGAGGCCGAGCACCTCGTCGAGCTCGGTGGAGATCACGACGACGGCGGCCCCGTTGTCGCGCTCGGCCACGATCCGACGGTGGACGAACTCCATGGAGCCGACGTCGAGCCCGCGCGTGGGTTGGGCGACGATCAGCAGCTTCAGCGGGCGCGACAGCTCGCGGGCGAGCACCACCTTCTGCTGGTTCCCGCCGGACAGGGTCGAGGCGGGATGCTCGATCGACGACGTCCGGACGTCGAACTCCTCGATCCGCTCCTCGGCGTTCTGCCGGATCCGGTCGAGGTCCAGCGAGATCCCCTTGGAGAAAGGGGGCCGGTGGTAGAGGTCGAGGACGAGGTTCTCCGAGACCGAGAAGCTGCTGACCAGGCCGTCGTGGAGGCGGTCCTCGGGGACGTAGCCGACACCCAGACCGATCATCGCGTCGATGCCGGCCCGGGTGACGTCGCGTCCCTCCAGGGAGACGGTGCCGGACTGCACGTGCTCCAGCCCGACCAGCGCCTCGGTGAGCTCGGTCTGGCCGTTGCCCTGGACCCCCGCCAGCGCGTAGATCTCGCCGCCGCGGACCGAGAACGTCACGTCGTCCACGGTGACCTGACCCGTCTGGTCGAGGACCCGGAGGTTGGCCACCTCGAGGATCTCGTCGCCGGGGGTCCGCGGCTCCTTCTCGATCTCGAGGGAGACCGGCCGGCCGACCATCATCGAGGCCAGCTCGGCCGAGGACGACGTGGGGCTGGCCTCGCCGACGACCTTGCCCCGCCGGATCACCGTGATCCGGTCGGCCACGGCCCGCACCTCGCGGAGCTTGTGGGTGATGAAGACGATGGAGGTGCCGCCCTCCTTGAGGGACCGCATCACGTCCATCAGGTCGTCGGTCTCCTGCGGGGTGAGCACCGCGGTGGGCTCGTCGAGGATCAGCACCTTCGCGTCGCGGATCAATGCCTTGATGATCTCCACGCGCTGCTGGACGCCGACCGGCAGGTCCTGCACGAGGGCGTCGACCGGCACCTGGAGGCCGTAGCGCTCGGAGACCTCGCGCACCTCGCGGCGGGCGGCCCGGCGGTTCAGGAAGCCGAAGCGGGTGCGCTCGTGACCGAGCTCGACGTTCTCCGCGACGCTGAAGACCGGGATCAGCATGAAGTGCTGGTGCACCATCCCGATGCCGGCCCGCATCGCGTCGCCCGGACCGCCGAAGCTCACCGGCTCGCCGTCGATCAGGATCTCGCCCTCGTCGGGGTGGTAGAGCCCGTAGAGGACGTTCATCAGCGTGCTCTTGCCGGCGCCGTTCTCGCCCAGCAGGGCGTGGATCTCGCCGGGCTCGACCACCAGGTCGATGGAGTCGTTGGCGACCAGGTCGCCGAAGCGCTTGGTGATGCCGCGAAGCTCGAGCCTCACGAAAGGGACCTCCCTGTCAGCTGACCGTCCGCGCGCACAGTCATCATGGCGTCCTCATCATGGCGTACGACGATGGGACATGCCGAGGGGAGCACCGGCGCTCCGGTGCTCCCCCTCGGTGGTGGACCGTTGGGTCAAGCCCGACGGCGCAGCCTCACTGAGGCTGGCTGGGCGAGGTGATCTTGATCTTGCCCGAGATGATGTCGGCCTTGACCTGGTCGAGCTGCGACTTCAGGGTCGACGGGACCTTGCTGTCGAAGTCGTGGAACGGCGCGAGACCGGTGCCGTTGTTGTCCAGGGTGCCGACGTAGTTGCCCTTCGGGAACGTGCCCGAGGCGGCCTGCGTCGCGTACTCCTGCACCGAACCGCTGAGGTTCTTGGTGACCGAGGTCAGGAAGTACTTGCAGTACTGCGAGACGCTCTCGCAGCCGTCGGTGTCGACCCAGATCACCGAGAGCTGGCCACCCGACGCGGCAGCGGCCGCGGCCGAGCCGACGCCCGTGCCACCGGCGACCGGGAAGACGATGTCAGCGCCCTGCTGCTGGAACTGAGCGGTGATCTGCTTGCCCTTGTTGGCGTCGGTGAAGGAGTTGGCGAAAGTGCCGCCCTTCTGGTTCTTCTCGTCCCAACCGAGCACCTGGACGTTCTTGCTGTTCTGCTGGTTGTAGTACTGCACGCCCTCCCAGAAGCCGTCCATGTAGATGGTGACCGGCGGGATGTTCAGCCCGCCGTACGTCGCGACCTTGCCGGTCTTGCTCATGCCGGCGGCGAGGTAGCCGCCGAGGAAGCCGCCCTGGGCGGTGTTGTACTGGAGGCCGTAGACGTTCGGGCCCGACGACGCGGAGTCGATCTCGGCGTACTGCTGGCTGGGGTTCTTCTTCGCGATCTTGGTGACGGCGTCGGTCATCAGGCCGCCGACCGCGATCACGGTGTCGCAGCCCTTGTTGGTCTCGGCGGTCAGGTTCGGCGTGTAGTCGTTCTGCGAGGACGACGGCACGTAGGAGATCTTGATGTTCGGGTTGGCCTTGTTCGCGGCCTGGAGACCGGCCCACGAGGACTGGTTGAACGAGTGGTCGTCGACACCGCCGGTGTCGAGCACCATGCAGGCCTTCAGGCTGCCGCCGGCGGCCGAGGTGTCCGAGCTGGTCGGCGTGGTCGGGCCGTTGGAAGCGGTCGAGCTGCTGGGCTTGCCGCAGCCGGCGATCAGCAGCGACGCGGCGCCGAGGGCCGCGACGATCTTGATGGTGTGGCGCAAGGGAGATCTCCTCAGTCGTCCCGCCACGGTGCGGCGGGAAATGTTGGCTCACCCTAGTCCACACGCACCACGACCTGCGGCGCTAGGGCCGGAGGTCTCCAACTGTTACTGATCGGTGACCCGGACGGGCCACGAGGCCGGACGGGGTCGGCCTCGATCCGGTCAGAGCGAGCCGACGGCCACGGTCGCCAGGAGCTTGGCGGCGATGGGGATGGCGCGCTCGTCGACGCGCAGGTTGCCCTGGTGGATGTCGTACGTCGTGCCCCCGGGCGAGCGGGTACCGAGGCGGCCCATGGCCCCGGGAACCCGGGTGAGGTACCACGCGAAGTCCTCGCCGCCGAGGCTCTGCGAGGTCGGCGCCCGGCCGTGCGGCCCGAGCACGGTCTCCACGGCCGCACCCAGGAGCGCGATCGAGGCCTGCTCGTTGACCACCGGCGGGACCCCGCGTCGGTAGTCGACCTCGGCCCGGACGCCGTACGGCGCGAGGATCTCGTCGACGTGGGCGCGGATCCGGTGCTCCATGTCGCTCCAGGCGACGGCGTCGAGCATCCGGACCGTCCCGCCCAGCGTCCCGGACTCGGGGATCACGTTGGTGGCCCGGCCGGCCGCGACCCGGCCCCAGACCACGCTGACGCCGGCCCGCGGGTCGAGGCGGCGCGAGAGCACGGCCGGGAGCTCGGTCACCAACTTGGCCAGCGCGAAGGTGAGGTCCTCGGTCAGGTGCGGGCGACTGGTGTGGCCGCCGCCGCCCGAGAGCCGGATCTCGAGCGCGTCGGCCGCACCGGTGATCGGACCCTCGCGCAGTCCGACCTGCCCGACGTCGATGCTGGGGTCGCAGTGCAGGCAGAAGATCCGGCTGACCTCGTCGAGGGCGCCGAGGTTGATCAGCCGCTGCGCACCACCGGGCATCACCTCCTCGGCCGGCTGGAAGAGCAGCCTGACCCGTCCGGGTACGAGCCCGGCGGCGTGCGCCTCGGCCAGCGCGATGCCGGCACCGAGCAGCGCCGCGGTGTGGACGTCGTGCCCGCACGCGTGGGCCACCCCCGGCACCTGGCTGTGCCACGGGTCGGTGGTGGTGTCGTCGACCGGGAGTGCGTCGAGATCGGCGCGCAGGGCCACCCGCGGGCCGGTCTCGCCGAGGTCGGCGACCAGGCCGGACGCACCGGTGCGAGTGATCCGCCAGCCGATCTGGTCGAGGTGGTGGCTCACCAGGTCGGTGGTCCGGGTCTCCTCCCAGGAGAGCTCCGGGTGGGCGTGGAGGTCGCGGCGCAGATCGAGGAGGTCGTCGGTGTGCTTGTCGACGACCGTGTCGATCAGCGCATACGCATCTTCCGTGGACATGTCCCGACGAGGTTAGTTCACCCCGGCGGGTGGCCGCGCACCGACCGCGGGATCAGGCCTCGTCGTACGCCGCGAGGATCCGGTCGGCGGCCTCGACGGCCGGGAGCTCGCCGCGCAGCACCTGCTCGCGCACCTGCTCGCGTACGGCGCGCACCGGCGCCGACCGCCGGAGCCGCTGCTCGAGCTCGTCGCGGACCAACGCCCAGGCGAAGTCGAGCTGCTGGTGCGCGCGCCGGTCGGCCAGTCCGGCCACCCCGAGCCGGTCGCGGTGCGCCAGCACCTCGCCCCAGACCTCGTCGACCCCCGCCCCGGTCAGTCCCGAGCAGGTCACCACCGGAGGCGCCCAGGCGGCCTTGCCGTGCACCATCCGTAGCGCCCCGGCCAGCTCGCGGGCGGCGACCCGGGCCTCGGCCTCGTGCTCGCCGTCGGCCTTGTTGACCGCGATCACGTCGGCGATCTCGAGGATGCCGCGCTTGATGCCCTGGAGCTGGTCGCCGGTCCGGGCCAGGGTCAGGAACAGGAACGTGTCGACCATGCCGGCCACGGTGATCTCGGACTGCCCGACGCCGACGGTCTCCACCAGCACGACGTCGTACGACGCGGCCTCGAGCACGAGCATCGCCTGGCTGGTCGCGCGGGCGACGCCGCCGAGGGTGCCGGCACTCGGGCTCGGCCGGATGAAGGCGTGCTGGTCGACGGCCAGGTCGGGCATCCGGGTCTTGTCACCGAGCACCGAGCCTCCGGTGCGCGAGCTGCTCGGGTCCACGGCGAGCACGCCGACGCGGTGTCCGGCTGCGGTCAGCCGGCCCCCCAGCGCCTCGATGAACGTGGACTTCCCGACCCCTGGCAGCCCGGAGATGCCGACCCGGACGGTGGGCTCGCCGGGTGCCGTCAGCCGCGCGAGCAGGTGTCGCGCCTCGGCGCGGTGCTCGGGCCGGCTGGACTCCACCAGGGTGATCGCCCGGCTGACGGCGGCCCGTCGGCCGGCAGCGATCCCGTCGACGAGGTCGTCCACGTCGGCCATCAGTCGAGCATCAGGTGTCGAGCCGGGCCCGGAGCCGGGCCAGCAGGTCCAGCGCGGACGCCGCGATCACGGTGCCGGGCAGGAAGATCGCCGCTGCGCCCATCTCGGTCAGCGCGGGCACGTCGGCCGGCGGGATCACCCCGCCGATCACGATCATGATGTCGTCGCGTCCGAGGTCGGCCAGCGCCTGCTTCAGCGCCGGGAGCAGGGTCAGGTGGCCGGCCGCGAGGCTGCTCACGCCGACGATGTGCACGTCCGCGTCGACGGCCTGCTGGGCGACCTCCTCGGGCGTGGAGAACAACGGCCCGACGTCGACGTCGAAGCCCATGTCGGCGAACGCGCTCACCACGACCTTCTGGCCGCGGTCGTGGCCGTCCTGGCCCATCTTCGCGATCAGGATCCGCGGGCGGCGGCCCTCGGCCTCCTCGAAGTCGGCGGTGGCGGCGAGCACCTGCTCGACGAGCTGGTCCCCCGCGCTGCCGGCTTCGTCGCGGAACACACCGGAGATGGTACGGATCGTGGCGCGGTGCCGGCCCCAGACCTGCTCCAGCGCGCCGCTGATCTCGCCGACCGTCGCCTTGGCCCGGGCGGCGTCCACGGCCAGCGCGAGGAGGTTGTCTCCCTGGCCCTCCGGCTCGCCGGCTGCCTTCGTCAACGCCTCGAGCGCACGACGTACGTCGTCGTCGTCGCGCTCGGCCCGCAGCCGCTCCAGCTTCGCGATCTGCTGGCGGTAGACCTCGTCGTTGTCGACCCGGCGCACGTCGAGCGGGTCCTCGTCGGCGAGGCGGTAGGTGTTGACGCCGATCACCGCCTGGGCACCGGAGTCGATCCGGGCCTGGGTGCGGGCGGCGGCCTCCTCGATCCGCAGCTTCGGGATCCCCTGCTCGATCGCCTTCGACATGCCCCCGGCCCGCTCGACCTCCTGGATGTGGGCCCAGGCACGCTCGGCGAGGTCGTGGGTCAGCCTCTCGACGTAGTAGCTGCCGGCCCAGGGGTCGATCGTCCAGGTCGTGCCGCTCTCCTGCTGGAGGAGGAGCTGGGTGTTGCGGGCGATCCGGGCGCTGAAGTCGGTGGGCAGCGCGATCGCCTCGTCGAGGGCGTTGGTGTGCAGGCTCTGGGTGTGCCCCTGGGTCGCCGCCATCGCCTCGATGCAGGTGCGGCCGACGTTGTTGAAGACGTCCTGCGCGGTCAGGCTCCAGCCGCTGGTCTGGCAGTGGGTGCGCAGGCTCAGGCTCTTGGGGTTCTGCGGCTCGAAGTCGCGCACCAGCCGGGCCCAGAGCGCACGGGCCGCGCGCATCTTGGCGACCTCCATGAAGAAGTTCATCCCGATCGCCCAGAAGAAGCTGAGCCGCGGCGCGAAGTGGTCGATGTCGAGACCGGCCCGCACGCCGGTGCGGAGGTACTCCACGCCGTCGGCCAGCGTGTAGGCGAGCTCGAGGTCGGCGGTCGCCCCGGCCTCCTGCATGTGGTAGCCGGAGATCGAGATCGAGTTGAAGCGCGGCATGTGCTCGGCGGTGTAGCTGAAGATGTCGCCGACGATCCGCATGCTCGGGGCCAGCGGGTAGATGTAGGTGTTGCGGACCATGAACTCCTTGAGGATGTCGTTCTGGATGGTCCCGGCCAGCTGCTCGGGCTTGACGCCCTGCTCCTCGGCGGCGGCGATGTAGAGCGCCATGATCGGCAGCACCGCGCCGTTCATGGTCATGCTCACGCTCATCTGGTCGAGCGGGATCCCGTCGAAGAGCGTCCGCGCGTCGTAGATCGAGTCGATCGCCACTCCGGCCATGCCGACGTCGCCGCGCACCCGCGGGTGGTCGGAGTCGTAGCCGCGGTGGGTCGCCAGGTCGAAGGCGACGCTCAGCCCCTTCTGCCCGGCGGCGAGGTTGCGCCGGTAGAACGCGTTGGACTCCTCGGCGGTGGAGAAGCCGGCGTACTGCCGGATCGTCCAGGGCTGGGTGGTGTACATCGTCGGGTAGGGACCCCGCAGGTACGGCGTGAGGCCGGGCCAGGTGTCGAGGGCGTCGAGGTCCGCGAGGTGCTCGGGTCCGTAGACCGGGAGGATGTCGATCCCCTCCGGCGAGTGCCACGGGGAGGCGCCCTCTCGGTGGTCGAGCGCGTCCCGGTGGTCGAGCGCGTCCCGGTGGTCGAGCGCGTCCCGGTGGTCGAGCGCGTCCCGGTGGTCGAGCGCGTCCCGGTGGTCGAGCGCGTCCCGGTGGTCGAGCGCGTCCCGGTGGTCGAGCGGAGTCGAGACCACCTCGTCGCCGCTCAGCGGGAGGCCAGCGAAGCTCGGCGGCACGGAGGTCATGCGAGGTGTCCCCTCGTCCGGGTCAGGAAGTCGACGGCATCGACCCCGAGGGCACACGAGTCGTCGGCCCAGTCGGCGGGCTTCCCGGCCACGACGACGTGCCGGGCCCCGGCTCCGCGGAGGGCGGAGGCGGCCGCCTCGCCCCACTCGGCGTACGCCGCGTCGGTCCCGGCCAGGCAGACGACCGGCTGGCCGTCGTAGGCAGCGACCAGGTCGTCGACCCCGGCCGTGGGTCCGGCGACGTCCACGGCGACACCACCGGCGGCGAACAGGTTGGTGGCGAAGCCGGCCCGGGCCGTGTGCGCGGCGACCGGCCCCAGGGTCGCCAGGAAGGCGTGCGTGGTCGGCGGCTGAGCCCGCAGGGCCTCGAACGCCGCCCCCCACCGGTAGGTCAGGTTGCGTCGCGCCGGTGCCGGGTCTCCCAGGCGCGGGAACTCACTGAGCCCGGTCAGCGGCCGGCGCCGGGTCGCCACGTCGACCTCGCGGCGGGCTCGGACGTCGCGCACCCGGCCCTCGAAGGCGCCGAGGCCGTCGCTCTCGATCCGGCCGAGCTCGGCCCAGGCGACGCGGGCCAGGTCGTCAGTGAGGCGCTCGACGGCGTACGCCCCGCCGGCGGGGTCGGCCACCGCGGCCACGTGCGACTCCGCGACCAGCAGCGCGCTGGTGTTGCGGGCCATCCGCCGACCGAGCACGGAGACCTCCCCGGTCGGCTCGTCGAAGGGCACCACGGTGATCGAGTCCGCACCGCCGACTCCCGCGCCGAACGCGGCGACGGTCCCCCGGAGCAGGTTGACGTGCACGTCGTAGGCGCTTGTCATCGAGCGGCTGGTCACGGCGTGGATCCGGGTCCTCGGGTCGGCGACCTGGCACAGCTCGGCCAGCCGGGCCCAGAGCCGACGCAGGGCGCGGAACTTGGCCATCGTGGTGAACTGCTCGTCGGTGGCGGCGACCCGGACCTCGACCAGGCCGAAGGCGTCCTCGGGTGGCACCCCGGCCGCATCGAGGACGCGCAGCACGTGCGCTCCGCGGGCCAGCACCCAGCCGAGCTCCTGGCCGTCGGAGGCACCCTGCTCGTGGACCGTGGTGCCGTCGACGACGACCGCACGCACCCCGGCCTCCTGGGCGAGCCGGGCGAAGACCTCGAGGTCGACGGGATCGGCGTCCGGCGCCGCGCCCAGGTTGCTGTCCGGGTGCAGCGGCCCCAGGGCCACCAGGGCCTCCGCGTGGGCGCGCGTCGGACCCTCCAGCACGACCGCGGCGAGGTCGAGCCGCACTCCGGTCAGGGCAGCGGGCAGCTCGTCCGGGGCCACCTCGTCGGCGACCAGCCACAGGCTGGTGGCGCCGTTCTCGAGGTCCGCCACCGCGGCGCCGCTGTCGCCGGAGGTGCGGGTGCGCACGTCCCACGGGCCGTGTCGGGTCGGCCGACCCCTCGTGACGAGGTCGTCCAGGTCGGCGCGGGTGCCGAGCGGGGGGATCGCGATGTCGTCGTACGTCGTCCGGGTCAGGGCCGCCCAGACGGCGTCGTCGGGCGAGTCCTCACCCAGCCGTCGGGTCTTGCGGAGGACCTTCGCGGCCGCGCCCTCCCAGTCCGCACGGGACCAGTCGTCGGCCGCCGAGACCAGGGCGAGCGCGCCGGGGTCCGGTTGCAGCGCTTCGGGCTCGTCGAGACCACCCTGCACGTCGGTCATGGGCCAAGCGTAGGAGCGCGCCACGGGTCCGAGCCAATGGATGGGACCTTTGTCTCCCACCCCGGGACCTTTGCCGCGCGGCGGTTCTCTCCACCTGGCCGCGCGCGGGGTGGGATCATCCCCGGTGTGGCAGACCTGGTCGTGGTGATGGGCCTGGGGCACCTGGTCGGTGCCGACGGGAACGAGTGGTACAACTTCTGGTCCGGCCTCGGCGCCGACGTCGGTCAGGTCGCGCTCTTCGGCGCCGCGATCGGGCTCTACCGCAAGCACAACTGCCACGTGCACCGCTGCTGGCGGATCGCCAAGCAGCAGGTCGAGGGCACGACCTGGATGGTGTGTCACAAGCACCACCCGGACGGGAAGCCGACCGAGGCCCACATGACCGCTCTGGCCGAGAAGAAGCGCGCCGCCGACGCCGGCTCGTCGGTCACCCTGACCGACTGATCCGTCAGACCTCGGTACGGCTGTCGCGGTCCTTGTTACGGATCCCGATCTTGTTGCCCAGCCAGACCAGCGGGTCGTAGGTCTTGTCGACCACGCGCTCCTTCATCGGGATGATCGCGTTGTCGGTGATGTGGATGCCCTCGGGACAGACCTCGGTGCAGCACTTGGTGATGTTGCACATCCCCAGCCCGGCCTGCTCGCGGGTCGTCTCCCGACGGTCGAGGGTGTCCAGCGGGTGCATGTCGAGCTCGGCGTACCGCAGGAAGAACCGCGGGCCGGCGAACGCCTTCTTGTTCTCCTCGTGGTCGCGCACCACGTGGCAGGTGTTCTGGCACAGGAAGCACTCGATGCACTTGCGGAACTCCTGCCCGCGCTCGACGTCCTCCTGCATCATCCGGCGCTTGCCGTCGGCGTCGCGGGGCGGGAGCTCGACGTAGGGCAGCTCCTTGGCCTTCTCGTAGTTGTACGACACGTCGGTGACCAGGTCGCGGATCACCGGGAAGGTGCGCATCGGAGTGACCGTGATGGTCTCGGTCTCGGGGTAGTCCGAGAGCCGAGACATGCACATCAGTCGGGGCTTGCCGTTGATCTCCGCACTGCACGAGCCGCACTTCCCGGCCTTGCAGTTCCAGCGGACCGCGAGGTCACCGGCCTGGGTGGCCTGGACGCGGTGGATCGCGTCGAGCACGACCTCGCCGGTCTCGACCTCGACGTCGTAGTCCTGGAGGTCGCCCCCGGACTGGTCGCCGCGCCAGAGCCGCATCTTGAGCGTGTATCCCATGAGGTCAGTGCCCTTCCTCGAAGAATGCGGCCAGCTCGTCCGGCATCACCGGAAGAGGCTGGGTGGCCAGGTCGACGCCGTCGCCCGCCGAGTTGATCGACAGCACGATGTTCTTGGTGCCCCACTCCTCGTTGAACCCGGGGTGGTCCTCGCGGGTGTGACCGCCGCGTGACTCCTCGCGCTCGAGCGCCGCCTTCGCGATGCACTCGGAGACAAGCAGCATGTTGTGCAGGTCGAGGGCGAGGTGCCAGCCGGGGTTGTACTCCCGCTGTCCCTCGACCTTCAGGTGCGCAGCACGCACCTTGAGCTTCTCGATCTCGGCCAGCGACGACTCCAGCTCCGCACGGGTGCGGATGATGCCGACCAGGTCGTTCATCGTCTGCTGGAGGTCCTGCTGGACCTTGTAGGGGTTCTCGTTGTCGCCGGACGCCGGGTCGAAAGGCTTCAGCGCGAAGCTGCGGGCGGCGGCCAGGTCGTCGTCGGAGACGGCGGGTCGCGCCGCACCCAGGCCGGCGACGTAGGCCGCGGCGGACTCGCCGGCGCGGCGCCCGAACACCAGCAGGTCGGACAGCGAGTTGCCGCCGAGCCGGTTGGAGCCGTGCATGCCGCCGGAGCACTCGCCGACGGCGTACAGGCCCTCGACCCCGCTCAGCTCGGTGTCGGCGTCGACCTCGACGCCACCCATGACGTAGTGGCAGGTCGGGCCGATCTCCATCGCCTCGACGGTGATGTCGACGTCGGCCAGCTCCTTGAACTGGTGGTACATCGACGGGAGGCGCTTGCGGATGAACTCGGGGGTACGACGCGACGCGATGTCGAGGTAGACCCCGCCGTGCTCGGAGCCGCGGCCGGCCTTGATCTCGGAGTTGATCGCCCGCGCGACCTCGTCACGTGGCAGCAGCTCGGGTGGCCGGCGGTTGTTCTTCTTGTCCTCGTACCAGCGGTCGGCCTCCTCCTCGGTGTCGGCCGTCTCGCTCTTGAAGAACTCCGGGATGTAGTCGAACATGAACCGCTTGCCCTCGGAGTTCTTCAGGATGCCGCCGTCGCCACGCACCGACTCCGTGACCAGCAGGCCCTTCACCGAGGGCGGCCAGACCATCCCGGTCGGGTGGAACTGGACGAACTCCATGTTGATCAGCTTCGCGCCGGCGCGCAGGGCCATCGCGTGGCCGTCGCCGGTGTACTCCCAGGAGTTCGAGGTGACCTTGAAGCTCTTGCCGATGCCGCCGGTGGCGAGCACGATGCTGGGCGCGTCGAAGGTGATGAACCTGCCGGTCTCGCGCCAGTAGCCGAAGGCCCCGGAGACCCGGTCGCCGTCCTTGAGGAGGTCGGTGATCGTGCACTCCATGAACACCTCGACGCCGAGCTGCACGGCTCGCTGCTGGAGGGTGCGGATCATCTCCAGTCCGGTGCGGTCCCCGACGTGCGCGAGCCGCGCGTAGCGGTGGCCACCGAAGTCGCGCTGTGAGATCAGCCCGTCCTTGGTGCGGTCGAAGAGCGCCCCCCAGTCCTCGAGCTCGAGGACCCGTTCGGGTGCCTCCTGCGCGTGGAGCTGGGCCATCCGCCAGTTGTTGAGCATCTTGCCGCCGCGCATGGTGTCGCGGAAGTGCACCTGCCAGCTGTCGTCGGGCCACAGGTTGCCCAGCGCTGCCGCGGCACCGCCCTCGGCCATCACCGTGTGGGCCTTGCCGAGCAGCGACTTGCAGACCAGGGCGACCCGGGCGCCGGCCTCGTGAGCCGCGATCGCGGCCCGGAGCCCGGAGCCACCGGCGCCGATCACGACGACGTCGTACTGGTGCTTCTCGACGTCGCTGTCGGGGACGCTCGGCGTCTCGGAGGTGGTGGTCATCAGAAGAACCTCGGGTCGGAGAAGGCCCCGGACGAGATCAGGAGCACGTAGAGGTCGGCGAAGGCGACCGAGAACAGGGACAGCCAGGCGAAACGGGCGTGGTGGTGGTTGATCTTGGAGACCCAGGTCCAGGCCTTGTAGCGCACCGGGTGCTTGGAGAAGTGCCGCAGCCGCCCGCCCACGATGTGGCGGCAGGAGTGGCACGACAGCGTGTAGAGCCAGATCAGGACGATGTTGACCAGGAACACCAGCGAGCCCAGGCCCATGTGGAACCAGTGGTCGTTCGCGTCGCGGAAGGTGAGCACGGTGTCGTAGGTCAGGATCAGCGAGACCACGACCGCGGCGTACCAGAAGTAGCGGTGGATGTTGTTGAGGATCAGCGGCAGCTTGGTCTCACCGGAGTACGACGCGTGCGGTTCGGCGACGGCACACGCCGGCGGGCTCATCCAGAAGGCGCGGTAGTAGGCCTTGCGGTAGTAGTAGCAGCTCATCCGGAAGCCGAGCGGGAAGATCAGCACGATCAGCGCGGCCGACAGCGGCCACCAGCCGAAGGGCTGCCCGAAGTCGGAGCTGCCCTTGACGCAGTCGCCCAAGCAGGGCGAGTAGAGGGGCGAGAGGTAGGGCGCCTGGTAGTAGTGGCTGCCCATGAACGCACGGATCGTGGCGTAGATGACGAACGCCGTGAACACGACGAAGGTGGTCAGGGGGTAGACCCACCACCGGTCGGTCCGCAGCGTCTTCGCCTCGATGCTGGCCCGGGTGGGGCCGTGCACTCCTGTTGACATCGTCGTCCTTCCAAGACTGGGCCAAGCCGGGGCGCGCCTCCGCGACGTCAGGCGCGAGCACAGGGCAACTTATCGCGGCGCCAGCCCGGACGCCGTACCCGGGTGGTGTGAGATTTCGGACGCGGAACCGGCCTGGACCCGGGCGCCCGGCTCAGCGACGGCGCCTGCGGGCCAGCGCCGCCACTGCCCAGGCAGTCGCCGCTCCCACGACGAAGGCCAGCCGGGGGTCGGCGCGCCCCGCCGCCGCGACCGACGGGGCCGGGGCGACGGCCCGGGGTGGCTCCGCAGGCGGGGCGGGGCCCGCCGGAGCGGGTACGGCGTCGCGGGCCGCCCGCGCCGGGCGCGAGGTGTGCGCCCAGGCGGCGGCGTACATGACGACCCGGGAGAAGTAGTTGATCCAGACCAGGAGCACCAGCGCGATCCCGAACGCCTGGAACGCCGGCTGGTGCTGGGTGGCCCGCAGCAGGTAGCTCGACCCCAGCTTGAGCACCTCGAAGCCGATCCCACCCAGCAGCGCTCCCTGCCACAGGGCCCGGCGCGGTGTGCGCGGCCGCGCCAGGAGCCGGAACAGTGCGTAGAACAGCAGCATGTCCGCGCCGATCCCGACCACGACGCCGCCCAGGTGCACCAGCCAGCTCAGCTGCCGGCCGAGGCCGAGCAGCTCCAGGAGCTTGTCCGAGTAGCCGACGACGGCGCCGGTCACCGCGACGCTGAGCATCAGCGTGACCCCGATGATCACCAGGGTGACCAGGTCGCGGAGCTTGCCGACGAAGAAGTTGGGGTACTCGTTGCGCGGCATCTCGAAGACCACCTCGAGGGCGCTGCGCATCCCCGACAGCCAGCCGAGGCCGGAGTAGATCACTCCGGCGAGGCCGATCAGCCCGACGGTTCCGGCGGCGTCCTCGATCGAGCGGATCGAGATCTCGCCGTTGGGAGGAGGGTTCCGGCTGCTGACGATGCCCGGCAGCACCTGCTGGACGGCCCGGACCAGGTTGTCCTGGGCGGAGGAGTCCATCCGGGCGAGGTAGCCGACCACGAAGAACGCGAGAGCCAGGATCGGGAAGAACGACAGGAACGCGAAGTAGGTGACGGCCCCGGCCTGAGCCGAGCCGTTGACCCGCCCGTAGTGGGCCTGCATCCGGACCAGGTGGTCGACCAGCGCCGAGCGCTCGCGGGCACGTCCGAGCAGCGCCTTCGCCCGCGCGAGGGGAGAGGCCATCAGCCCGGTGGGCCGGTGAGCACGAAGTCGTGCGTGGCCGTCCAGCCGCTGTCACCGTCGTGCACGTAGAGGTGGAAGTCGCTCACCGGGAACGCGCACTCGAAGTCGGCCATCTCGTCGAACGCGCGGTCGAGACGGTCGTCGTCGAGGTGGTGGGCGACGGTCACGTGCGGGTGGTAGGGGAAGTCCAGCGTGAGTGCGAGGGGACCCGACCGGCAGGCGTGGGCGAGCTGCTCGGTCTGGGAGATGCCCTGGACCAGGTTGATGAACACCACCGGCGAGACCGGGCGGAAGGTGCCGGAGCCGCGCAGGTGCACGTCGTACGACGCTCGCAGCCGGGCCACCTCACCGAGGTGCTGCTCGATCGGGCCGAGGGTCTGGCTGTCCACCTCGATCGGCGGCACGAGTGTGATGTGGGTCGGGATCGCGGCACCCTGCTCGTCGCCGTTGGCGACCCGGAAGTCCTGGAGCCGGCTGCCCCAGGGTTCGGGAACGGCGAGCGAGACCCCGATCGTCGGCACGCGGACCCCTACGCGCCGGTCGCCCGGGAGACCGCCGCGAAGCCGACCCGCTGGAACACGTCGCGCAGCGTCGCCTCGGCGATCTCGGCGGCGGCCTGGCGGCCCTGCTCGAGGATCTGGGTCAGGTGGGTCTGGTCGTCGAGGAGCTCGAGGGTCCGGTCGCGGAACGGCGTCACGAAGTCCACGACCAGGTCGGCGAGGTCCTTCTTCAGGTCGCCGTAACCGCGCCCGTCGTACTCCTGCTCGAGGTCGCTGACGGCCAGCCCGGACAGGGCGGAGAAGATCGTCAGCAGGTTGGAGACCCCCGGCTTCTCGTCGGGGTCGAAGCGGATCTCCGAGCCGGAGTCGGTGACCGCTGAGCGGATCTTCTTCGCACTCACGCGCGGCTCGTCGAGCAGCTCGATGATGCCGGCCGGCGAGGACGACGACTTCGACATCTTGGCCGTCGGCAGCTGGAGATCGGTGATCTTGGCGGTGGCCTTGAGGATGTAGGGCTCGGGCAGCCGGAAGGTCTTCTTGTAGCGGTGGTTGAACCGCTGGGCGAGGTCGCGCGTGAGCTCGAGGTGCTGGCGCTGGTCCTCGCCGACCGGCACGAAGTGCGGCCGGTAGAGCAGGATGTCGGCGGCCTGGAGGATCGGATAGGTGAACAGCCCGACGCTGGCCGCGCCCTCACCCCCCTTGGCCGACTTGTCCTTGAACTGCGTCATCCGGCGGGCCTCGCCGAAGCCGGTCAGGCACTGCAGGACCCAGCCGAGCTGGGCGTGCGCCGGGATCTGGCTCTGCACGAAGATCGACGACCGCTCGGGGTCGATCCCCATCGCGACCAGCTGGGCGGCCGCGCGCAGCGTCCGCTCGCGCAGGACCTTGGGGTCCTGCTCCAGCGTGATCGCGTGGAGGTCGGCGATGAAGAAGAAGGGCTGGTACTCGCGCTGGAGGTCGACCCACTGACGCAGGGCGCCGAGGTAGTTGCCGAAGTGGAAGGAGTCGGCCGTGGGCTGGATGCCGGAGAGCACCCGCGGCCGCGCCCCGGTGGCCACGTCGGGGACCGTCAGCTGGGGTGACGTGGTCGCGCTGGGCATGGGCTGCATTGTGTCAGGGGCGTCGAGAGCTCCGGGGCCGGGTGACCGGCACGTCGTACGACGGCGCGGCAATCGGCTTGCCCCGTCGCGCTTCGCGTTGGCAGGGTGCCGCCATGCCCGACGTCCCGACCGCGCCCACCCTGACCGACGGCACCGTCACGCTCCGGGCGCACCGGGAGGACGACGTGCCCGGCGTGGTCGAGCAGGCCACGGACCCGGCCAGTGTCCGCTGGACCACCGTGCCCACGCCGTACGGCGTCGACGAGGCCCACGCGTTCGTGACCGAGGTGATGCCCGGGGGCTGGGCGGCGGGCCGGTGGGGGTTCGCGGTCGAGTCGGAGGGGCGCTACGCCGGCACGGTCGAGCTGCGCGACGAGGGGGGCGGCCGCGCCGAGATCGCCTTCGCGTCGACGCCGTGGGTCCGGGGCACCGGCGCGATGCAGCGGGCCTGCCGGCTGGTGCTCGACTGGGGCTTCTCCGAGCGCGGCGTCCGGACCGTCGTCTGGCACGCTCACGTCGGGAACTGGACGTCACGACGGCTCGCGTGGCGGCTCGGGTTCTCCTTCGACGGCACCCTCCGCGGCTACCTGCGGCACCGGGGCAACCTCGTCGACGCGTGGTCGGGCACCCTCCTGGTCACCGACGAGCGCGGCCCGAGGAGCACCTGGTTGGAGACTCCGCTGCTCACCGACGAGGTGGTCCGGCTCCGCCCGCTGCGGTACGGCGACCTCGCCCGGGTGGTGGAGGCGGCCGGGGACGACCGGACCCAGCGTTGGCTGGGTCGGATGCCCTCGCCGTACACCTGGGCCGATGCCCGGACCTGGCTGGAGCAGACCCTCGAGTCGGCGGCGAGCGGCGACGCGGTGACCTGGGCGGTCACGGGGGACGACGACGTCCTGCTCGCGGCGGTGAACCTGTTCGACATCGCGCCCGGCAACGCCGCCGAGGTCGGCTTCTGGGCGCACCCCGACGCCCGGGGCCGGGGAGTGACGACGCGGGCCACCGCGCTCGCCCTCCGGCACGGCTTCGACGCCCTCGGTCTCGTGCGGATCGAGGGTCACGCCGCCCTCGGCAACGCCGCCTCACGGCACGCCCTGGAGGCCGCAGGCCTGCGGGAGGCCGGCGTGGTCCGGCTCGGCACCGTGATCCGTCCCGAGGGCCGGGTCGACGCGATGCGGTACGACGTGCTGGTCGAGGAGTGGCGCGGGTCTCGCTGAGGTCGGGACCAAAGGATTACGGCGCGGTACCGGGGTGTTGGCACAATGGCACGAGCGCCGGATCACGGTGCCGGCCCGACACGAGGGGGAAGGGTGAGCCTGCAGTCCACGATCTCGTCGCTGCGCACCCGGCGCATGCTGACGTGGTTCGTCCCCGCGGTCGGGCTGGCCCTCTACCTGATCCTGGTCCCGCAGGTCCCCGACTTCGCCGCCCAGGCCACCCGCGCCGCGATCTTCGACCGGCTCGGCTCGGTGTCGTGGTGGCCGGGCTGGTACGGCGGCATGGAGCTGCCGACGTACTCGGTGATGGCGCCCGGGATCATGGCCACGATCGGCGACCTGGTCGGCAACAGCGACGCCGGTGTCGCGATCACCGGCGCCATCGCCTCGGCGATCTGCATGTGGACCGGGCACCAGCTGCTGAAGGGCTCGGCCCGTCCGCGGGCGGCGAGCGTGGCGTTCGCGGGGACCGTCCTGCTCAACCTCTTCGGCGGGCGGATCACCTTCCTGGTCGGCCTGGCCGCGGCCATGCTCGCGGTCTACGCCCTCATGCACCGGCACCCGTGGCTGGCCGGGCTGGCCACCATCGCCAGCGTGCTCGGGAGCCCGCTCGCGGGGCTGTTCACCGGCATCGTGGCCGCAGCGGTCCTGGTCAGCGACCGCTCGCGCCGGCCCCAGGCCCTCGTGGTGGGCGTGGCCACCGCCGCGTCGCTGGGCACCCTGGCCGTGCTGTTCCGCAACCCCGGCGTGATGGGGTCTCCGCCGGCGCAGATCCTGTTCGCCCTGCTCGGCATCGTCCTGGTCTGGATCGCCTGCCGCAACGAGCCCACCATCAGGGCCGGCGCCGTGATCATCGCGGTCGGCCTCCTGGTCTGTCTGGTGGTGCCCAACAGCGTCGGGCTCAACCTGACCCGGATGGTGTGGCTGCTCGCGGCCCCGCTGATCGTGGGCTACGGCCACCGGCCCGACAAGCACGTCCTGGCCCTGACCGCGCTGGCCCTGGTCTTCCCCGCGGTGGACGTGACCTGGCAGCTCGCCGAGGCCGACTCGCCGTCGGCGTCCGCGCCGTACTACGCGCCGCTGCTCCACCAGCTCGGGCAGCGCCTCGACTCCGGCGCCCACCTCGGCCAACGGGTCGAGGTCGTGGAGCCGCAGACCAAGGGCGCCGCACGCTACGTCGGCGAGACCACCCCCGTGGCCCGCGGGTGGGAGCGCCAGGCCGACGTCGTGGACAACCCGATCTTCTACAACGACGGCGCCCTCGACGCGACGTCGTACCGTCAGTGGCTCGACCAGCTGGCCGTCGCCTACGTCGCGGTGCCGGCCACCAAGCTGGACTTCGCGTCGGTCGACGAGGCGAAGCTGATCGCCACCGGCCTGCCCTACCTGCACCTGGTCTGGAGCAACCCGGACTGGAAGCTCTACCGGGTCGCGGACCCCGCTCCGCTCCTGCGTGGCGCCCAGATCATCTCGATGTCGGGCAACCAGCTGCGGATGCAGGTCAGCAAGCCGGGCCTGGTGCCGATCCAGATCCGGTGGTCCGACCATCTCGCGGTGCTCGACGGCACCGTGCCGGTGTCGCTGGGCGTCCGGGCGCACGGGTGTCTGTCGCAGAACGGCGACTGGACCCTGCTGCACGCCCGGCGCGCCGGCACCTACGTGCTCACGTCCGACTTCGACGTGCTCCCCGACCGCCAGCAGCGCGGCGGGGTCTGCCCCAACCCGGGCTCCTAGCTGCCCGGCTGCGCCGCGGCAGCCGCGTCGCGCCGATGGGCGCGCGCGGAGACCAGCAGGATCAGCAGCCCGGCCACGGCGAGCACCGCGCCGACGAACGACGGGGCGCGGTAGCCCCAGCCGGCCGCGATCACCAGCCCACCCAGCCACGCCCCGACGGCGTTGCCGATGTTGAGCGAGGAGTGGTTCATCGCCGCCCCCAGGGTCTGGGCGTCGCCGGCGACGTCCATCAGCCGCAGCTGGAGGTTGACCACCAGGACCGACGAGGACACGGCGACCAGGAAGGCCGGGAGCAGGGACGGCCAGCCGGTGGGTGCGACCAGGCCGAAGGCGACCAGGAGCACCGCCATCGCGGCCGACGAGCCGAGCAGGGACCGGAACACCGACCAGTCGGCGAGTGCCCCGGCCACCCAGGTCCCGGCCACCATGCCGAGGCCGAACACGAGCAGGAAGACCGGTACGGCGCCGTCCGGCAGGCCACCGACGACCGTGACCACGTTGGCGATGTAGGAGTAGAGCGCGAACATCCCGCCGAAGCCGATGGCGCCGGCCAGCAGGGTCAGCCAGGCCTGGGGCTCGGCGAACAGCCGGAGCTCGCGCCGGCCGGTCGCGTCGGCGTTGCCGGGGCCGGTCGGCACGAACGCGAGGATCAGGGCCACGGTCAGCATCGACAGGGACGCCGCGACCCAGAACGCCGAGCGCCAGCCGAGGTGCTGCCCGAGGAAGGTGGCGGCCGGCACTCCGACGACATTGGCCACCGACAGCCCCAGCATCACCATCGCCACGGCCCGCCCCTGCCGACCCGGCCGGGCCAGGTCGGCGGCGACCAGTGACGCGACGCCGAAGAAGGCGCCGTGCGGGACACCGTCCAGGAAGCGGGCCAGCAGCAGCAGGTCGTAGCTGCCGGCGAGGGCGCTGAGTGCGTTGGCAACGGCGTACGTCGTCATCAGGGCGACCAGCAGGGCACGGCGCGGCAGCCGCGCGCCGCTGACCGCCAGGATCGGGGCGCCGACGACCACGCCGAGGGCGTAGGCCGAGATCAGGTGGCCCGCTGTCGGGATGTCGACCGCGACCCCGTCGGCGATCTGGGGCAGCAGCCCCATCACCATGAACTCCGTGGTCCCGATCGCGAAGCCGCCCATGGCCAGGGCGAGGGTCGCCAGCTGCACGCGTGCTGCTCCGGCGACGTGCGTCGTCGCGCCGGCCGACGTCTCCGCGCTCAGAGACTGACCAACGTGATCACGGCGACCACGAGCACGAACCCGGCCACGACCCGCCCGGCCAGCCGACCTGCGGTGCTCAGCTCCACCGTCGACCGGTTGCGGACCATCCATCCCTGCGATGCCCGCCAGGTGGACTCGGGGCTCACCAGGGTCCAGACCGCCATCGCGGCGATTACCAGGAGCAGGAGGACCAGGATCACCCGAGCGACTCCAGTGCCGCGTTGAACGTCGGCGACGGACGCATCACCTCGGACGCCTTCGCGTCGTCGGGCCGGTAGTAGCCGCCGAGATCCACGGGGTGGCCCTGGACGGCGATCAGCTCCTCGGTGATCGTCTGCTCCTCGTCGGCCAGGCGGGCCGCGAGGTCGGTGAACCGCGTTGCCAGCTCCGGGTCGTCGTCCTGCCGCGCGAGCTCCTGGGCCCAGTACATCGCCAGGTAGAAGTGCGAGCCGCGGTTGTCGATCGAGCCGACCTTGCGCGAGGGCGAGCGGTTCTCGTTGAGGAACGTGCCGGTGGCGCGGTCGAGGGTCTCGCCGAGGATCTTCGCGTGCGGGTTGTCGTGCACCTCGGCGTACTTGCCGAACGACTCCGCCAGGGCCAGGAACTCGCCGAGGCTGTCCCAGCGCAGGTAGTTCTCCCTCACCAGCTGCTGCACGTGCTTGGGAGCCGAGCCGCCGGCCCCGGTCTCGAAGAGGCCGCCACCGTTGATGAGCGGCACGATCGACAGCATCTTCGCGCTGGTGCCGAGCTCGAGGATCGGGAAGAGGTCGGTGAGGTAGTCGCGCAGCACGTTGCCGGTGACCGAGATCGTGTCCTCGCCCTTGCGGATCCGCTCGAGCGAGAAGGCGATCGCGAGCTGGGGGGCGAGCACCTGGATGTCGAGTCCGCTGGTGTCGTGCTCGGGGAGGTAGGCCCGCACCTTGGCGATCAGGTTGGCGTCGTGGGCGCGGCTCTCGTCGAGCCAGAAGACCGCGGGCGCGCCCGTCGCCCGGGCCCGCGTCACGGCCAGCTTGACCCAGTCACGGACCGGGACGTCCTTGGTCTGGCAGGCCCGCCAGATGTCCCCGGCCTCGACGTCGTGCTCGATCAGCACCGCGCCGGAGCCGTCGACGACTCGCACGGTGCCCGCCGCGGGGATCTCGAAGGTCTTGTCGTGGGAGCCGTACTCCTCGGCGGCCTGCGCCATCAGCCCGACGTTGGAGACCGAGCCCATCGTGGTCGGGTCGAAGGCGCCGTGGGCGCGGCAGTCGTCGATCGTGACCTGGTAGATGCCGGCGTACGACGAGTCGGGGATCACCGCGAGCGTGTCGGCCTCCTCGCCGTCGGGGCCCCACATGTGGCCGCTGGTGCGGATCATCGCGGGCATCGAGGCGTCGACGATCACGTCCGACGGCACGTGCAGGTTGGTGATGCCACGGTCGGAGTCGACCATCGCCAGCGGCGGCCCGTCGGCGAGACCGGCCTCGAAGGCGGCCTTGATCTCCGCACCGTGCTCCAGCTGGTCGAGACCGGCCAGGATCCCGCCGAGGCCGTTCCTCGGGCTGAGCCCCGCGGCTGCGAGCTCCTCGCCGTACGTCGCGAACACCTCGGGGAAGAACGCGGTGACGACATGGCCGAAGATGATCGGGTCGGAGACCTTCATCATCGTGGCCTTGAGGTGCACCGAGAACAGCACACCGTCGGCCTTGGCGCGGGCGATGGCGTTCGCCACGAAGGCGTGCAGGTGCGCCACCTCGAGCACGGTGGCGTCGACGATCTCGCCGGCCAGCACGGGCAACGCGTCCTTGAGCACGGTGAGCGTGCCGTCGGCCGCCTCGTGCTCGATCCGCAGCGTGTCGTCGCCCTCGATCACCACGGACTTCTCGTTGGACTTGAAGTCGTGCTCACCCATGGTCGCCACGTTGGTCTTGGAGTCCGGGCTCCAGGCCCCCATCGAGTGCGGGTGGTTGCGTGCGTACTGCTTGACCGAGTCCGCAGCGCGGCGGTCGGAGTTGCCCTCGCGCAGCACCGGGTTGACCGCGCTGCCCTTGACCTTGTCGTAGCGGGTCCGGACGTCGCGTTCCTCGTCGGTGGTCGGGCTGTCGGGGTAGTCCGGCAGGTCGTATCCCTGGCTCTGCAGCTCGGAGACGGCCGCCTTCAGCTGCGGCATCGAGGCCGAGACGTTGGGCAGCTTGATGATGTTGGCCTCGGGCCGGGTCGCGAGCTCGCCGAGCTCGGCCAGCGCGTCGTGCTGCCGCTGCTCGTCGGTGAGCCGGTCGGGGAACTGCGCGATGATCCGCCCGGCGAGCGAGATGTCGCGGGTCTCGACGCCCACCCCGGCCTGACCGGCGTACGCCTCGATGATCGGCAGGAAGGAGTACGTCGCGAGCAGCGGCGCCTCGTCGGTGTGGGTGTAGATGATCGGGGAGGGCTGCACGGCGTCGGTCACGTCTTCGACGCTAGTTGGGGGCGTGTGGGTCAGGCAAACCACGGCTGCGCGGGACTATCGTCGGCGCTGGACCCGGCGGATGGGCCGGCGCTCGACGTGAGGAGCACTCGATGTCCGACATGACGGTGACCGCGGCCCCGGAGCTCGGCCAGAAGCTGGTCGCCGAGTTCCTCGGCACGTTCGTCCTGGTGTTCTTCGGGGTCGGGTCGGTGGTGATCCTCGGCGCGGCCGGCGGCAACCTCCCCGACTACACGGGCGTCGCCCTGACCTTCGGCATCGCGGTCGCGGTGATGATCTACGCCGTCGGCCGGATCAGCGGCGGGCACTTCAACCCCGCGGTCTCGATCGGCGCCGCCATCGGCGGCCGGGTGCCCTGGAGCGAGGCCCTGGCCTACATGGTCACCCAGGTGGTCGGCGCGACCGTCGGCGCACTGGCGCTCTTCGTCGTCGCCCACGGTTACGACGGCTTCAGCTCCGACGGGCGGATGGGCACCAACTCCTTCGGCCACGGCCTGGGAGCCTCCGGCATCTCCTGGTGGGCCGCGTTCGTGCTCGAGCTGATCCTGACCGCGGTCTTCGTCTTCGTGATCCTCGCGGTCACCGACTCCCGCAACGAGCACCCGGCCCTGGCCCCCCTGGCGATCGGCCTGACCCTCTTCGCGGTGCACATGGTCGCGATCCCGGCCACGGGCACGTCGGTGAACCCGGCCCGCTCGATCGGGCCGGCGCTCTTCGGTGGCAGCGAGGCCCTGAAGCACCTGTGGCTCTTCATCCTCGCGCCGCTGGTCGGCGGGGCCGTGTCCGGCCTGGTCTACCCGGCGCTGTTCGGACGCGGCGTCGAGCCGGTCGCCGGGTCCGGGCTGCGGTTCGGCACCGGCGCCACCGGCGCGGTGCCGGGGTACGGCGCCCCCGACGCGTTCCAGCAGCAGTGGCAGGAGGGCAACGGCGCCGCGGGAGACGTCCCCCCGCCGGCGGCTCCGACCGCGACCCCGCCGGACGACGACGGACGTACCCAGATCCGGCCCCAGCAGTGAGCCGGCCGGCCGTCAGGGCCGGCTGACCCGGACCAGCGTGAGCTGTACGTCGACCGCGTCCGTCGTGTCCTGCGCGACCATCCCGATCCCGGGCACGAAGTAGGTCTGCACCACGCGGATCGGTGCCAGGGCGCTCAGGTCACGGGTCTCGACCGCGTGGTCGTAGCTCCCCCGGGGCAGGGTCACCGAGGCGTCCAGCGACACCACCGTGGACCGGCGCTCCATGTCGCGCGCCCGGAACCCGTTGCCGAAGCCGTCCCCGACCCGCGGCTGCGCGGCCATCACCAGACCCGCCTCGGCGCCGTTGCGACCGGCCCGCCAGGAGGTCGTGGCGAGCGGGTCGACCGGGAAGGTGGCGCCGACCCGCTGGCCGAACCACCAGACGTTGCCCGCGGCGTCCTGGGCGTACCAGCGGACCGCTGCGAACGTCGTACCACCGGAGGGGCGGCGGACGACGTACCGCACCGCCGTGGTCGCCACGCCGTCGACCGGGCGGCTCGCCGGGAGCACGGTGGCGACCACCGTGTCGAGGGTGGTCCGCGTGTAGCGCCGATAGGTCCAGCGGGTGCCCGGCGCGAGCGGGAACCAGCGGTTGTCGACGCGGCCGACGAAGTCGCCGGGGGCGGGGTCCGGGGTCGGGATGGTCAGACCGTCGATGCCGCTCGGGCCGACCGGCGTGGGCAGGCCGCCGCAGGCGGCGAGCGGCGCCACCACGAGCAGGGCGAAGGCCGCTCGGGCTGCCCGGGCGACCAGCTGGGCGGGCCCGCGCGTCATGGCTGCAGCATGCCAGCCCGCTTGAAGTACGACGTCCGCCCGCTGCTAGCGTCGGCGGCATCCACTTCGGTGGTCGGGCGATGTCGCGGCCACGTGTCCCGAGGAGTCATCCCGTGAGTGCAGCACCCCTCAAGGTCGCCGTGACCGGCGCCGCCGGCCAGATCGGCTACAGCCTCCTGTTCCGTCTCGCCAGCGGCTCGCTGCTCGGCGCCGATCGTCCGATCGAGCTGCGGCTGCTGGAGATCGAGCCGGCGCTCAAGGCGCTCGAGGGCGTGGTGATGGAGCTCGACGACTGCGCGTTCCCGACGCTCGCCGGCGTCCAGATCGGCTCGGACGCCGAGCAGATCTTCGACGGCGTGAACCTCGCCCTGCTCGTCGGCGCGCGCCCGCGCGGCCCGGGCATGGAGCGCAGCGACCTGCTCGAGGCCAACGGCGCGATCTTCACCGTGCAGGGCAAGGCCCTCAACAAGGTCGCCGCTGACGACGTACGCATCGGGGTGACCGGCAACCCGGCCAACACCAACGCGCTGATCGCGATGAGCAACGCTCCCGACATCCCCTCGGCGCGCTTCTCCGCGCTCACCCGGCTCGACCACAACCGGGCGATCTCGCAGCTCGCGGCCAAGACCGGCGCACCCGTGACCGACATCGCCAAGATGACGATCTGGGGCAACCACTCCGCCACGCAGTACCCCGACCTCTTCCACGCCGAGGTGGGCGGTCGCAACGCCGCCGAGGTGGTCGGCGACCAGGACTGGCTGGAGAACACGTTCATCCCGACCGTGGCCAAGCGCGGTGCCGCGATCATCGAGGCCCGCGGCTCCTCGTCGGCGGCCTCCGCGGCCTCCGCCACCATCGACGCCGCCCGCGACTGGCTGCACGGCTCGGCCGACGGAGACTGGGTCTCGATGGCCGTGGTCTCCGACGGGTCGTACGGCGTCCCCGAGGGCCTGATCTCGTCGTTCCCGGTCACCACGTCGGGCGGCGACTGGTCGATCGTCCAGGGCCTCGAGATCGACGACTTCTCCCGCGCCCGCATCGACGCCTCCGTGGCCGAGCTCGCCGAGGAGCGCGACGCCGTCACCGGCCTCGGCCTGATCTGACCCAGTCGGCGCAAACAGGCACTCACACCACGCCGAGTCGGCGCAAACAGGCACTCACACCACGCCGAGTCGGCGCAAAGAGGCACGCTCGGGGCGCCGAGTCGGCGCAAAGAGGCACGCTCGGGGCGCCGAGTCGCCGCACAAGTGCACCCGCGGCAACCGAGCCACTGCCCACGCGCGCCGACTGAGCGTGTGTGCATTGCCTTTTCGCGCCGACTGAGCGTGTCTGCGTTGCCTTTTCGCGCCGACTCGGCGTGTGTGCATTGCCTCTTTGCGCCGACTGAGCGGGTGTGCGCTGCCTCTTTGCGCCGAGTCAGGGAAGGGGTTGGTTGGGGATGCTCGTGGAGAGGAACCACAGGGCGACCCCGACGGCGGCGAGGAGGGCGACGTCGAGGAAGCGACGGCGTACGGCGAGCATCCCGGCCTCACTCGCGGGCAGGGCCAGGCGCACGAGCGCCGCGACGACCAGCGAGGCGGCCATCCACTTCACGCCCAGGCGCCAGTTGCCGCGGGTGACGATGCTCAGGCCCACGCCGGCCGTGGCCAGCACGACGAGGTAGACCGCGCCGCCGATCGTGGAGGGGCGCCGCCGGCGGGTCGGCTCGGCGACCAGCTCGGCGGGTTGCTCCTCCTGCTCCACGGTGCTCAGTGTGCCTGCTCCGCGATGCTGACGACGTTGGAGAGCAGCATCGCGCGCGTCATCGGCCCGACCCCGCCGGGGTTCGGCGACACCCAGCCCGCGACCTCGGCCACGTCGTCGGCCACGTCGCCCGCGATCTTGCCGTCGACCCGCGAGACGCCGACGTCGAGGACCGCGGCGCCCGTCTTGACCATCTCCGCGCTGATGATGCCCGGCACCCCGGCGGCCGCGACCACGATGTCGGCGTTGCGCACGTGGGCCGCCAGGTCGCGGGTCCCGGTGTGGCACAGGGTCACCGTCGCGTTCTCGGTACGACGCGTCAGCAGCAGGCCGAGCGGGCGCCCGACCGTGAGCCCGCGGCCGACCACGACCACGTCGGCGCCCGCGATCTCGACCCCGTGGCGGCGGAGCAGCTCGATCACGCCGACCGGCGTGCACGGCAGCGGGCCGGCCTTGCCGAGCACCAGCTTCCCGAGGTTCATCGGGTGCAGGCCGTCGACGTCCTTGTCGGGGTCGACGCGGGAGAGCAGGGCGAACTCGTCGAGCCCGGTCGGCTGCTGCACGATGAAGCCGGTGCACGCCGGGTCGGCGTTCAGCTCGTCGATCACCGCCTCCACCTCGGCCTGGGTCGCGCTCGCGGGCAGGTCGTGCCGCAGCGAGGTGATCCCGATCGAGGCGCAGTCCTTGTGCTTGGCGCCGACATACCAGTGCGAGCCCGGGTCGTCGCCGACCAGGACGGTGCCCAGCCCGGGCGTGATGCCGCGCTCCTTCAGCGCGGCGACCCGTTCGGTGAGCTCGGCCTTGATCGTCCGCAGGGTCGCGGTGCCGTCGAGGATGCGTGCGGTCATCAATGTGTCCTTCGGTTGCCTGGGTGGTCTCGACTCCGCTCGACCACCGAGATGGTCAGTGGAAGAAGTGGCGGGTGCCGGTGAGGTACATCGTGACGCCGGCGTCCCGGCAGGCCTGGATGGTCAGCTCGTCGCGGACCGAGCCGCCCGGCTGCACGATCGCCCGGATGCCGGCGTCGATCAGGATCTGCGGACCGTCCTCGAACGGGAAGAAGGCGTCCGAGGCGGCCACCGAGCCCGCGGCCCGCTCCCCCGCCCGCGAGACCGCGAGCCGGCAGGAGTCGACCCGGTTGACCTGGCCCATCCCGATCCCGACGGACGCGCCGTCCCGCGCGAGCAGGATCGCGTTGGACTTCACCGAGCGGCAGGCCTGCCAGGCGAAGGCGAGGTCCGCGAGCACGTCGTCGGGGGCCGCCTCGCCCGTGGTCAGCGTCCACGTCGACGGGTCGTCGCCGGGCGCGTCAACGTGGTCGACGCGCTGCACCAGGACGCCACCCGAGATGCCCCGGAACTCCACGGGGTCGGCGTGCTCGTCGACGGGGCAGCTCAGGATCCGGATGTTCTTCTTGGTCTGGAGCACCTCCACGGCGCCGTCCTCGTAGCCCGGCGCCACGATCACCTCGGTGAAGACCTCGGCGACCTGTTCGGCCAGCTGCCGGGTGACCGGCCGGTTGACCGCGATCACACCGCCGAACGCCGAGCCCGGGTCGCAGGCATGGGCCTTGCGGTGGGCCTCGGCGACGTCGGCGCCGGTGGCGATCCCGCACGGGTTGGCGTGCTTGATGATCGCCACGGCGGGGACGTCGAAGTCGTTGGCCGCGCGCCGGGCGGCGTCGGTGTCGACGTAGTTGTTGTACGACATCTCCTTGCCGTGCAGCTGCTCGGCCGCGGCCAGCCCACCGCGCCAGTGGGCGTAGAGCGCCGCGGGCTGGTGGGGGTTCTCGCCGTACCTGAGGGCCGCCTTGCGCTGCCAGGTCGCTCCGGTGAACGCCGGGAAGCCGGTGCCGTCGCCGGTGTCGGCGAGCACGCTGCCCATCCACGACGCCACCGCGACGTCGTACGCCGCGGTGTGGGCGAAGGCATCGGCCGCGAGCCGCTTGCGCTGGTCGAGGGTGAAGCCACCTGCGGCCACGGCGGCAACCACGTCGTCGTACGACGTGGGGCTGGTGACGATGGCGACCGAGGGGTGGTTCTTGGCCGCCGCCCGCACCATCGAGGGGCCGCCGATGTCGATCTGCTCGACGCACTGGTCGGGCGTGGCCCCCGACGCCACGGTCTCGGCGAACGGGTAGAGGTTGGAGACCACCAGGTCGAACGGCTCGATGCCGAGCTCGGCGAGCTGGTGGACGTGGGACTCGAGGCGGCGGTCCGCGAGGAGGCCGGCGTGCACCGTGGGGTGCAGGGTCTTCACCCGGCCGTCGAGGCACTCGGGGAAGCCGGTCAGGGTCTCGACCCTGGTCACCGGAAGGCCGAGGGCTTCGATCCGCGCGGCCGAGCCGCCGGTGGAGACCAGCTCGACGTCGGCTGCCGCGAGGGCACGGACGAGGTCGTCGAGTCCGGACTTGTCGAAGACGGAGACCAGGGCTCGCCTGATCGGGATGCGATCGGTCACAGAGGTCACTCCTGCGCTGCTCGGGGCACCCAGGCGGTCGATGCCCGATGACGTCACTCCCCGGTGGTTTCCCACCCGCGCCAGTCGTGTCCGGGCAGCCTAACGGGTGGGCCCGACAAGCTCGACCACCGAATCAGGTCACCGCCCGAAACGGACGACCCGGCCGTCGACGGAGAAGCCCTCGCGGGCGATCCGACCGACCGCCTCGACCAGCATCGCCCGCTCCGAGGTCTTGATCCGTTCGTGCAGCGACTCCGCACTGTCGCCGTCGAGCACGGGGACCGCCGCCTGGGCCACGATCGGCCCGGTGTCGACGCCCGAGTCGACGACGAACAAGGTGCAGCCGCTGACCTTGACGCCGTACGCCAGGGCGTCAGCCGGCCCGTGCATCCCCGGGAACGACGGTGACAGGGCCGGGTGCGTGTTGAGGAACCGGCCGGCGTACCTCGACAGGAAGGCGTCCCCCACCAGCTTCATGAAGCCGGCCGAGACCACGAGGTCGGGCTCGAACGACGACACCGAGGCGGTCAGCGCCTCGTCCCAGGCCTCGCGGGTCTCGAAGTCCGGCACCCGGTGCACGAACGTCGGGATCCCGGCCCGCTCCGCGCGGGCGAGCCCCTCGATCGCGTCCCGGTCCGCACCGACCGCGACCACGGAGACGGGGTACGACGGGTCGCTCGCGGCGTCCAGCAGCGCCTGGAGGTTGGTGCCGGACCCGGACACGAGGACGACGACGCGCAGGGGCTCGGACACCCGTGGAGTCTAGGGTCCGCCCGCGGACGCACCGGCTGTGACCCAGGTCACGAACACCCGCAACCGGGCCATCCCGGTCTGGTGCAAGGGGGCCATGCCCACCCGGGCCCTCGGTCCCCAGTGGCGCCGACGATGGCCCCCTTGGCGGTGGTTCGCCCGCGGCCGGGGGCCGGCGGTGGTCCTCTGGAGTCACGAAGCGAACCGGCCCTCGGGCCGGGGAGCCTCCGCCATGGGGATGGCGCAGCTGCCGGGGTGCGACCGAAAGGTGTGACCTCCCAGTGCGCACGCCCACCGCCTCCGCCCTCAAGGCCCGCACTCTGGCCGCACTCGTCGTCACCGGCGCCCTGGTCTCGTTCGCCGCACCGGCCCCCGCCGCACCCGCGCTCCACCCGGGCTCCGGCCGCGAGGCCCGCACCACCACGCAGGTCGTCCGGGTCCCGGCCGCGTTCTTCGGCCTCCACGACGGCTCGGGCCAGGCCTACGGGCGGGCCGCCTTCGGGTCGATCCGGCTCTGGGACGCCCAGGTCACCTGGCGCGAGATCGAGAAGTCGCCCGGCGTCTACGACTGGAGCAGGCTCGACACCCTGGTCGGCGCCGCCCAGGCGCACGGGGTCCAGGTCACGCTGGTGCTGGCGATGACCCCGACCTTCTACGCCTCGTCCCCGACGCTCCCGCCCACCGACCTGTCCCACTACGCCGACTACGTGCGCGCGGTGATGGACCGCTACCGCGACTTCAACGGCCGGCGTGGCATCGCGGCGTACCAGGTCTGGAACGAAGGCAACCTGTCGACCTTCTGGACCGGCACCCCGGGACAGCTCGCGGAGCTCACACGGGTCGTGCACGACGTGGGCGCCCAGGTCGACCCGGGCGCGACGATCCTCGCACCGTCGTTCGCGATGCGGATGAGGTTCGAGGCCGACGCGTTCGCCGCCTACCAGTCGCAGCTCGTCGACGGAGTTCCGGTCTGGCACTTCTACGACGCCAACGCGCTGAGCCTTTACCCGAAGGCGACCTACGGCACGCGTCCGGGCGGCCCCGAGGACGCGATGGCCCTGCTGGGTACGGCGCGCAACCTGCTGGCCCGCGCCGGCGTGCCGGCCGACCTGCCGCTCTGGGGCACCGAGATCAACTACGGGCTGCCCAGCGGCGGCACCCCCGGGCACCTGGTCGCCACCCCGATCCCGGACAGCCAGCAGGTGGCCAACGTCCTGCGCACCTACGTGCTCGGAGCGGCCGACGGGCTCACCCGGCTGTTCTGGTACCGCTACGACTGGGGCACGGTGCCCGGCGGGGGGACCCTCGGCAACACGCTTCGCAACCCCCGGCGTCTACGACCAGATCACCCCCGCCGGGCAGGCGCTGGCCACCGCCCAGGCGTGGCTGCGCGGACGGTTGGTCGGCACCGGCACCGGTCGGCCCTGCGCCCGGGACGCCGAGGACACCTACACCTGCGTCGTGCGCTACCCGGGCGGCACCCGCCGGATCTACTGGAACCCCACCCAGGCGGTGCGGATCCCGCTGCCCGCCGGTGCGACGTACCGGCAGACCGGCCTGGGCGACCGCCGCACGGTGAGCCGCCGGGCCACGACGGTCCAGATCGGCTACCAGCCGGTGATGGTCGACTCCCCGAGCTGAGCGCGCCTCCCACCACACAGGCGGGACTCGCTTTTCCCACGATTCGCCCACAAGTCGCCCGCGGGCGTGATTCCCTAGAGCTCGCAGCACGTGGGGGGAAGAGCACCAGGGGGGTGCAGCACCGGGGGGTGCCAACTGAATCTCGGGGGGAAGCCCAGAAAGGTCCGATCCCCGTGCACGTCCCCCCTCGCAAACGGCTCTCACTGCACGCACGCGCCGCCGCGGTCATCGCCGGCGCCGGCCTGCTCGTCTCGCTGGCGGCCCCGGCACCTGCCGACCTCGCGGCGTCGGGTCACGACCGCACCCAGGGCAGGCACCACCGCGCCCAGGTGGTCCGGGTGCCCCGCGCCTTCTTCGGGATCCATGACGGGTCCGAACGGGCCTACGGCCGGATCCCCTTCGGCTCGATCCGGCTCTGGGACGCCCAGGTCACCTGGCGCGAGGTCGAGACCGCTCCCGGCGTCTACGACTGGAGCCGCCTCGACAGCCTGGTCAGCGCGGCCCAGGCGCACCACGTGCAGGTGACCCTGGTGCTGGCGATGACGCCGTCGTTCTACGCCGGCACCGCCACCCTCCCGCCGAGCGACCTCAGTCACTACGCCGACTACGTGCGCGCGGTGATGACCCGCTACCGCGACTTCAACGGCCGACGCGGCATCGCGGCGTACCAGGTGTGGAACGAGGGCAACATCTCGACCTTCTGGACGGGCACCCCCGGCCAGCTGGCCGAGCTCACCCGGACCGTGCACGACGTCGGTGCCCAGGTCGACCCGGGCGCGACGATCGTCGCACCGTCGTTCGCGGTCCGCCTGCCCTACCAGCGCCGGTGGTTCAGCCGGTACGAGTCGCAGAGGGTGAACGGCCTGCCGGTGTGGCGCTACTACGACGCGAACGCGCTCAGCCTGTACCCGATGCCGACCAGCGGCCACCGCACGGCGGGGCCGGAGGACGCCATGGCCCTGCTCGGTCGCGCCCGCCACCGGCTGGCCAAGGCCGGCGTGCCGGTCCGGACGCCGTTGTGGGCCTCGGAGATCAACTACGGCGTGCGCAGCGGCACGCCCGGGGAGCTGGCCGCCCGGCCGATCACACGCCGGCACCAGGTCGCCAACGTGATCCGGACCTACCTCCTCGGCGCCGCGCACGGCCTGGCCCGGGTCTTCTGGTACCGCTACGACTGGGGCCGGCTGCCCGCCTCGGTCGGGGGCGGCACCCTCGGCAACACGCTGCTCGCGGTGCCCGGTCAGCCTGATCGGGTCACCGCCGCGGGCCGGGCCCTGGCCACCGCGGCCGACTGGCTGCACGGGCGGCTCGTCGGCCGGCACGGGCGACGCCCCTGCGCGCAGCACCGCTCGGGTCTCTACACGTGCGTGATCCGCTACCGGGGTGGCGTCCGCCGGATCTACTGGAACCCTCGGCACGGCGAGCGGCTGCGCCTGCCGGCGCGCGCGACCTACCGCCAGTCGGTCGACGGCCGTGCGCAGAAGCTCGGCCGGCACCATCACATCCGGATCGGCTACCGCCCGGTGATGGTGCAGTCGCGGCGCTGACCACGCCGCAGCCGAGAGTCAGCCGCGCCGGACGCGCCAGGTGGCGACCAGCGAGCCGAGCAGACCGCCGACGCCGAAGGTCGCGATCCCGTGCAGCAGGACCTGGAACACGAACGGCCCGACCTGGGCCATCCGGCCGGGGCCGACCGCACCGCCCGACAGCGACGCGACCACGGCGAACCCCACGGCACAGAGCAGACCGGCCCCGGCACCGCGCAGGGCCGCGTCGTCCCACCGGTCGGTCGGGTAGCGCCGCAGCACGCGGTACGACGCGGCCGCGGCCACCAGGGGCGGCAGGGCCAGCAGAGCGACCGTCCAGCCCGGGGTCGGGCCGGCGTCGGGCAGGGCCGCGAGCAGGGGGAACATCGGTAGAGGTCCGAGCACTACCGCGGTCGGCGTGACGAGGGTGTGGGTGCCCACGGCGAAGCCGGGGCCGAGGAGGTAGGACCCGCTGAAGGCCGCCGCGTTGGGCACCAGGAGGGCGCAGAGCCCGATCAGCAGGGTGGCCGCGCCGGGGCTCGTGTGCAGCTGCGACATCACGTTGACCGCGCCGTCCCAGTCGACGACGAGGGCGACGACGAGGACCACCGCAGCCAGCACGGCGTACCAGACCAGGATTCGCCAGGCTGCGGCAGCGGCGGCGCGCAGCGAGACCGGCAGGAACGAGGTCCAGATCGCGGCCCGGCCCGAGCCGACAGCGACGGCGACGCCACCCACGAGCCCGCACATCAGGACGATCCGCACGACCACCGAGGCCAGCGACGGCGACGTGGACGGGGTGGCAGCCAGGCGATCGGTGACCACCGCGACCACGAGGTAGCCGGCGGTGAACAGCGCGGTGGCCGACCCGACCGTCCAGTCGCGCACGCCGTCGGCGATCGCATCGGCATCGGGACCGTGCCCGGAGACCGAGTCGCCCAGCCGCAGGCCGAGGCGCCAGACCACGACCGCGCAGAGCAGCGTGAGGCCGAGGGGGACGGCGGTGACGTGCACCCCGTTGACCCGGACCCCAGAGCCGTGCGCCATCAGCCAGCCCAGCGCGCCGACGCGCAGACCGTCCCGCGGCGCCCCGTGGGCGCCGGCGTCGGTGAGGAACCAGCCGACGACCCCGGCGGCCAGGCAGACCACGAGCGTGACCGTGGCCGCGACAGCACCGGCCAGCGTCGCCAGCAGGACCAGCGGCCGTCGGTGAGTCGCGTCACTCCGCTCGACGCCCGGCTCGCGGACGCTCCGGCGCGAAGCGGGCAGCAGTGAAGTCATGGCGCGCTCATCATCACCCGGGCGGGCTGGCGGATCGGGGGTGCCACGCCGGTGGCCGCGCGTTCCGAGGCCTGCTGGGACTTTCCGGTCTGCGCAGGTCGCGGCGTACCGTGGGCGCGCCATGTCCGATGCCGAGCGGTTCGACGCGTTCTACACCGATGCCCGCGAGCGCGTCCTGGTCCAGGCCTTCGCCCTGACCGGCGACCTGCCCGCCTCCCGCGCGGCCGTCCGGGACGCCTTCATCGCCGCCTGGCACCACTGGGCCAAGGTACGACGCCTCGAGGACCCCGAGGCCTGGGTCCGCCCCCACGCCTGGACGCATGCGCAGCGGCGCCACACCGCCCGGATCTGGCACCGCGACAAGTCCCTCGACCCTGAGGTGCGGGCCACCCTCGATGCGCTGGCCAAGCTGCCCGTCAGCGGACGTCGGGCGCTCCTCCTCACGCAGCTGACCACGACCTCCCGGGAGGAGATGGCGCGCGAGGTCGGGCTCCCGCTGGCCGAGGCCGAGCAACGGCTCCAGACCGCGACCACCCAGTTCTCCCTGCACCGCGAGGTGCCGACCACCGCCCTGCGTCCCCTGCTCGACCAGCTGGTCGCGGCCTGTGCCGGCCAGCGCTGGGCCCGGGCCACGATCATCCGCCGCTCCGGCACCACGCGACGCCGTACCCACGCGATGGCCGGCGGCCTGCTGGTCGTCGCGGCGCTCGTCGGCAGTGGCCTCTTCGTGGCGGACGCGAACGGCGTGCGCCCGACGCTGGCCTCGGCGGGCGACCGCCTGACCACGGTGCCACCCGCCGAGGCCGGCGGGAGTGGCGCGCCGCAGACGCCACCGGTGATCACCCCGGCCGCGCTGCTCAGCCGCGCCCAGGTCGGCCACGCCCTCCCCGGACGCACCTGGCGGGTCACCGGCACCGATCCCGGTCAGGGGGCGACTCTCCCGTGCCAGCGGCGCGACTACGCCGACCCCCAGGCCGAGACCACCCTGGTCCGCAACTTCACGTCACGGCGCCAGAAGGGTCACCCGACGATGGCGGCGGTGCAGTCCGTGGAGTACTCCCCCGACACCAGCGGTGCGACGCGCGGCTTCAGCGCCGCGGCCGGCTGGTTCGCGGGCTGCCTGATGCCGCAGACCCAGCTGCTGTCGGTGCATCGGGTGACCGGGGTCGGCGACGAGGCGGAGCAGTACGCGCTCCGCGCCTGGCAGCACCCCGCCGTGACCCTGGTGCTCGGTCTGGCCCGCACCGGGCGGGCCACGACGGTCACCGTCACCCGGACCGGCGGCTCGGCCGGCCCGGACCTGGCGGCCAACCTCCGGCTGCTGGTCACCGCCGTCGACAACCTGTGTACGACGTCGGGGGGCGGCCCCTGCTCCTCCCACCCGCACGCGCACGCCGTACCCGCACCCGCGGCCGGCAGCCCGCCGGCGATGCTCAGCGAGTTCGACCTGCCGCCCGTGGCCGGTGTCCAGCAGCCCTGGGCCGGTACGACGCCGCGCAAGGCGCTCGACAACCTCGCGGCCACCGGCTGCGACTCCAGCAGCTTCTCCGGGCACGGGTGGACCCACGGCGCCACCCGGTCGTTCCTGGCGCCGGGAGCGAAGCTGTCAGCCGAGTTCGGGCTGACCGAGACCGTCGGCGCCCTGCCCACCCCCCAGGCCAAGGCCTTCGTGAGCGGGGTGCGCGGCAAGCTCGCCAGCTGCCCTGACCGCGACCTCGGCACCAAGGTGCAGCGGATCGCCTCGTCGGCCGACCTGGCCGCATGGCGGGTGCGCACCCAGGTCAGCGCCAAGGAGACGGTCACGTTCTTCATGGGGGTCGTGCGGCACGGCGGCGCGGTGGCCCAGGTCGGCTTCGTGCCCGACGGCGCCCACACCATGTCGACCCAGGCCTTCGTGGCCCTGGTGCAGCGGGCCGGCGAGCGCCTCGCGGCGATGCCCTGAGGCTCGCCGCTCGGCCGGCGTCAGCGAGTTGGAGGCGTCAGCCGGCGAGGATCGCGCGCATCAGGTCGGCGGTCTCGGACGGCGTCTTGCCGACCTTGACGCCGACGGCCTCGAGGGCCTCCTTCTTGGCGGCCGCGGTGCCTGACGAGCCGGAGACGATGGCTCCGGCGTGGCCCATGGTCTTGCCCTCGGGAGCGGTGAAGCCGGCGACGTAGCCGACGACCGGCTTGGTCACGTGGTCCTTGATGTAGGCCGCCGCCCGCTCCTCGGCGTCACCGCCGATCTCGCCGATCATCACGATCGCGTCGGTGTCCGGGTCGGCCTCGAAGGCGGCCAGGGCGTCGATGTGGGTGGTGCCGATGATCGGGTCGCCGCCGATGCCGATGCAGGAGGAGAAGCCGAAGTCCCGCAGCTCGTACATCATCTGGTAGGTCAGGGTGCCGGACTTCGAGACCAGGCCCACCCGCCCGGCCTTGGTGATGTCGGCGGGGATGATGCCGGCGTTGGACTTGCCGGGGCTGATCAGTCCGGGGCAGTTGGGGCCGATGATCCGGGTGGAGCCCTTCGCCTCGGCGTACGCACGGAAGTCGGCGGTGTCGTGCACCGGCACGCCCTCGGTGATCACCACCAGCAGGCCGATGCCGGCGTCGATCGCCTCGATGCAGGCGTCCTTGGTGAAGGCGGGCGGCACGAAGACCACCGAGACGTCGGCGCCGGTCTCGGCCATCGCCTCGGCGACCGAGCCGAAGACCGGGACGGCGACGTCGGCGAACTCGACGCTCTGGCCGGCCTTGCGCGGGTTGACGCCACCGACCACCTGGGTGCCCGAGTCGAGCATCCGCTGGGTGTGCTTCATGCCCTCGGAGCCGGTCATGCCCTGGACGACGACCTTGGAGCTCTCGGTCAGGAAGATTGCCATCGTAGAAGTCCTCGTCCTTCTCAGTTGTTCGCGAGCTCGGCGGCCCGGTCGGCCGCACCGTCCATGGTGTCCACGAGCGTCACCAGCGGGTGGTCGGCCTGCTGGAGGATCCGGCGGCCCTCCTCGACGTTGTTGCCGTCGAGGCGGACGACGAGCGGCTTGTTGGCCTCGTCGCCGAGCCGGTGGAGGGCGCCGACGATGCCGTTGGCGACCTCGTCGCAGGCGGTGATGCCGCCGAAGACGTTGACGAACACCGACTTGACCTGCGCGTCGTTCAAGATGATGTCGAGGCCGTTGGCCATCACCTCGGCGGAGGCGCCGCCCCCGATGTCCAGGAAGTTCGCGGGCTTCACGCCGCCGTGCTTCTCCCCGGCGTAGGCGACGACGTCGAGCGTCGACATGACCAGCCCGGCGCCGTTGCCGATGATGCCGACGGCACCGTCGAGCTTGACGTAGTTCAGGCCCTTCTCCTTCGCCGCGAGCTCCAGCGGGTCGGCGTCCTCGGTGACCTCGAACTGCGCGTGGTCCTCGTGCCGGAAGTCGGCGTTGTCGTCGAGGGATACCTTGCCGTCGAGCGCCTCGACGGTGCCGTCGCCCAGCTTCACCAGCGGGTTGACCTCGACCAGGGTGGCGTCCTCCTTGATGAAGACGTCCCAGAGCTTCAGGATCGCGGCCTTGGCGGCCCCGGCCACGTCGGCGTCGAAGCCGGTGGCCGCGACGATCTCGTCGGCCTTGGCGTCGTCGACACCGACCTGCGGGTCGATCGAGATCCGGGCGATCGCGTCCGGGTTCTCGTGCGCCGTGACCTCGATCTCGACCCCGCCCTCGGTGGAGGCGATGCAGAGGTAGTCGCGGTTGGCCCGGTCGACCAGGAACGAGAAGTAGTACTCCTCCGCGATGTCGGCCGCGGGAGCGACCAGCACACGGTGGACGGTGTGTCCCTTGATGTCCATGCCCAGGATCTCGCGCGCCTTGACGACGGCGTCCTGCGGGTCCTGGGCGAGCTTCACGCCACCGGCCTTGCCGCGGCCACCGGTCTGGACCTGGGCCTTGACGACGACCCGGCCGCCCTCGGCCTCGGCCGCGGCCTCGGCGTCCTCGGGCGTGGTGACGACGGTCCCGACCGTCACGGGTACGCCGTGCCTGGCGAACAGCTCCTTGGCCTGGAACTCCATCAGATCCACGATCAACCAACCTCCGTACGACGCCCAGGGTGGGCCTTGGGCACCCTAGTCCCGCTCGCCGCGAGGGGGCCAAGCCGGGTCGGCGTGACCTGGGGCACACGGGGGTCCGCCCACCCGACCCGCAAGCGCGGTCAAGACGGCTGTCGGCGGTCGACCCTAGGTTGGTCCGATGACCCGGGTCGTCTACTTCACCGCCTGCACGCTCGACGGCTTCATCGCCGACGAGCACGACTCGCTCGACTGGCTGTTCGAGGTCCCGCACGGAGCGGACGACGGCAGCTGGGACGCGTTCATCGGCCGGATCCGTCCGATGGTCACCGGCACCACGACGTACCGCTGGATGCTGGACCGGCACTTCACCGAGCACCCCGAGCAGTTCGCCGAGTTCTACGGCGATCGTCCGCTCTGGGTCTTCACCCACCAGGACCTCCCCGGCATCCCCGGCGCGGACGTCCGCTTCGTCTCCGGCGACGTGGCGCGGGTGTACGACGACCTGGTCGCCGCGGCGGACGGTCGCGACATCTGGGTGATCGGCGGCGGCGACCTGGTCGGCCAGTTCGACGACGCCGGGCTGCTCGACGAGGTGCAGCTGGGGCTGACACCGGTGACGCTCGGTGCGGGTCGTCCGCTGCTGCCGCGGCGGATCACCTCGAGCCGGATGCGCTTTCGCGAGGTGCGGCAGTCGGGGCAGCGGGTGCGGGTCGTCCTCGACGTGGACCGGCCCGGCCCGGGTCAGGACTGAGCGGCGAAGGCCTCCGCGACCCAGCCGGTGATCTCGCCGGTCGTCGCGCCGGGGGTGAACACCTTGGCGACCCCGAGCTCCTCGAGCACCGGGATGTCCTCGTCGGGGATGATGCCGCCACCGAAGACCCGGATGTCGTCCGCGTCGCGCTCGGCGAGCAGCTCGAGGAGCCGGCGGAACAGCGTCATGTGCGCCCCGGAGAGCACCGACAGGCCGATCAGGTCGGCGTCCTCCTGGATCGCGGTCTCCACGATCTGCTCCGGGGTCTGGTGGAGCCCGGTGTAGATCACCTCGTGGCCGGCGTCACGCAGCGCCCGGGCCACGATCTTGGCGCCGCGGTCGTGACCGTCCAGACCGGGCTTCGCGACCACGATCCGGATGCGCTGGGAGACGGGGCTGGAGGCCATGCCCGCACCCTAACCGACGTACGACGGGGGTCGACGTAGGGCGCAGGTACCCAGGTTGTTGCGCTTCATGCACCTGATCGGTGCCCTCGGTTTCACCCCCTGTGACCTTTCCGTTATGGTCGGGTTTCGCCTCGATCGACCTGACCTCGTCACGCTGACCACCGGGAGCACACGTATGGGTGACCACCGCGCCGGAGCGGGCGGCAGCCGCATCGCCGCTCCGACCGGCAAGCGCGTCGCCCGTCACGCCAGCGAGCAGGTCCCCGCAGAGCCCTACGTCGGCCGCCGGATCGCCGCCACGGCGCCCGTTCCGCTGCCGGTCCCCGCACCCACGCCGGAGGTGTTCGAGGCCACCGCGACGGTGCCCGTTCCGGTGACCGCGCCGGCTGCGGTGTCCGCGCCAGTGACCGCGCCTGTTGCCGTGACCGCGCCCGTTGCCGTGACCGCGCCCGTTGCCGTGACCGCGCCCGTTGTCGTGACCGCGCCCGTTCCGGTGACCGCCCCGGCGCCGGTCAACCCCGTGACGCCGGTCCCCACGGTCGCGCGCTCCACGTCCCGCACGGCGCCGCGCAGCGCAGGGCGGCGCGTCGCCACCCGTCGTACGGGGTTCCCCAGCCTGTTCTCCGCCCCGGTGCTGATGGGAGTCGCCGTGCTCGGCGTCTCGGTCGCCGGCGCGCTCCAGGCCGTGCACCCGGGCCTGGCCGACAGCGCCGTGCACCACCACCTGACCCCGGCCAGCGCCCTCTCGGGCAGCGGCGCGGTGAGCTCCGCCAGCCTCCTCGGAGGCCGGGCCACGGTGATCAGCCGCGACTCCAACCGGCAGACCCTCTCGCTGGCCAGCGGCAGCAGCCTGCAGGCCGCCGCCGACGCGCAGGCCAAGCAGCGTGACGCCGCACTGTCACAGCTGCGCGGCCTGGCCGAGCAGCAGGCGGCGAAGATCAAGCTGCACCAGTGGGTGCTCCCCGTGCAGCCGGGCGTCTACCAGCTGACCGCCCGCTTCGGTGACTACAGCTCGCTGTGGTCGCACTTCCACACCGGTCTCGACTTCGCGTCGCCGACCGGCACCCCGATCATGGCGGTCGCCGGCGGCACGATCACCGAGGTCGGCTACTCCGGCGCCTACGGCAACCGCACCATCGAGACGCTGCCGGACGGCACCGAGCTGTGGTACTGCCACCAGAACCAGTTCGGCACCTCCGTCGGCGCCACCGTGCGACCCGGCCAGGTGATCGGCTACGTCGGCTCGACCGGCAACGTCACCGGCCCGCACCTGCACCTCGAGGTCCACCCCGGTGGCGGCGACCCGGTCGACCCGTTCACCGCGCTCGAGGTCCACGGCCTGCATCCGTAGCCGGTGGCTACAGCTTCTCCACCGGCGCGTAGCGCAGCAGCAGCCGCTTGACGCCCTCGGACCCGAAGTCGATCGAGGCCACGGCCTTGTCGGCGACTCCCTCGACCGCGACCACGGTGCCCATCCCGAAGGAGTCGTGCAGGACCCGCTCTCCCGGTGCCAGCGACGGCACCGCACGCGCCGGCTTGGACTTCGCGGCGGCGTCGGCCCGGGCGGCCGCGGCAGTGAAGTTGCGGCGCCCGGCGTCCGTCGGCTGACCGAAGCCGGTGGTGCGGGTCAGGTCGGGCCGCTGCCAGTGCACCTGGTCGGCCTCGGTGCGCCGCCAGTCGACCAGCTCGTCGGGCACCTCACCGAGGAAGCGGGAGCCGGGGTTGTGCGCGGGGGCGCCCCAGGCCGAGCGGACGAGGGCCCTGGAGAGGTAGAGGCGCTCGCGGGCGCGGGTGAGGCCGACGTAGGCGAGCCGGCGCTCCTCCTCGAGCTCGCCGCCGTCGTCGAGGCTGCGCGAGTGCGGGAAGACGCCGTCCTCGAGGCCGGTCAGGAAGACGGTGGGGAACTCCAGCCCCTTCGCGGTGTGCAGCGTCATCAGGGTGACCATCCCGCCGTCGTCCTCGCGCGGGGCGTCGGGGATCTGGTCGGTGTCGGCGACCAGGGCGACCCGCTCGAGGAAGTCCGACAGACCGGGCGCGACGATGCCGGCGTCGACGTCGGTCGGGTCGGCGGACGGCCCGGCGATCGGGTCGTCGCTGAACTCCCGGGCGACCGCCACCAGCTCGGCGAGGTTTTCCAGGCGGGTGCCGTCCTGAGGGTCGTCGGAGGCCTCGAGCTCGTCGAGGTAGCCCGACCGGGCCAGCACCGACTCGAGCACGACGTCGGCCCGCTCGCCGGCCTCGACCATCGACTGGAGCTCCTCGACCAGGGCCACGAAGCCCTGGATCGCGGTCAGCGAGCGGGTGGCCAGCCCAGGGGCCTGGTCGGCGTGCCGCAGCCCCTCCCAGAAGGTGATCCGCTCGCGGGCGGCGTACGACGTCACGCACTCGACGGCGCGGTCGCCGATGCCGCGCTTCGGGGTGTTCAGGATCCGGCGCAGCGAGAGCTCGTCGTCGGCGTTGACCAGCATCCGGAGGTAGGCCAGTGCGTCGCGCACCTCGCGCCGCTCGTAGAAGCGCACGCCCCCGACCACGCGGTAGGGCATGCCGAGCCGGACGAAGACCTCCTCGAAGACCCGGGACTGGGCGTTGGTGCGGTAGAAGACGGCGACGTCGCCGGGCCGGGACCCGGCATCGGTCAAGGTGTCGATCTCGCCGGAGACGAAGCGGGCCTCGTCGCGCTCGTCGTCGGCGACGTAGCCGATCAGCATCGCGCCGGCCCCGGCGTCGGACCAGAGGTTCTTCGGCTTGCGGCCCTGGTTGTGCCCGATCACGGCGTTGGCGGCGGTGAGGATGTTCTGCGTCGAGCGGTAGTTCTGCTCGAGCAGGATCGAGGTGGCGTTGGGGAAGTCCTGCTCGAAGTCGAGGATGTTGCGGATGTTGGCGCCGCGGAAGGCGTAGATCGACTGGTCGGCGTCGCCGACCACCATCAGCTCCGCGGGTGGCACCCGGTCGACGGGCACGTCGACCGTGCTCTCCTCCAGCTCGTCGGCGCAGAGCTGGTGGATCAGGGCGTACTGGGCGTGGTTGGTGTCTTGGTACTCGTCGACCAGGACGTGCCGGAACCGCCGGCGGTAGGTCTCGCGCACCTCGGGGAAGGTCGCGAACACCTCGACGGTGAGGGTCAGGATGTCGTCGAAGTCGAGGGCGTTGGCCTCGCGCAGCCGGGCCTGGTAGCGGACGTACGCCGCGGCGTACGCCTCCTCGAACTTGTTGTGGGTGTCCGCGGCGACGTCCTCGGGCGTGCGCAGCTCGTTCTTGTGGGAGGAGACCCAGTGCAGGATCGCGCCCGGCTGGTAGCGCTTGGGGTCGAGATCGAGGTCCTTGACCACCATCGTCATGAGTCGCTTGGAGTCGGCCGCGTCGTAGATCGTGAAGCTGGACTTGTAGCCGAGCTTGTCGATCTCCTTGCGCAGGATGCGGACGCACGCGGAGTGGAAGGTCGAGACCCACATCAGCCGGGCGCGCGGGCCGACCAGCTCCTCGACCCGCTCCTTCATCTCCGCGGCGGCCTTGTTGGTGAAGGTGATCGCCAGGATCGAGCCGGGGTGGGCTCCGCGCTGGGAGACCAGCCAGGCGATCCGGCGGGTGAGCACCCGGGTCTTGCCCGAGCCGGCCCCGGCGACCACGAGCAGCGGCGTGCCCTCGTGGACGACCGCCGCGCGCTGGGGCTCGTTGAGGCCGGCCAGGAGGTCGTCGGCGGAGGGCCGCGGTGGCCGGGCTTGCAGGGTCTCGCTCATCTCGGACCAACCCTACGTGGGTCCACCCCCGGACGATCCCGCCCGGTCACAGGGAGTAGGCGACCCCGATGTCGGCCAGGGTCAGCACCAGGATCAGCCAGTACAGCGCGTCGGGGATCCGGTCCTTACGCACGTTGGCCATCACCAGGACCAGGATCACCAGCCCGATCCCGAACATGACTCCCACCTGGGTGCCGTCGACGTCCTGGTGGCGCGCCTCGAGCACGCCCACGAGCAGCAGGCCGGCCACGAACGTCGTACCGATGCCGTCGCGCATCGGCCCGAGCACCCGCTTGTCCGGCTTGCGCACCTGCACCAGCAACCCGACCAGCAGGGCCAGCACCCCGAGCAGGTGCAGCACCAGGAGCACGACCTGCACGACCTTCATGCCCGCAGCCTAGGGGTCGTACGACGCGCGGCGGGGAGGCGCGGGCCCCAGGGCTACAGGAGCCGGCGGTCGGAGGCCCACCGGGTGAGCTCGTGACGCGAGGACAGCTGGAGCTTGCGCAGCACGCTGGACATGTGGGTCTCGACGGTCTTGATCGAGATGAACAGCTCCTTGGCGACCTCCTTGTAGGCGTAGCCGCGGGCGATCAGGCGCATCACCTCGCGCTCGCGCTCGGTCAGGCGGTCGAGATCCTCGTCGACGGCCGAGATCTCGATGGTGCCCGCGAACGCGTCGAGCACGAAGCCCGCCAGGCGCGGGGAGAACACCGCGTCGCCATCGGCCACCCGCCGGATCGCGTCGACCAGCTCGGGCCCGGTGATGGTCTTGGTGACGTAGCCGCGGGCACCCGAGCGGATCGTCCCGATCACGTCCTCGGCGGCGTCGGAGACGCTGAGGGCCAGGAACTTGGGGCCGTCGGCCGAGCCGGCCGTGGAGAGCCTCCGCATCACCTCGGCGCCGCCGCCACCGGGCAGGTGCACGTCGAGGAGCACGACGTCGGGGCGGTGCGCGAGCACCGCGGCGATCGCCTCGTCGACGTCGGCGGCCTCGCCGATCACCTCCACGGAAGTGCCCAGCTCGGCGCGGACCCCGGCCCGGAACATGGCGTGGTCGTCGACGATCAGGACCCGGGTCAGGGTGTTCATGCGGTCTCCTCGTGTCGGGGCAGTCGCAGCCGGACCTCGGTGCCGGTGCCGGGCGTGGACCTGATCTCGGCGCTGCCGCCGTGCCGGGCCATCCGGTCGACGATGCTGCTGCGGACGCCCTGCCGGTCCGACGGTACGGCGTCCGGGTCGAAGCCCGCGCCGCGGTCGCGGACGAACACCTCGACCTGTCCTGGCCCCACCTCGGCGTAGATGTCGACCAGCCCGCTGCCGGCGTGCTTGGCGGCGTTCGTCACCGCCTCACGGGTCGCCGCGACGATCGGCGCCAGCGCCTCGTCGACCTGGGCCTCGCCGACGGTCACCAGCTCCACGTCGACGCCGTAGCTGTCCTCGACGTCACGGACCACCTCGCGCAGGGCACCGGCCAGGGTGCCGTCGCCGACCGGCGTGGCGTCGAAGAGCCAGGAGCGCAGGTCGCGCTCCTGCGAGCGGGCCAGACGGGACACCGTCGCGTGGTCGGCCGCGTTCTTCTGGATCAGGGCGAGGGTCTGGAGCACCGAGTCGTGCAGGTGGGCGGCGAGGTCGGCCCGCTCCTGGGTCCGGACCCGCTCGGCACGCTCGGCGGCCAGGTCGGTGGTGAGCCGCCAGACCCAGGGGCCGATGGTGATGCCCAGCCCGATGCCGCCCAGGCCCGCCGAGATCAGCACGTCGTACACCTCGGTGACGTGGCCGTTGCGCAGCGCGAAGAGCGCGACCGACCCGGCCACCAGGACCACGCCGGCGCCGACCCGCAGGTAGGCGGCCCAGCCGCCCGAGCCGAAGACGGCCCGCACCGGGTTGAGCCGCTCGGACTGGTCGAGCCAGCGGGCGCGCTGCGCCTCGTCCGCCTGGCGCCACAGCAGGCCGAAGCCGAGCACGGCGAGCACCAGCGGCCAGAACACCAGCCCGTGCCCGAAGATCGCCTCCGCGGTCAGCACCAGGCCGAGCCCCAGGGCGACCAGCGCGATCGCAGGACCCGAGTCGGCCAGCCTCCGGATCCGGCCCGGTCGCCGCCCGCCACGCGAGGCGCTCTCCAGACCCGGCGCCTCGACCTCGAACGGCGAGTCGGCCGGCAGCACCAGCCACAGGCCGGCGTAGAACAGCACGCCGCTGCCCCCGAGCACCGCAGCGACCAGGAACGCCGCGCGCACCCACACCACCGGCACGCCGAGATGGCGGGCGAGCCCGGCGGCCACCCCGCCGATCACCGGCTGCCGGAGGTCACGGGTCGCCCGACGCACGTCGCGCGCCGGCAGGGTGGTCGTCATGGTGCCTCCATGGTCGCAGAGCGCCTGGTCGCGGACCATGCGGACGAACCCCGGCCGACCCCTGACCCGGACCCCGGGGTGGCGGGGCCGGGTCAGGGGGTTCCCCGATGGCGTACGACGTGCCGATGGCGCACCGTGGAGGTATGACCACCACCCCGCCCGACACCTCCCCACCGCAGGGACAGCCCCACGGACCCGGCCCCGACTCCGGCCCCCGGGTCGGCTGGGACGACGTCCGCGACCTCGGCCGGATCCGGCGAACCCGTGACAAGCGGATCGCCGGCGTCGCCGGCGGTCTGGGGCACCACCTCGACATCGACCCGCTGATCGTCCGGGTCGCCTTCGTGGTGCTGTCGTTCTTCGGCGGCGTGGGGCTGCTGCTCTACGTCGCCGGGTGGCTGCTCATCCCCGAGGAGGGGAACGACTGGGCCAAGGTCGCCCTGGACCGGCGCAGCCGCACCGTGGCGCTGGCCCTGGTCACCGGTCTCGGGCTGGTGCTGCTGCTCAGCCACAGCTGGTGGGGCTCCGGCTTCCCGTGGGGCATCCTGATCGTCGCCGGGATCGTCGCCCTGGTGGCGACGCAGCTGCCGGAGCGGCGCCGCCGCGACGACCCGGGCGCCCAGACCGTCGTACCCCCGCAGGGTGCGGTGCCCGCCGACCCCACGGCGTACGTCGTTCCCGCGGCCTCTGTCTCGCCACCCGCCTACGTCGCGCCACCGGTGCAGCCGCGACCCGTCAACCCGCGCAAGCGCGGACCGATCCTGTTCTGGTTCAGCCTGGCCCTGATCACCGTCGCCCTGGGCGCCCTGGCGGTCGTGGACCTCGCCGGCGCCGACGTCGCCCCGTCGGCGTACCCCGCACTGGTGCTCGCCCTGAGCGGGACGATCCTGGTGGTCGGCGCGTTCTTCGGCCGGGCGGGCGGGCTGATCCTGGTCGGCCTGCTGGCGACGTTCGCCACCATCGGCAGCACCGTCGCCGACCGCTGGGACCCGCACCGGCAGGTCGAGCGCCCGGTAGCCGCGGCCGACGTGCAGGGGAGCTACCACCTCGACATGGGCGAGCTCGTCGTCGACCTGACCGACGTGCGCGACCTCGGTGCCCTCGACGGCCGGACCATCGACATCAGCGGGGGGATCGGGCACCTCGACATCCTGGTCCCGGCCGGGATCACCGTGGTGACCCACTCGCAGATCAGCGGGCCCGGCGGGATCACCACCAACGGACAGGACACCGGCGGCGTGAACACCACGGTCGACTGGATCCACCGGGCCGGCTCCCGCGCCCCGACGATCACCATCGACGCCGACCTGCACGTCGGTGCGATCACCTACAGCGCGAGCTAGAGGAGTCATCATGGACGACACGACGGACCAGACGGTCAGCCTGCCGACCACCGCGCCCCACGGCTCAGCCGGCGGCGGCTCGGGCCGCCACCCGGTCAACATCGGGCACCTGGTGATGGGCATCGCCTTCCTCGGGCTGGCGGTGATCTGGGCCCTGATCGAGTCGGGCACCGCCTCGGCCACCGACCTGCGCTGGCTGCTGCCGGTGCCGTGGGTCGCCGCCGGAGCGGTCGGGCTCGCGGCGACCGCGCCGCGGCTGCGCGGCCACCGGGACTGACGGTGGCAGGGTGGAGCCCATGCCACTGCCGCGCCTGGGCTCGCTGGAGTCGCTGCCCGCGCTCTCGCACCCCGACCTGCTCGCCCCGAGCGTCCACGACGCGCTGAGCGCGTGGCCGCACGCCGGTGAGATCGCGGTGGTGGAGATCGACCCCGACTACGCCGACACGGCCGCGATGAGCGAGCGGTACGACGTACCGATGGCCTCGGGCGCCAACTGCGTGGTGGTGATGGGCCGGCGCGACGGCCTCGAGCGGGTCGCGGCGTGCGTCGTGCGCGCGGACACCCGGGCCGACGTGAACAGCCTGGTCAAGCGCACCCTCGACGTCCGCAAGGCGTCGTTCCTGGCGATGGACCGGGCGGTCGGTGAGTCCGGGATGGAGTACGGCGGGATCACCCCCGTCGGGCTCCCGGCCGAGTGGCGGGTGCTGGTCGACGCCGCCTGCCTCGAGCTCGAGGCGGCCGTGATCGGCTCGGGTGTACGCCGTTCCAAGCTGCTGGTGCCGGGGCGGCTGCTCGGGGAGCTGCCCCGCGCCGAGGTGCTGGCCGACCTGGGCCGCTGACGGGCGGAAACCTCCCTCGAAGACACCCTGTCCGACTGGTTTGAACCTCAACCAGCCGGGGGACAGTCCTCTTCGACACCGCAACGCACGGGAGGTCCCCCCATGAGCCTGCACGGAGCCGAGCTCGGCGCCGACCTGGCCCACCTCTACCAGGACGGCGCCGACCTGCTGCCGACCGTCGCCGCCGACTTCGACGCCGCCACGGCCGGCCCCGACGGGATGGCCGAGTACGCCTTCATCCGCGATGCCCAGCTCGGGTTGGGCATCTCCGGCCCCTACGCCGAGATCTCCGGGCTGGCGTCGGCGCTGTCGGAGAAGATCGGCGACGTCGCGACCACGCTCTACGCCCTTGGCCACAACATCGTGGCCACCGCCCAGGACCTCGCCCGCACCGACCAGGCGGCGCGTGATGCCTACCTCACCCAGGGCGGCAAGCTGTGAGCAGCCCGCTGGGCCGGGCCATCGAGGCGATGCACGTCAGCGCGACGACGCCGAACGGCCAGGTCGCCGGCGAGGTCAACGGCTGGTACGACGTCCGGATCACCTGCGCGGCCGGCTACCCCGAGCGGGTCGGTGAGGCCGAGCTCGCGGCCCAGGTGGAGCGGCTCGCCCGGCTGCTGTTCGCGGCCCGGATGGCGACGTACAACCGGCTGGTCGAGGAGCACCTCCCGCAGCCGGTGCTGCCGCTTTCCGACCAGGACCGCGCCTACGAGGAGGACGTCTCCGCCCTGGCCTCGACCGGTGAGTCGTCCGACGGCTCGATCCGGATCTCCGGCGTGGCGATGACCCACTGGACCGTGCACATCCGGCCCGGGCTGGTCGACGGCGTCGGGGGCGAACGCGTGGCGGCGCTGGTGACCGAGGCGGCGAACGCGTTCGTGCGCGACCGGGTCGCCGGCGTGCGCCGGCTGAAGAACCTCCACTACGTGGTCGGCTGAGCGGAGAGCCCGATGAGCGACCTGATCGGCAAGGCCCACGAGATCGTCAAGAAGGCGGTCGAGTGGGACCTCTCCCAGGAGGGGATCTACCCCGACGGGCACGGCGGCTTCGTGATGCCGGGCTACTCCGAGCCGCTGCCTGCCTCGCCCGGCTACTCGATGCCCGGGCAGCCCCCGCCGCCTCCCCCGCCCAGCCCCATCCAGCCGATGATCGACAAGGTGGTGGCGCGGTACGCCGACGTGCCCGGCCTGTTCGAGCCGTTCACGTGGTGCCCGCAGGGAGGCGACTTCGCGACCATGTCGACCGGGATGCTGCCCACCCTGCAGCGGCTGTCGAGCGGGCAGATCGACTCCGACCCGGTCACCCACTCCCCCGTCGTACCGAACCCCCACCTCGACAACGTCGCCACCGTCGCCACCGACGTGGACAACTGGCACGGTGAGGCCGCGAGCAACTTCGTGCGCAACTACCAGTCCCACTTCCGCACGGTGACCGAGAGCCAGTTCATCGCCGCCGCGGTGCTGAAGGGCTGCCTGGAGGCCGAGGACGCGATGTGGCGCGAGGTCGCCGCCAACATCGAGCAGATCGCCGACCGCACCCTCAGCGCGCTCGACAAGATGGACGACACCGGCAAGAACGGCTTCGTCTTCGGCCTGACCGTGGTCGCGGCCGTGGTGGCCACGGTCGTGGTGCTGCCGGCAGGTGCCGCGCTGACCGCGGTCGCGGCCGTCGGCTCGGCCGCCACCATCGCCGCCAGCGGCACCGACCTCGAGTTCAGCGGGGAGTCCGCTCCCGTCGTGGTCGACCACATGCGCGACGCGATCGACCAGCTGAAGAAGCAGATCGTCGACACCGAGACCCGGATCGCCAAGGCCGCCCGCGACATGGGCAACCTGATCGAGAGCTCACCGGTCAACCAGTTCTACCTGAACCGGCCGATGCTCGCCGCCGAGCCGGGCGGCCTCGGCTCCGACCAGGGCTGAGCGTCGCGCAAGGGCGGTGAGTGAGGACCGGTTTGCATGGCTCGAACCGGGCCCACGTCACCGCTGCCCGGCACCCTGCAGTCCCGCGGACGCCCAGCGGTGAGCCAGGACCGGTTGCCCGCGTACATTTCGATCCGCACTCACCGCTGCGCGCGACCCTTGCGACCGTGACAGCGGCTCTGTCAGAGTCGTGGGCGTGAAGATCTCCACGCAGCTGATGTACGCCGGCAACCCCCGCGACGCCGCCGACCAGGTCGTCGCCCTCGAGCAGGCGGGCCTCGACACGATCTGGGTCCCGGAGGCCTACGGCTTCGACTCCCCCACGCTGATGGGCTACCTCGCTGCCAAGACCGAGACCGTCGAGATCGGCAGCGCGATCCTCAACGTCTACTCCCGCACGCCGAGCGCACTGCTCCAGACCGCCGCCGGCCTCGACAACGTCAGCCAGGGCCGGGCGATCATCGGGCTCGGCGCGAGCGGGCCGCAGGTGATCGAGGGCTTCCACGGTGTGCCGTACGACAAGCCGATCGGCCGGACCAAGGAGATCATCGAGCTGATCCGCCGCGGCCTGCGCCGCGAGACGCTCGTCCACGACGGCATCTTCACCCTGCCGCTCCCCGAGGGCCAGGGCACCGGGCTCGGCAAGCCGCTGAAGCTGCTCACCAAGCCCGAGCGCTCCAGCATCCCGCTCTACATCGCCGCGCTCGGCCCCAAGAGCGTCGAGGGCGCCGCGGAGTACGCCGACGGCTGGCTGCCGTTCCTGTTCGTGCCGGAGAAGTCGGGCCAGGTCTGGGGCGACGCCCTCGCCCGCGGCACGGCGAAGCGCCAGGAGGGCCTGGCCCCGCTGGAGATCTGCGCCGGCGGCATGGTCGCGATCGGCGAGGGGCCGGAGACCAAGGCACTGCTGGAGTTCGCCCGCCCGATGGTGGCGCTGTACGTCGGCGGCATGGGCGCGCGCGGGAAGAACTTCTACAACGACCTGATGGTGCAGTACGGCTACGAGCAGGAGGCCAAGGAGATCCAGGACCTCTACCTCGGCGGCAACAAGCGCGACGCCGAGGCCCTGGTGCCCACCGACCTGCTGGAGCTCGGCAACCTGGTCGGCCCGTCGTCGTACGTCAAGGAGCGGGTCGCCGCCTTCGCCGAGGCGGGCGTGACCAACCTCCAGGTGATGCCGGCCTCCGACGACCCCGTCGCCACGATCCGTCAGCTGCGCGAGCTGGTCGACTGACCGACGACGTCGACGAGCCGGTCGAGCACGTCGTTCCAGCCCTGGGTCAGGTCGGTCCCGGCGGCCCGGGAGCCGCAGACGTGGGAGACCTCCACCTGGGTCCCGCCGTCGACAGCGGCGAGGCTGACCTCGACCGGCTCCGCCGCCGCCACCTCTCCGTCGGCCTCCCAGACCCAGGTGAAGGCCAGGCGGTACGGCGGGTCGACCTCGGAGTAGACCCCCGAGACCGTCGCCCCGATCACCGGGCTCTCGATCCGGTAGCCGCCTCCCGGCCGTGCGTCGACGTCGTACGTCGTGCCGGCCAGTTGCGGCCACCACCAGGTGGCCAGCCGCTCGGGCTGCACCCAGGCGGCGAAGACCGTCTCCGGCGGGGCGGCGACGGTGCGGGTGATCGTGATCGTGTGCCCGGTCATGGCACCAGCCTCGCATCCGGGCCTTGCATCCGGGCCTTGCATCCGGGCGCCGACCCGGCCACGGTGGCGGCATGCGGTTCGGCCTCCACCACCCTCGTCGCTTCGAGATCCGCGACCACCTCCGCACCCTCGATCCCGAGCACGACCGGGACGAGATCGCCTGGCTGGTCAGCCGGCACGAGTTCCCGTGGGACTACACCCAGGGCACCGGGATCGCGTTCCTGCGCGACTACGGCATCCCCACGATCTCGGCGCTGCTGGACCGGACCGGCGAGTTCGAGCACGACGGCGTCAAGCGGTACGACGACACCCTGCTGGTCGCCGAGGAGTCCAGCGTCGAGGGGCTCGACTCCGAGCGTGGGCACGCCACCCTGCGCCGGCTCAACCGCATCCACGGTCACTACGACATCCCCAACGACGAGTTCCAGTTCGTGCTGGCGACCACGATCGTCGGCCCGGTCGAGTGGATCCGCGCGTACGGCTGGCGCGACCTCGAGCCGGTCGAGCTCCAGGCCCTGGCCAACCTGACGACCCGCTTCGGCGAGCTGATGGGCATCACCGGCCTGCCCACGACGTACGACGGCTACCTGACCCTGCTGCGCGACTACGAGGCCGACCGCTTCGAGTTCACCGCCGCCAACCGCCGGGTGACCGAGGCGACCCTGCGGATCGCGGCGCAGGTCGCGCCCGCCCCGCTCCGACCCCTGGCCCGCCGGGTGACGATCGCGCTGATGGACGAGCCGCTCCGGGTGGCGCTGGGGATGCCCGAGCAGCCGGCGTGGTTCGTCACCGCGGTGCGCCGCGGGCTCCGGGTCCGGGCCCGACTGCTCCGCCTCGCGCCACCCCGCCGGACGGCGTACCACCACCGCCCGACGACGTACCCGCACGGCTACTCGCTGCGGGACATCGGCCCCGTCTCGATGCTCGAGGACCTCAACCGACGCCCCGCCTGACGACTCCCTACTTCGTGACCGAGATGGTCAGCGTCTTGCTGCCCAGGTCGAAGGAGTCGACGTTCGGATCGGTCGGCGGCAACGTCGGAACCACGGCGGGCAGGATCCTGATCTGCACCGTGTAGCTCTTGTTCACCTGCCATCCGAGCGTCGACGGCTTCAGGTCGGACTGGAAGAAGTGCTGCACCGCGTCGTACCTCGTGAGGTTGGTGCGTGCGGTCCAGCCGCCCGAGGTCACCGAGGAGAGGCGCCACCTGATCTGCAGCCGCCCTGCGGCCACCAGTGCAGCCGCCGTCGCGTCGTCCAGCTTCGTGCCGTTCGGGAGCAGCGCGCTGGTCTTCACCGGAACTGTTCCGGTGGCGTTGGTCGAGGCCGTCGCCACGCCCTTCTTGTCGGTGTTCACCGGCGAGATGAAGTTGCTGAACGTGTACTTGATCAGCATCGGAACAGTCCGGTTCGTCGCGCCGTCGGCCGAGACCGTCATCACGAAGTCACCCGGCGCGGTGCCGGCCCTCGGGACCGGGGACACGGCCACGCCCGCCGAGTTGGTGGTCACCTGGACCGAGGGACCGGTGGTGAAGGCCGCGCCGGTCCCGGTCAGGTCGAACGTGACCGGGACGCCGACCATCGGGCCGTTGGCGTCCCTGAGGGTCGCGGTGACACCACTCGGGAACAGTCCTCCCGCGACTCCGACCAGGGACGTCGGGGTGAGCGAGAGCGTGGCGCCGCTCAAGACGACGATGAGCGTGTCGTTGCCGACCACCGCGCCCGTGGAGTCGAGCAGGTTCGCCCGCACGGTGAGGCGTCCGGACGGCGGCTGCTGGCCGCTCGGCTGCACGATCTCCACGGAGCCGCCGGCCGACGTGGTGCCGGAGCCGGCGAAGAGCTGGATGCCCCCGCGGCTGACCGTGTACGTGACCGTGCGACCGGCCACGGGGCTGCCCTGCGCGTCCTCGACACCGGCAGTGACGCCCAGCGGGGAGCCGGCCGTGGCCGTGTGGGCGCGCAAGGTCAGCAGGCCCTGGTCTGGGCCTGCCTGGACCACGGGATAGCCGTCGCCCTCGGCCGTGTCGAGACCGACCGCGCCGACGCCGTTCGCGGCCTGTACCAGGAAGCGCACGTCGCCCGACGCCTGGCCCGGGGGCAGGTTGAGCGCGCCGGACCAGTGGGTCGAGTCGTTGGGGTCCTGGGTCAGGTCGACCGAGTCCCAGTGGCCGTCGCCGTTCGCGTCCGGGCCGCCGGTCCAGGTCACCCAGACCTGCTGCACGCCGGCCGACGGGTCGCCGGTCGAGGTCACCGAGAAGGTGACGACACCGTTGGTCACTGTGCCGTGGACCCCGCCGATGCTCGGCGCAGCCGCGGTGACCGGGGTGTTGCCGTTGAAGCCCTGGTTGTCGGACGGGCTGTAGAACAGCCGCACGCCCATCGACGAGTAGGCCCGCTGGGTGTCGGTCAGCGACCCGACGGCGTCCGAGCGGTACTGCGCAGGCGTCAGGATCAGCGACGTACGCCCGCTATGACCCAGGGCACCGAAGTAGTTCGGCGAGGTCAGCCGCTGCGGGAAGAACGCACTGGACTCGAACGTCGTGTTGGCGGTCGAGCCCTCGATCGCGGGCGCGCCGGTCAGCGGCAGCAGCCCGGAGTCGTCGTGGTAGCTCCCGCTACGGAAGCCGACGCCGCGCAGCACCTGGCCGGCGACCGTGACGTCCTCGATCTGCTTGGGCAGCGCCGGGGCGCCCGGCATCACGGTGACGCCGTCCGCACCGTTGAGCCAGGTCAGCTTGTCGGGCAGGCCGGCACCGGCACCGGAGTCCTTGGTCCGGGAGTCGGTGGGGGTCAGGTAGGTGTGGTCGAAGGTGCCGAGCCCGAACGTGGAGCCGGGCGCGCTCCCGACGGCGCCCGGCGAGACCTGCGAGCTTTGCGAGGGCAGTGGGCTGCGGCTCGGCGCGTCGAACTTCGTCATCGGCAGGCCGTAGAGCGTGGCCTCGAGCATCGCCTTCTGGTCGATGCCGGTGACCGTGCTCAAACCGGACAGGTAGTCCTGCTTGGCCAGGGCCAGGGCACTGCCGACCGCGATCCCGGGCGGCGGGGTGGCGGGCGAGGCGGGACCTTCGTGGAGCCGGCGCGCGATGTCGAGGTACAGCCGCTCGCTGTACTCGGTGAAGTCGGAGTCGCCGTACTGGTAGCCGGTGCCGCCGATCAGCACCGCGTGCTGGTCGGCCATCGCCTGGGTCCAGTCGTAGGTGTTGGTCACGCCCGGGACTGCCGCACCGTCGACGATGTTGTAACCCGAGTGGCAGCCGGCGCTCAGCACCAGCGTGTCCGTGAGCGCGTGCTCATCCGGTGTGCCCGGCGCGAACGTCGTGGCGTCGAGGGTCGTGGTGAAGTCGGCGGCCAGGGTGTCGTTGGCGCTGAAGTGGCCGGCCAGGTAGACCAGGTCGTGGTGGCTGTCGGTCAGGGCGGTGTGCAGTTGGTCCGCGGTCCAGGGGATCTCGGCCGGGGTCTGGTTCGGGTTGGTGATCAGCTGGTCGTTCGTGCCGCCCGGGAGTGCCGCGGCGAACTGGTCACCGACGCTGTGGGCGGCGTCGGCCAGGAAGTCGTAGCCGGTCACCAGCGACGAGGTCGGGGCCGGCAGCGTGAAGTCGGTCAGACCGTTGACGTCGTGGTCGATCGTGGCCTCGATCTCCTCCGGGGTCTTCACCAGCCGGCCGACACCGAGGTCGGGAAGTGGCAGCGTCGAGCCGCCGATCGTGACCTGCTGGTCCGAGCCGTAGGCGTCCTGGCTCTGCACCTGGTCCTCGGCGAGGCTGGCGTTCGACGGCGAGTCCGTCAGCACCGGCACGATGAACTGGCTCTCCTGGCCCAGCCCGGACACGTCCGGGTAGCGGAAGAACGGGATCACGTCGTCCCCGCCGGCGAGGACGACGTACTTCGTGTCGGGGCCGCGGAACGCGTGGCCGATCGACGCGATCGCGTCCGCGACCAGGTTGATGGCGTACGGGCAGGAGGGATGGTCTGCGACCTGGCCCCAGAGCGACTGCACGCGAGGCGAGTCCGCGACGTCGACGACATCGGCGTTGGTCGCGGTGGCGAGCTCGTGGAGGGACTGCTGATACGTCGCCAGCTCCGAGGAGCCGGGCGCCAGCCCGAGCTTGTTGGTGTCGGTGAGGACCACGGTCCCCGGGTCGGTCGTCGAGCTGTCGGCGGTGAGCTGCGGGATCAGCGGCTGCCCGGAGAAGTCGACCAGCCCGGCGCAGTCGGCGTTGCCGGAGGTGGAGCGGGTGAGGGTGAAGGGCACGTTCTTGTTGGACTGCTGGTCGGTGTGGCCCTGGACGCGGACGTAGAAGTACCCGTCGGTGTTGCCGGTGGATGCCGAGACGGTCTCGCTGTCGGTGCTGGTGTTGGCAGAGACCGCCAGCAGGGTCTGGTCCTGCGCAGCCGTGAAGGCCTGCGCGAACGACGGGTCCGAGGCGAGGTCGGGCAGGAACGAGTCAGGTGCGTAGACCCGCGGGGCGTAGACGCGGGGGGCGTAGACGCGGGGCGCATAGACACGCGGGGCGTAGACGCGAGGCGCATAGACCCGCGGGGCGTAGACGCGCGGAGCGAAGGTGGTGGAGGGCAGCGTGTCGGTCGAGGACGCGATCTTCGTGACCGAGGTCGGGTAGTCCGGCACCTGACTGCCCGAGCCGGGCGCGCCCGCGGCCGACGCGGCCGCCAGCGAGGTGATGTCGCTGCTGCCACCGAGCCGCTGGAAGGCTGCCCCGATGTCGCCGTACAGCGCGAGGTCGTAGTCGGCCGGGAGGTTGCCGAGGTTGACCGTGACCTGCTGCCCCGGCACCACTGGGAAGCGGTACCAGCGGGCCTCACCCGGCTCGTTCAACGTGCCGGACGTGCCCCCCGCCGGGAAGTCGGACGCCCCGAGCCACTGCCGGTTGTCGGTGCCGATCGTGGCGTCGATGTAGGGCTTGGTGCTCAGCGTGAACGTGCCGCGCAGGAAGTTGTTCTGGTCGGCGTTCGACCCGCTCAGCTTGAAGCCGTAGGTGTCGCCCGCCTGGACGTTGTTGAACGTGGCGACACCGCCGTAGACGAACCCGTTGGACGGGGAGGTGCAGCAGTTCACCGGACCCTGTGACACGAGGGTGCCGACCACGCTGCCGTTGACGACCATGTCGAGCCGGGTGGTGACCTGGAACCAGGCGTGCAGGCCCTGCCAGGTGTACGGGACCTTGATCGTCCCGGCGCTGTCCGTGGTTGCCTGGGACGTGAAGGTCCAGCTGGCCGTCGAGCCGATCCCGAAGCCGTCGGCGTTGTAGGTCATCGACGCCGCTGCCGCCGAGCCGTTCGACACCGTGGTGACGGTCCCGTTGCCGCTCGCGGACCAGCCGGCGTTGACCGGGCCGGCGACGGAGGGACCGGTGGCCAGGGCCACGAGTCCGACCACCATCGCCAGCACGGCGAGCACCGGAGTGACCACGGAGCGCCCGTGACGACCGCGTTGCGACGTGCGTGAAGGTACGACGAATCCAGCCATGCGTGAAGCTCCCCACCCCAGCCGCTCGACGTTCACGCCCGACGGAGGCCAGCCTCCGCGTGCGAGCAGCGCTTGGCAGGCTATCCCGTCGACACCACCTGAGACGAGGGCTCCAGGGCCAAATTCGCGCGATGCACGCTATCCGTCAGGTCGGCGACACTTCCCGAGATCTGCGCCCGCTCGAGCACGTCGGCTGGTGTCCGGGCCCGCGCGGGCTCCAGTGCGGCAGCCAGCGCTGCCTCCGTCGGCGGGAAGCGCGGCGCTCCGATCTCGTGGCGGAGGGACTCCGCGGACGCGAGCAGGGACACGGCCACGGCGTCTCCCTCGGGCCCGCGCGCCAGCAGCCACAGGGCGACGTCCTCGAAGAGGTGGGCCAGAGACCACCGGTCGTCGCGCTCGGCGTAGGCGGCCAGCGCCGGCCTGAGGTGGCCGGGCGTGGCGTCGAGGTCTCCCAGGTCGCGGGTCGCGTTCCCGAGGTTGTGGTGGCCGACCGCGTCGAGCCACCGGTCGCCCACCTCCTCGGCCAGGGCCTGCGCCTCGGTGAAGCGCTCGAGGGCGAGCTCGAGGTCACCACGCACCGTGGCCAGCATCCCCATGTTGGTCAGCGACACGCTCACCGCCCGGCGGTCGTCGAGGGCACGCCGTCGGGCCAGGCCCTCCTGGCCGAGCCGCTCGGCCTCGACCAGGTCGTCCTCGTCCTCGGCCACGAGGGCCAGGTTGGTCAGCATCGCGGCCACGCCCGCCTCGTCGCCGAGCCGCTCGCGCAGGGCCAGGCTCGCCTCGTACGCCGCTCGCGCCTCCTCGACGTGACCCTGCTGCGAGGCAAGGGTCCCGCGCAGGTGCAGCACCCGGCCGCGGCCCGCCTCGTCTCCGACGCGGGTGAAGGCCTCCTCCGCGGCCTCCAGCTCGGTCAGCGCCTCGGTGTACCGTCCCTGCTTGCGCGCCAGCTCGGCCCGGGCCGTGCGCGCCCGCGCCGAACCCGCGAGGTCGTCGGTGTCGTCGGCGGCCCGGAGGGCCCGGGCGACCGCCTCCTCGGCGCCGGCCCAGTCGCCGCCCAGCTCCCTCGCCTCGGCGAGTTGGAGCAGCACGGCGTTCTGCTCCTCCGGCGCGACCAGCGGGAGAGCCTGCTCGAGGTAGGAGATGGCGGTCTCGTTGGCGTACGACGCCCGCGCGGCCGCCGCGGCGGCGAGCAGGTAGTGACGCTGCTTGGGCACGTCGTCGCTGCGCGAGTAGTGGTAGGCGAGCAGGTCGAGGTGGCGGTCGGGGCCGTCCGGCTCGCTCTCCAGGGCGTCGCCGACCCGGCCGTGCAGCACGGTCCGGATGCTGAAGGGCAGGGAGTCGTAGGCGACGTCCCGGGTCACCGCATGGCCGAACGCGAACGCCCGCTCGGCGGGGTTCTCCAGCTCGATCAGCCGGGTCGAGGCGACCGCGACCAGGTCGTCGTGCACGACCGGCTCGTCGCCGAGGTCGGGATAGGCGGCCGCGACCAGGGGCGAGCGGAACGTCCGGCCGATCACGCTGGCGACCTTGACCGCGCGGCGGGGGCCCTCCGGCTGCGCGTCGATCCGGCTGAGCACCAGGCTGTGCAGGCTCGACGGCAGCTCGAGGGCGTCGGGGTCGATCGAGCCGTCCTCGGGCGCCGCATGGGCGACGACGTAGTCGACGAGCTGCTCGAGGTAGAACGCGTTGCCCTCGGCCCGCTCCACGACCGTGGCCACCAGCTCCGGCGCGGGCTCGGTGCCCACCAGGGCCCGGTGGCGCTCGTCGACCAGGGCGGTCGCGGCCTCCGGCCCGAGCGCGTCGAGCACCAGGTCGGTCACGTGACCGGACCGTCCCAGCGGCAGGCCGGCCAGCGGGGTGCCGTCGGGCCGGCTGGTGATCATCACCAGCACCGGCAGACTGGCCACGGCCCGGCCGAGCACCTCCAGCAGGTCGCGGGACAACGCATCGAGCCAGTGCGCGTCCTCGATCACCACCGCGAAGCCGGAGACGGCGGCGCGGGCGGCGAGCAGCTGCCGGAGCAGGTCCTCCAGTGAGGCCTTGCGCAGCTCCCCGTCGAACGACGCGGTCAGGGCGCTGTCCGGCAGCGTCACCCCGAGGACCGGCCCCAGCAACGGAGCGCGCCCGACCAGCCCCGGCGCGAGGCGTCGTACGGCGTCAGCCACCGCAGCGGCGTCGACCCCCTCGCCGTCGAGGCCCAGCAGGCCGGCCCAGATCCCGCGCCAGCCGGCGTACGCGACCTGGGTCCCCAGCGGCGTCGCCTCGCCGATCGATACCGGGACGCCGGCCGTCACCAGCTCACGGACGAGCTCGCCGACCAGTCGCGACTTGCCGGTGCCGGCCTCGGCCTGCACGACCACCAGCTGGCCGCGGCCGGCCGCGGCGCCGGCCCAGAGCTCGCGCAACCGGCCCAGCTCCTCGTCGCGACCGACGATGGCGTTCAGGGCCCCGGACGCCGAGGGGGTACGACGCGACGCCCGACCACGCAGGCGGCGCACCGCGACCTCCTGCTCCCGCCCCTTCACCTGGATCGACGGGAGCTCCTGCCAGTCGAACCGGTCGCCGGCCGCCGCGGCGACCTCCCCGTGCACCCAGATCCCCCCGACCGGTGCCCGCGTCATCAGCCGGGCGGCGAGGTTGACCGCGTCGCCGAGGCAGCAGAAGGTCCGGCGCTGGTGGTGGCCGTAGGTGCCGCTGCGTAGCCGGCCGGTGGCGATCCCCACCTGCACGTCGGTCACCGGGACGTCGTCGGCGATCTCGAGCAGCCGGAGGGCGGCCTCGCAGGCCCGGGCCGCGTCGTCCTCGTGGGCCAACGGAGAGCCGAAGACGCCGTACAGGTAGGCCCCCTTGTCGCCGATGGTGAGCTGGAGCACCGAGCCGCCCTGCTCGTCGAGCGCCCGCTGCGCCCGCGTCACGAAGTCGTCGAGCACTTCCGGGGCGTGGGGGTCCTGCTCGAAGTCGAGACCGCCGAAGTGCACGAAGACCGGCACCGCGGGCCGGAGGTCGGCCAGGAGCTCTCCGCGGCCGGCGACCATGCGCTCCCAGACCGGTGGGAGCAGCCACTGCCGGGCGATCTCCTCGGGCAGGTCGGGCCAGACCGGCAGCGCCTCGGGCGGGGACGGCGGGGCGAGCAGGCCGTCGACGACCCCCACGCCCTCCCGGGTCCCCCGCAGACGTACCCGCTCGCCCAGCGACGCGAGGGCGCCCTGGTCCAGGACGACCTCGCCTGCGCGGGACTGTCCCTCGGCGGCGGCGAGCGAGTCCATCAGCCGGCCCGCCAGCACGTCGATCAGCTGGACGTCAGGGGTGCCGACGACGAAGCGGTGCACCTCGCCGACCGCGACCGCGACCTTGACCCCGAGCGTCACCGGGACCCCGCCCGGCGTCGAGACGACCCCGACCCGGCCCATCACCTCCTGCATCGCCAGCGCGCAGGCCGTCGCCCGCACACCGTCGTCCCCGTCGATCCACGCCGTGACCGCGTCACCGCTGAAGTAGATGACGCTGCCCTGCCAGATGTGGAGCGGCTCGAGGAGTGCGGAGAAGATCCGGTCGAGCGTCGCGGAGAGCTCCTCGGCGCCCCGGCGCCCTCCGAGCTCCCGGGCCAGCGCCTCGGTCAGGGGCGTGAACCCCGAGATGTCGACGAACATCGCGGCGCCGCGAGCCAGCCTCGGCAGCTCCTCGCCGCGCTCGAGGGCGCGACGACGGTCGCCCGGGATGTAGGCCTGCGGGTTGTCCCCCGGCAGCAGCGTTCGCATGAGGTCCCCCCTCCAGCGCGTCCTGGGCACATTGTGCTGCACATGCGCCCGACGCGCCTCCGGCCGCTCGCGGGACGTCGTACCGACCCTTGCACCGTGACAGTCCCACTGTCACGATGAAGGCATGTCGCGCGCCATCTTCGAGCCCGAGCACGAGGCCTTCCGCGAGACCGTCGGCACCTTCCTGGACAAGGAGGCGGTGCCGTTCCACGACCAGTGGGAGACCGACGGCATCGTCGACCGCGAGGTCTGGGCCAAGGCGGGGGCCCAGGGCCTGCTGGCCTTCCAGCTGCCCGAGGAGTACGGCGGCGGTGGGACGCCCGACTTCCGCTACAACCTCGTCGTCAACGAGGAGATGACCCGGCGCGGTGTCTACGGCTGCGCCTTCCCGCTCTTCAACGACATGATCGTGCCCTACCTCGTCTCGAGCGCCACCGAGGAGCAGCAGGAGCGGTGGTACCCCGGTCTGTGCGCCGGTACGACGATCGCGGCGATCGCGATGAGCGAGCCCGGCGCGGGCTCCGACCTCCAGGGGATCCGCACCACCGCCGTCGACGCCGGCGACCACTACGTGCTGAACGGCTCGAAGACCTTCATCTCCAACGGCATCCTGGCCGACCTCGTGGTCGTGGTCGCCCGGACCGATGCCGAGGCCGGCCACCAGGGCATCAGCCTGCTCGTGGTCGAACGCGGCATGGCGGGCTTCGAGCGCGGCCGCAACCTCGACAAGATCGGCCAGCACGCCCAGGACACTGCCGAGCTGTTCTTCGACAACGTCCGCGTGCCCAAGGCCAACCTGCTCGGTGCGGAGGGCTCGGGGTTCCTCCAGCTGATGACCAACCTGGCCCAGGAGCGGCTCTCGATCGCGGCGTCGGCGGCGACCGCCTGCGAGGTGATCCTGGACGAGACGCTGCGCTACGTGAAGGAGCGCACGGCGTTCGGCCGGCCGATCGGGAAGTTCCAGCACAACCGCTTCGTGATGGCCGAGATGGCCACCGAGACCCACATCGCCCGGGTGTTCCTCGACGACTGCGTCGCCCGGCACGTCCGCGGCGAGCTGGACGCCAAGACCGCCTCGATGGCCAAGTGGTGGCTGACCGAGCTCCAGAAGAAGATCGTGGACCAGGCGGTCCAGCTGTACGGCGGCTACGGCTACATGGCGGAGTACCCGATCGCCCGCGCCTACGTGAACTCGCGCGTCCAGACCATCTACGGCGGCACCACCGAGATCCAGAAGGAGATCATCGGCCGGTCGCTGGGCCTCTGAGCCCTTCCGGCGCTTGCCCGGCGGTGCCACGATGACCGCCATGAGCGCCGACACCCTCCAGAGCGACCGGGCCGAGATCGAGCAGTTGATCGGGGGGCGCACGGTCGCGGACGCGCTCGCGGCGACGGTCGCCAGGTACGGCGAGCAGCCGGCGTACAGCGACAAGGCGGACGGCCGCAGCGAGTGGCGCACCCTGACCTGGCAGCAGGTGTACGACGAGGCGCGCGACGTGGCGGCCGCCCTGGTCGACCTCGGCGTCGAGCCCGGCCGGACCGTGGCGATCATGGCCACCAACCGGATCGAGCACCTGGTCGCCGACATGGGCGCGATGCTCGCCGGGGCCGTCCCGATGTCGATCTACAACACCCTCTCGCCCGAGCAGATCGCCTTCATCGCCGGCCAGTCCCGGCCCGCGGTGGTGTTCGTCGAGACCGCCGACCACCTGGACCGCTGGCGCACCGCCCTCACGGCGGACACCGGAGTGCTGGCGGTGGTCGGCATCGGCCCCGGCACCACCGAGGCCGGCTTCGACGACGACCGCCTCACCACCTGGGACGTGGTCGTCGAGCGAGGCCGCGGCGTCGGGCACGCGGCCGTCGACGCGCGCACCGCGGCGCTCCGGCCGGAGGACCCCGCCACGATCCTCTACACCTCGGGCACCACCGGAGACCCGAAGGGCGTCGAGCTCAGCCATCGCAACGTGCTCTACGACTGCGAGGCCGGGCTCCGGATGAGCCGGCTGGAGGGCACCAACCTGACCGTCTCCTACCTCCCCTACGCCCACATCGCCGAGCGGATCCTCAGCCTCTACATCCCCCAGCACTACGGTGACGTCCACATCTACCTCGTCGCGGACCCCTCCCTGCTGCTCGGTGCCCTCGGCGAGGTGCACCCGGCGCAGTTCTTCGGTGTCCCGCGGGTCTGGGAGAAGATCCAGTCCGGCGTCTCCGGGCTGCTGGCGATGGAGCAGGACGCCGCCAAGAAGTCGGCCGTCGAGGAGGCGATGCGGGTCGGGGCGGAGTACGTCGAGTCCCTCCAGGTGGGCCACACGACCTCCCCTGAGCTCCAGGCCCGCTTCGAGGCCGCGGACGCGGCCGTGCTCCGGCCGATCCGCTCGATGCTCGGCCTCGACCAGGTGATCTGGGCCGGCTCGGCCTCCGCTCCGATGCCCCTGGAGGTGGCCCGGTTCTTCGCGGGGCTCGGGATGCCGATCTACGACATCTGGGGCATGACCGAGACCTGCGGCGGGGCCACGGCGTGCGGCCCGGACGCGTTCAAGCTCGGCACCGTGGGGCGGGCCTATCCCGGCATCGAGCTCCGGATCGCCGACGACGGTGAGCTGTTGGCCCGTGGCCCGATCATGACGACCGGCTATCACCAGCGACCCGAGGCGACGGCCGAGCTGATCGACGCCGACGGCTGGCTGCACACCGGTGACATCGCCAGCATCGACGACGAGGGCTTCGTGTCGATCGTGGACCGGAAGAAGGAGCTGATCATCACCTCCGCCGGGAAGAACATCGCACCGTCCAACATCGAGAGCTACCTGAAGGAGTCGCCGATCGTCGGCCACGCGCTGGCGTTCGGCGACAGCCGGCCCTACGTCGTGGCGGTGCTGACCCTGGACGGCGAGGTCGCCCCGGTGATCGCCCAGATGGGCGGCATCGAGTTCACCGACCTGGCCGACCTCGCGGCCAAGCCGGAGATCCTGGCGATGGCACAGGACGCCGTGGACAAGGCCAACGCCCGGCTCTCGCGCCCCGAGCAGATCAAGGCCTTCGAGCTGCTCCCGGTCGAGTGGACCGCGGAGTCGGAGGAGCTCACCCCCACCCTCAAGCTGAAGCGGCGCGTCGTACACACGAAGTACGCCGACGTGATCGACCGGCTCTACGGCTGAGGGGGGCGACAGTGGCAACCCGGCACACCCTCGGCGCGTCCTACCCGACGTATCTACCGTCCCTGCGGCGGCTCTTCGACTGAAGGAGGGTCCGGGCACGGGACCCGACGCGGACACCAGGAGACAACCCATGCATCTCGCCAGCGACTTCGCCTTCGAGCCGGTTCCGGCCATCGCCGACACCCCGGCCCACCCGTTCACCAGCATCGACGACCCGCTCGGCCCGCTCGCCGCGCTGGTCGGGACCTGGACCGGCACCGGCTTCAACACGATCTGGCGCCCGCACTTCCCGTCCGGCGCCCAGGACCGCTTCCTCGAGCTCAACCTCACCTCGGAGACCCTGGTCTTCGAGGAGATCCCGGGCGCCATCCCCAACCGCGGTCTGGACCAGAAGGACATCGAGATGTTCGGCGTCCACTACCTCCAGCAGATCTCCGACAGCGCCCTGTCGGCCGGGATCCACCTCGAGCCGGGCATCTGGGCCACGGTGCCGGCCACGACCGCGCCGAAGGAGCCGCCGACGGTCGTCCGGATGGCGTCCATCCCGCACGGCACCGCGATCCTGGTGCAGGGCAAGGCCTTCACCGTCGCCGGCCCACCGGTCATCGCCGACACCGACATCATCCCGTTCGGGGCCGGCGACCCCGGTGGCAAGGGCACGTTCGCCAACGCCGAGCAGGCCTTCCCGGAGCTCGACCTCTCCAAGAAGACCAAGTTCCGGCAACCGTCCGACGCCACCACGCAGCCGTCGATCACCCAGGCGATGGTGAAGAACCCCAACCTCGTGCTGCAGAAGGCGATCCACGGCCAGGACATCGTCCGGACCACGGTCCTGCGGATCAACACCCACACCAAGCCGGAGAGCGTCGGCACGGCCAACACGTTCTTCCTCGGCGAGAACGCGTCGGCCAACCACGTCGACGCGACCTTCTGGATCGAGAAGGTCAAGAAGCCGCACACCGCCGGCCACTTCCTCCAGCTCCAGTACTCCCAGACGGTGATGCTCGACTTCAACGGCCTGCGCTGGCCGCACGTCTCGGTCGCCACGCTGCGCAAGACGGTCCCGTCGCCCGCCCCGGCGCGCAACGACCTCCCGTCGGGCGGGGGCGCGGTCGCCGGTCGCGAGGTCGAGCTCGGCTAGCGCCGGTCAGGCCTCGCGGATCGAGAAGACCTTGTCCAGGCTGGTGACCTGGAAGATCCGCAGCAGCCGCTCGTTGCTGCACAGGATCTCGAAGGATCCCTTGCGGGAGTAGGCGCGGCGCCGAGCGCTGATCAGGGTGCCGAGCGCCGTCGAGTCCAGGAACGTCGTGTGGCTCAGGTCGACCACGATGTCGACCTTGCCGGCGTCGAGGAGCTCCACGATGGCCGTCGCGAGCTGGGTGTGCGTGGCCAGGTCGATCTCACCGTGGGGGGCGACCACCGCCCGACCTTCCGCGTCGGTTCCCAGCTCGATCGAGAACTCGTCCATCTGCTCCCCTCCCACTAGCCTGAGCGCATGGACGCCCTCGCCCGCTGGAACGTACACCAGAGCGGGCAGAAGGGCGGGCCGGTCCTGCTCTTCGCTCACGGATTCGGTTGCGACCAGCACATGTGGCGGTTCGTCACGCCGGCGTTCGAGGACCGGTTCCGGGTCGTCCGCTTCGACTTCGTGGGCAGCGGCGGCTCCGACCTCACGACGTACGACGTCGAGCGCTACTCCACGCTCCAGGGCTACGCCGACGACGTGGTCAGCCTGTGCACCGAGCTCGACCTGACCGACGTCACGTACGTCGGGCACTCGGTGGCGGCGATGATCGGGGTCCTCGCCGAGGTGGCGCGACCCGAGCTCTTCGCGCAGCTGGTGCTGGTGGGGCCGTCGCCGCGCTACATCGACACCGACGGCTACCGGGGTGGCTTCTCCGCGGACGACATCGAGCAGCTGCTCGGGTCCCTCGACAGCAACTACCTCGGCTGGTCCGGCGCGATGGCGCCGGTGATCATGGGCAACGCGGAGCGCCCCCATCTCGGTGCCGAGCTGACCGCGAGCTTCTGCCGCACGGATCCCGAGATCGCTCGCCGCTTCGCCCGGGTCACCTTCACCTCCGACAACCGCGCGGAGCTGGGGCGGGTCACGACCCCGACCCTGATCCTGCAGTGCCGCGACGACGTGATCGCTCCGCTCGAGGTCGGCGCCTACGTCCGCGACGCGATCCCCGGCAGCACCATGACGGTGCTCGAGGCCACCGGGCACTGCCCCAACCTGAGCGCTCCCGAAGAGACCGTGGCGGCGATGGCGGACTTCGTCCGCGGCCGCTGACGTGCCGGGTCGCGAGCGAGCCCGGCGCGCGTTCGACGCCGCCCTGCTCGAGCACGATGCAGAGCAGCTCTACCAGCAGGCGCCGTGCGGCTACCTGTCGCTGTCGGCGGACGGGCTGGTGGTGCGGGTCAACCAGACGTTCCTGACCTGGACCGGGTTCACCCGCGACGCGCTGGAGGGCCGGCGCCGGTTCTCCGAGCTGCTCACGGTCGGCGGCCGGATCTACTACGAGACGCACTTCGCCCCGATGATCCAGCTCCAGGGCGGCGCGCGCGAGATCGCCCTCGAGGTGGTCGGAGCCGACGGCGTGGCACTGCCGGTCCTGGTGAACGCCGTACTCGAGCGCGACGCCGACGGCGCTCCGCGGTCGATCCTGGTCGCGGTGTTCGACGCCTCCGAGCGGCGGGGCTACGAGCAGGAGCTGCTGCGGGCCCGGCGGACCGCCGAGGAGTCGGAGACCCGGGCGCTCTCCCTGGCCCGCACCCTCCAGCAGACCCTGATCCCACCCCGGCCGCCGGACATCCCCGGCCTGGAGGTCGCAGCGGTCTACCGGCCGGCCGGCGACGGGCACGAGGTGGGCGGCGACTTCTACGACGTGTTCCAGGTGGCCGTCGACGACTGGGTGGTCGTGCTCGGTGACGTTTCGGGCAAGGGCGTCGACGCCGCCGTGGTGACGTCCCTGATCCGACACTCCCTGCGCGGGATCGCGGTCACGGTGGCGGACCCCAGCGAGGCGCTGGGCGAGCTCAACACGATCCTGCTCGCCGACGCGACGGACCGCTTCTGCACGGTGCTGATGCTGCGGCTCGTGCGGTCTGACGGCAGCTGGTGCCTGACCGCGAGCGCGGGCGGGCACCCCGCTGCCCTGATCTGGCCCGAGGGCGCCTCCCCGGGGGCGGTCGGCGAGCCGGGCTCTCTCGTGGGCATCTTCGACGACGCCTCCTTCACCACGGCCCGGGTCGAGCTCGGGCCCGGCGACACCGTCGTGCTCTACACCGACGGGCTCTCCGAGGCGCGGAGAGGCCAGGAGTTCTTCTCCGACACCCGGCTGCTCGAGCGCCTCGTCCACCACGGGGCCGATCCCGCCGTCCTGACGCGGGGTCTGCTCGAGGACGCGCTGGCCTTCGAGGAGGGCGCCCCCCGTGACGACATCGCCGTACTGGGGCTGAGGGTTCCGCACCCGCACGAGTGACCTGCTCGTGGTGTCCCGGTGGCCCGCAGCCCGACGTCAGGTCACGATTCGGCAAACCCTGACCGGATCGGGGGAATCCCCGATGCACGGCGTTGTCCGGATCTGGTCCACTTGACCCATGCACCGACAGATCGCAGGCAAGCTCACGAGTCCGGTCACCAAGTGGTTCGTCGCGATCGCGTGGATCGTGATCGCGGTGGGCGGCGGGTTCTTCGGCAGCAAGCTGTCGACGGTCACCAACGACCAGGCCGCCTCGTGGCTGCCCACCAGCGCGGAGTCGACCAAGGCGCTCGCCCAGCTCGACGCCTTCCAGAACCCCAACAACATCCCCACCGTGATCGTCTACTACCGCGCCGGCGGCCTGACCACCTCGGACCTCGCGGCGATCAAGGGACAGGTCGCCGACATCTCCGCGATGAAGGGGGTCACCGGCCGGGTCCAGGGCCCGGTGCCGTCTCAGGACGGTGAGGTCGCCCAGACCCTGGTCACCTTCAACTTCGGCAAGGACGGATGGAACAAGCTGCCCGACACCACCGACCAGCTGCGCTCGATCGCCGCGATCCCCGGTGTCACCGTCCACTTCGCCGGGCCGGGTGGTCAGGCTGCCGACTCCGCCAAGGCGTTCGCCGGCATCGACGGCACGCTGCTCTTCGCCAGCCTGGGCGTCGTGATCCTGATCCTGCTGGTCACCTACCGGAGCCCGATCCTGTGGATCCTGCCGCTGTTCTCCTCGGTGGTGGCGCTGTTCACCAGCCAGGGGGTGGTCTACTTCCTGGCCAAGGACGCCGGGCTCACCGTGAACAGCCAGAGCAGCGCGATCCTCACGGTGCTCGTGATCGGCGCCGGCACCGACTACGCGCTGCTGCTGGTGGCCAGGTATCGCGAGGAGCTGCGCCGGCACGCCGATCGGCACGAAGCGATGGCCTTCGCCCTGCACCGGGCCGCCCCCGCGCTGCTGGCCAGCGCCGGCACGGTCGTGGTGGGCATGCTGTGCCTGACCTTGGCCGAGATGAACTCCACCAAGGGCCTCGGTCCGGTCAACGCGATCGGTGTCGCGATCACCTTGCTCGTGATGATCACGCTGCTTCCGGCGCTGCTGGTGATCTTCGGACGCTGGATCTTCTGGCCGGCCCGCCCGTCGTACGGATCGCACGAGCCGACCACCACCGGCCTGTGGGCCAAGGTCGGCAACTGGATCGCTCCGCGGCCGCGCAAGGTGTGGGTCGTCACCGCCGTCGTGCTCGGGATCGCCGCGCTCGGCACCCTCAACCTCGACACCGGCGGGCTGACCACGGCCGACCAGTACACCAAGGTCGTGGACTCCACCCAGGGCCAGGCCCTGCTCAACCAGCACGGCCTGGTCAACAACGCGACCCCGATCATGGTGGTCACCAGCGCCTCCACCGCCGACCAGGTCACCCAGGCGATCCGCACGGTGCCGGGAGTCGACCCGCCGATCTCCCCTGCGCCGCCGATCAACGGGGTCGCCCTGGTCACCGCGACGATCCCCGACGACGTGGCGTCCCAGGCGGCCTTCGACAAGGTGCGCGCGGTGCGCGACGCCGTACACCAGGTGCCCGGCGCCAACGCCCTGGTGGGCGGGGCATCGGCGACCTTCCTCGACGTCCAGGTGGCCTCGCACCACGACAACAAGCTGATCATCCCGGTGATCCTGGTCGTGGTGATGCTGATCCTGATGCTGTTGCTGCGTGCGCTGATCTCACCGCTGATCCTGATCGCGACGGTGGTCCTGTCGTACGCCGCAGCGCTGGGGATCTCGACATTCCTCTTCCAGCACGTCTACACCCACCTGTTCAGCCAGGGGGCGGGCTTCGACCACGCCGACGCGTCGTTCCCGCTGTTCGTCTTCGTGTTCCTGGTGGCCCTGGGCATCGACTACAACATCTTCCTGATGACCCGGGTGCGGGAGGAGACCGCGGCCCGCGGCACCCGTCAGGGCTCGCTGATCGCGCTCGGTGCGACCGGTGGGGTGATCACCTCGGCCGGCTTCGTCCTGGCGTCGACGTTCGCGGTGCTGGGCACGCTGCCACTGGTGTTCATCGCCGAGCTCGGCACGGCGGTGGCCCTGGGGGTCATCCTCGACACGATCATCGTGCGGTCGGTACTGGTGACCGCGATCAACCTCGACCTGGGCGGCCGGATCTGGTGGCCGAGCAAGCTCGACCGCGGACCCCAGGACAGCGCCGTCGAGGCGGCCCACGAGGTCGACCGGATCGACGCCTGACCGACTTCTCAGGCGAAACCCGTCGCTTCCCGGCCGAGATTTCGGCTGAGAAGCGACGGTTTCCCCGGTGCACCGGGGAAACCGCGGCCCCTAGCGGTGCAGGCGGACCGGCACCGACTCGACGCCGTACACGATCGACTTGGCGTGGTAGGGCAGGTCCTCGGTGGGTACGGCGAGGGAGAGGTCGGGGAAGCGGCGGGCCAGGGCGGGATAGGCGGCCTTGAGCTCCATCCGCGCCAGCTCGGCGCCGACGCAGCGGTGGAAGCCGTACCCGAACGCCAGGTGCGAGGCGGTGGCCCGCGACGGGTCCAGCGCGTCGCCGGCCGGGTAGGCGCGCGGGTCGCGGTCGGTGGCCGGGAGGTGGACCAGGACGCACGATCCCTTCTTGATCCGGTGCCCGGCCACGGTGACGTCGGCCTTGGCGAAGCGCGGGAACGCGACCTGCACCACCGAGAGGTGTCGCAGGAGGTCCTCCACGACCGGGGTGACCGTGACCGGGTCGGTGACCAGGCCGGCGTACAGGTCGGGGTTGTTCAGCAGCACGACCGTGCCGAGGGCGAGCATCGACGCCGAGGTCTCGAGCCCGCCGGTGAACGCGCCGTCCGCGAGCCCACCGAGGTCGAAGTCGTCGATCTCGTCGCCGTGCTCACGGATGATCTGGCCGATCAGGCCGGGCCCGGGCTCGGTGCGCTGGCGGGCGCACTCGGCGAACAGGAACTCGCGGGACGCCCCGACTGCACCCATCACCGCCTGGCCGCCGTGGGTGACGTCGAACCGGGCCGAGCCGAGCTTGCGGACGATCTCGCGGTCCTCGTCGCGCAGGCCGAGGAGCTCGCAGATCACCAGGAACGGGATCGGGAAGGCGAAGGTCTGCACCAGGTCGGCGATGCCGTCGTTCGCGGCTGCGACCCGCTCGGTCTCGTCGAGCTGGGTCTCGATGATCCGGTCGATCGCCGGCTTCAGCCGGGCCAGCCGGCGCATCGTGAACTCCGGCGTGAGCAGCTTGCGGAGCCGGGTGTGCTCCGGCGGGTCGGTGAACCCCAGCCCACCGATGTCACCGCCGGCGGCGCCGGACTTGCCGTAGTAGGGCCGGATGTCGGTGGAGTACGACGTGAGGTCGCCGAGCACGGTGCGCGCCTCGGCATCGCCGGTGACCAGCCAGATGTCCATCCCCAGGAAGGTGATCAGGCGGGCGACGGGGTCCTTGTCGCGCATCTCGCCCACGCGCGGCACGGGGTCGGCGACGACCCGGTCGAGCGGCCAGGTCAGCCGGTCGGGGACCTTGTCGAGCTGGGTGAGGTCGATGCCGCCGGCGCGTGACAGCAGGCTGCGGCGCACCACTCCCTTGACAGCTTCCAGCATCGGCACGGGCCCCAGGGTACGGGTCTCACCCGTGAATCTGCTGAGCGGCACGGCTCTGGACGCCGCGCCGCCTCGTCCGGCGCCGGGCCTGCCCCCTTCCGCCCCGCTGGAGCGGGACCTCCGTCCCTGTTGCCGCCGCGTCCGGGCGCACATCGTGGAGTCGACGAGCGAGCCGAACCCGAGGATGTGAGACCCGTGCTGGTACGTGAGGTGATGACCTCCCCTGCCGTGACCGTGACCGCCGAGGCGTCGTTGCGCGAGGCGATCGGCCTCCTCGACCGGCACACGATCACCGCCCTCCCGGTCGTGGACGAGGCCGGGCGACCCCTGGGCGTGGTCAGCGAGGCCGACCTGCTGCGCGAGGCCCTCGGCCGTGGGGCCCACGAGACCGTCGGCGAGGTGATGACCTCCCCGGTACGGACCGTGTCCGCGGACAGCACCCTCACGGACGCGTTCGCCGTGATGGACGGCACCGTCGTGAAGAGCCTGCCGGTGACCCTGCACGGCCGGGTCGTCGGCGTCGTCAGCCGGCGCGACCTGGTCGCGGCGCTGGCCCGCGGCGACCTGGACCCGACCCGGACGAGCTGGTCTGCGAGCTGAGGGCTCCCCCCGGGACGGGCGGAGCGGCTACTCCCACTCGATCGACACTAGCGCGAATCCTCTTGAGTGCTGACGTCCGCTTCCTCGCCTACGCTGTACGCATTCCCGCCAAGGAACAACTCCACACGGAAGGTTCGTTCCTCGCGGACGCCTGTTGGCCGATTCCCGGTATCGCCAGCGGCCGTTAGGGTCCCGCCATGGGCGTGCACGGGAGGGAACCGGAGCAAGCTGCCATCGCTGACCTGCTGACGCAGGCACGGTCAGGGCTCGGCGGAAGCCTCGTCCTGACTGCCGAGGCAGGTGCCGGGAAGACCTCGCTCCTGGCGGAGGCCGCCGCCAGTGCGCGTGCTGCAGGCGACATGACGGTCGTGACCACGTCCGGCATCGAGTCCGAGGCGCCCTTGGCGTTCGCCGCCGTCGAGCGGCTCCTCGCGCCCCTGTCCGGGTCTCTGGACCGGATTCCCGCGCCGCAGGCTCAGGCGCTGCGGGTCGTGTTCGGGATGGAAGCCGGCGAGGCCGGCGACCGGTTCCTGATCTTCCTCGGGGTCCTGTCGCTGCTCGCGGACGCAGGGGAGCAACAGCCGGTTCTCGTGGTGGTCGACGACGCCCAATGGCTCGATGACGCATCCGCCGCGGCGCTGCAGTTCGTGGCCCGCCGCATCGCGATGGAGCCGGTCGCGCTGCTGTGGGCGGCGCGTGAGAATGCGGCACGCCCGTTCGACACCAGCGATCTCCCGACCCTCCGGCTGGCCGGACTGGGCCTGGCGGGGGCGACCGCCATCTTGGCGGAACAGACGGGCGGCGAGGTGTCCCCGGAGGTCGCGGCACTGCTGGTGGCGAACACGGGCGGCAACCCGCTGGCGTTGTGTGAGCTGCCCAGCGTCCTGACGCCCGGTCAGGTGGCCGGGACCGAGCCGTTGCCGCCGCGGTTGCCGGTGACCGAACGCATCGAGCGCGTGTTCCTCGACCGGGCCCGACGCCTCTCCGCGGACGCCCAAAGCCTGCTGCTGGTCGCCTCCGTCGACGACTCCACCCGCCTGGCCACGGTCCTGAAGGCTGCCGAGAGGCTCGGGGCCGACACCGGTTCGCTGGGCGAGCTCGAGACCTCGGGCCTGGTCGCCGTGGACGGTGGCCGGCTGAGGTTGCGTCACCCATTGGTGCGGTCGGCGATGTACGAGGCCGCCGCGAGCGGCGACCGTCGCCGCGTCCACGCCGCCCTGGCCGGGGCGCTGGACCGTGAGGAGGACGCCGACCGGCGAGCCTGGCACCTGTCGTCCTCGGTGGTCGAGCCCGACGAGTCGGTGGTGGCCGAGCTCGTGACGGCCGCGGAACGAGCCGGTCGTCGGGGCGGCCACGAAGCGGCCTCGGCCGCCTGGGAGCGAGCCGCCGAGCTTGCCCCCGACCCGGACGCACGGGCCCGTCACCTGTTCGCGGCGTCGATGTCCGCGTGGGCGTCCGCACACCCCGATCGCGCCCGGGACCTCGTCGAGAAGGCCATCACCGAGGCCCGCGACCCGCTCCTGCTCGCAGACGCGCGGCGTGTGCGTGGCCGCATCGAGTGGAACACCGGGTCGGTGAAGCTGGCCAACCGGATGCTGCTCGAGGCCGCGGTCGACGTCGCCGAGCACGACGCGGCGCGAGCCCGCGAGATGGCTGCCGAAGCAGTCTCGATCGCCCCGTGGGGAGGCGCGTCCGGGTCGACCATCGACGGCACGACCGTGGTCCCGCCGCCGCCCGCGGATGCACCGGCCCGGGCACGGACCTACGACCAGCTGATGCGCGGCTGCGCCCACGTCGCGGCCGGCGACTACGCGGCAGCCGCCGCACCGTTCCGCAACGCCTTCGCCATCCACGAAGAGCTCACCGAGGACTTCGAGCTCCTCCCCAACCTGAGCATCTGCGCGTTCCACCTCGGCGACTACCAACGCTCCCAGGGCTACATGCAGCGCGTGCTGACCCGCGCCCGCAACGACGGCGCCGCGGTGATGATGTTGTACACGTTGACCCGGCTGGCCATGATCGACCTGGCCGGCGGCCGGTGGACCGACGCCATCGGCGACTGCACCGAGGCCGTGTCCCTCGGTGAAGTCACCGGCCACCACGTCCTGGCCGACACCCCCGCCGCCATCCTGATGCTGCTCGCAGCCCACCGCGGCGAGACCGAGACGTTCGCCGAGCTCGTCCCTCGCCTCGACGTCGCCACATCGCTGGGCGCATCCGGCGTACTCGATGTGGTGCTGCGCGACGTCGTCCACTGGGCCCACGGCGTCCACCTGTCCCTCACCGACGCCAGCCGATCTGCCTCGGCGTTCCACCGGTTCGCCCAGATGTCTCACGACGTGCAGAAGCGGGTGGCCGGCATCGACCGCATCGAGGCCGCAGTCCGCGCCGACCAGACCGAGGCCGCCCGCCTGTGGACCGAGGACTTCGCCGGGTTCGCGGCCGCGACTGGGCTGCCGTGGCCGGCGGCGGTCGCCGAGCACGGGCTCGCCCTCCTGTCGGCGTCGGAGGAGCCCGAGGCTGCGGACGCCCACTTCATCCGGGCTCTGGAGCTGCACGAGGAGGACGCGAACGCTGGTGGATCGGGCTGGCCGGGGCGGCAGTTCAACCGGGCCCGGACCCGCCTGGCGTACGGGGAGTTCCTGCGTCGCTCCAGGCGCCGGGTCGATGCGCGCACACATCTGCGGGCCGCCCTGGACACGTTCGAGGAGCTCAAGGCGAGGCCGTGGGCCGAACGCGCGGCTACCGAGCTACGGGCCTCGGGTGAGACGGTCCGGCGCCGCGACGACGCGGCCGGTGAGGTCGTGTTGACCCCGCAGGAGCGTCAGGTCGCCCAGCTGGTGAAGCAGGGCATGTCGAACAAGGAAGTCGCCGCACAGCTGTTCGTCAGCCCTCGGACGGTGGACTTCCATCTGCGCAACGTGTTCACCAAGACCGGGGTCAGCTCTCGGGGCGAGCTCATCGGCCTCGAACTGGCGTAGGCGCCCCGGCTGCGTTCCTCCAAGGGCTGCGCGCTGGATGGTGAACCGTCGGTGCACTGCCGAACCCCAGCCCGCCCCGGCAGGTGGTGGCAGGCGGGCCGGCTCCCCAGTCCTGGCTAGGTCAGGCTTCGGTGTGGTCGGAGATCGCGTCGACGAGGCGTGGCCACAGGGGTCGTGGCCGGTCGTGCCCCATGTCCTCGAGCAGAAGGAGCTGGGCGTCGGGTACCAGCTCGGCAGTTCTGCGGCCTCCGGACGGGTCGATCAAGGTGTCGTCGAGGCCGTGGATGACGAGGGTCGGCAGGTCGAGGGTCCGGAGCGCGTCGGCCCGGGAGCCGTCGAGGATCATGGCGGCCAGCTGCCGCGGCACGCCGGGCGGGTAGTACGCCCGGTCGTAGCTGGCTGCCGCGAGGGACCGCAGTGTTGCCGGGTCGCGGTACCGGCGTGAGGCCCAGACGAGGTCACGCTCGGCTGCGGCGATGTACCCGTCCCGATCGGCCGGCCGCGGGGTGAACAGGACCTGTTGGGCCTCGGGGGTGGACTGGCCGTAGTCCGGTTCGCCGGTCGTGGACATGATCGACGTCAGCGACAGCACCCGGTCGGGGAACTCGATCGCCATCTTTTGCGCGATCATGCCGCCCATGGAGGATCCCACCACGTGGGCGCGTTCGATGCCGAGGCCGTCGAGCAGGCTGACGCCGTCGGCTGCCATGTCCACCAGCGAGTAGGGAGCCATCGCCCGCGCTCGGTCGATGTCACCGGAGGTGACCGCGCCGATGAACTCACCGAGGGCCACGGGATGGTCATGGAACCTGGTCGACAGGCCACAGTCGCGGTTGTCGTACCGGATCACATACCGGCCCCGGTCAGCGAGCAGTCGACAGAAGTCGGCGTCCCAGCCCAGTTGCTGGGCACCGAAACCCATCACCAGCAGGATCGCCGTGTCGCTGGCGTCACCGAACGCCTCGTACTCGATCACGATGCCGGTGTCGGTCTCGACGTGCATCACTTCCCCTTTCCGGGAGTTTGAGGTTGACGCGACACCGCGTCAACCGGGCCGTCCTCAACGCATCGCCCTCGGTCTTGGGTGAGCGTCTTCATGGTCATGCTCCGGTGGTGTTCGAGGTCTCGGCGGGCACGGACGTCCGTCGCCGTATGACCAGAGTGCACCCGAGGGCGGCGGTGGCGAGTGAGACGAGGGCTGCGGCAGTGAACGCGGCGGTGAACCCGGACGGCCCGAGCGCGCCGGAAGCGGTGCCGGCGACGGCGATGCCGATGGCGGTGAACACCGAGGTGCCGAGCGCCGAGCCGACCTGAGTGGCCGACCCGGCCAGGCCGGAGGCGAGTCCGGTGTGGGTGTCGGGCACGGCGCCTGCGATGACCACGGTGGTCGGGGTGAAGCTGAACGCAACCTCGGTGGCGACCAGAAGTAGTCCGGGGAGGACGGCGATGGTGTAGCCGACGCCGCTGGGTGCGTAGGCGAGCCACAGGTGGCCGGCGGCGAGGACGACCATCCCGGTGACCAGCGTGAGCTTCGGTCCGAGGGCGCGCAGCACCCTGGGCAGGAGGGTCAGGGAGACGACGAACCCGGTGACCGAGGTGGGGACCATGGCGAGACCGGCGTGCTGGGGGTCGAACCCGAGAGCCTGCTGCAGGTACAAGGCGACCAGCACGAACGTGGATGCTCGGGCCGAGCCGCCGAGGACGGCGAGCCCGACGCCGGTGCTGACGACGCGGTCTGCGAAGAGGCCGAGCGGCACCAGCGGTTCTGCGGCCCGGCGCTCGATGGCGATGAACGCACCGACGAGGACGGCAGCCATGGCCAGGCTGGCGACCGTCGAGCTGGTGAGGCCGTTCTCAGCGAGGCCGAGGGCGCCGTGGACGAGTGCGACGACGGTGCCGGTGATGGTGACGGCGCCGAGGACGTCGAACCGGTGCCGGGCCCCGGGGCTTGCGTCCTCGAGCACACGCCGCGCGAGGACGACGCCGGTCATCGACACCGGGACGGTCACCAGGAAGACCGACTGCCAGCCGAATGCACCGGTCAGGAGCCCGCCGAGGAACACGCCGGTGGCGCCGCCGACGGCGGACGCGGCTCCCCACATGCTCATCGCGCGGGCACGTGCAGGTCCGGGGGAGGTGAGGAGCAGCAGCGACATGGCGGCGGGGCTGAGGGCGGCGGCGCCGGCGCCCTGGACGACACGCCCGCCCAGCAGCATCCACTGGTTCGAGGCAGCTGCGGCCAGGAGGGTGCCGAGCGTGAAAAGGGCGGAACCGCCGATGAACATGCGGCGACGGCCGAACAGGTCTGCCATGCGGCCCGACAGCACCAGCAGACCCCCGAACGCGAGGACGTAGGCATTGACGACCCAGGCGACGCCCGCTGGGCCGAGCGCGAGGTCGGACTGGATGGACGGCAGGGCGACATTCACGATCGAGGTGTCGAGCATGACCATGAACTGCGCGGAGACGAGCAGCCCCAAGGCGACGGTGCGGCGACGACGCTGACGCTCGGCGGGGGCCGTTCCCGCGAGCGTGTTCGCGGCGGTGGGGGTCGCCGTGCTGGTGGAGGTGCGGGGTGCCGCGGTGGTGGTCATCGTGGGCCTGCCTGCTGTGGTCGATTGGCGGTGGTCGGTGTGGCTGGTGGGTCCACCGTCTCGTCGCTGCGGGTGTGTTCGCGCCGGCGAGATTGCCGGGTTCACACCGACGGCTGGGTCCCTGGCGGTGCGGAGGACGACGGGGCCGGGAGGGTGGTGGTCCCTCCCGGCCCGTCGGCCTGTGGCGGCGGGTCAGTGCATGCCGTGACCGTGTCCGTGCCCACCGGCGCCGGCAGGCGCCTTCACGTTGGGGACCGCGAAGGCGGCGAAGACGGACAGTGCGACCATGGCGACCGCGATGGCGGTGAAGACGGTCGGGTAGGCGTCGAGGAGCCCGGTGCGGGTGGTCAGGTCGCCGGCGATGGCGGTCAGGGACGCGACGCCGAGGGCGGCGCCGACCTCGTGGCCGGTCATCATGACCCCGGAGGCGAGCCCGGACTGCTCGTGCCGGATGCCGCTCATGGCGACGATGGAGATGGCCACGAACATGGGGCCGGTGCCGAGCCCGAGGACGATGAACCCGGGCAGGACGTCGGTCAAGTAGCTCGGGTTGGCGTCCACGCCGGCCAGGAGCCAGGCGCCGGTGGCGACAACGAGGAGTCCGACGACCATCAGGTGCTTGGGGCCGACGTGGCCGATGACGTGGGAGGCGACCGCTGCACCGAGAGTGATGGATGCTGCCAGGGGCAGGAACTCCAGGCCGGCGATGACCGGGGAGGCTCCGAGGACCTGCTGGAGGAACAGGGAGCTGACGAAGATGGCGCCGACGATGCCGCCGGTGATGACGGCCATGACCGTCGAGGCCGACATCAGGGACCGAATCTTCCAGGTGGTCGGGGGCACGAGCGGCGCGGGGACGTGACTCTCGATGAGCCAGAACGCGGTGAGCAGCACCGTGGAGATGGCCGACCCGAGGATGGTCTGGGTCGAGGTCCAGCCATGCGTGCCGGCGCTCTCGATGGCGTAGACCATGGCGAGCACTCCGGTGACCAGGGTGATCGCGCCGGGGACGTCGAGGGACCGCGAGCCATCGTGGTTCCCGTTGTTGCGGTTGCGGGCGACGGTGCGCAGGGTCAGGACGGCGGCGACGATGCCGATGGGCACGTTGACGAAGAAGATGGACCGCCAGCCCAGGGTGGTGGTGAGGATGCCGCCGAGGAGCACGCCGGCGGCGATGCCCATGCTGCCGATGGTGCCCCAGATGGCCAGGGCGGTGGAGCGCTGTTTGCCGGTGTACGTGGTGACGATGATGGAGAGCGCGGCGGGGGTGAGCATGGCGGCGCCGGTGCCCTGGGCGGCCCGGGACAGGATCATGGTCGCGGCGGAGGACGCCGTCGCGGATACCAGGGACGCGATCGTGAAGGTGCTGAGCCCGGTCAGGAACATGGTGCGGCGGTCGAACAGGTCGGAGAGCCGGCCGCCGAAGAGCAGCAGCCCGCCGGAGAGCAGCACGTAGGCGGAGACGACCCACTGGTAGTCGCCACTGGAGAACGACAGGGACCTCCCGATGGAGGGGAGGGCGACGTTCACGACGGAGACGTCGAGGACGACCATGAACTGGGCCATCAGCATCAGGGCGAGGATGGTCCAGGGACGGTGGGTCTCAGCCTCCCCGGCGCCTTCGTGCGCACCGTGGTGAGCGCCGTGCGAGTGAGCTGCTGGCTGGCCGTGGTGACCGTGACCGTGGCTGGTGCGCTGGGTGGTGCCGGCGTCGGGGACCGGTGCCGGGGTGGTGTGGTGCGACATGGGGATGCTCCTTCGAGTCCAGTTGGAGGGGGCCTGGGCTTTGTGGCCCGTTGACTCGACACTCCCGTCAGAGCCGCCTCCGTCGCGCCGGGTGAACCGCCGGGTTCGGGCCCTCGCCGCCCCCTGGGTCTGGCCCCTCGGCACTACCCGAGGGGCGCACACGGCCCTTCTGTCCGGGTGGCCGGGGTGAGCGACCCGGCGACATCCCGGCGACATCCCGGCGATTTCGCCGGCGCGGCCCCCGCGGGGCCGTTCGTAGCCTCAACGACGCCCCACGGCCCAACAATCGCCGAGCTTCCGACCCTCCACAGAGGAGCAGTCCCCATGTACGCCGCCCCCGACTCCACCGCTCACCGGCCCGCATTTGACTCGCCGCCACGCACACCGCTGGACGCGCTCGTCATCGGTGCCGGCCAGGCGGGCCTCGCGGTCGGCTACCACCTGGCCAGGCAGGGCTTGAGGTTCCTCCTGGTCGACGCTGCCTCCGAGATCGGGCATACCTGGGCGACCCGATGGGACTCGCTGCGGCTGTTCACCCCCGCCGAGTACTCCTCGCTGCCAGGCATGGCGTTCCCCGCCGCACGGGGCACCTACCCGGGCAAGGACGAGGTCGCCAGCTACCTGAAGACCTACGCTGAGCGGTTCGACCTCCCCGTCATGCCCAACACCCGCGTCCACCACGTCGACCAGCCCGACGACCAGCAGGAGGGCTTGTTCCGAGTCGCCACGAGCCAGGGCACGCTGTGGGCCCGGCAGGTCATCGTGGCTACTGGGCCGTTCCAGCAGCCCGGCATCCCCGCCGTCGCCGGCGGGTTCGCCCCCGATGTGACCCAGCTGCACAGCTACGCCTACCGGAACCCCACCGACCTGCCGCCCGGTGGCGCCGGGAACGTCCTGGTTGTCGGCGCGGGGAACTCCGGGCTCCAGATCGCGCTCGAGGTCGCCCGCACCCATCGAGTGCACCTCGCGGTCGGGACCCGGCCGAGGGCCGTGCCGCAGCGGCCATGGGGGCGTGACCTGTTCTGGTGGCTGACCAAGACCGGGGCCGTGACCCGGCCCTCGTCGTCCCCGGTAGCCGCGTGGTTCCGGAAGCGCGGCGGAGACCTGGTCATCGGCACCAGCTGGGACGACATCGACGCCGCCGGCATCCACATCCACCCGCGCCTCGCCGCCGCCGACGGGCACACCGCGACGTGCGCGGACCAGTCGCAGCTCGACGACGTGGCCGCGGTGGTGTGGGCCACCGGATTCCGCCCGGACTACTCCTGGCTCAACGTGCCCGGCGTGTGGGACGGCCACCAGATCGCCCACCACCGCGGCGCCACCAGCGTGCCCGGCCTGTGGTTCATCGGACTGCCCTGGCAGCACACCCGCGGCTCAGCGCTCCTGGGGTTCGTCGGCGCCGACGCCGCCTGGGTCGCCGACCAGGTCGCCAGCCTTGCCCCCAGCCGTACTTCGGGGCGGCGAGGCAGGTCGAGGTGATGAGCGCGGACGCCTCCACGTTCCAGCACGTTCACGCTGAAGCGTTCGACGACGGCACGGTCGACACCGCCCCGTTGGTCGTCCACACGGCCGGGCACCCGATGCGGTAGCTGCCCCCGGCGCCCCAGGCAGGTCTCCTGCTTGGGGCGCCGCCACATGCTCTGACGGTCCAGCTGCGTCACGCAGACCCAACGCGGGTCGACAACCCCGGTCCACACACCTGCCGCGCGTCACCGGAACCCCAACGGGCACCATCAAGGTGCTCCGCGGCGACCCGTCGCTCGCTGAGACCCTTGCGCCCGCCCCCGACGAGCTGCCCGACGGGAAGCCGGACGGAGAGTGGGACTGGGAGGCGTACGCCGACCAGCGGGAGGTGCCGCCGCCGCCGCCTCGTCGGCACGGTCTAATTCATGTCGACCGGGCCCTCGGTGTGCCGCACCGCGTGGCGGCCAACCGGATCGGGCGCGTCCGCTACGTCTCCGCGACCCAGCTCTTGTGAGTCGGACAGCTCGAGTTCTTCATGTACACCGAGCCCACGTACGGCCGGACGGCCCGGCCACCCCGGCCGCAGCCGGGTCCTGGTCGACACTCGTCGCCCAGACGAGAACCTGACCCGAGCAGACCTGCCCTGAACCCGACGCCCCCGGCGTCACCAGGTCCCCCTTCTCCGCTATGGAGAGGGGGGACCTTCGTCGTGGCCCGACAGTTCTCTGCGGGAGTGCGTCACGCGGATCGTCGCGTTGCCCGAATCGACGCCGGCACCGAAGAAGAGGTCGGGCGGCGAAGTGGAGCGACGGGTCACGTCGAGATGACGATTCGGCCGGCTGCGTCGCCGGCCTCAAACGCTGCCACGGCAGCCACCCCTTCCGCCAGTGGGAATGTCTGCTCCAACTTGGGCGCGACCTTCCCGGCGGCGACGAGCTCGCTCATCGTCACGAGGTCGGCGGTGTTCTCCTTGGCGACGACGACGGTGAGCTTCTGCGGCACCAGCGTCGAGAGGGCGGTGGCCCAGAGCTGCCGCTGGAGGCCGCCGACCCACCGGTCGCCCTCGCCGCCGACGATGACCAGCGTCCCCTTCCGGTCCAAAGCCTTCCGGAGCCGCGCGACGGACGTCGCGCCGCCGATGTCGAGGATGACGTCGTAGTGGTGCGAACCGTCGGCGAAGTCCTCGTTGGTGTAGTCGAAGACGTCGGCGGCGCCGAGTGACCGTACGAGATCGACGTTCCTGGCGCTGCAGACGCCGGTCACGGTGGCGCCGAACGCGACCGCGAGCTGGACCGCGATGGTGCCGACAGCACCGGAGGCGCCGACGACGAGCACACGCTGACCCGGCTGGACATGCCCGTGGTCACGCAGCGCCTGGAGTGCGGCGAACGTGGGATAGGGCAGGACCGCTGCCTCCTCGAAGGACAACTGGGACGGCTTGAGAGCGACCTTGTCGACCGACGCGACCGCGTACTCGGCGAACGTGCCGCGGGTCGCGCCGTAGACCTCGTCCCCGGCTTTGAGGGTGGTGACGCCGGGTCCGACGGCCTCCACGACTCCGGCGAAGCTCGTGCCGGGTACGGCGACCTTCGGAGCGCGAAGGCCGAACCCGAGCAACCGCATCAGGTAGGGCTCTCCCGTCATCAAGTGCCACGCACCGCGGTCGATGCCCGCGGCGACGACCCGCACCAGTACCTGGTTCTCGCCGGGCTCTGGGCGCTCGATGTCACGGACCTCTAGGACGTCTGAGGTTCCGTACCGGTCTTGAGTCAGAGCCTTCATGCCAACCTCCGGTGTGTGGGCTGGGGTGTGGGTGGGTTGGGTTGAGATTGCTCCCGAGGCGGGTGGGGTGTCGAGCATCGGAACTCCTGTGTCGGTTTGCATGGGTGGTGCGGTGGGTGCGGGGCTGGCGGGACGGCTGGGCCGGCGCGGGTGGGCCGTCATCAATCGCTCACCCGGGTGCCGCCGCGGACCGCTGCGATGACCTGGTCAATGGCGCGTGCCGATGCTCGGGCGGGGCTCTGGTCCTCCAGCAGCCCGGGGTGTGTGGAGTCGACGACCCGGTGAACGACGTTGGTGGAGAGCGCGGCCAGCTGGTCCTGCGCCTCGCCCCAGCCAGCGGTCTTGCGGAGATTGTCGGTGCTGGTCAAGACAGCCAGCGGGCGACCGTGGAGGCTCGTGAGAACCCCAGCCTGGGAGAACAGCGTGGGTAGGATCGAGATCTCGTCGCGGCCGTTCCTGGCTCCGCGGGCGCTCGCGGTCAGCGAGGTCACGACGTCCGCCGCCGGCTGGGGGAAGTGCGAGGGCATGACGTCAGCCAACAGCCGGCCCAGCCCGATCCGGTCGAGGGTGGGCAGGAACGCCAGGCCACGCCGCATCATCAAGGCGTACTGGGTGGCGTAGGCGGGCAGCACGGTGAACTGGTGCGGGCTGGAGCTGTCCAGCAGCACCATCCCGGCGACCTGCCCCGGGTACTTGGCGGCGTAGGTCATGACGTAGCTGCCACCGATGGAGTGTCCGACCAGGACGTAGGGGCCGTGTTCGCCGGCTTCTCGCAGCAGGGTGTGCAGGTCGCGGGCGGCGGTCACCCCGTCCTGGGGTTGTGAGACATCGCCACTCCAGCCCTGGCCGGCGCGGTCGTAGGCACACACGCGCGTGTCGGCGTCGACCTGGACGACGATGCGGGTCCAGGAGGCGGCGACTTCGCCGAGTCCGTTGGAAAGCACGACGGTGGGGCTGCCGTGGCCGCGGCAGTCGAGGTAGAGCCGGTGCCCGTTCACCTCGTAGGTCGTGCCGGGGCCGGAGTAGACGCGGTGGTCGCGGACCACGGAGACGTCTTCGTAGACGGCCCCGATCGAGGCGACAGCGAGGAGGGCTGCGACCGGGGTGAGCATCCAGCGTCCGCGGCGGGGCAGGGAACGCCGGACCTGCGTCCAGATGTACACGGACAGGACCACGGTCGGGACGGGCCAGACCCAGCTCATTGCGGCCATGGCGGAGTCGCCCGGTGTGAAGACCAGCAGTGCCGCGCCGGTGAGACCCATCGCAGCGGCCGGAAAGGCGGCCCACCGCAACGGTGGCGTGGTGAACCGGGAGGTCAGCCATGCCATCAACGCCCAGCCGGCCCCGAATCCCACCAGCAGGGAGCCGGTGATGGTGCTCTCGCTCCCGCCGGGGAAGACCACCAGCGTCAGGAGGCCGGCGACGGCGACTCCGATGGCCAGAGACAGGGCGATCAACCGGGCGAAGGGTCCCTGCTGTGCGATGGGCTGTCTGGTTCCGGGATGGCCTACGGCGTGGTGGTCACCGCGGGTTTCGATCGTGGTCATGGCGACTCCTTTAGATGGTGTCACCAGGTTGTCGCGAAGGTGTGTCTCCTCTCGCCGGGAGAATCGCCAGGTTTCGCCAGGGCGGGACTCCGGGCGCTCGCTGAGCGCCCATCCAGAGGCGGAGCCAGGTGGGGAATCGTGATCGCGATGCTCGGTGCGACCCAAGACCCCGATATTCGAGCGTTGCCGCAGGTCAGACGGCAGTGCAAGTCAGAACTACGACATCTGAGGCAATCCAGAGTGCTCCCAATCAGTCTTACCCGGTCCCGAGCCGGCGCTAGAGTCGGCCAACTCCAACCACCGAGTTCCATGGCGGGCCGCGTCCCGCAGGTCAGAGTGGGCGGCTACTCCCACTCGATGGTGCCCGGCGGCTTCGAGGTGATGTCGAGGGTGACCCGGTTGACCTCGGCCACCTCGTTGGTGATCCGGGTCGAGATCTTCTCCAGGAGGTCGTAGGGCAGGCGGGCCCAGTCAGCGGTCATCGCGTCCTCGGACGTGACCGGTCGCAGCACGACCGGGTGGCCGTAGGTGCGGCCGTCACCCTGGACGCCGACGGAGCGGACGTCGGCCAGGAGCACGACCGGGAACTGCCAGATGTCACGGTCCAGACCGGCTGCCGTCAGCTCCTCGCGGGCGATCGCGTCGGCCTGGCGCAGGATGTCGAGCCGCTCGCGGGTCACCTCTCCGATGATCCGGATGCCCAGGCCGGGCCCAGGGAAGGGCTGGCGCCAGACCATCGTCGGCGGCAGGCCGAGCTGCTCGCCGACCAGCCTGACCTCGTCCTTGAACAGGGTGCGCAGGGGCTCGACCAGCTCGAAGTCCAGGTCGTCGGGCAGGCCGCCGACGTTGTGGTGCGACTTGATGTTGGAGGTGCCGGCGCCACCGCCGGACTCGACGACGTCGGGGTAGAGCGTGCCCTGGACGAGGTAGGCCGTGGCCCCGGACGCCACATCACCGAAGACCCGCGCCTCGGCGGCCTCGAAGACCCGGATGAACTCCCGCCCGATGACCTTCCGCTTCTCCTCGGGGTCGACGATGCCCTCCAGGGCACCGAGGAACTGGTCGGAGGCGTCGACCACGTCGAGGATGTCGAAGACGGCCTCGAAGTCACGGCGTACCTGCTCGGTCTCGCCCTGGCGCATCATCCCGTGGTCGACGTACACGCAGGTGAGGCGGTCGCCGATCGCGCGCTGCACGATCGCCGCGGCGACCGCGGAGTCGACCCCGCCCGAGAGCGCGCAGATCGCCCGACTGTCGCCGATCTGCTCACGGATGTGCTCGACCTGCTCGTCGACGATGTTGACCATGGTCCAGGTGGGCCGGCAGCCGGCGATGTCGTGGAGGAAGTGCTCGAGCACCTGCTGCCCGTGCTCGGTGTGCAGCACCTCGGGGTGCCACTGCACGCCGGCGAGCCGTCGGTCGACGTCCTCGAACGCGGCCACCGGCGTCAGGGGGGTCGAGGCGAGCACGTCGAAGCCGGGCGGGGCGGCGGTCACGGAGTCGCCGTGGGACATCCACACCCGGTGCTCGTGGGGGAGCTCGGCCAGCAGGGTGCCGTCGTGGTCGACGGAGACCGGGGTGCGGCCGTACTCGCGCTTGCCGGTCGCCGAGACCTCCCCACCCAGGCCCCGCGCCATCAGCTGGAAGCCGTAGCACATGCCGAAGACCGGGACGCCGGCCTCGAAGATCGCGTTGTCGACGGCCGGGGCGCCCGGGTCGTAGACCGACGAAGGCCCCCCGGAGAGGATCAGGGCGGCCGGCTTGCGGGCCAGCATCTCCGCGACCGGCATGGAGTGCGGCACGATCTCGGAGTAGACCCGTGCCTCGCGCACCCGGCGGGCGATCAGCTGGGCGTACTGCGCCCCGAAGTCCACGACGAGGACCAGATCGTGCTCGGCCTCGGGTGTGGCTGGCGACATGACCGCAGCCTATCCGTGGGCGGTGGCGCGCCCGCACCCGGACGCGCCAGGGCCCGGCCCACTTGGGAGCAAGGCCGGGCCCTGGGTCCGGGGCTGCGAGGCAGGGACCCGGACCGCGGACCCGGCAAGGGAGGGAGTTCGACGCCGGGCCCGCTCGTCCAACGAGAGCCCGGCGGGTGGGTTACGGCATCGTGGCCCCGACTTCGGCTGACGCCGGGGGGTCGGGTCAGCTGACCGAGACGATCGGCAGGCGCAGCGCGCCGGGCGCGGAGTCCGGCACCACCGGCCGGCCCGGGACCACCGGCTGTACGCGCTGGTACGGCGTACCCAGAGGTGGGCGCGGGTCGGCGTCGCCCTTGTTGGGCCACAACGACATCGCCCGCTCGGCCTGCGCGGTGATCGTCAGGGACGGGTTCACCCCGAGGTTGGCCGAGATCGCCGAGCCGTCCGCGATGTGCAGGCCGGGGTGGCCGTAGACGCGCTGGTAGGGGTCGATCACGCCGGACTCCGCCGAGTCGCCGATCGCGCAGCCACCCAGGAAGTGGGCGGTCAGGGGCCGGTTGAAGGGCTCGCCGATCGAGCCGCCCGGCAGGCCGCCCATGACCTCGGCCATCAGCCGCACCGCGCGGTTGCCGGCCGGGATCCAGGTCGGGTTGGGCTCGCCGTGCCCCTGCTTGCTGGTCAGGAAGCGCTTCCTGGTGCCCGGGATCGGCTTGGTGTAGGTCGTGATCGAGTTGTCGACGCTCTGCATGACCAGGGCGATCACGGTGCGCTCCGACCAGTGCTTGAGGTCGTAGAGGTCGCGCACGTTCCGGCGCTGCGCCCAAATCTCGCGCAGCCAGGTGCGCCAGCGCGGGTCCGGGCCGTCACCGTCGGTGAGCACGGTCTGCATCAGCGACATGAAGTTGCTGCCCTTACCGTAGCGGCACGGCTCGATGTGGGTGCGGTCGTCGGGGTGGAAGCTCGACGTGATCGCGACGCCCTGGGTGTAGTCGACCGAGGTGTCGGGGGCGATCGCGCCCACGATCGACTCGGAGTTGGTGCGCGAGAGGTAGCCGAGGCGCTCCGAGAGCCGCGGCAGGTGCCCCTGGTCGCGCATCTGGTGCAGCAGCCGCTGGGTGCCCAGCGAGGAGGCGGCGAAGACCACCTGCTCGGCGGTGAGCACCCGGCGGGCGGACCGGCGGCCGGTCTTGGCCTTGGTGAACTTCACGTGCACGTCGTAGCCGTCGGCGCCGGACTCCCCCCGGGGGGAGACCCGGGTCACGGTCGTCAGCGGCAGCACGCGGGCGCCGTTCTGCTCGGCGAGATAGAGGTAGTTCTTGACCAGGGTGTTCTTGGCGTTGTGCCGGCAGCCGCTCATGCACTCGCCACAGCCGATGCACGTCGTACGAGCGGGTCCGGCGCCCCCGAAGAACGGGTCCGCGACGTCGGTGCCCTGCTCGTCCTCCGGGCCGCCGAAGAACACGCCCACGGGCGTCGGGTGGAACGTCTCGCCGACGCCCATCTCGGTCGCGACCTTCTCCATCACCTCGTCGGCCGGGGTGTGGAGGGGGTTCTGGACGACGCCCAGCATCCGCTTCGCCTGGTCGTAGTAGGGCGCCAGCTCCGACTTCCAGTCCGTGATGTGGCTCCACTGCTGGTCGGTGAAGAAGGCCGGGAGCGGCTCGTAGAGGGTGTTGGCGTAGACCAGTGAGCCGCCACCCACGCCGGCACCGGAGACGATCACGCAGTCCTTGAGCGCGTCGATGCGCTGGATGCCGTAGCAGCCGACCTCGGGCCGGAACAGGTAGCGCTTGACGTCCCACGAGGTGTCGGCGAAGTCGCTGTCGGCGAAGCGGGCACCGGCCTCGATCACGCCGACCCGGTAGCCCTTCTCGGTCAGCCGCAGCGCGGTCACGGACCCGCCGAAGCCGGACCCGATCACCAGGACGTCGTAGTCGAACTCGGTTGCCGAGCTCGCCGGGGTCGTGCTCACGCCCGGCCCAGCTTCTTGAGCAGCCGCAGGTTGGCGGTCATCACCTTGGCGTACGTCGCGTCGGACATGCCGAGGGACGGCGCGAGCCGGGTCGCCCGCTGGGTCGCCACCGACTGCGTCTCGGTGAAGCGCAGCACGCCCTCGCTGCCCTGCCGCCGCCCGACCCCGGACTGCCGCATACCCCCCATCGGGGCCTCGAGGCTGGCGAAGGTGGCGGCGAACGCCTCGTTGATGTTCACGGTGCCGCACGAGATCAGCCGTGCCATCGCGCGGGCGCGCGGGCCGTCCTGGCTGTAGATGGACGCGTTCAGGCCGTACTCGCCGTCGTTCGCCCGGGCGATCGCGTCGGCCTCGTCGGAGAAGCGGTACGCCGCGATCACGGGGCCGAAGGTCTCCTTGCCGAAGCAGGTCATCGACGGCGTCACGCCCTCGAGGATCGTCGGCTCGTAGAAGAAGGGGCCCAGGTCGGGGCGGGCCCGACCGCCGGTGAGCACCCGGGCGCCCTGGGCGACCGCGTCGTCGACGTGGGCGACCACGGTGTCGAGCTGCGCCTGGCTGATCAACGAGCCCATGTCGTTGCCCCAGTCGAGGGTGGCCCCGAGGGTCATCGCCTGCGTGCGGGCCACGAACCGCTCCATGAAGCGGTCGTAGACCTGGTCGGCCACGAACATCCGCTCCATCGAGACACAGAGCTGGCCGGCGTTGGAGAACGCGGCGCGGACCGCGCCCTCGGCGGCCTTCTCGAGGTCGGCGTCGCGCAGCACCAGCAGGGGGTTCTTTCCGCCGAGCTCCAGCGAGCAGCCGATCAGCCGCTCCGCGCAGCCCTGGGCGACGGTCCGCCCGGTGGCGGTCGAGCCGGTGAAGCAGATGTAGTCGGCGCGGGCCACCAGGGCCGGCCCGACCTCGGGGCCGGGGCCGGAGACGACCTGCCACAGGTCACGCGGGAAGCCGGCATCCTCGAGCAGCTGCGCGGCGTACAGCGCCGAGAGCATGGTCTGGGCGTCGGGCTTGGCCACGACGGCGTTGCCCGCGAGCAGGGCCGGGAGGCCGTCGCAGAGCGCCATCGTGAAGGGGTAGTTCCACGGCGAGATGATGCCGACGACGCCCTTGGCGATCCGGTTGACCTCGACCCGGGTCAGCGCCGGGAAGACGCCGCGCACCCGCTTGCTGTCGAGGTGCTGGTGGGCCGTCCGGCCGTAGTAGCGGGCCGTGAGCGCGATGTGCAGCGGCTCGTCGAAGGCGTGCTTGCGGGCCTTGCCCGACTCCAGGCAGATCAGGTCGATGATCTCCGACTGCCGGTCGAGCACCAGGTCGTGCAGCCGCAGCAGGGCGGCCGCACGGGTGTCGATCGAGGTGCGCGACCACGCGGCCTGCGCCGCACGGGCGCGGCGGAACGCCTCGTCGATGTCGGCCTCGGAGGACTGCGGGATGTGGGCCAGCGGCTGGCCGTTCAGCGGCGATCGCACCTCCACCGAGCCGCTGGTGGCGACCAGCCGATCGGTCAGCGCCGCGACGTACTCCGGCTCGAGGGCGTACGACGCGGTGGGGTCGTGCTCGGGATCGTGCGGGCCGCCCACGAGAGGGCCGGAGGACGGGGTCTGGGCGCTCATGTACCGAGAGTATGCCGAGCCCGGTCGCGGGGGCTACCCCCCAGTAACCAGTCTCGCGCCGGAGCTCTAGACGATGTCGGGGGCGCTGACCCGGGCCTCGTCGGCCTCCTGGTCGGTCAGCTTCTGCTGCGACTGCCGCTCGGCCTCGACCCGGCGCAGGTAGTGGTCCACCTCGTCGTCGCGGCGGGCGCGGTCCCAGCCCAGCTCCCCGGCCATCAGGTCGGCGGCGGCGAAGACCGCCACCGTGCCGCGGTCGAAGGTCTCGATGGAGATCCGGGTTCGACGGGCGAGGACGTCGTCGAGATGGCGGGCGCCCTCGTGCGAGACGGCGTACACGACCTCGGCGCAGAGGTAGTCCTCCGCGCCCGGCAGCGGTTCGCCGAGCTCGGGGCGCTGCTCGACCAGGTCGAGCAGCTCGTCGATCATCCCGCCGTACCGCCCGAGCAGGTGGTCGATGTGGGCGACGTCCAGCCCCGAACGGCGGCTGAGCGCGACCCGCTGGTTGGTGCGGACCTCGAAGCCGACGGCGCCGAGCAGCGGGACCCGCTCGGTGTGCGAGGGGGCCACGTCGTGCCGGTCGCGGACGGCGAGGTCGATCGCATCCCGCGCCATGATCCGGTACGTCGTGAGCTTGCCGCCGGCGATCAGCACCAGGCCCGGCACCGGGCTGGCCACGGTGTGCTCGCGGGAGACCTTGGTGGTCGACGACCGGGCCTCGCCCTCGCCGGCCGACCCCACGCCGCGTCCGGGCTTGCCGGCCAGCAACGGCCTCAGACCGGCGTACACACCCTCGACGTCGTCGTGGTCGAGCGGCACGGTCAGCAGCTTGTTGACGTGCTCGAGCAGGTAGTCGATGTCGGTGCGCGAGGCGGCGGGGTGCGCCAGGTCGAGGTCCCACGCGGTGTCGGTGGTGCCGATGATCCAGTGCCTCCCCCACGGGATCACGAACAGCACGGACTTCTCGGTGCGCGCCACCAGCCCGTACTCCGAGCGGATCCGGTCGCGCGGCACGACGAGGTGGATCCCCTTGCTGGCCTCGACGTCGAGAGCGAGCTCGCCGCCGAGCAGGTGCTGCACCTCGTCGGTCCAGACCCCGGCGGCGTTGACCACCACCCGGGCGCGCACCTCGAGCTCGGCCCCGGTCTCCAGATCGGTGGCGCGCACGCCGACCACCCGCTCGCCCTCGCGCAGGAAGCCGGTGACCCGGGTGCGGGTCGCGACCTGGGCGCCATAGCCGGCGGCGGTCCGGGCCAGGTTCACCACCAGCCGGGCGTCGTCGACCTGGCAGTCGTAGTAGCGGATCGCGCCAGTCATGGCGTCGGTGCGCAGGTCGGGGGCGATCCGGGCGATCTGCCGGCGGAACAGGTGGCGGTGCTTGGGCACGCCCATGTCGTACTTGCCGGCCATCGCCAGCGCGTCGTACAGCGCCAGGCCGGCACCGACGTAGGGCCGCTCGATGGTGCGGTGCAGCGGGTAGAGGAAGGCGACGGGTCGCACCAGGTGCGGCGCCAGCCGGGTCAGCAGCAGCCCGCGCTCCTGCAGTGCCTCACGGACCAGGGCGAAGTCGAACATCTCCAGGTAGCGCAGCCCTCCGTGGACCAGCTTGCTGGAGCGCGACGACGTGCCGCTGGCCAGGTCGCGCTGCTCGAGCAGCCCGACGCTCAGGCCGCGGGTGACCGCGTCGAGCGCCGCGCCGGTCCCGACGATGCCGCCGCCGACCACCAGCACGTCGAGCACCGCGTCCCCGGTCGCGGTGCCGGCGAGGGCCGCCAGCGCGCTCGCCCGACCCGTCGGATCGAGGGCGGTGGACTGGGGCATGCCACGATCCTCTCAACCCGGGACCGTTCCACCGCAACCCGACGCGATGCCAGCGCGTCCCAGCGACGACCGGAACACCAACGGACGGAGACCAGGTGCGCGCCACGACCCGGGTCGGCCTGGCCGGAGGCCTCCTGTCGCTGACGCTCGCGGCCTCGCTGCTGGCCTCCGGCTCGCCACCCGGAGGCGGGCGTGCCGGACCGGCCGGGCTCGGGCCGTCGAGCGTCCCGCTTCCCCGGGTCACGCCGTCCGCGGAGCCCCCGGCCCGGCCCGGCCCCCGGCACCAGCACACCCCCGCCGCCGGACCCCCGCCGCACCGCCACGTCACCGTGGTGATGAGCGGCGACCTGCTGTGGCACAACACGGTCTGGGAGAGCGCCCACGAGGACGCCGTACGCCTCGGCACGCACCAGCCCTTCGACTTCGGGCCGGCGTTCGCGGCGATGGCTCCGGTGGTACGACGTGCCGACCTGGCGATCTGCCACGAGGAGGTGCCGTTCGCCGCCGACGACGCCCATCTGTCGAGCTACCCGGTGTTCGCTGCGCCACCGGAGGTCGCACCCTGGATCGCCTCGATGGGCTGGGACGCCTGCACGACCGACTCCAACCACAGCATCGACCAGGGGTTCGCCGGGCTGGTGCGCACCGCGAACCTGCTCGAGCGCAACGGCGTCCGCCACGTCGGCACCTTCCGGACGGCCGCCGAGCGACGCCGCCCCGTCATCCTGACGACCCGCAACGGCGTCCGCGTCGGCATCGTCGGCGGGACCTACTCGCTCAACGGGTTCGCACTGCCCCCCGACAAGCGGTGGGCGGTCTCGATGTGGGACGCCGACAACCTGATCGCCCAGGCGAAGGCCGCGAAGGCGGCCGGCGCCGACATCGTGCTCGTGCAGTACCACGGGGGCGACGAGTACTCCCGCCTGCCCAACGCCGAGCAGGTGGCACTGGTCCGCCGGCTCACCGCCTGCCCGGCCGTGGACCTCGTCTTCGCCGAGCACGTCCACGTCGTGCAGCCGATCACCCGGGTCAACGGCACGTGGGTCGTCTACGGGATGGGCAACATGATCGCCCAGATGGACCCCGTCTACCCCCGCGCCTTCGAAGGCATCACCGTGCGGTTCCGCTTCACCCAGTCGCGGCACGGGTTCCGGGTGGACCGAGCGGCCTACATCCCGACCTACTGGAACCTCTGGTCCCCCGGTCACCCGATCCGGATCCAGCGCGTCGACCGGGCCCTGGCCCACGGCGCCCCGGACCGCGCCCGGTTGCTCGAGGCCCGTCGGATGACCCGGCTTGCGGTCAACGGTCTCGCGACACGCGGCGGCACGACTCCCGGACTACGCGAGCGCTGAACGCGTTTTGCGGGTTTGATGGGACCGTGGACGAGATCGTCGCGCTCTACGACGATGGGGGACGTCCCGCGGGAAGTGCCCCTCGGTCGGTGATGCGCGCGGAAAACCTGCGTCACGCCGCCACCGGCGTGGTCGTCCGCGACCGCCTGGGCCGGGTCTACGTGCACCGTCGCACCAACACCAAGGACGTCTACCCCGGCCGCTGGGACTTCACCGCGGGCGGGGTCGTGCTCTACGAGGAGGATCCTCTCGACGGCGCCCGGCGCGAGCTGCTGGAGGAGCTCGGCATCGAGGGTGAGCTGGTGTCGCTGGGCGAGGCGGACTACGCCGACGAGCACACGTCGTACCGCGCCTTCCGCTACGTCACCAGCTGCGACGGCGTGGTGACCCCGCAGGCCTCTGAGATCGCCTACGGCACCTGGATCAGCATCGAGCGCCTGCTCCCCCTGATGGAGGACCCCGACCTCGCGTTCATGCCCGACACGGTAGAGCTGTTCGGCGACTGGCTGCGCGAGCGCGCCGCCGAGCGCAGCGAGCCCAGCCAGGGCTGGGACTCCCTCGCCACCATCGTCGAGGGCAGGTGGATCGACCGGCAGCCGCGCTTCCGCGACGTCGCCGCCCCCCTGCGTGCCGAGACCCGGCTGCTGCCGGCGATCGCCCCACTGCTCCCGCTCAGCGTGCCGCTGCCCGAGGTGCTGGACGAGCACCCGCTCCGGGTCCGGCACCTGCTCGTCCCCGGCGAGCCGGCCACCGAGGTGGAGCTGACCGCCGCCGACGGGACCCGGATGGGTGAGTTCCTCCGGGCCCTGCACGACCTCCCCCGCGAGGTGTACGCCACGGCCGGGGTGGACGACGACCTCAAGGCCCGGGCCGAGCTGATGGCCACCCTCGACAAGCTGCTGCACCGGGTGCTGCCGCTCCTGCCCGAGGAGCACCAGGAGGCCGGCCGCGCGCTGCTCGGCCAGGTCGCCGCCCGCACACCGGTCACGCTCGTGCACGGCGACCTCGGCCCGGCGCACCTGCTGTCGCAGGACGGCGTGCTCACCGGCGTGATCGACTGGACCGACGCCCGGCTCGGCGATCCGGCCCTGGACCTCGCGTGGGCGCTCTACGGCTCGCCCGAGCCGTTCGCCGAGGCCGTCGCCACGGCGTACGCCGTCACCGACGAGGAGCTGTCCCGGGCCCTGGCGTGGCACCGGCTCGGCCCGTGGTACGAGGTGCTGTGGGGCCAGTCCGCCGGCGGCAAGGAGTACGTCGAGTCCGGCCTCGCGGGCATCCTCGAGCGGATCGGCGCCGGCTGAGCGCTGCCGGGCGGCCGGTCAGCGGGGTACGACGAGCCGGGACTCGTAGGCGAAGACGACCGCCTGGACGCGGTCGCGCAGGCCGAGCTTGGCCAGCACCCGCGCCACATGCGTCTTCACCGTGGCCACCGAGACGTAGAGCTCGGCGGCGATCTCGGCGTTGCTGGCCCCGGTGGCCATCGCCCGGAGCACGACCAGCTCGCGCTTGGTGAGCAGCTTCAGCTCGTCGGGCAGGGCACGGGGGCCCGGGTGCTGGTCGCCGGGACGGTCGGTCCGGCGAGCGGTGCGGCCGAGGGCCGACATCAGGCCCTCGACGGCGAGGTCGTCGAGGTGCAAGGTGAGCTGGGTGCGATCGCCCCAGCGGTTGCGGTGCAGCGCCGGTGGCGCGGCGATCATGGTCATGTCCCTGTGTCCCCCTGTGAGTCGCGTGCGGTCACCGAGCGTCCGTGATCACGGCCCGAGCGCGCTCCTGTGCAAGATCGGACACGCGCGACGCTCCGCACATCACCCAAGAGGGTGCATCGGCGCGCTACGTACGTGACCGGTCGCTCCATCTTGCACCGGGTCCTCCCCGGACGCATCAGGTAATTCGGGCACGACGTGGGTCAGGAGACGACGACCTCGATCCGCTGGAACTCCTTGAGCTCGGTGTAGCCGGTGGTGGCCATGGCCCGCTTGAGGGCGCCGACGAGGTTCATCGTGCCGTCGGCGACCCGCGACGGCCCGAAGAGGATCTCGGCCAGGGTGCCGACGGTGCCGATCTCCACGCGCTCGCCGCGCGGCAGGTCCGCGTGCACGGCCTCGGCTCCCCAGTGGAAGCCCTGCCCCGGGGCGTCGCTGGCCCGGGCGAACGGCGAGCCGATCATCACCGCGTCGGCGCCGCAGGCGATCGCCTTGGCGATGTCGCCGCTGCGGCCGATCGAGCCGTCGGCGATCACATGGACGTAGCGGCCGCCCGACTCGTCGAGGTAGTCCCGGCGGGCGCCGGCGACGTCCGCGACCGCACTGGCCATCGGCACGCTCACCCCCAGCACCGTGCGGGTGGTGTGGGCCGCTCCCCCGCCGAACCCGACCAGGACACCGGCGGCACCGGTGCGCATCAGGTGCAGCGCCGCCTGGTAGGTCGCGCAGCCACCGACGATCACGGGGACGTCGAGCTCGTAGATGAACTCCTTGAGGTTCAGCGGCTCGGCCTGGGCGCTGACGTGCTCGGCGCTGACCGTGGTGCCGCGGATCACGAACATGTCCACGCCCGCGTCGACCACGGCCTTCGCGAACTCCTTGGTGCGCTGCGGGCTGAGCGAGCCGGCCACCGTCACCCCGGCCTCCCTCATCTGCTGGAGCCGCTGGGTGATCAGCTGGGCCTTGATCGGCTCGGCGTACATCTCCTGCATCCGGCGGACGGCGGGTACGCCGTCGAGCTCGGCGATCTCGGCGAGCAGGTCGCTCGGGTCGTCGTACCGCGTCCAGAGGCCCTCGAGATTCAGCACACCGAGGCCGCCGTAGCGGCCCAGGGCGATCGCGGTGTCGGGCGACATCACCGAGTCCATCGGCGCGGCGATGATCGGGAGCTCGAAGCGGTAGGCATCGATCTGCCACGCCACGCTGACCTCCTCGGGGTCGCGGGTCCGCCGGCTCGGGACGATCGCGATGTCGTCGAAGGCATAGGCCCGGCGTCCGCGCTTGGCGCGGCCGATCTCGATCTCGCTCACGGAGGCAGGGTATCGACGCCTCTGCAGTGTGGGTGAAATCGCATCACTCGAGCCCCACGAGTTCCGCCGTTCTGCCGCGCGACGGCGCTTCCTCTGCGACCGTTTTCAGTACCCCACCTTGGAACGGAGCCGGTCATGTCATGTCCTCACCAGCGACGGCGCAGCCGTCTCCTGGCGAGCGCCGTGGCGCTGGCGGCCACGGTGGGCGTGATCGGCCTGGCGGCTCCGTCGTACGCCGGCGACGACTACCCGTACCGGGGCCTGGGCCAGTGTCCGCTGGTGCCGCTGCCGCCGGTCAAGCCCGGCCCTCCCGGTCAGCCTGGTCAGCCAGGCCACCCGGGACAGCCCGGTCAGCCGGGTCACCCGGGACAGCCGGGTCACCCGGGGTCGGGCCCGTCCACGCCGGGCAACGCGCCGCACGGACCGCACGCCCCGCACGCGCCCGGCGGGCCGGCGACCCCGGGACCGACGACCCCTGCCACGCCGGCCACCCCGCCGCCTCCCCGGGAGTGCGCGAAGCACATCTGGATCTACAACGGCACGTACGGCGACCCCTGGGGCTTCGCGCTGCGCAACTGCACGAGCTTCGTGGCCTGGCGGCTGCGTGAGACCAACGGCGTGACCGACTTCTCGAACTACTCCGGGGGCGGCTCGTGGGGCGACGCCCGGCACTGGGACGACAACGCGCAGGCCCTCGGCTACCTGGTCGACGACGTGCCCGCGGTCGGCGCCGTGGCCCAGACCGACCACGGCCGGGTCGGCCACGTGGCCTGGGTCTCCGCGGTCGGCGACGGCACCGTGACCGTCGAGGAGTACAACTACTACACGCCCGGCGCCTACGACGTCCGCACCGTGCCGACCTCGACCTTCCGATACCTGCACCTCGACGACGTCGCACCCGCGCCGTACCTCGGCTCGACCCGGGCCACCGCCACCGCGGTCGACCTGCGCGGGCTCACCTGGACCGCCCGCGTCACCGCGGCCGGTGACCTCGTCGTACGTCGACCGTCGGGGCACGACGTCCGCGTAGGCCCCTCGGGCGCCTGGTCGCGGCACGCGGCCCCGTCGCTCGTGGCCGACGAGTCCGGCCGGATGTGGCTGGCCGGGGTCACCGGCAACGGACGGGTCCTCCTGACCCATGCCTCCACCGCGGACCCCCGCTGGAGCAGGCTACGCACGCTCGGGCACGGCGGCTGGTCCGCGACCTCGACCCCGATGCTCGTCGTCGACGGAGCCGGCCGGCTCCACGCCTTCGCCCTGAGCGCCGGGGGCACGCTGGTCGAGCGCCATCCGGTCCGGCCCGACGCCGCACGGTGGAGCCTGCCGCACCGACTCGGCCGGCCAGGCTCGTGGTCACCGCAGAGCGCTCCGGCCACGAGCACCGACCGCCAGGGACGGACCTGGCTGGTCGCGGTCACCCGGCAGGGGGCGCTCCTGGCCCGGCACAGCAACCCGTCGGGCACCTGGTGGACGACCTTCCACGCCGTCGACGGCCGGACCTGGTCGCCGACGTCGACTCCGGCCCTCACCACCGCGGCCGACGGCCGCCTGTGGCTGGCCTCGGTCACCTCGCGCGGCGAACTGGTCTCGCGGCACACCGGCCTCCGGCCCGGCCCCGGAGCCGGTCGCTGGCAGGCCACCACCGAGCTCGGCGGCCGTTTCTCGCCCTACGCCTCCCCGACGATCGCGTCGGACGGTGCCGGGCGACTGTGGCTGGCCGCGGTCGACACCGCCGGCCGGGTGGTGCTCCGCGGCGCCGACACCCGCGACCGCTGGGGCCACGCCCACCGACTGGCTCCGGCCGTCTCGGTGACGGACGGCCCGGCACTGCTGGCCCTGCGTTCGGGTGGCGTCCGGATCGCGGCGCTCGGCTCCGACGGCGCGCTGCTCTCACGCAGGATCGGAACGCTCCGGGTCGGCCGGTCCAGCGCCCGCGGCGGTGGCTTCTCAATGCTGCGGCTGTTCGGCCTCTGAGCCCCGCCCGACGCCTGTCAGGCTCCGCCGCCGAGGAGCACCTCGTCGCCGAGGCGGATCGTCCCGGGCTCGACGACGTCGACGAAGATCGCCAGCCGCTGGTCGCGGGTCTCGGCGAGGGCCTTCAGCCAGCCGCCCAGGGGCGGCAGCCCCTCCTGGGCGATGTCGACCATCCGGCAGCGCTCGATCCGCTTGACCACGACGAAGGAGGTCGAGCCGATCGACAGGGGGCCCGTCCAGGTCTCCTCGACGAACGGCTCGCTGGTCTCGACCACGAGGTTGGGGCGCAGCCGGCGCGGGTCGGCGTCGATGTCCCAGTGCTCACGGCACCAGTCGAGGGTCGCGGTGCCGACCAGCGAGACCCAGCCCTCGTCGTGGTGGGGAGTGTCGCCCTCGGGCAGCACCCGCACCGGGTCGCCCATGGCGCCGGTCAGGACGGCGTCCAGAGCCGGGTCACCGGCCGGCCACTCGCCGTCGGCTCCGGTCACGCGTACGCCGTCGCTCGTCGTACGGGCGGCGAAGTCGAAGACCGCGTCGCGGCGACGGAAGCGGCGGGAGTGCTTGCCCGAGGCCAGCCTCCCGTCGTCGTCGACCACGGCGTACCACCGGTCGCCCACCACCCCACGTCGGTCGAGATCGACCTCGGCGAGCGACTCGCCGGCCATCGACTTCACCGGGTAGCGACGGATCTCCGAGACGCGGGGCACGTCGCCCACGCTAGTCGCCGAGCACCGGCTCGCCACAGATCGGGCAGTTCAGGCTGTCGCTGTCCGCACCGGCGGGGACGTCACCGGTGGCTCCACAGGTGTCGCAGACCCAGCGCCGCCCCATCGGTCAGCGACCGGTGTAGTTGGGCGCCTCGACGGTCATCTGGACGTCGTGCGGGTGGCTCTCGGCCAACGATGCCTGGGTGATCCGCACGAAGCGACCCTTGTCCTGGAGCTCCGCGACCGTGCGGGCGCCGACGTAGAACATCGACTGGTTGAGACCGCCGAGCAGCTGGTGGGCGACCGCGGAAAGGGGGCCGCGGTAGGCGACCTGGCCCTCGATGCCCTCGGGGACGATCTTGTCGTCGGAGGTGACCTCGGCCTGGAAGTAGCGGTCCTTGGAGTAGGACTTCTTGCCCCGGCTGCTCATCGCCCCGAGCGAGCCCATGCCGCGGTAGGCCTTGAACTGCTTGCCGTTGACGAACACCAGGTCGCCCGGGGACTCCTCGCAGCCGGCGAGGAGCGAGCCGACCATCACCGACTCGGCTCCCGCGACGATCGCCTTGGCGATCTCGCCGGAGTGCTTGAGGCCGCCGTCGGCGATCACCGGGATGCCGACCGGCCGGGCTGCCAGGGCCGCCTCGTGGACCGCGGTGATCTGGGGTACGCCGACCCCGGTGACCACGCGCGTCGTACAGATGGAGCCGGGGCCGACCCCGACCTTCACGGCATCGACCCCGGCGTCGATGAACGCCTGGGCGCCCTCGCGGGTGGCGACGTTGCCGCCGATCACCTGGACGTGCCGGGTGGCGGGGTCGCTCTTGAGCCGCTCCACCATCTCGAGCAGCAGGCGGACGTGGCCGTGGGCGGTGTCGGCGACGAGCACGTCCACACCGGCGTCGACCAGGGTGGTGGCCCGCTGCCAGGCGTCGCCGAAGTAGCCGATCGCGGCGCCGACCAGCAGCCGCCCGTGGCCGTCGTACGACGCGTCGGGGAACTGCTCGCCCTTGACGAAGTCCTTGACCGTGATCAGTCCGCCGAGGTGGCCCGCCTCGTCGACGAGCGGCAGCCGCTCCCGCTTGTGCTGCCGCAGCAGGGTGGTGGCCTCCTCACGCGTGATGCCGAGCCGCCCGGTGACGAGGGGCATCGGCGTCATCACCTCGTCGACCTTCGTGGTCGCCCAGTCGGCGACCGGGGTGAAGCGCAGGTCGCGGTTGGTGATGATGCCGAGCAGGCGGCTGTCGGTGTCGACGACCGGGAGGCCGGAGACGCGGTACTCACCGCAGATCCGGTCGAGGTCCTCCAGGGTCGCGTCGGGGCCGATCGTGACCGGGTTGGAGATGATCCCGGTCTGGGTGCGCTTGACCAGGTCGACCTGGTAGGCCTGCTCCTCGATCGAGAGGTTGCGGTGCAGGATGCCGATGCCGCCCTCACGGGCCATCGCGATCGCCATCCGGCTCTCGGTGACGGTGTCCATGGCGGCGCTGACCAACGGCGCCTTGATGCTGATCTCGCGGGTCAGGCGGGTGGTGGTGTCGATGTCGGACGGCGCGAGGTCGCTGTAGCCCGGCAACAGGAGCACGTCGTCGTAGGTCAGGCCCATCCGGGCGAACATCTCGGGCAGGTCGGCGTCGGACGAGGGCAGCTCCACTCCCGCATCCTACCGGGGCCGGGCGGTCTCCCCCGTCACCGCGGCCGACGTCTCCGCGGCGCGCGGCGCGAGGCCGCCCAGCGGGATCCGGACGGTCAGGGTCTCGCCGGCCATCCGGATCCGGCCGCGCAGGCCCGAGGCCAGGACGACCGCGAGCACCGCCTGGTTGTCCGACCGGGTGGTGAGCACCAGCGCGTCGGTACGACGCGACGACGCCAGGCGGGCGGCGTCGCGGAGCAGCCGGGTGCCGATCCCGCGGCGTCGCCAGGCCGGGTCGACGGCGAGGTCCACCGCGACGACCGCGTCCTCGTCGGGCACCGGCGCGAGGGTCGCGTGCCCGATCACCCGGTCGTCGACCGTGGCGCGCGCGCCGTCGACGTACTCACCGAACTCGGGCGTGGCCGACTCGTCGGCGCGGTGACCGAGACCGTCGGCTGCCGGGTGGTGCCGCACCAGGACGTCGTTGACCAGGTCGGCCAGGGAGCCGGCGCGGGCGTGCTCGGTGGCGGTGAACGGCGCCAGCCGGCGGATCTGCACGGTGACCTCGCGGACGGTCAGCTCGAGGACGTCCTGCAGCGCCGCCAGCGGGTCGTCGGCCGGGCGGTCCGGCTCGGCGTCGAAGAGCGCCGCCACCACCTCGGGGAACGAGGCCGGCTGGTCCAGCACCGTGCGCGCCGCCTCGACGTACCGGGTGGGCTGGTCGACCAGGGCCGCCTCCGTCACCGGGGCGACGCTGACCCGCGAGGCACCGGCCGACTCGAGGAGCCGGGCGACCTCGGCGGTGGTCCACTCGCCCGGACTGCGCAGGATCAGCTCGTCGGTCACGCTGCCGAGGGCGGGGAAGATCTGCAGGCCCAAGATGTTCACACCGGCCGCCCCGCAGCTGCGGGCCAGCTCGGCCAGGGCTCCCGGACGGTCGGCCAGGGTCGCGCGCACCTTCCACAACATGCGGGTCACTGTGCCCGGCTCGTGTTGCGCTCCCTGGTCGCCCGTGTTTCCCCGGTGCTAACGCTGGGCTACGTCTGACGCAAGCACGCCGAGTCGGCGCAAAGAGGCACGGGGAAGACGCTGAGTCGGCGCAAACAGACACCAGGAACACGCCGAGTCGGCGCAAACAGACACCAGGAACACGCCGAGTCGGCGCAAACAGACACCGGGAACACGCTGAGTCGGCACACAGAGACATCACAAAGCCGCCGACCCGGCAGCTCCTTGGCGAAGGAGTGCCGGGTCGGCGGTTGAGAACTGCCTGTTTGCGCCGAGTCAGCGGTTGAGCGCTGCCTCTTTGCGCCGAGTCAGCGGTTGAGCGCTGCCTCTTTGCGCCGAGTCAGCGGGTGAGCGCTGCCTGTTTGCGCCGACTCAGTGGCCGTGGCCGTGCCCGTGGCCGGCACCGGCGGCGGCCGGCTCCTGCTCCTCGGGCTTCTCGACGATCAGGGTCTCGGTGGTCAGCAGCATGGCGGCGATCGAGGTGGCGTTGACCAGCGCGGAGCGGGTCACCTTCACCGGGTCGATGACACCCTGGGCGACCAGGTCGCCGTACTCGCTGGTCGCGGCGTTGTAGCCGGTGCCGGCGCCGCCCTCGCGGACCTTGGCGACGATGATGTGGCCGTTCTCGCCGCCGTTCTCGGCGATCCAGCGCAGCGGCTGGTCGACGGCCGTGCGGATGATCCGGACGCCGGTCGCCTCGTCGCCGGTCAGGCCGAGGGAGTCGTCGAGCACGGACGACGCGTGGATCAGGGCCGAGCCACCGCCGGCGACGATGCCCTCCTCGATCGCGGCGCGGGTCGCGGAGACGGCGTCCTCGATGCGGTGCTTCTTCTCCTTCAGCTCCACCTCGGTGGCGGCGCCGACCTTGATCACGCAGACCCCGCCGGCGAGCTTGGCGAGACGCTCCTGGAGCTTCTCGCGGTCCCAGTCGGAGTCGGTGTTCTCGATCTCGGCCTTGATCTGGTTGACCCGGCCCTCGACCTCGGCGGTGTCGCCGCCGCCGTCGATGATCGTGGTGTTGTCCTTGGTGATCACGACGCGGCGGGCGGTGCCCAGCACGTCGAGACCGACCTGGTCGAGCTTGAGGCCGACCTCGGGAGCGACGACCTGGCCACCGGTCAGGGTCGCGATGTCCTGCATCATCGCCTTGCGGCGGTCACCGAAGGCCGGAGCCTTGACCGCGACCGCGTTGAAGGTGCCGCGGATCTTGTTGACGACCAGGGTCGACAGCGCCTCGCCCTCGACGTCCTCGGCCAGGATGAACAGCGGCTTGCCCGCGGCGATGACCTTCTCCAGCAGCGGGAGCAGGTCGGCGATCGCGGAGATCTTGCCCTGGTGCAGCAGCACGTAGGGGTCGTCGAGGACGGCCTCCATGCGCTCGGGGTCGGAGACGAAGTACGCCGAGATGTAGCCCTTGTCGAACTGCATGCCCTCGGTGAACTCCAGCTCGGTGCCCATGGTGTTGGACTCCTCGACCGTGATCACGCCGTCCTTGCCGACCTTGTCGAAGGACTCGGCGAGCAGCTCGCCGATCAGCGAGTCGCGGCTGGAGATCGTGGCGACCGACGCCATGTCCTCCTTGGAGTCGACCTCGCGGGCAGCCTCGCGCAGCGCGTCGCCCACGGCCTCGGCAGCGGCGTCCATGCCGCGCTTGAGGCTCATCGGGTTGGCGCCGGCGGCCACCGCACGCAGGCCCTCGTGGACCATCGCCTGGGCCAGGACCGTCGCGGTCGTCGTACCGTCACCGGCGACGTCGTTGGTCTTGGTGGCGACCTCTTTGGTCAGCTGGGCGCCGAGGTTCTCGAACGGGTCGTCGAGCTCCACCTCACGGGCGACGGTGACACCGTCGTTGGTGATCGTGGGGGCGCCCCACTTCTTGTCGAGCACGACGTAGCGGCCCTTGGGGCCGAGCGTCACCTTCACGGCGTTGGCGAGCGCGTCGACGCCGCGCTCCAGCGAACGCCGGGCGTTCTCGTCGAACTCCAGGATCTTGGGCATGGGGTGCTTCCTTCTGGATCGGTTGGGTGGTGTCGACTCAGCTCGACCACCGACGAAGACGGGTCGTGTGCCCGAGGGCGCGCGTCAGCGCGGCCCCGGACACACGACCCGGTGGATCAGGAGACGACAGCGAGGACGTCGCGCGCGGAGAGGATGAGGTACTCGTCCCCGCCGTACTTGACCTCGGTGCCGCCGTACTTGCTGTAGATGACCTTGTCGCCGACGGCCACGTCCAGCGGGACGCGGTTGCCGTTGTCGTCGATGCGACCCGGGCCGATCGCCTGGACCTCGCCCTCCTGGGGCTTCTCCTTGGCGGTGTCGGGGATGACCAGGCCGGATGCCGTGGTCTGCTCGGCCTCGAGGGGCTTGACCACGATCCGGTCCTCGAGGGGCTTGATGTTGACCGACACGATGTCGACCTCCACTTTCTCCACTGTGTTTCGGACTCGGGGGCGGACCCCCGGGGACGTTGGAGCCTGCGGATGACGGACGCCGTCGCGGGGGTCGGCCGTCAAGGCAAGCGCTGGCATTCTCGGATCGAGAGTGCCAATGCCGAAACTAGCACTCACCGGCAACGAGTGCCAACGGGGTCCCCGGACGGTGCCTCCGGGACCCGTCCCCGCCGGGCTGCGAGGATGCCGGGATGGACCTCGAGACCTTCCGGTGGCTGCTGACCGACGAGGGCCAGGGCCTGCTCGCCGCGGCGGCCTCGGCGGAGGGCAGCGAGCTCCAGGTCCAGGCCAGGCTGCGCGAGACCGCGACCGCCGAGCAGGTCGCGGCGGCGATGACCCAGGTCGAGCTGCGGAGCCGGGCGGTCGACAAGCTCGGGGCCGACGGCAGCCGGATGTACTTCACCCGCGACGGGCTGGAGCAGGCCACGCGCGCCTCGGTGGCCGCGCACCGGGCCGCGCGGATCGCCGCGGGGGGCACCAGCGTGATCGACCTGACCTGTGGGATCGGCGGAGACCTGGTCGCGTTCGCCCGCGCCGGGCTGACCACGGCCGGCGTGGACCTCGACCCCCTGCGCGTGGAGATCGCGCGCGCCAACCTCGCCGCGCTCGACCTCGGCGGCGCGGTCAGCGTCGCCGACGGCACCGGACTCGACGTCTCGCCCTTCGCCACGGCGTACGCCGATCCGGCCCGCCGCGGGCCGCGCGGTCGCACCTTCCGGGTCGACGACTGGGCGCCACCGTGGTCGTTCGTGGAGACCCTGCTGACGCGGGCGTCCTGCGTCAAGGTCGCTCCCGGCATCCCTCACGACCTGGTGCCCGCCGGCGTCGAGGCCGAGTGGGTCAGCGACAGCGGCGAGGTCAAGGAGGCCGCGCTCTGGTCCGGGCGGCTCTCCACGACGGCGAGGCGGGCGACCGTGATCGGGCGCGGCGGCCTGGCCACGCTGACCGACGAGGACGACCCGGGCGCCGACGTCGGACCGGTCGCCGAGTTCCTCTACGAGCCGGACGGCGCCGTGATCCGGGCCGGGCTTGTGACCGCGGTGGCGGCCGGTGTCGGCGGCCATCTCGTCGACCGCAAGATCGCCTACGTCACCGCACCCGGCTCGTTCCGTACGCCGTTCGCCCGCGGCTACCGCGTGCTGGAGCGGTTGCCCTACCGCGAGAAGCAGCTCAAGGCTGCGCTGCGCGTTCGCGGGATCGGCTCCCTGACCATCAAGAAGCGCGGCGTCGACGTCTCCCCCGACGAGCTCCGCACCCGCCTCACGCTTCGGGGCGACCGGACCGCGACGATCGTGCTCACCCGTGCCGCCGGCGAGGGCGTGGCCCTGCTCGTCGAGCCCTTCTGACCCGCCCCGCGGAGCGCCCAGAGCCGCTCTGGCACGATCGAGCGGTGACAGCCGACGACGCCCGCGGCCGCTGGATCGCCCTCGCCGTCTGCTGCAGCGCGATGTTCATGACGTTGCTCGACGTCAGCGTGACCAACGTGGCCCTGCCGTCGATCCGACGCGACCTCGGGACGTCCACCGCCGAGCTCCAGTGGATCGTCTCCGGCTACATCCTGGCGTTCGGCCTGGTGCCGGTGCTGGGCGGCAAGCTCGGCGACGACCACGGGCGACGCCGCATGTTCCAGGTCGGGGTGGCCGGCTTCGCCCTCGCCTCGCTCCTGTCGGGGCTGGCCCCGACCGCCGGGGTGCTGATCGGGGCGAGGGTCGTCCAGGGCCTCTTCGGCGGCCTGATCAACCCCCAGACCTCCGGACTGCTCCAGCAGATGTTCCGGGGCTCGGACCGCGGCCGCGCCTTCGGCGTCCTCGGTACGACGGTCGGGCTGGGCACGGCGATCGGGCCGCTGGTCGGCGGTGCCCTGATCGCGCTCGGTGGGCCGACGCTGGGCTGGCGGCTGGTGTTCTTCGTCAACATCCCGGTCGGGATCGTGGTGCTGCTGCTCTCGCGCCGCTACCTGCCCGCCACGCCCCGCGTCGTCCGGCACCGGCTGGACCTGCTGGGTGCCGCGCTGCTCGGCTCGGCGACGTTCAGCGTCCTGATCGGCTGCGTGGAGTACGACTCGCACCACGACGCCCGGCTGGCGTGGCTGGCCGTGCCCGCCGCCGTGCTGTTCTCGCTGTTCCTGCGCCGCGAGCGGCGACTGACCCGTGCCGACGCCGACCCGCTCGTCGACCTGCGCCTGTTCCATCGGCCGTCGTACGTCGCGGGCATCACCCTGGCGCTCACGTTCTTCCCGGCGATGGCCGGCCTCCCGCTGGTGCTGGCGATCTACTACCAGGACGGGCTGGGCTACACCGCCCTCCAGTCGGCGCTCGGGGTCACGGCGTACGCCGTCGGCAGCGCGGTGTCCGCACCGCTGTCGGGCCGGGTGGTGACGCGGGTCGGTCGGCCTCTCGTCGTCGGCGGCGCGGTCACCTTCGGCCTCGGAGCGGTCGCGCTGGCCCTGGTCGCCGCGCACGTGCCGACCGGGCACGCGGCGCTGGCGCTGGCGCTGCCGCTCTTCGTGATGGGCTGCGGGCAGGGCGCCCTGATCACGCCGAACCAGACACTGGCCCTGATGGACGTCGACCCGGCGATGGGCAGCACCGCCGGCGGCGTGCTCCAGACCGGGCAGCGGATCGGGCTGGCGATCGGCCAGGCCGTGATCGGCGCGGTCTTCTTCGCCTCCCTCACCGGCCCCGGCCACGCGTCGTACTCACGCGCTCTCGGGCACGCGGTGATCGCCGCGATCTGCTTCGTCAGCCTGGCCATCACCGCCGGCGTCTGGGACCTGGTGCGGGCCAACCGGCGCTCGCAGGCACCGGTGGCCTGACCGCGGCCGGACAGGCCAAGGACCGGCTCCCGCGAGGGGAGCCGGTCCAGGGTGGACCGCTCGAGTCAGGCGTGCGCGCCCAACGGCTGGCTGTCTGCGGCCACGGAGTGTCCGGCACGACGCGAGTGCCAGATACCGAAACCGGCGAGCAGGAACAGGAGCACGGCACCGATGTAGGCACCGATGGCGGCGATTCCGGCGATGGTCCCCATGGTGGCGAACGCGTAGCCGTAGAGCAGCAGGCCGCGCAGGGTGCTACCCATGAACATCGTCTGGCGCAGGGACCCGAGGTCGGTGCAGGCCTTGGTGGCGGCAGCCTTCGGGTCGGAGCACTGGCCGATGTACTGACCACTGACCTCGGAGTACGTCTTGCCACCGGAGGCTTCGTTCAGGTGCACGGCGATGAAGTGGTCGGCGTAGGCCTTGGCCTGGGGACCGGTCGTCAGGGGCTGGCCGGCGTACTTCGAGAGTGCCGCCTGGTCCGCCTTGGGAAGTGCCGACAGACCCGTCTGGTCGGTCGGCATGGTGATGTGCTGCTCCGAGAGCTGCGTGTTGACCTGGTCGCCGATGAAGGAGTGAGCCCAGGACAGCAGCCCACCGAAGACGAGCAGGAGGACGGCAATGAGCAAGCCTGCTCCGGAGATCAACTTGTCAAGCGTGGCGCGCATGATGTTCACCTTCTCTGTCGGATCTTCGGTCCTTCCGGAGATCCTTGTGTTCTCAGGTTGGGCCGACTTGCGCCTCGACCACAGAGAAGGAGGTCACCACCGGGACCGCCATGGGTCCCGGTCCGGCGGGACCTATGGTGGACCTGTGCGCGACCCCCACGGCGACGCGGACCCGGCCAACCGGGCGGCCCGCTCCGCGGCCGGGCAGATCGCGGAGCTGACCGGCGTCCCCGCACACCGCGCCGCCGTGGTGCTGGGCTCCGGCTGGGGACCCGCCACCGAGGCGTTCGGCGAGCCCGTGGCCCTGACTGCGATGAGCGAGGTGACCGGCTTCCTGGCACCGACCGCCGAGGGTCACCGCGGCACCATCGCGTCGTACGACGTGCGTGGGGTGGCGACGCTGGTGCTGTCCGGGCGCACCCATCTGTACGAGGGCCACGGCCTGGCGCCGGTGGTGCACGGCGTCCGGACGGCGGCGGCAGCCGGCTGCACGACGGTCGTGCTCACCAACGCCAACGGGTCGCTCCGGCCGGACTGGGAGGTCGGGCGTCCGGTGCTGGTCCGCGACCACCTGAACCTGACCGCGACCTCACCGGTCGAGGGTCCCCGGTTCGTGGATCTCACCGACTGCTGGTCGCCGCGGCTGCGCGCGCTGGCGCGCGAGCTGGACCCGACCCTGGCCGAGGGCGTGTACGCCTGGCTGCCCGGCCCGCACTACGAGACCCTCGCCGAGGCGGAGTTCGTACGCCGGATGGGGGCCGACGTGCTCGGGATGTCGACGGTGCCCGAGGCGATCGCCGCGCGAGACTGTGGGCTGGAGGTGCTGGGACTCTCGACGGTGACCGCCGTCGAGGGTGACGATTCCGGCATCGATCCGAGTGAGGTGGTGGCGGTGGCCGAGGCGACCGCCGCCCGGATGGGTCCGCTGCTCGCGGACCTGGTGAGGAGAGGAACCCGATGACGACGACCGAGTCCGAGCGCGCGCCGGCACCCGTCGCCCCCAAGGGCATCGAGGCCAACGGCATCAACGTCATCGACGAGTCCGAGCGCCGGGGCACACCGGCCGGGCTGTTCTGGCCGTGGTGCGCCTCGAACATCTCCGTGCTCGCGGTGTCGTACGGCGCGTTCGTGCTGGGCTTCGGGATCGGGCTGTGGCAGGCGCTGCTGGCCACGGTCGTCGGTGCCGTCGTGTCGTTCTTCCTGGTCGGACTGGTCTCGATCGCCGGGAAGCGGGGCTCGGCACCGACGCTGGTGCTCTCGCGCGCGGCGTTCGGCAAGAACGGCAACATCCTCCCCGGCCTGATCTCCTACGTCCTGCTCGTGGGCTGGGAGACGGTGCTCGTCGCGCTGTCGACCCTGGCCACCGCCACCGTCTTCGACCGGCTCGGCTGGGCGCACGGCGACACCACCAAGATCGCCGCCTTCGTGGTGGTCGCCCTGGTGATCGTGCTCGCCGGCATCCTCGGCTTCGACACGATCATGCGGATGCAGAAGGTGCTCACGGTCTCGCTGATCGTGGTCACCGCCGTCTACATCGCCCTGACCGTCGACCACGTCCACCTCGACACCCTGAGGGCGCTCCCGAACGGCGACCGGCAGGCCGTCATCGGAGCGACGATCCTGGTGCTCACCGGGTTCGGGCTGGGCTGGGTCAACACCGGCGCCGACTACTCGCGCTACCTGCCGCGCCGTACCTCGACCTCGGGGGTCGTGTGGTGGCCGACGATCGGCGGCAGCCTGCCGGTCGTCCTCCTCGTGGGGTACGGCGTGCTCCTCGCCGGCTCCGACCAGAAGCTCAGCTCGGCGGTCGGCGCCGACCCGATCGGTGCCTTGACCACCATCCTGCCGACGTGGTTCCTGCTGCCGTTCGCGATCGTGGCGGTCGCGGGCCTGGTCAGCGGTGCCGTGATGGACATCTACTCCTCCGGCCTCACGCTGCTCACCCTCGGGCTGAGGACCCCGCGCTGGGTCGCCGCGGGCATCGACGGCGTCCTGATGATCGCCGGCGCGATCTACATCGTCTTCTACTCCTCGAGCAGCTTCATCTACCTCTTCGAGGCCTACCTGATCTTCCTCGGGGTCCCGATGGCCGCCTGGTGCGGCGTGTTCCTGGCCGACCTGCTGCTGCGCCGGCGTGACTACGACGAGCCGTCGCTGTACACGTCGACCGGGATCTACGGGAGCTTCCGGCTCAGTGCGGTCCTGTTCCTCGCGCTCGGCACCGCGGCCGGCTGGGGTCTGGTCATCGTCACCACGGGCCAGAGCAAGGGCCTGACCTGGCTGGGATACCTCATGGACGGCGTGACCATCAACGGTCACACGTACTTCGACCTGGGCGGTACCGCCGGCAGCTGGGCCTACGCCAACGTCGGCGTCCCGGTGGCGCTGGTGATCGGGTTCGTGGGCTACCTGCTCTTCGGCTTCGCCGGCGTCCGCAGGCAGGAGCGCGACCTGCGGCGTACGGGCACCACGACGCCGGAGGCTGTGAGCGTCGACTGACGGGGTACGACGCTCAGGCCAGGCCCGCGCGCTCGGCGGCGATCGTCGTGTCGTCGCCGTGACCGGTGTGGACCACCGTCTCGTCGGGCAGGGGCAGCAGCCGCTCCCGGATCGACTCCACGATCCGGTCGCCGTCGCTGAACGAGCGCCCGGTCGCGCCGGGGCCGCCCTGGAAGAGCGTGTCGCCGGTGAAGACGCAGCCGAGCTCGCGGGCATAGAGGCACACTGAGCCCGGCGAGTGCCCCGGGGTGTGGATCACGAGGAGTGACGAGCCCGCGACCGGCACCTCGAGGTTGTCGGAGAGGTCGACGTCCCACAGCGAGTCGGGATGCGTCAGCGCCCAGACCGGGCGGTCCGCCGGGTGAAGCAGGATCGGTGCGATCACGGCCTCGCGCAGCGCCACGGCCATCCGCACGTGGTCGTCGTGGGCGTGGGTGCACACGATCGCGCTCACCCGGCGGCCGTCGACGACGGCCAGGATCGCGTCCACGTCGTGCGGGGCGTCGATCACCACGCACGACTCGTCGTCGCCGACCACCCAGATGTTGTTGTCGACGTCGTAGGTCGACCCGTCCAGGCTGAAGGTCCCGCTGACGACCGCGTGGTCGACCCGCATCAGAAGATCACGACGCTGCGGAGCACGCTCTGCCCATCGTCGGTGGCGTGGTGCATCTTCTCGAACGCCGCCTCCACGTCGCCGAGCCCGATCTCCTCGGAGACGAACGCGTCGAGGTCGAGCCGCCCCTGCCGGTAGAGCGAGACCAGCATCGGGAAGTCGCGCGAGGGCAGGCAGTCGCCGTACCAGCTGGACTTCAGCGCGCCGCCCCGGCCGAAGACGTCGATCAGGGGGATGTCGGGGATCTTCATGTCGGGCGTGGGCACGCCGACCAGGACCAGCGTGCCAGCCAGGTCGCGGGCGTAGAACCCCTGCTTCCAGGTCTCGGGCCGCCCGACGGCGTCGATCACCACGTCCGCGCCGTTGCCGTCGGTGAGGGCCTGGATCGCGGCCACGGGGTCGTCGTTCGTGCTGTTGACGGTGTGGGTGGCGCCCATCCGGCGGGCGCCCTCGAGCTTCCGGTCGTCGATGTCGACGGCGATGATCGTCGAGGCCCCGGCCAGGACCGAGCCGGCGATGGCGGCCACGCCCACGCCGCCGCAACCGATCACCGCGACGCTCTTGCCGCGCGAGACGTTGCCGGTGTTGATCGCGGCGCCGAGGCCGGCCATCACCCCACAGCCCAGCAGCCCGACCGCGGCGGCCCGGGTCGAGGGGTCGACCTTGGTGCACTGGCCGGCCGCGACCAGGGTCTTCTCGGCGAAGGCGCCGATGCCGAGAGCCGGGCTGAGCTCGGTGCCGTCCTCGAGGGTCATCTTCTGGGTGGCGTTGTGGGTGGCGAAGCAGTACCACGGCTCGCCGCGGTTGCAGGCGCGGCAGTTGCCGCAGACCGCTCGCCAGTTGAGGACCACGAAGTCGCCCGGCGCGACCGACGTGACGTCGTCGCCGACGGCCTCGACGATGCCCGCAGCCTCGTGCCCGAGCAGGAACGGGAAGTCGTCGTTGATGCCGCCCTCGCGGTAGTGCAGGTCGGTGTGGCACACCCCGCAGGCCTGGACCTGCACCAGCGCCTCGCCCGGCCCGGGGTCAGGGACGTTGATCGTCTCGATGCTCACCGGCTCGCCCTTGGCGCGCGCGACGACTGCCTTCACCTGCTGCATGGGTTGTCCTCCTCGGGGCTGTGGGCACACCCTACGGATGGTCACCTCAGGCGCGACAGCGTCCGGGCACAACCTTTCTGCGACCTCGGCGCGTCACACCGCCATGATGACCAGCTACCTGCGCCCGCTGACCTACTCGGCCCTGGCGACCCTGCTGATGACCGCCCCGCTCGCCGGCAGCGGGCTCGACGCGGCCGCGCTGCACACCTCGCGCGGCGGCGAACCTGCCGCGGGTACGACGTACCAGCGCGCCGCGACGGCCTTCCCGACGACGGGCCTCCCCACCGGCGCCCCGCCGAAGATCGCCTACGCCCGGGCGACCAAGCCGGAGTTCCTCGGCGGCAACTTCCGGATGCACCGCCCGGACGGCACGTCACTGAGGCTCGGGTTCCTGGCGCTGGGCCAGTGGACGCCGATGGGGCGCGGCGCGTTCGGGCTCGCCACGACCGAGGTCGGGCCCCAGCTCCAGCGGATCGACTCCTCCGGCCGGATCGTGCGCAAGCGCTTCCTGGCCCACTTCGGCATGGCCGTCTCGCCCGACCACTCCATCGCGAGCTGGCTCGACGACCAGCGCCGGCCGCACGACCTCGAGGGCGGCGGCACGCGCGAGTTCACCCTGCCGCAGGTGCCCCGGGGTGACGGCGTCGGCGCGGTCTCGGGCGCACAGACCTGCAAGGAGCAGTCGCCCGAGGGCGGAGGCTGCACCGTCTTCGTCAACACGGCCCGGCGCAACGGGGTCTTCGTCTCGACCTCCCACGGCATCGTGACCAAGGTCGGTCCGATGCTGCGCGTCACCGACGTCAACCAGCGCGGCCGGGTGACCGCCCTGCTCTCGAAGGGGACCGCATCGAGTCCCCCCTGCTGGGGCGTGATCACGCCAGCCGGGCACCGGGCCTTCCGGACCTGCCGCTACCAGCTCGACTCGTTCTCGACCGACGGCCGGCTCATCCTCGGTGAGCACACGCCGTCCGCCTCGGAGAGCGTGCGGCGGTTCGCCATCCTGCGCCGCGACGGTTCGGTGGCGCGGGCGTTCACGTTCGACATCGGCGCCCGTCGGAGCCTGAACCGGCTGACCTGGGAGGACTCCACCCACCTGCTCGGGGTGCTGCGGGCCGGCGGCTCGTGGTCGATCGTCCGCATCGGGGTCGACGGCACCGTCGAGTACGCCGTACCGCCCACGCCGGCGGTCAACGAGTTCACGCCGTTCTCCCTCCCCCTCCGCTGACCCTCCCACCCCCTTCTCCACAGGCTTCGCGGGATAGTCCGTGACGGAAAGCAGGTCAATTCGGCCGAATGACCTGCGTTTCGTCACGGACTATCCCGCCGTACGCCGTGCAACCCCTGGCGGATGGATCTCGTGTAGGGGGTGACACGGCGAGCAGGATGGTGGCGGATGCAGGGTCAGGTGATCGTGGGGGGAGGGCCGATGAGCGCCCACGGCCGCTCGACGCGCGAGGCGGAGTTCGAGTCGTGGCTGGTCGCCCGCGAGCCCGCCCTCCAGCGCACCGCGCACCTGCTGACCGGCGACGTCCACACGGCTCAGGACCTCGTCCAGGTCACGCTGGCCAAGCTCTACCTCGCCTGGGACCGGATCCAGGACCGCGGCAACGTCGACGCCTACGCCCGCAAGATCCTGCTCAACGAGCACCGCACCGCGTGGCGACGCCCGGTCCGCCGACGTGAGCAGGTCACCGACCAGCTCCCCGACCGGGCCGTCTCCGACCAGTCGTACGACGGCCAGCGCGAGGCGGTCTGGGCGTTCGTCGCCGCGCTGCCCCCGCGGCAGCGGGCCGTGGTGGTGCTGCGGTTCTACGAGCAGCTCACCGAGCCCGAGATCGCCGACCTGCTCGGCATCTCGCTGGGCACCGTGAAGTCCCAGAGCAGCCGCGCCCTCGCCGCGCTGCGCGCCCACCTGCCCGACCATCCCGAGCTCACCGCCGACGGCGGCGAGGAGGAACGATGAACCCCGAGGACCTGCTCACCGAGACCCTGCACGACCGGGTCGAGCGCACCGACTACCCCAGCACTCCCCTGTCGGCCGTCGCCGGCCGGGCCGGCGCGATCCGCGCCCGCCGACGTCGTACGACGGTCCTCGCGGCGGCCGCGGCGGTCGCGGTCGTCGTCGTCCCCGGCGCGGTCTGGCTCGGCCGCTCCCCCGGCTCCTCACCGCAGCCGTCCCAGTCCCTGTCGTCGGGCCCCAGCACCGACCCGACCGCTCCGACCCTGGCTGAGCCGCTCCCCCTCTCCGCTCTGCCGCTCGGCCAGAAGCCCGGCATCGACTACCTCGTGGGCGACACCTACGTGACGATGAGCGGTGACCGGATCACCGACGCGGTCTTCGGCAACGCGACGACGGCGACGCCCGTGCGGGACGGGATCCTGGCCTCCGTACCCCCGGCGCCGGGGCTGATGGCCCAGGACGGCATCGCCGGCACCTACCTGGTGTCCGACGCACACCACCAGTACCTCGGCTGCGGCTCGGACCGGTTCGCGATGTCGACCGACGGCGTCCAGTCCGCCTACTGGCTGGCGGACTCGTGTCCGGTCGCCGACACGGTCGCCGGCGCGCTGTACTCCGGCGTCGACAACACGATGGGCGAGTCCGGGCCGGGGCGCGTGGTCACGCCCGTCGGCACCCAGGTGACACCGGTCGGCATCGTCCAGCAGGGTGTCGTCACCGACGTCGTCCACGGTCCTGCCGAGAGCGTTCAGGTCGTCGACAGCAGCGGCCACCGGTCACCGGTGACCGGACTGGCCCGCGCCGGCGGGTCGGACGAGAACCACGACGTCCTGTCGGGCCAGCTGGCGAGCGACGTCAACACGGGGGCCATCGTCGATGCGGCGACGGGGGCGGTGCAGGTGCGGGTGCCGGGCTGGACGCTGGGACAGTTCTCCAGCGACGGTCGCTACGTCCTGGGTGACCAGCCTCGCAACGGGCCGACTTCCGACGCGATCGCGGTCTTCGATGCCAGGACCGGCCACAAGGTCGCCGACCTGAATCGTCCGGGTGGGCCCGGCGTCACGCTCGGACAGCCGGCCTGGGACGTCGACGACACTGTGCTCGCGGTGGCCGACAGCACCGAGGGCTCGACCATTGTCAGGTTCGACCTGCAGGGGCACGTGACGCGGGCGACCTCGGTGTCCCACGCATCGGGCGCCTACCGGCTCGCCACCCGCCCCTGAGGGCTCGCCTCTGCCACCATTGCAACCTTCCCTGGCTCGCCCGCGTCTTGGTGGCGAACCTTGGGAGGAACGATGGATCTACCCGCCGACCGTGCACGTACGGGGGCGCCGACGGGGGCAGTGGCGATGGCCAGCAGGAGCAGCGACACCGACGCCGACTTCGCGGCGTACCTCGCCGCGCGGCAGGCCAGCCTGCTGCGTACGGCGTACCTGCTGACCGGCAACCGCCACGACGCCGAGGACCTGACCCAGACCGCGTTCGCCAAGCTCTACCTGTCGTGGGACAAGGTTCGCGACCGGGGCTCGATCGACGGCTACGTCCGGCGGATCCTGGTCAACGAGCACAACTCCCTGTGGCGTCGCGCCTGGAAACGGCGTGAGCACCCGCAGGACCAGACGACGTTCGACACCGCAGTGCAGGACGAGTACGACGAGGGTCGCGGCGCCGCGCTGTGGGACCTCGTCCAGACCCTGCCGCGCAAGGCCCGCGCGGTCGTGGTCCTGCGCTACTACGAGGAGATGTCCGAGTCCGAGACCGCGGACGCCCTCGGCATCTCGGTCGGGACCGTGAAGTCCCAGACCAGCCGTGCGCTCGCCACCCTGCGCGAGCGCACACCCCAGACCCTGAACCCCCGCTCGACTGAGGAGAACGACAGATGAGCGCGCCCGACGACGACCTGACCACCGAGCTGAACCGCGAGCTGCGCGGGCGCTCGGACACCATGCGCGGCTCCGCGCTCGACTTCGGTGACGTGCAGCGCAAGGCCCGCTCGATCCGCCGCCGGCGTACGGCGACCGCGGTCGTCGGCGCGGCCGCCGCGGTCGCCCTGATCGTGCCGACCGCCGCCCTGGCCACCCACTCCGGCCACCGCGACGAGCCCGGCCCGGCGAACCCCTCCACGCCGACCCCGACCCAGACCACGACCACCACCGCCGACGGCCACCAGCCGGCTCCGGGCGTGCTCGACGTCTCCGACCTGCCGACCGGCGCCCCGCCGCGGATCGCCTACCTCGGGCGCGGCTCGAGCGAGCACCCCTTCTCGCCGTTCCCCGCGACCTCCTTCACGCAGCTCAACGACGGCACCGACGTCGTCGAGATGAACAACGAGGGCTCGTTCGAGGTCATGGTGAGCTCACCCGACGGTGCGCACTCGGGGCCCTACGGTTCTTCGGCCGGCCTGGCGGTCGACCCCTCCCACAGCATCGCGGCCTGGGTGGACCGCACCGGACAGGTGATGACCTGGACCGCCGGGGCGGCCAAGCCCCGCCCGCTCGGCGACCCGGTGCCGGGCCAGGACCTGCGGATCGCCGCCGTGACCGGTGACGACTGCTCACTCGCCTGCTCGGTGATCGTCAACGTGCACGATGCCCAACACCAGCCGTGGACGGTGGACGCGTCGGGCTCCCAGCCCCTGCGCGACGGCGGCTACCTCGACGTCAACGACGTCGACGATGCCGGCCTGACCATCGGGCTCTACCGGATCACCGACTCCAGCACCTGCTCGAAGCTCCTCGGGGGCGGCGAGTTCCAGGGCTTCGAGACCTGCCAGGCCCAGCTCACGTCGTTCTCGCCGGACGGGCGGCTGATCCTGGGCCTGCCCAGCTACTTCGACGGCCTCGGTCCAGGTGGGATCTCGATGTACGACCTCAGCGGCCGGCGCCTCTTCGAGCGCTCCTCGACCGTGAAGTCGCAGGCCTACTTCAGCGAAGCGACCTGGGAGGACGCGACTCATCTGCTGGCGGCGACCTTCCAGGACGGGAAGTGGTCGCTGGTCCGGATCGCCTCGGACGGGTCGATGGAGTACGCCGTGGCTCCGGCCCCGGGCCCCTACGACTCCAGCCCGTTCGTCCTGCCCACCGGCGGGTGACCTTCTGGGCCGGATCCGGGAGTTTCGGCACCTGTGCCGGGCCCGGATCCGGACGAGGATGGGATGAGGAGCACCATGAGCACCTATCGCAGTCCCGTCCCCACCCAGCACCATGACCCGCTCGGACCCGGAGCCCAGCCGCCGCATCGGCGGCGCCGCCTGCTGATCGCCGCGGTCAGTGCCGCCGCCGTCGTCGCCATCACCTTCCCGATCGCCATCCGTGGGGGTGATCCGTTCGGGAGCGGCGACCAGCCGTCGACGCAGCCGTCCTCGAGCCTGCCGACCACCGGGGCCACCTCTGCCCCGTCGTCGTCCTCGACGCCGACCGGGCCTGCGGACCACCAGCCCGCGCCCGGCGTCCTCGACGTCACCCACCTGCCGACCGGGGAGCCGCCGGCGATCGGCTACGCCGCGCAGGGCGTCGTCCACCTGGCCGACGGCACCACCCTGCCCGCGCCGACCACCTACCCCGTGGTCGGGTTCACCGAGCTGAACGACGGATCCGTCGCCTACCTCACCCACCACGACGTGTGGTTCACCGTCGAGATCGTCACCGCCGGCGGCACCCACCTCGCTCCCGTCCCCTCCGGCTACGAGCTCGTCGTCAACGCCGACCGCACGGTCGTGGCCTGGCTGTCGCGGACCGGCGTGGCCACGGTGTGGCAGCCCGGACTGGCCACGCCGCGGTCGCTGGGGGTCTCGATCCCGGGCAACAGCCGCCGGTTGGCGGCCGTGACCGGGCCGAGCTGCACCTACGCGCCCGGCTGCACGGTGTACGCGTCGTCCTGGCAGGGCGACAACGCGTTCGCGTGGGCCGTGACCGCAGACGGTCGGCTGACCACCGCGGACCCCGCGGGCCGGGTGATCCGGGTCGGGGACGTCACGGAGAGCGGCCGGCTCGTCGGTTACACAGCGATCGGTGACACGGGGTCCCGCTCGGCCGTCATCGACGAGGCCGCACCCGGGCACCCGCTCCTGTGGAGCACCACCCGGCACACCCTGGACACCTTCTCGCCGACCGGCGAGTACCTGCTGGCCGGCCCGGCGTACCGCGACGGCATCGGCGACGGTCAGGTGGCCGTGTACGCCGCCGACGGACGGCTGCTGGTGAACCGGCAGACCTCCCAGCAGCACCCGGGCTTCCTGCAGGGGACGACGTGGGAGGACGCCACGCACGTGCTGTTCCCCGTCTACCAGGACGGCCGGTGGTCGCTGGTGCGGATGTCGGTGACCGGCACGATGGAGTACGCCGTACCTCCGGCGCCGGGCAGCATGGACCACGACCCCTTCGTGGTCGCGAGCGTGCCGTAGCCCTGGTCAGGCCACGACCTGCGTGATCGGCTGGGACGAGTCCGCGGGGAGGTCGAGCGCCGAGGCCGGCCGCCCGCGGGCGACCAGCTCGGCACCCAGCGCGGCGACCATCGCCCCGTTGTCGGTGCAGAGCCCGGGTCTCGGGACCCGGACCCTGATGCCCTTGGCCGCGGCCCGCTCGGTCGCCATCGCCCGGAGCCGGGAGTTGGCCGCGACGCCGCCGCCGATCAGGAGGTCCTCGATCCCCTGGTCGGTCGCCGCATCGAGCGCCTTGCGGACCAGGACGTCGCAGACCGCCTCCTGGAAGCTCGCGGCCACGTCGGCGACGTCGATCGTGACGCCGTCGCGCTGCTGGGTCTCGACCCACCGCGCCACCGCGGTCTTGAGCCCGGAGAACGAGAAGTCGAAGCGGTGCCGCTCGAGGTCACGCCGGCTGGTCAGGCCGCGCGGGAAGTCGATCGTCACGTGGCCACTGCGGGCCTCCCGGTCGATGTGCGGTCCGCCCGGGAAGGGCAGTCCGAGCAGGCGCGCCACCTTGTCGAACGCCTCCCCTGCCGCGTCGTCGATGGTCGCGCCCATCGGCTCGACCCCCACGGTCACGTCCTCGACCCGCAGCAGGCTGGAGTGGCCGCCGCTGACCAACATCGCCAGGCACGGCTCGGGCAGGGGCCCGTGCTCGAGCTGGTCGACGGCGACGTGGGCGGCGAGGTGGTTCACGCCGTAGATCGGCTTGCCGAGCCCGATCGCCAACGCCTTGGCCGCGGCCACCCCGACGAGGAGGGCGCCGGCCAGCCCGGGCCCGCTGGTCACGGCGATCGCGTCGACGTCGTATAGGTGGACGCCGGCGGTCTCGCAGGCCCGCTCGATCGTCGGCACCATCGCCTCGAGGTGCGCCCGGCTGGCGACCTCGGGGACGACCCCGCCGAACCGCGCGTGCTCCTCGACGCTGCTGGCCACCGCGTCGGCCAGGAGGGTGTGGCCGCGGACGATGCCGACGCCGGTCTCGTCGCACGACGTCTCGATGCCGAGGATCAGGAGCTCGTCGGTCATCACAGGTCCTTGAGGAGTACGACGGCGGTGGTGCCGTCGGCGTAGTAGCGCGGTCGTCGGTCGATCTCGGTGAAGCCGCGGGCGGCGTAGAAGGCGCACGCGCCGTGGTTGTCCTCCCGCACCTCGAGCAGCAGCCGGTCCACCTGCCGCGCCCGCACCTCGCTCTCGACCCGCGCCAGCAGGTCGCTGGCCACACCGGTCCGGCGACTGGTCTCCGCCACCGCGATCCGCTGGAGCTCGGCGACGTCGACGATGCTGGTGGCGGCATAGCCGGTCAGCTCGTCGCCGTCGGTCGCGACCAGGTAGTGCGTGGTCGGCAGCCGACCCGCAGCACCCTCCCGGACGAGGTTCTCCGACCAGGCGTCGGAGCCGAGCGCGTCCCGCTCGAGGGCGGCGATCGCGGGCGCGTCGTCGGCTTCGGCTGCGCGGATCACGAGACCCGCTTGGGGATTCCGGGCGCCACCGCATCGGGCCGGCGCAGGTACATCGGCTCGGGGTCGTGCAGCTCGACCAGCTCCTCGGCGACGGCGTGGGCCAGCCAGCCGGCACTGGGCAGGCTCGGTCCACGCCGGTCGGGGAAGGCGTCCGGGTAGAGCTCGGCGCCCTCGCCGACCACCGGGACGGCGGTGGCGGCGTCGCCGGGCCGCAGCACGTCCGGGCCGTCGATCCGGCGGCCCCCGTCGTCGTACGACGCGACGTAGACCTCCTTGCGGCGCGCGTCGGTGGCGACCAGGAAGTCGGTGCCGATCGGGCTCGACCCGTGCGCGGCCTCGACAGCGAGCACGTCCAGCGAGCAGACGCCGTACACCGGGAGCTCGAGGACGAACGCCAGCGTCCGTGCGGTCACCAGCCCCACTCGCAGCCCGGTGAACGGGCCCGGGCCGACGCCGACGGCGATCGCGCTGAGGTCCTGCCGGACGATGCCGGCGTCGGCCAGCACCGCCTCGATCAGGGGCGCTAGCTGCTCGCCGTGCTTCATCCGCTGCTCGGAGCGGCGCTGGGCGACCACGTCGTCGCCGTCGTGGAGGGCGACGGTCACGTACGGCGTGGCCGTGTCGAAGGCGAGGAGCACGCCCCCGAGGCTATCGAGGGCGTGATCGACCGCGCCGTGGGCGGGTCACGGCAGCGCCCGCCAGTGGGTGGTCACCCGACCGTCGTCGACCAGGTGGAGGGCGAACGACGGGGGCGCGTCGTACCAGAGCGTCGGCACCGCCTCGGCGTCCGCCGTGACCGTGGAGACCACCCCGCCGCCGATCAGCAGGGGCCGGTCGGCGAAGGTGGTGGCCGCCATGGTGTGGGCGTGGCCGACCAGGGTGGCGACGACGTGCGGGTGCCGCTCGAGCACCGTCTCCAGCGCCGCGGCGTCGCGCAGTCTGATCGGGTCCATCAGCTCCAGGGAGATGGTGGGCGGCGGGTGGTGGAGGACGACGAAGGTGGGGCGCGGGTCCTCGGCCAGCCGCTGGTCGAGCCAGTCGAGCTGGTCGGTCCCGAGCTCGCCGGGGTCGACCCGCTGGCCGTCGACCGCGTCGACCAGCGAGTCGAGGAGCACGACGCGCGTGCCGTCGACCTCCACCACGGTCCGGGTCTCGATGCCGAGCCCGGCCACGAACGCCGTGCGGACGTCGTGGTTCCCGGGGCAGACCGCCAAGACGCCCGGCCAGCGGTCCAGCCAGGCGCGCGCCGCGGCGTACTCCTCCGGGAGGCCGTGGTCGGCGACGTCGCCGGAGACGACCAGGAGGTCGGGACGAGGCTCCATGGCGAGCAGGTGCTCCATCACGGCGGCGTTGCGGGCGCTCGGGTCCTGGGCGTCGCCGAAGTGGGTGTCGCTGACGTGGGCGATCACGAGCATGGGACCAGACTTCCACGAGTGCCGCCTCGGCGCCGCGAGACCGCCGCCGCGGTTATCGTCCCCGCATGGACGACTCGGCGTGGGCAGGACGGTTCCCGGCGTTGTGGGGCCTGGACTTCCAGCCCTACGCCAATGCCGACCTCCGCTTCCGGCTCGGCGTCCCGGACGATGCGCTGGTCACCCGCCTGCATCTCGTGGCGCAGGTCGCCGACGGCCGGGTCGTCGTCTGCCGGTCGGCCGAGGGATGGCGCTTCCTGCCCGGCGGCCGCCGGGAGGCCGGCGAGTCCCTCACCGAGCTCGCCGCCCGCGAGCTGCGGGAGGAGGCGGGGTGCGCGCTGGTCGGCGAGATCGAGGTCTTCGCCTACCAGGACGTCCGCTCACGCAACGCGGAGCCTCATCAGGAGCACTTCCCGCACCCTCGCAGTGCCTGGGCCTTCGCGACCGCGCAGGTGGAGCACGTCGGACCCCCGACGAACCCCTCCGACGGCGAGGTCGTGGTCGAGGTCCGCATCGAGGCGGTCGCCGAGGCGGCCGCGTGGTTGCGGCTCCACGAGGCCGAGCCTGCCGACGTCCTGCTCCTCGCCGACTCCCTCGGCCTGCTCAGTCGCTGAGCGCGGGAAGCACGACGCCGAGCCAGCGACGTCCGACCGGGGCGACGAACACCTGACGGGGGTCGAGGCCTGCCTCCTCGTCCGCCCGGCCGCCCACCGCGCGGTCGATCCGCACCTCGAGCCGGTCGTCGGCCAGGCCCTCGGCGATCCCCTCCCCCCACTCGACGACGGTGACCGCGTCGTCGAGGGAGGTGTCGAGGTCGAGGTCGTCGAGCTCGGCGACCCCGCCGAGCCGGTACGCGTCCGCGTGCACGAGCGCCGGCCCCTCCGCCAGTGACGGATGCACGCGCGCGATCACGAAGGTCGGCGAGGTCACGTCGCCGCGTACCCCCAGCCCGGCGCCCAGCCCCTGGGTGAGGGTGGTCTTGCCGGCTCCCAGCTCACCCGAGAGCACCACGACGTCACCGGCCCGCAGCACGGAGGCCAGCGCCGTGCCGAGCCGGCGCATCGCGTCCGCGTCGGCGGCGTCGTACGACCGGGGGGCCGGCCGCCGGAGCTCGACGTACGGCGACCGGTCGGCGGTCTGGACGAAGCCGTGCTCACGCCAGAAGGTGACCGTCCCCGGCAGCTCCTCGCGGGCCAGCACGGCGAGGTCGTCGACCTGCCCGGTGGCCCGGGCCAGCGCGTCGGCGACCAGGGCCGTCGCGACACCGTGCTCGCGCACCTCGGGGAGCACGCCGACCCGCCGCAGCCACAGCGTGCGGCCCTCGGGGTCGAGCACCAGGGCACCGACGTCGACGCCGTCGCGGGCGGCGACCAGCCCGCCGTACGACAGCGACGCGGCGAGCGACTCGACGGTCTCGGCGAGTGCGTCGGCCGGCGGGTCGACCGGCGGGCGGGCCGCGAACGCCGCGCGCACGATCTCGTGGACGGTCGCCGCCGACTCCGGGCCCACCCGGCGGATGTCGACGGCGGCCTCCGTCGCGGGCTGGGTCACCGGCGGTCCGCCAGATCGCCGGCCAGGGCGATCAGGCTGTCCAGCTCGGCGTTGACGTCCTCGTGGCGCTCCATGATCACCATGTGCCCGGCGCCGTCGCACTCCAGGAGGCTCGAGCCGCCGATGTGAGCGTGCAGCTTGCGGCTGTGCCCGATCGCGGTCAGCTTGTCGGCGGTGCCGCAGATGATCGAGGTCGGGACGACCGAGAGCGCCCGGACCGTCTCGAACTTGTCGAGGGTCGCGAAGTTCGGGAAGAACTCCGCGACCACCTCGAACGGCGTCGCGGAGAGCATCTCGTCGACGAACTCGACGTACGACGCCGGTACGTCGTCACCGAAGGCCAGCTCGTCGGTCGCCACCATCGCCACCGACCTCCCGAGGCGACGGAAGCCGTCGACCTGCCGGTGACCGCGCGCCAGCACCGAGATCAGGCGCTCGGCGAGCACGCCGCCGAGGTTGGAGGGGAGGATCGGCGCGACGATCCGGTGCGGCTCGAGGCCGCCGGCAGTGGTCGAGATCAGCCCGACACCGACCACCCGGTCGCCGAACAGCTCCGGGTGCTCCTCGGCCAGCGCCATGATGGTCATCCCGCCCATCGAGTGGCCGACCAGCACGATCGGCCCCTCGGGGACGACGGTGTCGATGACGGTCTTGAGGTCGCGGCCGAGCTGCTCCATCGTCGCGTGCCCCTGCGGCGACCGACCGGAGCGCCCGTGCGAGCGCTGGTCGTAGTAGACCGTGCGCACCTGGCCGCGGTAGCCGGCGCGCTGGAAGTGCCACGAGTCGAGGTTGAGGGAGTAGCCGTGGGCGAAGACCACGGTCAGCTCGGGCGCCTTGGTGGCGCGGCGGCGCCCGCCGCCGTGGAACTCGTCGACCTCGACGTGCAGGTCCACGCCGTCGTCGGCGACCACGACGATCGGCGGCGAGTGCAGCGAGCCGAACGGCGTCTGGTCCCCCGCACCCCGGCGGGAGATGACGGCGCGGCGCTGGGCGACCCGGATCGCCGTACCGGCGGCCGCGACGCCGACGGCCCCGGCCGCCACCGACAGGACCTTGCGGGTGGCGCTCATGCGGCTCCTTCGGGGACGAAGCGGCGGCGCAGCCGGCCGCCCATCCGGGTCACGATCTCGTAGTGGATGGTGCCGCACGCCCGGGCCCAGTCGTCGGCGGTCGGCTCCCCGGCGGCGCCCGACCCGAAGAGCACGACCTCGTCACCGGGAACCGCCTCGTCCTCTCCGAGGTCGACCAGGAACTGGTCCATGCAGATCCGCCCGCGTATCGGCCGTCGTACGCCGCCGAGCCACACCTCGGCGGTGTTGCCCGCGTGCCGCGGCACCCCGTCGCCGTACCCGAGCGGGACCAGCCCGAGCCCGGTCTCGCCGGGGGCGGTCCAGGTGTGGCCGTACGAGACGCCGGCGCCGGCCGGCACCCGCTTGGCCAGGACCAGCGGGGCGGTGACGCTCATCGCCGGCTCCAGCCCGATCTGGGGGCTCAGGCCGGGCGCGGGGTCCAGGCCGTACGACGCGATCCCGCAGCGCACCAGGTCGAGGCGGCTGCTGGGACGCAGCAGGGCGGCCGCGGAGTTGGCCAGGTGGCGGACCTCCGGGCGCAGACCGGCCCGGGCCGCACCCTCGAGGGCGTCGCGGAACGCCGCCTCCTGACGCTGGTTGGCGGGATGCTCGGGCTCGTCGCTGCAGGCGAAGTGCGACCAGATCCCGGTGACCCGCCAGGTGCCGTCCGCCTCGCCGGCCCGGGCGGCGGCGACCAGGGCCGGCCAGTCCTGGGCCGTCGAGCCGCCCCGGGAGAGACCCGTGTCGACCTTGAGCTGGAGCCGGGCCGGGGTGCCCGTGACGGCGGCACGGACCTCCTCCAGCTCGGCCAGGGAGTACGCCGTGACGTCGACCCCGCGGTCGACGGCCCCGGCCCAGTCGTCGCCGGGGACGGTCAGCCAGCACAGGATCCGGCCGGTGTCGCCGGCCTCGCGCAGCAGCAGGGCCTCCTCGATGGTGGCCACACCCAGCCAGGGAGCACCGGCCGCGCGCGCCGCACCCGCCGACTCCACGATGCCGTGGCCGTAGCCGTCGGCCTTGACCACCACCATCACGTCGGCCCCGTCGGGGGTGACCAGGTCGCGCAGCCGCCCGACGTTGCGCCGGATCGCCCCCAGGTCGACCACGATCTCGGGTCGACGGACCGGGTCGCGACTCATGCGGTCAATCCTCCCATCCCCCGTCGTCCACAGGCCCAAAGGGATAGTCCGTGACGTTTGGGCCCTATTTCCGGGCCGGATAGGGCGCGAACGTCACGGACTATCCCGGCTGGGGGGCCCGGTCGTCCGCAGGATCGAAGGGAGGGGTGGGTCAGCGGAGGAGGTCCGCGATCACCCGGGGCAGGGCGGCGGCGACGTCGGGCGCCGAGATCGGGCCACCGGCCGACGCCAGGGTGGCGGCGGCGCCGTGCAGCCACGAGCCGACCGATCCGGCGTCGTACGGCGTGAGGCCGGCCGCGAGCAGGGCACCGCACAGGCCGCCCAGCACGTCACCCGCCCCGGCCACCGCCAGCCACGGCGTGCCGGTGGTGGTCACCCGGACTCGCCCGTTCGGCGCGGCGATCAGCGTGTGGTGGCCCTTGAGCAGCACCGTGGCGGCGTACTCCCGGGCGGCCCGCCGCGCGAACGCCAGCTGGTCGGCCTCCACCTCGGTCCGCTCGACCCCGAGCATCGCGGCGAGCTCGCCGGCGTGGGGGGTCAGCAGCGCGGACGCCTCGAGGGGCGCGGTCAGGTGTCGCAGCGCGTCGGCGTCCACGACGAGGGGTACGGCGTCCCGCAGGGCCGCGGCCAGCGCCTCCCCCGCGTCGGCGTCGCCGCCCGACCCGACCACCCAGGCCTGCACCCGGCCCTCCCCCACGACGACCTCGGGGTGGCGGGCGCGGACCGCGTCCGCCGCGCCGCCGGCGTACCGCACCATCCCGGCCAGCCCGCACGCGGCGCCCGACGTCGAGAGCACCGCGGCACCGGGGTAGCGCGCCGAGCCGGCGCGGACACCGACCACGCCGCGGGTGTACTTCTGCGCCTCCGCGGCCGGGACCGGCAGCAGCCCGGCCACGTCGTCGGCCTGCAGGGCGGTCACCGATGCGTCGGGCAGGTCGAGCCCGATGTCGACCAGGTGGACGACGCCGCAGGCCGAGGCCGCAGGCTCGACGAGGTGGCAGACCTTGTGGGTGCCGAAGGTCACGGTCAGGTCGGCGGTCACGTGGGCGCCGTCGAGTCGCCCGGTGTCGACCTCGACGCCCGAGGGCACGTCGACGGCGACCAGCGGCACCCCGGCCACGGCCCGCAGCGCGTCCAGGGCCGGCCGCCGCAGCCCCGGCCGACCGCCGATCCCGACGATGCCGTCCACCACCACGTCGGGTGGAATCAGGTCGGCGAGCGCGACCACCCGCCCGCCGGCACGGCGTACCGCCGCCAGGCCGGCCTCGTGGACCCGGTCCGCGACGGGCAACACCTCGACGCTCGCCCCGCGACGGGCCAGCAGGGCCCCGGCGAACAGGGCGTCGCCGCCGTTGTCGCCCGGCCCGACCAGGAGCAGCACGTGGCGCCCGTAGGCGCCGCCGAGCAGGTCGGTGACCGCCGTCGCCAGCCCCGCGGCCGCCCGCTGCATCAGGGTGCCGTCCGGGAGCGTGGCCATCAGCGACGCCTCGGCCGCCCGGACCTGCTCGACGGTGTGCGCCGCCCTCATGACTCGAGCACCACCACGGCCGAGGCGATGCCGGCGTCGTGCGACAGGGACAGGTGGACGTGGACCGCGCCGAGCTCCGCGGCGTGGGCCGCGACCGTGCCGCGCAGCGCGAGGAGCGGTCGACCCGTGGACTCCGAGACGACCTCCGCGTCGTGCCAGGCCAGGCCCTGGGGGGCGCCGAGCGCCTTGGCCAGTGCCTCCTTGGCAGCGAAGCGAGCGGCCAGCGAGGCCGGCGGACGGCCGGACTCCTCGGGGGTGAACAGCCGCTCCGCGAGCCCCGGCGTACGACGCAGCGACTCCTCGAAGCGCGAGATGTCCACGACGTCGATGCCGACGCCGACGATCGCCATCAGGCCGTCACTCGACCGTGACGGACTTGGCGAGGTTGCGGGGCTGGTCGACGTCGTGACCGAGCAGGGTGGCCAGCTCGCACGCGAACAGCTGCAGGGGTACGACGGCCGGCACAGCCTGCAGCAGCGTCGAGACCCGGGGCAGCTTGATCAACGTGTCGGCGTAGGCCGCAGCCTCCAGGTCGTCGTCCTCGGCCAGCACGATGGTGCGCGCCCCGCGCGCCCGGATCTCCTGGATGGCGCTGATCATCTTGTCGTGCAGCTGGTCGCGACCCCGCGGCGGCAGCACGCAGAAGACCGGCATCCCGGGCTCGATCAGCGCGATCGGGCCGTGCTTGAGCTCCCCCGCCGCGAACCCCTCGGCATGGATGTAGGCCAGCTCCTTGAGCTTCAGTGCGCCCTCGAGCGCGATCGGGAAGCCGACGTGCCGGCCCAGGAACAGCACGGACTTCGTGTCCTTGAGCTCGGCCGCCAGCGCGTAGAGCTCGTCGGCGTCGTCGAGGATCCGTTGCACGTGGTCCGGCATGTCGCGCAGCTCGGCGACGACGCCGGCCACCTCCTCGCCGTACGACGTGCCCTTGACCTGCGCGAGGTAGAGGCCCAGCAGATAGGCGGCGATGACCTGGGTGATGAAGCCCTTGGTGGAGGCGACCCCGATCTCCGGGCCCGCGTGCGTGTAGATGACGGCGTCGGACTCGCGCGGGATCGTCGAGCCGTTGGTATTGCAGATGGCCAGCACCTTGGAGCGCTGCTGCCGTGCGTGCCGGATCGCCATCAGGGTGTCGGCGGTCTCGCCGGACTGGCTGATCGCCACCACCAGCGTCGACCGGGTCAGGATCGGGTCGCGATAGCGGAACTCGTGGGCCAGCTCCACCTCGCAGGGGATGCGGGTCCAGTGCTCGATGGCGTACTTCGCGACCAGCCCGGCGTAGAACGCCGTCCCGCAGGCGATGATGATGATCTTGTCGACCTGGCGCAGGTCGTCGTCGGAGATCCGGACCTCGTCGAGCTGGAGCCGGCCGTTGGCGTCGTGCCGCCCCAGCAGGGCGTCACCGATCGCCCGCGGCTGCTCGAAGATCTCCTTGCGCATGAACCAGTCGTAGCCGTCCTTCTCGGCGGCCGACAGGTCCCAGTCGACGTGGTACGGCTTGCCCTCGGCCGGCGCGCCGTCGAAGCCGATCACGGACACGTCGTCGCGGGTGATCGTGACGATCTGGTCCTGGCCGAGCTCGAGCGCCTCGCGGGTGTGCTCGATGAACGCCGCCACATCGGAGCCGATGAAGTTCTCACCCTCGCCCAGGCCGACGACCAGCGGCGAGTTGCGCCGGGCGGCGACCACCCGGGACGGGTCCTGCGCGTCGATCGCCACGATCGTGAAGGCGCCCTCGAGCACCTGGCAGACCTGCTGCATGGCCTCGGTGAGGTTGCCGCACCGCTCGAGTGCGGACTCGAGCAGGTGGGCCGCGATCTCGGTGTCGGTCTCGGAGAGCAGGTCGTCGCCCGCCGCCTCGACCTCCGCCCGCAGCGACGCGAAGTTCTCGATGATGCCGTTGTGCACCAGGGCCACCCGGCCGGAGTTGCCGAGGTGCGGGTGCGCGTTGAGGTCGGTGGGGGCACCGTGCGTCGCCCAGCGGGTGTGCCCGATGCCGGTGCTCGCCCCCGGCAGCGGCGCCTCGGCGAGCGCCTTCTCGAGGTTGGCCAGCTTGCCGGCCCGCTTGCGCCACTCGATGGTGCCCTCGTGCACGAGAGCGATGCCGGCGGAGTCGTAGCCGCGGTACTCGAGGCGCCGCAGGCCCTCGATCACGACGTCCTGCGCCCGTTTGTTCCCGACGTAGCCCACGATGCCGCACATGGGCCCGAGTCTATCGGCGCCGCTCTCGGCCGCCCGAACGCCCGTGGGGTGGTGCTGGAACAATGCCCGCCATGCCCAACGGTGCGCACGGCGGTGAGCCCACGCCGTACGTCGAGCTCGACCGCGCCGCCTGGGCCGAGCTGGGCGACCAGATGGACCAGCCGCTCTCGGCCGAGGAGATCACCCGGCTGCGCGGGCTGGGCGACCAGCTGGACCTCGACGAGGTGCAGCAGATCTACCTCCCGATCTCCCGGCTGCTCAGCCTGCGGGTGCGCGCCGCGCGGCGGCTGCACCGCAAGCAGGAGGCCTTCCTGCACCTGCCCGAGCAGCGGCGTACGCCGTTCGTGATCGGCCTCGCCGGGTCCGTGGCGGTCGGCAAGTCGACGACGGCCCGCGTCCTGCAGCAGCTGCTCGGGCACTGGGACGAGCACCCGAGCGTCGCCCTGGTCACCACCGACGGCTTCCTCTACCCCAACGCCGAGCTCGAGCGGCGCGGGATCCTCCAGCGCAAGGGCTTCCCGGAGTCCTACGACCGCCGGGCCCTGCTGCGCTTCGTGGTCGACATCAAGTCCGGCCGCGACGAGGTCGAGGCGCCGACCTACTCCCACCTGGTGTACGACGTGGTGCCCGACGACCCGGTCGTGGTGCGGCATCCCGACATCGTGATCGTCGAGGGCCTCAACGTGCTCCAGCCGGCCCGGGTCACCGACGCCGGCCGGACCGGACTGGCCCTGAGCGACTTCTTCGACTTCAGCGTCTACGTCGACGCCGCGACCGCCGACATCCGGGCGTGGTACGTCGAGCGGTTCCTGCGGCTGCGGGAGACCGCCTTCGCCGACCCCGCGTCGTACTTCTCGCGCTACGCGGGGCTCTCCACCGAGGAGGCGACCGCGACGGCGCTGGAGATCTGGGACACCATCAACGGCGTCAACCTGCGCGAGAACATCCAGCCGACCCGCTCCCGGGCCACCCTCGTGCTCCGCAAGGACCGCGACCACTCCGTGCGCTACGTCAGGCTGCGCAAGCTGTGAGCGCGACCGGGAGCTCGGGCCCGGTTCCCGTGCCGGGCGACGACGAACGGCGGGTCGGGCACTCCTGGGGTGTCCGCGTGCTCACGTTGGTCGCGCTGGCCGGGATCGCCGGCTGGGCGGTTCCGGCCGTCCTGATGGCCGACCGGGGGCTGAGCATCCAGGACGAGGGCAGCTACCTGCTGGCCTACCGGTGGTGGCACAGCAACCCCTACTTCGTGCCGTCCTCGCAGTACCTCTACGGCCCGGTCTTCGAGGCCATGGGCGAGCGGATCGCCGCGCTCCGGCTGCTCCGGCTCGGCATGGCGGTCGGGGCCAACCTCTGGTTCGCCACCGCGTTCTGCTCGTGGCTGGCCAGGCACCGCGCCCTCGACGTCCCACGCGCGACCCGCTGGTGCGGCGTGGCCCTGCTGACGTCGACCGGTGGCCTGGCCTACCTCTGGGGGCCGCTGTCGCCGGGCTACTACGACCTGGAGATCGTGGCCAGCCTGGCACTGGTGGCGCTGTTCCTCCAGGCGGTCGCCCGGGAGCCTCGGGTCCCGACCTGGATCCCCGTGCTGGCCGGGGTCACCGCCTTCGTCCTGCTGCTCGCCAAGTGGCCGGCGGTAGTCACGGTCGCCCTGGTGGAGGGTGCCGCCGTCGTGATCCTGGCCCGGACGTCCCGGCGCAGCGCGGCCCGCTACGTGGCCGGCTTCGGCGCCGGGTTCGCGGCCGCCGCGCTCGGCTTCCTGGCCCTGGTCGGCCATCCCGCCGACGTGCTGCCGGTGATGCTCCACGCCGCCGCCCACCCGCCGTACAAGCACGGCGTGGCGTTCCTGACCGGCTACTACGCCCGCGACACCGCCGAGCTCGTGCTCCCGGCCCTGGTCTTCGCGGTCCCGACAGTCGGCGCCTGCGTGGTGGCGGCACGGCTGGACGACGGACGGCGGGTCCTCGGCCGCGCGCTGATCGTCGCCGGGGTGCTGGTCACCGGCCTGGTGATCCCCCTGGCGGTCGGCTGGCGAGGCGGCGACGACCGTGGCCGGGTGATGGTCTCGGCGGTGCTGGCCCTGCTCCTCAGCGCGGCGGTGGTCGCGGTGCTGCCGGGTCCGCACCGGCGCCCGGCCGACGGCGTTGTCGCCGCCTCCTCGGGCCGGTTGGTGGTCGGGGTGCTGCTCGTGGTGCCGTTCGGGCAGGCGGCCGGCACCGCCATCCCGCTGCTGTACGTCGCGCTGGGCTGCCTGGCGATGTGGGTCGGCGTGGTGCTGGTGCTGGCCACGAGCCGCGACCGGACGTCCGCGTCGGCCTTCGGCATCGGCGCCGGCCTGGCCATGCTGGTGGTGGCCGTCGCGCTGATCGCCGGCACCACGACGTACCAGACCCCCTACTTCACCACCGGCTTCACCGCCGACACCCAGGCCGTCGACGCGCTGGGCGGGCTCCGGCTGTCGAGCACCACGGCCGGCCAGTTCCAGGCGCTCGTGCGGGCGACCGCACCGTACGTCACACCCGGCCGGACGCCGATGCTGAGCCTCGATCGCAAGGAGGGGCTGATCTACCTCCTCCAGGGAGTCCCGATCGGCTCCACCTACACCGACTCGGCGACGCCCGCGCGCACGGCGTACCTGATCGCCCTGGCCTGCCGCAACGGCGACGTCGACGTCTCGCGCGCTCCGGTGCTCCTCTTCGACCGGCCGATCGACCCTCGCGTGGTGGCGGCTCTGGACGGCTGCGGTTGGGACTTCCCCGCGGCCTTCCGCCGGCTGCCGGTGCCGGGCGGCCCGCCCACGGTCACCGTATGGGTCCACGCATGACCGCCGACCTGAGAGCCCCGGGCTGGTGGCGCGACGCCGTCGTCTACCAGGTGTACCCGCGCTCGTTCCAGGACAGCGACGGCGACGGGATCGGCGACCTCCCGGGCATCACCAGCCGGCTCGACCACCTCGGGCTGCTCGGCGTCGACGTGCTCTGGCTCAGCCCGGTCTACCGCTCGCCGATGGACGACAACGGCTACGACATCAGCGACTACGACGACGTCGACCCGCTCTTCGGCACCCTCGCCGACCTCGACGACCTGGTCGCGGGCTGTCATCAGCGCGGCATCCGGCTGGTCATGGACCTCGTGGTCAACCACACCTCCGACGAGCACGCCTGGTTCCAGGAGTCACGTGACCCGGCCTCGCCCAAGCGCGACTGGTACTGGTGGCGACCCCCGCGCGACGGCGGCCCGCCGACCAACTGGGAGTCGGTGTTCTCCGGCCCCGCGTGGGAGTACGACGAGCGGAGCGGTGAGTACTACCTGCACGTCTTCAGCCCCAAGCAGCCCGACCTCAACTGGGAGAACCCCGAGGTCCGGGAGGCCGTCTACGCGATGATGCGGCGCTGGGTGGCGCGCGGTGTCGACGGCTTCCGGATGGACGTGATCAACCTGATCTCCAAGGACCCGTCGCTGCCCGAGGTCGCGCCGCCGCCGGGTCGGGCGCTCGGCCCTCTCCAGGGCGTCTCCAACGGCCCGCGGCTGCACGAGTTCCTCCAGGAGATGAACCGCGAGGTGGGCCTCACAGAGCACCACCTGCTGACCGTGGGCGAGATGCCGGGCAGCACCGTCGCGCTGGCCCGCGAGGTGACCGACCCTGCGCGCCGCGAGCTGGACATGGTGTTCACCTTCGAGCACGTGGGGCTCGACGAGCAGCCGGGCGAGGGCAAGTGGGCGCTGCGCGGCCTGCCGCTGCCCGAGCTCAAGGCCAACCTCGCCGGGTGGCAGGAGGGCCTGGCCGACGTCGGCTGGAACTCGCTCTACTGGGACAACCACGACCAGCCGCGGGCGGTCTCCCGCTTCGGCGACGACTCCCCCGAGCACCGGGTCGCCTCGGCCAAGACCCTCGCGACCGTGCTCCACCTGCACCGCGGCACGCCGTACGTCTACCAGGGCGAGGAGCTCGGCATGACCAACGCCGGCTTCTCCTCCATCGAGGAGTACGCCGACCTCGAGTCGCTCAACCTCCACCGCGACGCCCTGGCCCGAGGACTGCCCGAGGCACAGGTGATGAGATCGCTGGGCACCAAGGGTCGCGACAACGCCCGCACCCCGATGCAGTGGACCTCCGGCGAGCACGGCGGGTTCACGACGGGTACGCCGTGGCTCCCGGCCCACGCGAACCGCGACGTCGTCAACGCCGAGGCCGCCGTCGCCGACCCGGACTCGGTCTTCCACCACTACCGGCGACTGATCGAGCTCCGCCACACCGAACCCGTGGTCGTCGACGGCCGCTTCACCCTGCTGCTGCCGGACCATCCGCAGGTGTGGGTGTTCACCCGGACGGTGGCCGACCGGGTGCTGCTGGTGCTGGCCAACTGCTCGTCGACCCCCGCGACGATCGAGGTCGGCTCCATCCCGGACCTGACCGGCTCCGAGGTGCTCCTGCCGACCCACGGCCCGTCGTACGACCTGAGGCTGCGTCCGTGGGAGTCGCGCATCCATCGCCGGTGACCCCGCCGCCGACCGTTGCCGTGCGCGTCGGCGCGGATCTAGATTGACCCGGTTCCTACCCCTCTGCTGGACGGAGTGTGGCGATGACGGCATCCGTGGCGAACGACGACGGGCCCCAGGGACTGCGGCGGGGGGCGGTCGGCTTCGGCGGCGTCCTTTTCCAGTCGATCACGTTCATGGCGCCGGCCATCGCGACGGCGCTCTCGATCCCGCTCGGTATCTCCTACGCCGGTGGAGCCACCCCGCTGGCGGTGATCCTGGCGCTGGTGGCCTGCCTGATCGCCGCCAACTCCATCGGCCAGCTCTCCACTCACCTGCCCTCGGCCGGTTCCTTCTACACCTTCGTCAGCCACGGCATCCATCCCAAGGTCGGGTTCCTGGTCGCCTGGGGCTTCCTGCTCGGTGTGATCGTCGGCGGTCCCTTCCTGGCCCTCCAGATGGGGTTCGTCGTGGCCGGGACGCTGAACGCCGAATGGGGCTGGTCCAACGACACGTGGTGGATCTGGACGGTGCTGGTCTGCGTGCTGGTCTTCGCCCTGGGCTACCGCGGCATCACCGCGTCCACCCGCGCCGGGCTGGTGCTCGGAGCCTTCGAGATCCTGGTCTTCGTCGGGATCTCGGTGACCCTGATCTTCCAGGCCGGCAGCGACAACACCCTCCAGGTCTTCGGCACCCACTACGCCAACAACCCCGACTACCAGGGGTTCTCGGGTGTGATCGCCGCGTCCGTGTTCACGATCCTGGCCTTCATCGGCTTCGAGCAGGCCGCCCCGATCGCCGAGGAGGCCCACGAGCCACGGCGGACGGTTCCGCGGGCGATCCTCGTGTCCTGCTTGGCCATCGGGGCGTTCTACATCCTCAACACCTATGCCAGTGCCGTGGCGTTCGGGCCGGCCAAGATGATCGGCTTCACCGCCGACGACAGCAATCCGTGGCAGAACATCCTCGCGCGCGACGCGTGGGGCGGGATCGGCTTCCTGCTGGTGTTCCTGGCGCTCGTCAACTCGATCATCGCCAACCAGAACGCCGCCAACAACTCCTCCACGCGGACCATGTTCGCGATGGGCCGGATCCGGCTCCTACCTCCGGAGTTCGGTCGGCTGAACCCCTTCGGCTCACCGATGCTGGCGCTGTGCGCCCAGCTCGCGGTGTCGTTGGCGGTGGCGCTGTTCCTCGGTTTCCACTACGACCCGGTCACCGGCTTCGGTTTGACCGCGACGATCCTGGTCGACATCTTCGCGCCCATGTACATCCTCCTGAACGTCGCCTGCCTGATGTACTTCTGGCGCTTCCGGCGCGACGAGTTCAACGTGGTCCGGCACGGCGTGCTGCCGATCCTCGGGGCGCTGGCGTTCGTCCCGGCCTTCTTCGCGGGGGCGGGCATCCCGGCATTCAGCTTCATCACCGCCCTTCCCAAGCCCCTCTGGTACGCCGGTCCGATCGCGGGGATCTGGATGGTCATCGGGGTGATCTACCTAATCGTTCTCAACGGGCGGGATCCCGACCGGATCCTGGAGACCAAGCGCGTCTTCGACGAGGCCTGAGGCCGACATGGACGTGCTGAGCTACCGGCCCGGCCCCGAGGAGCTGGCCTGGACCTTCGGCGGGGTGCCCCCGGTCCGTCGCGTGAAGCCCGGCTCGGTGCTGGAGCTGTGGAGCGAGGACGCCTTCGCCGGCAAGGTGCGCGGCGAGGACGACCTGGTCTCGAAGGTGATCGAGTTCCCGTTCGTCAACCCGCTCACCGGGCCGTTCTTCGTCGAGGGTGCGGAGCCCGGCGACACCCTCGCCGTCCACTTCGTGTCGATCGAGCCGTCCCGCGACTGGGCGGCGTCCACCACCATCCCGCTCTTCGGCGCCCTCACCTCGACCCATGTCACCGCGGGCCTGCAGGAGCCGCTGCCCGAGGTGGTCTGGATGTACGACGTCGACAAGGCCGCCCGCACGGTGACGTTCCGCGCGCGCTACAGCGACGACCAGGTGGACTTACCTCTCGACCCGATGCACGGCACCGTCGGAGTGGCGCCGGCCAACCTGGAGGCCCGCTCCTCGCTGGTCCCGGACGCGCACGGCGGCAACATGGACACCCCCGAGATGCGGGCCGGAGTCACCTGCTTCCTCGGGGTGAACGTCGAGGGCGCCATGTTCGCACTCGGTGACGGCCACTGCCGGCAGGGCGAGGGCGAGACGTGCGGCGTCGCCGTCGAGGCGGCCATGGACACCGTGGTGATCCTGGACCTGATCAAGTCCACGGCGACTCCCTGGCCGCGCCTGGAGTCCGACGACTACCTGATGAGCACCGGGTCGGCGCGCCCCCTCGAGGACGCCTTCAGGATCGCCCAGCACGACCTGGTGACCTGGATCGGCTCCGAGTGCGGGCTCGACCCCCTCGACGCCTACCAGCTGGTCACCCAGGCCACGGAGTCGCCGATCGCCAACGTGTGCGACCCCAACTACACCGTCCTGGCCAAGATCAGGAAGGGCTACCTGCCGCGGCACGACGCCTACGCGGGCGCGCACGCCCGCCTGCGGCAGATGAGTGAGGCGTACCTCGCCGAGCACCGCTGACCTCTTCGGTCAGGGGAGCCGGGAGCGCGTCGCCGACCGTCAGAGCCGGCGGTGGTACTCCAGCAGGTTCTCCAGGACCCGGTAGCCCAGCGCGTCGTTGATCGCGTTCATGTGGTCGTTCTCGTCCGAGTTGCTCGTGACGACCAGCCCGCACTCCGGGAACGCGGCGCGCAGGGCGCGGTGGGTGGCCAGCTTGGTGGCCAACCCGAGCCGGTGGCCCCGGTGGCCTGGCAGCACCATGGTGATGCTGATCTGGGCGACACGGGGGTCGTGGGTGTTCAGGCGCAGCTCGTTGGCGGCGACCAGCGACCCGTCCGGAGCCACCGCCACGGCCAGGAAGACCGCCGCTCCGACCTCGACCCGGCGCTGCTCGGCCGCGCGGTAGCGCTCGACGGTCCACTCGCCGTCCTCGAGGTCGAGCTCGCCCTGCGGGACCAGGCTCATGAACTGGCCCAGCAGCACACACATCTGGTCGACGTGCTCGTCGGGTACCACGTCGCGCCAGAGCAAGATCCGGTAGTCGCCGATCACTGCGGTCACCTGGTCCTCGAGCGCGGCCCAGCGCGGCTCGGACGCACCCACCTCGAGCGCCTTCATCCCCTCGCGGCTGGCCACGGTGTAGCCGTGACCCTCGGCGAAGCCGACACCCGGCGAGGTGCCGCCGGGCGGGGTGAACACCTCGGTCAGCACCCGCTCCCGGCCGGCGGCGGCCGCCCGGCGCTCGACCTCGGCGAGCACAGCGGCGCCGACCCCGCGGCGCCGGTGCTCGGGGCGCGTGCTGATCTCGGCGTAGGCCACGGTCAGGTTGTCGTGCAACGGCAGGTTCACCAGCCCCGCGCCGACCACCTCACCACCGTCGACGACGGAGAAGAGGTCCACGTGGAAGTCGGGATGGCGTCGTGGCATCACCACCCGGGCGTTCTGCCAGGACTCGATCATCCCGGCCGGCCGGGCAGCCTGCGCGGCCGCCCACGCGTCGTACCACCGCTGGAGCTGGGTCTCGTCGTCGAGGTCGACGTCGTGGATCTCGAGCACGGGGCTCAGAGAGCGAGCCGACGGCGTACGACGTCGGCCAGGCGGTCCGCGACGTCGCGGGCCTGGTCGGGCGTCGCGGCCTCGACCATCACGCGGACCAGGGGCTCGGTGCCGGAGGGCCGGAGCAGGATCCGACCGGAGTCGCCGAGCTTGTCCTGCTCGACCGCCACCGCCGCCGCGACCTCGGCGTCGTCGGTGCGGGTGCGGTCCACCCCCGGGACGTTGACCAGCACCTGCGGCAGCCTGGTCACCACCGAGGCCAGCTCGCGCAGTGACGAGCCGGTGCGGGCCATCCGCTGGAGGACGTGCAGGGCGCTGAGGATGCCGTCGCCGGTGGTCGCGTGCTCGCTCATGATGATGTGACCGGACTGCTCGCCACCGAGGGTGAAGCCGCCCTCGCGCATCGCCTCGAGCACATAGCGGTCGCCGACCGCGGTCTGGTGCACGGTGATGCCGGCGCGCCGCATCCCCTGGACGAAGCCGAGGTTGCTCATCACGGTGGCGACCACCGTGTCGTGGGCGAGCCGTCCGCGCTCGTGGAGGTCGAGGGCGAGCATGGCCATCATCTGGTCGCCGTCGACGGTCGCGCCGGTGCGGTCGACGGCCAGGCAACGGTCGGCGTCGCCGTCGAGGGCGAACCCCGCATCCGCGCCGTGCTCGAGCACCGCTGCCCGGAGGCCGCCGAGGTGGGTCGAGCCGCAGTTCTCGTTGATGTTGAGGCCGTTGGGCTGGTCGTTGATGGTGACCACGGCGACCCCGGCGGCCCGCAGGACCATCGGCCCGACCGAGGCCGCGGCTCCGTTGGCGCAGTCGAGCACCACGCGCAGCCCGCTCGGTCGGTGGTCGAGGGTCCCGACCAGGTGCTCGGCGTACTCCTCGACGCTCGCGGCGTACGGCGTGACCCGGCCGATGTCGGCACCGGTCGGGCGGTCCCACTCCTCGCCGAGACGGGACTCGATCTCGCGCTCGAGCGCGTCGTCGAGCTTGACGCCGCCGCGGGCCAGGAACTTGATGCCGTTGTCGGGCATCGGGTTGTGCGACGCGGAGATCACGACCCCGAGGTCGGCGCCGATGGCGTCGGTCAGGTAGGCCACCCCCGGGGTCGGCAGCACCCGCAGCCGCAGGACGTCGACCCCGGCCGAGGCCAGCCCGGCCACGACCGCGTGCTCGAGGAACTGCCCTGAGATCCGCGTGTCGCGGCCCACGACCGCCACCGGCCGTTGGCCGGTGAAGCCACCGCTCGCGACCAGTACGCGAGCCGCTGCCACCCCGAGGTCGACCGCGAGCTCGGCGGTGATCACACCGTTGGCGAGCCCACGGACCCCGTCGGTGCCGAAGATGCGAGGCATCGCCCGGACAGCCAGACCGCGGATCAGCGCTTGCTGAACTGCGGAGCCTTGCGGGCCTTCTTCAGACCGGCCTTCTTGCGCTCGATCACGCGGGCGTCGCGGGTCAGCAGACCGGCCTTCTTCAGCGTCGGCCGGTTGGCGTCGAGGTCGATGGTGTTCAGGCACCGGGCCACGCCGAGGCGCAGCGCGCCGGCCTGGCCGGTGATGCCGCCGCCATGGATCCGGGCGATCACGTCGAAGCGACCCTCGAGGCCGAGCGCGGAGAACGGCTCGTTGACGACCTGCTGGTGCAGCTTGTTCGGGAAGTAGGAGTCCAGGGTGCGGCCGTTCACGGTCCACACACCGGTGCCGGGCATGATCCGGACCCGGGCCACGGCCTCCTTGCGGCGCCCGGTGGCGGCCGCAGGGGCGATCGTGGCGGGACGCGCGGCCTCGGCTGCGCCGGCGCTCTCGGACGTGTAGGCCACGCCCTGCTCGTCGGCCTGGAAGGTCTCGGCCTCGGTGGCGTCGTCTACAGGGGTTGTGGTCGTGTCGTCAGCCACGGAGTTACCTTCGCTTCTCTGGTTCGTCACTGGGAGACCTGCGTGATCTCGAACGGCTTGGCCTGCTGGGCCTCGTGCGGGTGGGTCGGGCCGGCGTACACCTTGAGCTTCTTGAGCACCTGGCGGCCGAGCTTGTTCTTGGGGAGCATGCCCCACACGGCGTTCTCGATCGCCTTGCGGGCGTCCTTCTCCAGCATCTGGCCCATCGGGGTCGCGGTGAGACCACCGGGGTAGCCGGAGTGGCGGTAGGTCAGCTTCTTGGTGAGCTTGTCGCCGGTCAGGGCGACCTTCTCCGCGTTGATGACGATGACGAAGTCACCCATGTCCATGTGCGGCGCGAAGGTCGGCTTGTGCTTGCCGCGCAGGAGGTTGGCGGTCTGGACCGCGAGCCGGCCGAGGATCACGTCGGTGGCGTCGATGACGTGCCACTCGCGGTGGATGTCACCGGGCTTGGGGCTGTACGTGCGCACGCGCTTGCCTTACTCGTTCGTCGGGCCCGGCGGACGATCGCCACCGGGTGGTGGAGCCGCGACCTCTGACGAACACTGCCCGGCTCATCTTCGTCCGGGTCTGCACCGTCGCGCTGGTCTCGACAGGCTCGACCAACGGTGTACGGCGCGGCAGGAGTCGCGACCGCACAATCTACCGGCCGCCACGCTCAGGCGCCAAAACGGCTGCGGCCCTACGATCCCTCCATGGGGAGCGGGGCGTCGTCGGCCGAGGCGGAGTGTACGGCGTGCGGGGCCGGGCTCCCCGCCGGTTCGAGGTTCTGCCCGGCCTGTGGCACGCCCGTCGCCGGTCCTTCGGACCGGGAGTCACGGCGGACCGTCACGCTGCTGTTCACCGACGTGTCGGGGTCGACGGCGATGGGTGAGCAGCTGGACCCGGAGGCCTACCGGGGCGTCATGGGCCGCTACTTCGACGTCGCCCGCGCGGCGATCGAGCGGCACGGCGGCACCGTCGAGAAGTTCGTCGGCGACGCCGTGCTGGCCGTCTTCGGCGTCCCCGACGTCCACGAGGACGACGCGCTGCGCGCCGTCCGGGCTGCCCACGAGCTCAACGCCGAGGTGCTCGACCTGGCCGACGCGCTGCAGAGCGAGCTCGGCGTGCAGCTCGCCATCAGGACCGGCGTCAACACCGGGACCGTCGTGACCGGCACGGCCCGGGCGGGCGGCTCGTTCGCCACCGGGGACGCCGTGAACACCGCGGCCCGGCTCGAGCAGGCGGCCAGCGCCGGCGAGATCCTGCTCGGAGCCGCGACGTACGACATGGTGCGCGACGCCGTGGAGGCCGACCCGGTCGACCCCGTGCCGGCCAAGGGCAAGGCCGAGGCGGTGCCGGCGTACCGGCTGCGCAGCGTCCTCGACGCCGCCCACGGCCGCCGGCGGCGTGAGGACGTGCCGCTCGTGGGTCGCGCCCACGAGAGCCGCGCCCTGGACGACGCCCTCGAACGGACCCTGACCTCGGGCCGCAACCACCTCGTCACGGTGCTCGGGCCGCCCGGGATCGGGAAGTCCCGCCTGGTCGGTGACTTCCTGGGTCGGGTCGACGACCGGGCGAGCGTGGCGAAGGGGCGGTGCGTGGCCTACGGGCAGGGCATCACCTACTGGCCGCTGGTCCAGGCGCTGCGTCAGGCGCTGCACCTGTCGGGCACGGAGTCCGACGAGATCACCCGGCACGCGCTCGAGCAGGCACTGGGCCGCTCGCGCGACCGCGACGAGGTCGCCGACGCGCTGCTCCCCCTGCTCGGCAAGTCCGGTGCGCCGAGCGGGAGCGAGGAGACGTTCTGGTCGGTCTGCCGGCTGCTCGAGGAGCTCGCGTCCCGACGGCCGCTGGTGCTGAGCATCGACGACCTGCACTGGGCCGAGCCGAGCCTGCTCGACCTGCTCGAGCGACTGCACGACGAGGTCGCCGACCTGCCCCTGCTGCTGCTGTGCCAGGCCCGACCCGAGCTGATCGAGCAGCACCCCGGCTGGGGCACGGGCCGCCTCAACGCGATGACGTTCGGGCTGGACCCGCTCGGGTCCGACGACATCGGGAGCTCGGTGGCGGCACTGCTGGACGGCGTGCCACCCGACGGCCTGGCCGACACCGTGACCGCGTGGTCGGGAGGCAACCCGCTCTTCGTGGAGGAGATCGTCGCGCACCTGGTCGAGTCCGGCGCCCTGGCGGACGACGGCTCGAGCTGGCGCCTGGTGCACGCCCTCGACCAGTCCCGGCTGCCGCCCAACGTGTCGGCCCTGCTGGCCTCGCGCCTCGACCGGCTGCCGCAGGCCGAGCGCGACCTGCTGGAGCGCGTGTCGGTGATCGGACTGCAGGTCACCATCGAGGATGCCGAGCTGATGGTCGAGCCGGCCAGCGTCCCCGAGGTCAGAGGACTCCTGGCCTCGCTGACCAGGCGAGAGGTGCTGCGGCGGGTTCGTTCGCCGTACCAGGACTCGTGGGTGTTCAAGCACGTCCTGGTCCGCGACGCCGCCTACGAAGGCCTGGCCAAGTCGTTGCGGGCCGACCTCCACGAGCGGTTCGCAGACGGCCTCGCCACCGGCGTCGAGGCCGGCGGCGAGCAGTCCGGGCTCGTGGCCCACCACCTCGAGCAGGCGGCGCGCTACCGCCGTGAGGTCACCGTGCGGGGCGCGGCCGTGGACGCGCTGGTGAGCCGGGCGGTCGAGTCCCTCGTCACCGCGGCCCGGGAGGCCCGCGACCAGGACCGGTTCGTGACGTGCGTCGCCTACCTGGAGCGGGCGGTCGCCCTACGGCCGGCGACCGCACAGCTGCGACGAGTCCTCGAACGACTGTGCTTCGCTCACTACGAGACCCGGCAGTTCCAGCGGCTGCGCCCCGCGCTGGTGGCTCTCGCGGAGCTCGACGAGACCGCCGACGACCGTGCCCGCGTGTTCGCGGCCACGATCACGTCGGCCCTGGACATGTTCACCGGTGACACCGACCCGGCCGCGACCTCCCTCCTCGCCCGCCAGCTGACGGAAGCCGGGCATCGCGACGGCGACACACGTGCCGTCGTCGACGGCCTGCGGGTGCTGTCCGACTGCGCGCTGGTGGCTGCGTTGTGGGACGACGTCACGGCCAACGGCGACGAGATCATCCGGATCGGGTCGCCGGCCGACGCCCGGGCAGCCCGCAAGATGCGGGGCGTGGCGCTGATGTACGGCGACACCCCGCTCCACGAGGTCAGCGCGTTCATGCACCAGAGCGGGTACCGCGAGGACACCAGCGGCCTGCAGGAGATGCGCGCCCTGATGATCGACTCCGTGGTCGCGGCCGCCGACGTGACACCTGACGCCGCCGACGTCCTCACCGCGAACGCGGACCGCATCCGGGAGCTCCACGCCGAGGGCAAAGTGCCGGACGCCAACCTGTCCATCATGGTCACCGTCTCCGAGATGAACCACGACCTGGACAGGGCGATCTCCTACGCCCAGGAGGTGAACGACGGCTTCCGCCGGGCCGGCGACACCGGGTTCGCCTCCACCACGATCCTCCAGCAGGCCATGCTGATGCTGCGTCGAGGCGATCCGTCCGAGGACGTGCTCCCGCTGGTCGAGGAGGGCGCCCGCTACACCTCGCCGTACGACGCGCTCTCGGTCGCCTACGAGGCCGGCTGCCGGGCGCTCCTCGCGCTCCGCGACGACGACCGGGCCGCGGCCGACGCGCTGGCCGCGCGGGCCCTCGTCGTGATCGACCGGACCCAGCAGGTGTGGCAGAGCGCAGACCTGCGGCGTTGGCTGGCCCCGGTGGCGCGGGCCGGTGGGGACGCCGCCCTCGAACGTCGGATGCTGCAGGAGGCCGCGGCGAGGTACGCCCGCAAGGAGATCCGCAGCTACGACGCCGAGATCTCCGAGCGGCTCGCCGAGCTCGACGCCCTGGAGCGCTAGTCGGCCTCGGCCTCGCGCAGGCGCGAGCAGATCATCTTCAGGAGGCCGGCGGCGACGCCCGGCTCGTTCTCGAGCAGTGACTGGAACGGGCCGTGCGGGACGGCCAGCGTGCTGAGCTCGGAGGTCGCGGTGACCGAGGCGGAGCGCTTCTTGCCGTCGATCAGGCTGATCTCACCGAAGTAGTCACCGGCCCGCAGCTCGCGCCTGGGGCTGCCGTGCACGGTGACCTCGGCGGTGCCGTCCAGGATCACGTGCAGTGCCAGCGCTCCCTCGCCCTCCCGGGCGACCTCGTGGCCGGGCTGGTGGGTGGTGGTCCGAGACGCGTCGACCAGCTTCCCCAGCTGACGGTTCGAGAGCCCGGCGAAGATCGGCACTGCGGCGAGGTGCGCTTGCAGGTCCTTGGCGTTCTCGGTCATGGCGTCCTTCCTGACGGTGGCCGGAGCATAACGCGGTGGGAGTGGGGTGCGTCGAGACGTAACAGGTAACGAAGTGGGCGAGCCGTCTGCAGCCCGGAACCGGATTCGCTCTCCGGCAGACCCCGGACTAAGTTGGAGCGGTGACTGACTCCCTCAGTGTCCGCGACAACCGCACCGGCCAGGAGTACGACGTACCGATCGAGAACGGCACGGTCAAGGGCGCGGATCTCGGCAAGATCAAGAGCCCGGACGGGCAGCCTCTCGCGGTCTACGACCCCGGCTTCGTGAACACCGCGTCGTGCAAGAGCTCGGTGACGTTCATCGACGGCGACGAGGGCATCCTCGAGTACCGCGGGTATCCGATCGAGCAGCTCGCCGAGCAGTCGACCTTCCTCGAGGTCGCCTACCTCTTGGTGCACGGCGAGCTCCCCACGCAGACGCAGTACGAGACGTGGGAGCACGACATCACCTACCACACGTTCGTGCACGAGAACGTCAAGAGCTTCATGGAGGGCTTCCGGTACGACGCCCACCCGATGGGCATGCTGATGGCCTCCGTCGGCGCCCTGTCGACGTTCTACCCCGATGCCCGCGACATCGAGGACGACGAGATCCGGCAGCTCCAGATCGTGCGGATGATCGCGAAGATGCCAACCCTGGGGGCCTGGTCGTTCCGGCACGCCCAGGGCAAGCCGTTCGTCTACCCCGACAACGAGCTCGGCTACACCGCCAACTTCCTGTCGATGCTGTTCAAGATGAGCGAGGACCGCTTCGGCGCCGACGAGCGGCTGGTCAAGGCGCTCGACGTGCTGTTCATCCTGCACGCCGACCACGAGCAGAACTGTTCGACCAACGCGGTCCGCTCGATCGGCTCCTCGCAGGTCGACCCCTACTCCGCGGTCGCCGGCGGCGTCGGCGCCCTCTACGGGCCGCTGCACGGCGGGGCCAACGAAGCCGTGCTGCGGATGCTGCGCCGGATCAAGGACAAGAAGAACGTCCCCGACTTCATCGAGGGCGTGAAGAACGGCGACGAGCGGCTGATGGGCTTCGGCCACCGGGTCTACAAGAACTACGACCCGCGCGCCAAGATCATCAAGAAGGCCTGCGACGACGTCTTCGAGGTGACCGGGGTCAACCCGCTGCTCGAGATCGCGATGGAGCTGGAGAAGATCGCGCTGGAGGACGAGTACTTCGTCTCCCGCAAGCTCTACCCCAACGTCGACTTCTACTCCGGGCTGATCTACGAGGCCTTCCAGTTCCCGCCGGAGATGTTCACGGTGCTGTTCGCGATCGGCCGGACGCCGGGCTGGCTCGCCCAGTGGCTCGAGCTCGTGCAGGACAAGGAGCAGAAGATCGCGCGGCCCAAGCAGATCTACACCGGCGACCGCACCCTCGACTTCGTGCCCTCCTCGAAGCGCTGGAGCTAGGCAGCCGCCTGCTCAACCTCGAGCAGCGACTGCCCGTGCCGCTCGGCCTCGAACGCCTCGCGTCCACCCCGGAAGCCGAACAGCCGCTTGCTCCACAGCAGGTAGACCACCGCGAAGAGGTTGAACACGAACGCCACGACGCGCAGCCAGGTGACCCGCTCGACGAGCTCGTAGACCTCAAGCGGGATGAAGACCAGGGTGCCGACCATCGCGACGTACTCGCCCCAGCGCTTCATCAACCACAGGCCGACGCCCTCGAGCAGCTCGAGCGCGCCGTACGCGAGCACGCCGATCGCGACCAGCTTCAGGGTGCTGTGGTCGGCGGTCAGCGCCTTCTGGATCAGCTTGACCGGGCCGGTGTTCTGCAGGTCGATGCCGAGCTTGTCAGCGAGGGGCTTCAGCGTGGGCAGATAGTCCTGGAAGACCTGCTCCAGGGAGTTCTGGGCACCGTCGAACTTGTAGACGCCGTACGCGAGCGCCACCAGCAGCACCCCGCGGATGAACCGCTCGGCGGCCAGCAGCCGCAGGATGAACGCATCACGCAGAGCCTTGCCGCGCAGGACCAGCGGGGCGTCCTCGGCCGGCCCCTCGCCGTGCGGGGCGCCGACCACGAACGTCGCGCAGCGCAGGCAGCGCCAGGCCTCACCGTCGACGGTCTCGACGTGCAGCCGCTCGGCGAGGTCCTCCTCGGTCGGCTTCCAGGTCACGTGCCCGTGCCGGCCGCAGCTGCGCAGCTCCCAGTCCCACTTGCTCACCGTGTCCTCACCGGCGGCAGCCTATGTGGGAAACCCGCGAGACAGGGGTTCGGCCCCCTTGGGATGATCGGCTCATGTCGACCCGCACCCTCCGCACCACGGCCGAGCTCGAGGCCGCTCTCGACCATCTGCGCGCCGCGCCCACCGACCAGGGCACCCTGACCCTCGTGGTCCGCCGCCCGGGGAGGTTCCAGCGCGAGGTGCTCGACGAGGGCCAGCTCGACACCGAGGCCGGCCTGGTCGGTGACAACTGGCGGGCGCGGGCGACGTCCCGAGCCGTCGAGGCGGGTCGGCACTACGAGGCGATGCTGACGCTGATGAGCGCCCGGATGGTCGGGCTGCTCGCCGACGACGACGAGGAGCGCGCCCTGGCCGGTGACCAGCTGTACGTCGACCTCGACCTGTCGGAGGAGCACCTGCCCGTCGGCAGCAGGCTGGCGGTCGGCGACGAGGCGGTGCTCGAGATCACCGCCAAGCCCCATCGCGGCTGCAAGAAGTTCCTCGACCGGTTCGGCGGCGACGTCCTGGCGTTCGTCAACAGCGACGAGGGGGCCGGGCTGCGCCTGCGCGGCGTCTACGCCCGCGTGGTCCACGACGGTGTGGTGCGCCCGGGCGACGTCGTACGACGCCTGCCCTGACCGCTTTTTCGGCGCCGCCCAGCGCCGTCTCAGGATCGTCACAGGTGGGGTTGGCAGGGTCTCCCCCATGAGCAACGAGCCGCCGTACGGCGGAGAGGACCAGCAGCCCGGACCCGAGTGGAACCAAGAGCCGCCCGCGCCGCCTGCCTCCTGGTCCCCCTACGCGTTCTCGGCTCCCGCGTCACCCGGCAGCGACGACACGCGGCCGCTCCCCGGCTCCACCCCCGGTGAGCATCCGATGTACGCCGCACCGGAGCGTCCGCAGGGACGTATGCGCGGCAAGGGGCTGGCCGCATCCGTGGTCGCGGCCAGCCTGCTCGTCGGTGGCGCGGCCGGGGTGGGAGGTGCGGCGATCTGGACATCGACGCACGACACCCCGGCCGGGTCGTCGCCGGTGCTCACCCAGGCCGGCAGCTCCACCGCGCAGACCGCCGCGACCGGCTCGATCGAGAAGGTCGCCCAGAACGTCCTGCCCTCGGTGGTGATGATCGAGGTGAGTGGCGCGAACGGCTCGGGCTCCGGCTCGGGCATCATCCTCAGCGGTGACGGCAAGATCCTCACCAACAACCACGTGGTCGCCCTCGCCGGCAAGGGCGGCTCGCTCAGCGTCTCGTTCAACGACGGCTCGCACGCCAAGGCGAAGATCCTCGGCACCGACCCCCTGACCGACACCGCGGTGATCCAGGCCGAGGGCGTCAGCGGGCTGACCCCGGCCACCCTCGGCCACTCCTCGAGCCTCCAGGTGGGCCAGGGCGTCGTCGCGATCGGGTCGCCGTTCGGGCTCGACGCGACCGTCACCAGCGGCATCGTCAGCGCCCTCGACCGGCCGGTCGACGTCGGCACCGTCAGCCAGGGCAACGCCACCGTCTACCCCGCGATCCAGACCGACGCGGCGATCAACCCCGGCAACTCCGGCGGTCCGCTGGTCAACCTGGCCGGCGAGGTGGTCGGCATCGACGCCGCCATCCAGACCGCCACCAACACCACGACCTCGGGCGAGCCGGGCTCGATCGGCCTCGGCTTCGCGATCCCGATCGACGAGGTGCTGCCGATCGTGCAGGAGATGATCAAGGGCCAGACGCCGACGCACGCCCGGCTCGGCATCGGCGTCGAGAACGCCTCGAGCACCGCCGGTACGACGAGCTCCGAGGGCGCGAAGATCCAGAAGGTCGACGCGGGGTCGGCCGCGGAGAGCGCCGGGCTGAAGGCGGGGGACGTGATCACCAAGGTGGACGGCCACCTGATCACCAGCTCGGACTCCCTGGTCGCCACGATCCGCTCCTACCGGCCCGGCGACTCGGTCACCGTCACCTACACCCGGGGCGGGGCCAGCCACACCGTCCAGGCGACGCTCGACTCCGACGCCCAGACCACCAACTCCTGAGCTCGAGGCCCCGGGCGGTGCAGCCTGCGCCGGCGAACCGGCCGCCCGGGTCCTCGTCCGCTGGACTTGCTCTGCTTCGGCAACATGTGGAGAACCGGGTGCGTCAGCGCGGAGGCTGCCAGGGCTGATCTACGTGGCTGAGCCACACCGCTTCCGGGTCCAGGCTTCGGATCAGGCGTTGCCCGTCGCTGACAGGCTCGTCCAGCTGGTGGTAGAAGACTGCGGTGTCGCCACAGATCACAGTCGGACGTGGGCCGCTGTCGATGACGACGATCTGCGACCCGTCCGTGTGTCCCGGCGCGGACAGCAGCCGCACTCCCGGTAGCAGCTCACAGTCACCGTCGATCTGGGTGTAGCTCACACCGGGCGCGTCCACCCATTCCAAGATCGTGTGGTCCACGGCGTGGGCCTCCTCGAACTCTCGCCGCTGGACGTAGATGGGCTTGCCCGCGAACAGGTGATTGCCGCCGACGTGGTCGTAGTGCAGGTGCGTGTTGACCACGATGTCGATGCTGTCGACGTCGAAAGCCGGCGGCTCGTACCAGGGCTGGATCCGGGGGTCCATGTCGGCGGCCTCCGGGTGTAGCCGGGTCAGGCCGGTGTCGACCAGGATGCGACCGTCGGGGTGGTCGATGAGGTGCACGTTGATCGGCATCCGCTCGTCGCCGGCCAGGAGGTCCCCCACCCGGATGCGGGTGACCGAGATGGCCTCAGACCTCGAGGAGGTGCTGGTAGTCACGACAATTCTCCTTGGTTGGGGGCGATTGCGCTGGGCAGTGTCCGGCGGGGCGTCGGGCCACCGCGCTCGTTCAGGCGACGGGCAGGATCGTGTACCGGTGAAGGGTGACGCCGGAGGCGAACCGCTTCTGCTCCATCAGCTCCAGATCGACGGGCCGGTCGTAGTCGTGGAACAAGGACCGTCCGAACCCGAGCACTGAAGGATGGGTGTAGAGCACGAGCTCATCGAGCAGTCCGGCGGCGAGGAGCTGGGTGGCCAGGTTCGATCCACCGACGGCGATCGGGCCGTCGACCTCCGACCGGATCCGGGCCAGTTGGGCCACCGCGTCGTCGCCACCGACGATGCGCGTGTTGTGGCCCGCTGAGCTGCGGCTGCGCGAGACCAGGACTTTGGGCTTGGACACCCAGATCTGCCCGTACTCGTGCACCACTGACGGCAACGACGAGTCCGCCGCGGCGTCGGGCCACGACTTCTCCATGATCTCGTAGAAAACCCTGCCTTGGACGAACATGGTGCACTCGCGGGCCAGGGCGTTGAAGTCCTCGTGGAGCTCCTCATCGATCCGAAGCCACGCACCGGCCCCATGGTCGCCCGGCACCTGCTCGATCAGCAGGTCGACGGAGGTGTTCATGTTGTAGAGGAAGCGTCCCATGGCCCACCTTGCGATAGTGATTGCTAATTGCAATCACTATAGTGAGGGGTCACTCGCTGTCAAGGGAGAGGATCCATGGACACCACCCCTGAGTGCCCCATCAACGCCGCAGTCGAGGTGTTCGGCGATCGATGGTGTCTGCTGATCCTGCGGGACGTGATCTTCGAGGACCGCCGCAACTTCCGGGCCCTCCTGCTCGGCTCACCCGAGGGCATTGCCTCCAACATCCTCGCCGACCGCCTCGTGCGCCTCGTCGAGGCCGGCGTTCTGGTCAGGGGTCAGGGCCGACGCGGCCAGCGCGCGTTCTACAGCCTCACCGAAGCGGGCATCCAAGCCGTCCCGACCTTGAACCTGATGGCCCGGTGGAGTCAGACGTGGCGGGGTGGCGCCTCAGCATGCCGACACGCGACCAGCAGCTGCTCCCACGACTCTGCGCAGGAGTCGGAGTTGATGGCAGACCTTCGTCTCCGTCATCTGACGGCGGAGTGACGCGCCCGCTCCCAGCGGACAGACGCTGGCGGGCCATGGGCGGCAGTGTCAGGCTTGGCTTGCACTGGAGGAGGCTCGGTGAGCGACGCAGTCTTGACCGCGGGCGTGGCGACCGCCGGCATCATCATCGGCTGGTTCGTCATCGGCACGCAACGGGTGACCGAGGAACTGACCAAGGAGAGGCGGGCCGCCTACGGCAGGGTGCTGAGCGAGGCAGCCCTGATGGCCGACGACGCGACGAGCCTCAGCCCCGGGTTCGAGCAGGCCGTACTCGCCGCACAGTTCCTCAGCTCAGGCACCATGCACCGGTCGGGACGGTTGCGGGCCCTCCTGGACGCACCCGACACGGAGGCCTGGCGGTCGAATCTGGAATGGTTCTCGGAACTGGCTCGCTTCGAGAGTCATCGGAACTCATCCACCCGTCGATGGCTCCGTCGCCGCTGGTACGTGGACCGCGCGAAGGCCCCGACTCCGCACGACCCTTAGTCGAGCGGCAGGTCTGGACATTCAAGCCATGGTTTCGAACCAAGGTTGACTGAGCGGCCGAGCGACGAGTCTGAGAACCCGCCGGCACCGGGCGGTGTGACGAACCCGGCGTGCCGCAGTTCTGATTGCTGTCCGAGCCCAGACCGTGACCTTTGCCCCTGACCACTCCCCTCGGAGGCAGCGATGGTGAAGGCATGGGTGATGGACTCGTGCACGCCTCGGTCGATCTCTACTGGTTGCCGCTCGGAGCTGGAGGGCACTTCGTGCGCTGGAACGGCCGGCTCTACGAATGGTGGGCAGCCCGCCGCGAACATCGTGCCTCAAGCGACCTGTACCACTGCGGGCTGCTGCTCTGCCTCGACGGCATCACGTACGCCGTCGAGATGGGACCGGTCTGGAACGTCTCCGAGGCGGATCGTGGAGTCCTCGTCGAAGGGCCGGTTGGATCGCAGAGGCTCGGCCGGTTCCGCGCGTTCCGCTATGAGATGCGGTGTTGGCCCGGAGGCCACATCCCGGACGTCGCCGAAGCCGTCGACAGCCCGGTGCGCATCACCGAGGACCCCACAAGGGTCGCAGCAGTGCTCGACGTCCTCCACGAGTTGCCCACGCTGACCTGGGGCAGAGACGAACTTGGTGCAGGGGAGATGTGGAACTCGAACTCGGCGGTGGCTTGGGCACTGGCGCGCACTGGCCACGACATGCACGCGATCGGACCGCCACCCGGAGGTCGCGCGCTGGGATGGAGCGCGGGCCTCGTACTCGCCTATCGACAAGCACGAGCTGTGACCCCGGACGGCCGATCGCATGTGGATGGTGGCGGAGCCCGGAAGTGTGAGACAACGAGCGTTGCCGAAAGCTCGTCCACTCATGTCAGTCGGCTACCGCTGTGACCTGCGAGCAGTCGCGCCCGGCGAAGTGACTCTCGTTGCGGGTCCCACCCACGCCTGGGCTGGCCTGTAGATCCGCGAGACGCTGATGCGCTCAGCGGGCGCGGTTCACCCGGGCCTCGTCCCACACCGGCCCGTCGGACTCGTAGACCTCGCCGTCCGCGCCGTACACCAGGAAGCGGTCGAAGCCACGGGCGAACCAGCGGTCGTGGGTGACCGCGACCACCGTTCCGTCGAACGCCTCGAGCCCCGCCTCGAGCGCCTCGGCCGACTGCACGTCGAGGTTGTCGGTCGGCTCGTCGAGCAGCAGCAGGGTCGCGCCGGAGAGCTCCAGCAGGAGGATCTGGAAGCGCGCCTGCTGGCCGCCGGAGAGCGACTCGAAGGTCTGCTCGCCGGCGTGGGCCAGCTCGTAGCGGTCGAGCACCCGCGCGGCGGCCTCGCGGCCCATCCCGGCGCGACCGCCGGGCGATCCGTCGCCGCGGTGCAGGATCTCCAGGAGGGTGCGGCCCATGAGCTCCGGGTGGGCGTGCGTCTGCACGAACCAGCCCGGGCGCACCCGGGCACCGAGCTTGGCCTTGCCGGTGTGGTCGACCGGCTCGATCCGGGTGTCGTCCACCGGCCGGTGCTCGACGTCGGGGTCGGAGCCGCCCGCGGCGAGCAGCCGCAGGAAGTGCGACTTGCCCGAGCCGTTGCTGCCGAGCACCGCGACCCGCTCGCCGTACCAGACCTCGAGGTCGAAGGGCTTCATCAGCCCGGTCAGCTCCAGGTCGGTGCAGACCACGGCCCGCTTGCCGGTGCGGCCGCCCTTCAGGCGCATCGTCACCTGCTGCTCACGGGGCTGCTCGGTCGGCGGTCCCTTCTCCTCGAACATCCGCAGCCGGGTCTGCGCGGCCTTGTACTGCGAGGCCATGCCGTCGTTGTACTCCGCCTTGATCTTCAGGCGCAGCACCAGCGCCTTGATCTTGGCGTGCTCCTCGTCCCAGCGGCGGCGAATCTCCTCGAAGCGGGCGAAACGGTCGCGGCGCGCCTCGTGGTACGACGCGAACCCGCCCGGATGCGTCCAGGCGCTGTTGCCGCCGCCGAAGCTGCCGAGCTCGATGGTGACGATCCGGGTGGCGGTGTGGTCGAGCAGCTCCCGGTCGTGGCTGATGAACAGGATCGTCTTGTCGGACTCGCGGATCCGCTCCTCGAGCCAGATCTTGCCGGGCACGTCGAGGAAGTTGTCGGGCTCGTCGAGCAGCAGCACCTCGTCCGGACCTTCGAGGAGGTACTCCAGCACCAGCCGCTTCTGCTCACCGCCGCTGAGGGTGGACAGCAGGCGGTACTTCGCCCGGTCGTAGGGCAGGCCGAGCCCGCGCACGGTGCACACGTCCCAGACCACCTCGAGGTCGTAGCCTCCGGCGTCGGCGTACTCCGAGAGCGCCTCGGCGTAGCGCAGCTGCGTCTTCTCGTCGTCGGTCTCCATGAGCGCGAGCTCCCAGCGCTCCACGTCGGCGGCCGCGTCGCGCACCCGCTGCGGCGACACCGACAGCAGCAGGTCGGCCACGCTGGGGTCGTCGCCGAGCCGGTCGCCGACCATCTGCCGCATCACGCCCAGGCCGCAACTGCGGGTGACCACCCCGGCGTGCGGCACCAGGTCGCCGGTGATGATCCGGATCAGCGTCGTCTTGCCCGCGCCGTTGGCGCCGACCAGCGCGACCTTGGCGCCGTCCCCGACCCGGAACGACACGTCGTCGAGCAGCACCCGCCCGTCGGGCAGCTCGTAACGCACTCCGGCGACATCCACGTGACCCACGAGGAGCCATTGTCCGGGACACCGCCGTCGGGTGCATCCCGGTTTCACGCCCCGCGGGCCGAGCTGGCGAGGGCCGGGGCCGAGGGGGCGGGGTCAGCGGGCGTTCTCGCGCAGCGAGGAGGTGCGCGCGCCGCGTACGGTCAGGTTGGCGAACGCCGTCGCCACCACGAGCAGGACGACCAGCACGGCACCGCTGAGCGTGACCGCCTTGGTCAGGTCGAACGACGGGAGCACCCGCGGCGTCATGGTGGAGTCGGCGAAGCCGAGGGTCACGGTCCGGACCACGACGTACTGCGCCACGGCACCGGCCGCCACCCCGGCCAGCGCGGCGGCACCGAGCACGACGAGGAACTCCTCGACGACCCCGAGCATCACCGCGCGCCGGCCTACGCCCACGACCCGCAGGGAGGCCGCATCCCGGCGCCGCGCGGGGAGCTGGACCGCGAGGTTCGCACCGAGGCCGGCCAGGGCGAGCAGGATCACCAGCACGGTGACCACGACGTAGAGTCGCAGCGCCAGGGCGAACGCGTCCTGGTCGAGCAGGTGCTTGGCCGCCACCTCGGTGTCGGCGTGGCCGAGGCCGTGCGCGGCGAGCTGGTCGAGCACCGACCGCGGGGTGTCCGCGCGTGCCCAGATGAAGTTGGTGGCCAAACTGTTGAACTGCGACGCGCTGCGCGCGAACATCGTGTAGTCGATCATCATCCCGGACGGCCCCCGGAACGGCAGCGACTCGGCCGTGCCGACCGACTGCACCCGGAACAGGCCGGAGGCCCCGGTCGGGATCTCCGGCACCGGGGTGGCGAGGCGGCCCCAGAGCACCGGCACGTTCACAGGGACGCCGGCCGGGCTGATGCCGGCGTACGACGACGAGGAGCGGGCGCGGACGCGGACGGTGAGCTGCCGGTTGCTCAGCTGCGGCTGGCCCACCACCGCCGTGTGCGTGCCCACCTGGGACGGGGTCGTGTGCCAGGGCCGGTCGAGGGTGCGCGGGACCGGCGAGCCGTCGACGTCGAACTGCGAGATGGTGGCGTGTCCGTGCATCGCCTCGACCAGGGCGGCCGGGCCACCGATGCTGATCGTCTCGAGCTGGCAGCCCTTCACACACGTCGGCAGCCGGGCCGACGAGGTCGACGTGCCCGGAGCGAAGGGCCCGATGTCGACCAGCCGGGGGACGCCGTTGTCGTCGATCAGGTTCAGCTCGAACCCGAGGTCGTGGAACTCGCCGCGTACGTGGTTGTCGACGGTCATGGTCAGGCGCGAGCCACGCAGCACCACCGACGGGCGCGGGCCGAGTGCGCGGGCGACGTCGGCTGCCGACATCCCCGGCGTCCACTGCGAGGGCCAGGACGCGACCCGGGCCAGCCGGGTGGTGTCGACGACGATCCGCGGCAGCGGCAACGAGGAGGCCTCGTCGGCATGGGGGAAGTCGACCCCGGCCGCCATCAGCCAGCGGCCGTCCGGGTCGAGCTCGTGGGTCAGCCCGACCGCCCGGGCCAGCGGCAGCGAGGTCGGGTAGGACAGGGGGGCGCCCACCTCGGTCGCGGCGGCACTGGCCCGCCAGGTCGAGGCGGCCATCGAGACGCCGACGGCGAACACGGCCACGGTCAGGGCCGCGGTCACCGGCAGGATCACCAGGGTGCCCTCGCGCCTGCGGCGCACCGTGCGGGACGCGACGAACGACGACAGGGCGCGACGGCGGGCCGACCAGCGGACCCAGAGACCGGCCAGGCCCAGCACCACCAGCCCACTCAGCAGGCCGGCCGCGACCGCGAGCAGCATCGGCAGCGCCAGGTCGGTGGCGTCAGGGGCCCGGGGCTTGCTCCGGCTGGCCGCGGTCACCAGGGCCGCGACCGCGGCCGCGAGCAGGGCGAGCCGGACGATGACCAGGAAGCGACTGGCCTTGGCCGGGCGCCGGACTCCGGCGATCTGGGCGCTGAGCGGCTCGTTCACGGCGTCGCGTACGACGACCGCGGCCACGACCGCGGTGACCAGGACCACCCCGAGCACGGCCAGACCGCCGGCCAGCACGAACGGCACGGGCAGCCCCGGGACCAGCCAGCGGTGAGCGAGGACCCGCGACCCGAGATAGCCGAGCCCGACCCCCAGCGGGGTGGCGGCGGCCAGGATCAGCAAGGGCTCGAGCATGCCGAGGAACCACAGCTGCCGACGGCGGTAGCCGCGCAACGACGCCAGGGCGAGCTCGCCGCGGCGCAGCACCATGGCGGCGGACAGGAGGCGCGAGAGGAGCACGAGGGCGACCAGGATCAGCGAGAGCACCGCCGGCGCGACGGTCGAGCGCGCGACGCCGCGGCGGTTGAGCAGCTGGCGAGCCGTGGCCGGGAGCTCGTTGCCCGACTCGAGGCTCATCCCGGTCAGCAGGCCGTTGTGCGCCGCCGCCTGGGTCAGCGCCCGGACCCGGGCACTGGCCAGCATCACGTCCGTCGGGGACAGGTGCCCGTCGATCACCAGCTGCTGGTCGACGGTCACGTGCCAGGGCTCGTGCCGCAGCTCGATGCCGGCCTGGGCGGTGAACCAGGGGGCCAGCCGCGCCGGCGCGGGCCGTTGACCCTGGGCCGCCGGGATCGTCTCGAGCCGGCCCGAGCCGAACCAGAAGACGTCGTCCTGGGGACGCGGCCGGTAGATGCCGACCACCGTGAAGGGTGCGGGCTCGTGGTAGGGGTTGAACCTGCTGCCGAGGTGGAGGCCCAGCGTGTGCGCGTCTGCGGCCAGCATCGCGATCTCCCCGGGCACGCTGGGGCAGCGTCCGCTCAGCGCGACGTGGGTGCAGGCCCCCGGGGTCGAGACCAGGGTCGGCTGGGCGCCGGGGGGGATGACTCCGGGCGCGACGAAGACCGCCAGCGGCTGCCAGACGATCGCGTGACCCGGCCGGAACGCCGGGCCCGACTCCTGCTGCGCCTGGTCGACGCCCGTGGCAACGGCGGAGTCGATGGTCTGCCCGTGCGCCGGGCGGTAGTCGTAGGTGAGGCCGGTGTTGATCAGGGGCTGCGCCGCGAGCTGCGAGATGACGAACGAGTTGGCAGCAGTCCCCTGGTAGCTCGGGCCGACGACCGCCGACGCGATCGCGATCGTGGTCAGCAGCAGCGACCCCAGGCTGAGCACCCAGCGGGACCGCAGCCCGCGCAGGCTCGTGGCGACCAGCCAGCCCAGGCCCCTCATCGGTCCGCGCTCCGCAGGGCGGACGGCCGGGCAGCACGGCCGAACCTGGTGAAGACCACCGAGCACCCCAGGACGACCACCGCGGCCACGCCGGCGACGCTCGGGACGAGCACCTCGGGCCGCAGGGAGAGGTCGACCGGCGGCGCCTCGGCCCAACCGCCGACCAGCCGCATCGGGCGCAGCAGGACCTGCGTCGTGGCCACCGCGGCGAGCGTGGAGCCGACCAGGACGACCAGGCCGAGCACCGACGCCTCGACGCGGTAGGCACCCCGGACGGCGCGTGGCCCGACGCCCGCCACCCGAAGGCCGGCCACCTCGGCTCGACGCCGCGACAGCTGGCCGGCGAGCCACGCCCCCAGATGGGTCAGCGCCACCAGCGCGACTCCCAGGGACACCAGCAGCGCGAGGGTGTCGCCGCGGGCCTGCGGGGTGTCGGACAGGACGCCCAGCGCCCGGTCGTACGACGTGGGGGCACCACCGCCGTCGGCGTGCAGGGTCGCGAGCACCGCCCCGGGGGTGTCGGCCCGCGCGACCACGAACGCGCGGCCGGCCGCGACCGTGCCGACCGCGCCGCGCAGCACCCGTGACAGGTCGAGCAGGGAGCCGTAGCGACCGAGCAGCGGGATCGCGCCGACGGTCCCGAGCACGGTCACCTCCGGCGAGGTGCCGTCGAGCCCGGGCATCGTGCGACGCAGCCGGATGCCACCGGTGGTCAGGGCCCGCTGGACGGCCGGGACCCCGGTCATGGCCGCCACCAGCGTCGCGGTGCGGCCCCCTGGGTAAGCCGTCGGGCCGGCCAGCAGCGTCGTGGTCCCGACCGTCACCTGCTCCACCCGGGCCGCGTCACCGCGCGCGGTGACGTTCAGCAGCGAGCAGCCGACGCGGCAGTCGGGCAGCCGCCCGGAGGCCGAGCCGTCGTGGGTGACGGTGAGCCGGACCGACTTCGGGTAACCGGCGTCGCTGGTGTACTCCACCTTGAGCACGAGCCCCTGCCCGCGGGCCAGCCCGGACACCCGCGCCCCGACCGCGGCACCCCGGAGGATCACCGGGTCGGCCTGCCCGGCGAGGTCGGGGACGTGGTCGGCCACCGCGGCTGCGCTGGTGCCGCCGAAGTAGTCGCCGACCACCGCCGGCCAGCGCTGCGCGTCCACGAACACCCGTCGCGACACCGGCGAGAGGTCGTCGACGGCCACCTCGGCCATCAGCCAGCGGCCGTCGGGGTCGGCGTCGTGCGACGCCGAGTAGGCCCGGAGACCGCCGGCGGTGAAGGGGACCGCGGTCGGGCCGCCGGCCCGCAGGTGCGCCGAGTCGAGGCGCCAGGATGACGCCGCGCTGCTGCCGGTCAGGGTGACGGCCAGCAGCACGGCGGCCGCCACCATGATCCTCAGGACGGAGCCGGGATCGGGGTCGCGCCGCAGCCGACGGCTCGTCAGCGAGAGACCCAGCCGCCGGCCGGCGCGGGGGGTCAGCGTGACCAGCCAGGTCACCACCTGGCCGGCGGCGAGCGCGACCAGGGCGGGCGCGATCACCGGCACCCAGCTGTGGCTGCCGGTCCGGGCCTCGTAGACGGCGAGTACGGCGGCGGCCACCACCAGGATCTCGAGGAACCTGGCGAGCAGCGGGTCGCCCCGGCGCCGGGGCTGTACCGAGATCGCGTCGGTCAGCGGCCGTCGCAGTGACCCCGCGGCGACGAGCACGACGGTCAGCCAGGCACCCAGGAGCAGGGCCACCGCGACCACCACCTCCCGCGTGCCCAGGGAGTACGACGTGTGCCAGGAGTCGGCGATCCGGCCGGCCAGCAGGACGCCGGCCGCCGAGCCGACACCGATGCCGACCAGGCAGATCGCAAGCAGCGGTGACGCTGCGAAGGCGACCAACCGGACGCCGGTCATCCCCCGAAGCCGCGCCAGCGCGACGTCGTGGGCGCGCGCTGCCGTGGACCGGGCCGTCTGCTCGGCGAGCGCCACCGCGCCGTACAGCGCCAGCATCGCCGCGACCGCGCCGGGGGTGTGGCCGACTCGGGCCGCCCCGGTCACCCCGACCGCGCCGGCACCGACGACGAGGGCGAGCGCCAGGGTGGCGCAGGACGTGAGCAGGTGGGCCCGGATGCTGCGGAGGAGCACGCCGGCCTACAGAGCGCCGTCGGGCGCGACCAGGCGACCCTCGTCGAGCACGAGCTGCCGGTCCGCCGCCTCGACCACCGCGGGGTCGTGGGTGGCCACGACCACGATCGCCCCGCGCGCGGCCTCGGCGCGGAGGTGGTCCATCACGTGCTCCCGGTTGCCCTCGTCCAGCTCGCTGGTGGGCTCGTCGGCCAGCAGGATCTGCGGGGACACCGCGAAGGCCCGGGCGCAGGCCACCCGCTGCATCTGGCCGCCCGACAGCTCCTCGACCTGGCGGTCGCCGAGGTCGCCGATGTGGAAGCGGGCCAGCTCGAGATCGGCCCGCTCGTCGGCCTCCCGGGGCCGCTCGCCTCGCGCCCGGAGCGCGATCGCGACGTTCTCCCGGGCGCTCAGGATCGGCACCAGGCCGTAGACCTGGAGGACGAACGCGACCTCGTGCCGCGGGTCGCCGTCGCCCTGCCACATGTGCGCGCCGGCGTACGACGCGAAGCCGGTGGTGGGCTTGAGGATCCCCCCGGCGATCGACAGCAGCGTGGTCTTGCCCGAGCCCGACGGACCCGAGAGGGAGGTGACCTCGCCGGGACGGAACGCCAGGCTCATCCGCTCCACCACCCAGCGACCGGCGATGTTGAGCGACACGTCCTCGAGCACGAGCTCGCCGAGGGCGGGCTCCCCGCTGCCGACCGCCGCCGGACGCGCGGTCTGGCTCACGGGACGTCCACCTCGCCCTCGGCCGGCCGGCTGAGCAGCAGCTTGTCGTGCTGCTCGGGCTCGATCCGGACCAGCGTGCCCTGGGGCCAGTCGCGGGCGATGTGGGCGGGGAGGTGCACCACGCCCTCGGCCCCCACCACGACGTACTCCGCGCCGGCCCGCCCCTCCATGCCGACCCGCCCGCCGCGCATGGTGACTGTGCGGGGGAAGGTGGCGGCCACCTCGGGCTGGTGGGTGACCACCAGGATCGTGGTGCCGAAGTCGTTGCCCAGCCCGTGGATCAGCTCGAGCATGTGGTCGCGGTCCTCGTGGCTGAGCTGGCTGGTGGGCTCGTCGGCCAGCAGCAGCTGCGGGGCGCTGGTGACGCTGCAGGCGAGCGCGAGGCGCTGCCGTTCACCCCCCGACATCCCCGACACGACGTGGTCGCCGATGGCCTCGAGGCCGACCCGGCGCAGGAGCTCGCCGTCACCGAGCGTGCGGTCGGGGTCGTTGCTGGCGGCCCGGCTGAAGCGGAGGTTCTGACGGGCGGTGGCGTAGTGCAGCAGGTTGCGGGTCGCGCCCTGGAGCATGGTGCTGACCCGGGAGGCCCGGACCCGGGTGAGCTGACGCTCGCTCATCCGCGAGATCTCCTCGTCACCGAGGAAGATCCGGCCCGCGCTCGGGCGCTGGATGCCGCCGAAGAGGGTGAGCAGCGTCGACTTGCCCGAGCCGCTCGGGCCCAGGAACGCGACCCGCTCACCGGCCTCCACGCTGAGGTCGACACCCTGGAGGGCCACGACGTCGTGGCCCTCGAAGGTCTTGTAGAGGTGGACCAGGCCCTGGCAGCGCACGGAGAGCCCGCCGGTCCGCTCGGCGACGGCTTCCACGGCTTCCACGGCTCCCCCTCCTCGGCACGCGCCCGCCGCGCCCCGATCATCACCGCCGGTGACCGGTTCCCGAGGTCGGCCTCCGGCAGTCAAGCCGTCGGTCGGTGTCGGGGCAAGCGTCGCGTCGTACTCGTGACCAAATCGATGTCCACGTCGAGATCCACGCCCTGGTCACCTACACAGACACCCCGAGACGCCGTTCGGTTGCGCCTCGACCCGAAATCCCGCCGATCGAACGTGGTCGAAGTAGAGCCTCTCCACCTCGTCCAGACTGACCGATGCATGCGGCCAGGTGGCAATCTCGACCAACCTGCACGCGAGGATGTAGTAGCCGTCATCCCAGGTCCGCCGTTTGCCGCGGATGGTCATGCCCCTCCCATCGGGAAGGGCGCCGAGCTTGTCCATCGTCTTGGCAATCTGCTTGATGGCCGTCCGCGCCACCGCCTCACAGCAAGTCTCGGGCTGCGCCGCCTTGGCGACCGCCCTGGTGCCCGTTCTGAGACCGGACTTGGACTGCTTGTGCTCATAGCGTCGCCGCAGCTGCTCGACCAGCCAGTCCGGAGGTTGCGCCATGGGAGAGTCGTCGACGACCTCGTACAAGGCCCCACTGCGTGCATGGATGCTGCCGGGAGCCACGACGTAGGAGCCCTCGCCCTTCACATCAAGCCCGGGCCCGAGCAGGTGGGTGCCGCTGGCGACGTCGAAGTCGGGGAGCCGGAAGTAGTAGTGGCGTCCTCCGCCTCCCGAACGGACCGTGTACGTCGCCGGGAGGTCGCCGTGACGTGCGAGGAGCCGCTGGAGGGACTCGTCGCCGCCGTTTCGGGGGTCCACGTCCAGGACGAAACAGCTGCTCTGCTTGCCGGTGCGGACGCCGAGGTTCCCGCCACGCGCCGCGTGGTCGCGGATCTCCTTAGCGGGATAACGCTCGTGCGCGAAGAGCCCTGTCCTCCCAAACCCCTTGTCCATAGGGGTGTTGCGGCGGTTGAGCCGGAGATAGGAGAACGCAGGGTCCACGCACACCTTCGCACGCGGAGAGCGGCGAGTCATCGCTGCCTGTGTCCGCGGCTCGTCCGACACGAGATGGTCGTAGATTGTCGGCCGCGAGGTGTTGGTCGTCGTGGACTTCACACCGCCACCCCCAGCTGGGTGGCGGCGGTCCCGGCGTCGGCGCCGCTCAGGGTGACCCGGTAGTCATCGGGGTACAGAAGCTGGTCGAGCGCCCCGGCTGTCACCATTAGCCGACGCTCGGAGATCCGTACCGTCGGGATGCGGCCCTCCTCGGCTGCCTTGTACGCCGCGGCCCTGGACATACCCAGGAACCAGGCGCCCGCCTGTTCGAGGGTGTAGGCGCCTTGGGAGTAGCAACGCGTCCCGTAGCTGGTCGTGATGGCGACGACTGCTCCGTAGGAGTCCCCGGCCGAGGAGAACCCCGGGAGACAGCTCGGGGCGCGGGACTGGTCGTAATCGACCCTGATCGGGTCAGCAGGCTCGACGGCGCGGCTGCAAGAGGCAGTACAGGGCATAGGAAACACCCCAGGGAGATCGTTCCGATCGAGCGCCTCGTGCTCTCGATCACCCAGTGGTAACTGGGGAGCCTCGACTGGCTCAGGACTAGCCGCCCGCTAGCAGGATTCCGCGCGGGTTGCGCGGTTGATCGTCGGACGTCTGGGACGCCACTCCACCGTTCCAGCAGTAGAGCGAGCTACAGGTTCGTGTCGTGAACCGCCTCACTCCGCACAACGGCACGTCATCCCGAACCTATTCCCGGCGCCCTCAAGGAACTTCGCGATGGTGAAACCACAGCTGCGCGAGCCCTTGGGCGGGCCGCACCCCATCGCCGACGCCGCATGTGCGAGGCCAGAACCTGCGCCCGTGCAACCCCCGGCGAGACAGCGGTCGAACCGCCCAGAATGATTCGGGCAGGCGCTCGGCGGGAACTAGCGTCCATGTCACGCGACGTGGACGCCTCCAACTGTCGGTGGTCGCTCGTAGTCTCGAGGCATGGCCCAATGCACAGCTCCTCGCGAAGGCCACTGCACGTCAAGCGGTGCCGCCAACTGCCCCGCGTGTCGGGGACGGTCGTCATACCGGTCCTACTACTCGCCTCCGTCCCACTACTCGTCGGCCACCCCGACCCCCAGGAGTGGCGGTTCCTCCAGCGGAGGCGGTGGCGGCCGATCCGCGCGCCCTCGATGGTCGCCGGTAGCCTCGCCCGTTACCTATACCGCGGAAGAAGTTGCGGCGCTGGACCGCTATCGCAATAAGGTCGAGGCGGTAGGACCGCGAGCCGAGTCGTACGACCTGTTTCTCTGTCACGCGTGGGACGACCGGCGCGAGACGGCTACCGATCTGCACAACCTCCTCGAAGCCGAGGACGTATCGGTTTGGTTCAGCGAGAAGGACATCATCCTCGGTCAGCCGTTCATGCGAGAGATCGACAAGGGCTTGGCTAAGACGCGCATCGGGCTCGTCCTTATCACTCCCGCATTCCTCCGGCGGATCGAGAGCGGCGGGGTGTCCGAGAAGGAGCTATCAGAGCTGCTGTCTCGCGACCTGCTGATTCCAGTCGCGCACGGCGTTACGTACGACGAGATTCGCTCGGTCAGCCCACTCCTTGGCTCACGCAACGGGTTGAGCACGGCAGAGGACTCCATGAAAGACATCGCCAAGAAGATCGCCGAACTGGTCACCGTTTAGGCAGCTCGGATAGCCGTCCGGTTGGCCATGGGGCGCCAGCCGGATGCACGAATCTCGGCGGATCCAGACACGGCGACGCGTCAAGAACGCGTGGGATACAACGCCTAGTCGTCCCCACCAAAGCCGAGCTCGTCCTCGTGCGCCAAATAGCCGCAGAGGTTCTTCGCCCGGGTCAGCGCCACGTAGACCACGCAATCCTCTTCCTGCGCGTTCGTCAGTCCGGTGGCGAGTGCCGTCTCATGTGCAGCGGTGAGGGCTACGCCCACCCGAGGCCATTCACAACCCTTGGCCTGGTGGACGGTGAGCCCAGGAATGAGGTCAACGCGAGTGAGCCTGCGCCGCAAGCGCTCGACCTCTTGTGCTCGCTGCTCCTCAGCGCTCGCTCTGAGTTTGCTCGGACGCGACTTCGGGCTCACCGCCTCTGCCGTGTCCCGCACCCGCTCAAGTGCATCGACGGCAGACAGGCCGGCGACGAGTTCCGTGAGGATGGGACGGAAGTGCTCGAGCATGATCTGCTCGATCCCTTCTTCCGGCAGACCGAGGTGGACCAGCGCGGACTGCCTGCCGAAGGACTTCCGACCCAGCTTCGTGCGGGTCACCTCGTCGAGGAGCAGATTCAGTGCCGCGTCGATGCGGTTGCCCACGGTTCGGAACGCGAGCGGAAGCACGTTGTCGCCGACCGTCCACAACGTTGTCCAGTTCCTGCCGAGCGCGACGTCGGTCGCTGTGCTGGCAACTGGCGGCAGCGCAACGCCCTCCCCCGCTCGCAGAGCTCGCGCGAGTTCGATGGTCTGCTCGGTGGCGAAGCGAAAAGACTGGGGCTGTTCGTATGGTGTGAATGGGTAGTTGTCGAGGAGGTACTTCCCGACCTTCTCCGGGGTTGCGCCACGCCAGTCGTAGAGCGCCTGCCACGGGTCGCCGACCAAGGTGAGGGTCGCGGTAGTGGTGTCTGCGACGCACATGCAGATGAAGATGTCGAGCTCGTCGGCGTCGTAGATCTCGTCGACCACCACGTGTCGGTAGTTGGCGGCGAGCCAGGCGACGACCGCGTCGCGGGAGCCGGGCACGTTCTTGAGCACCGTCCGGAGGGCACGGCGTACGTCGTCGTGGCTTGAGGTCCCGCCTCCGAGCACGGCCAGGTGGGGACCTTTCTTGCCGAATCCGAACTTCGGCTTGGAGATCCGCTCAGAGAGGCTCGTGATGACGCCGTCTGGGCCGCAGCCGGCGTACCTCCTGTAGCTACCGGTAATGAGCCACCTATAGTCGCTGTCGATCCCCCTGAAGTCGTCGATGACGTCGAGGCGCCGGTGGCCTCCCGGCCAAGTGGCGAGCCCAAGATCGAGCAGATGGTGCAGAACCCGTACGTGGAAGTCATCGAAGGTCGTCACGAGATTGGGCAGCTCCGTCGCGTGGTGTCCCCACCGAGCGGTGATGCGAGATCGCAGCTCGCCCACGGCTGAGCGAGTGAAGCTGAGGCCGAGAACTCCGCGGCGACCGTCGGGGTCTCGGTGATGCAGGTACCCGAACCGCGCCGCGGCCACGGTCGTCTTGCCAGACCCAGGTCCCGAGATGATGTTGACCAGCGTCGCCTCCGAGGCTGCCGCGAGAACTTGCTCGCTAGTGAGCCGAACTGCCATCAGTCCTCGCCGCCACCGGCGTCCCGGCGGCCGATCGCGGGATGGTCGGCTGCTTCGCCGTCCACGATCGGCTCGGCGACCGGCGCCGCTGGGTCCACCGGAGGCGTCTCAGGCACCGGGGCGTGGCCTTCCCACAGCCAGTCGAACAGCTCGCGCAGCTGGTCCGGAACTTCGAGGTTGGCTTGGTTCTCGTCAGCCAAGGCGGCCAGCTCGAAGGCAAACTCGCCCTTGAACTTCCGGTTCGATTTCTTAGCGAAGAACGCGTCGACGTTCTCCAGCGTGGGGGTCTCGCCGAGGTCCTTGCCGATGCGTTTCATGGCCTCGGTCACGAGGGTCTCGTTGCCGGCGACCAGGGTTGGTTCCAAGGTGGGCTTGGACCAGAACCACTCCACATGGTCAGAGGTGTCGAACTTCTGCTGCCATGCGGGCGGTGTTGGCCCGGGCATCGGGTCGCCGGGGTTCTCGGGCCGGTTGTCGGTGTCAGACAGGACCGCCACCTGTGCAGCGAGCTCGAACCCGGGCTCAGCCAGCAGATGAACAGGCCACTCGCCGATCCGGTTCCCGATCGGCACGATCGCCAGGGCGTCGATGAACGCCAGTCTTGCGCGGTCTCCGGCGGCCCATGCCCGCCCGAACGCCCGAAGCAGCGCGGCTTCAGTGATGCCCTCCACCAGCACCAGCCGCTCCGCGAACAGCGCCCCTGACCGGCTCGCGTCCATGTGCAACTCCGCCATCCGGCGAACTTTCTTGCCGAGGTCCACGTCCCAAGGGATGTTCGCCATGAGTCGAGCGACAACGCCGTCGGTCGCGTCGCGTCGCACGACCACCATCTCGTTCGGCCTGGCAGCAGCGATGATGTCGCCGGCGTGGGTCGACACGATGACCTGCAAATCCGGACGTTCGGCTACGGTCGATCGCAAGTACCGGGTGAGGCCGTGCTGAAGTTGCGGATGCAGATGCGCTTCCGGCTCCTCGATGAGAACCGTGGCGTGGAACAGCGAAGGGTAGAAGGAGTCCTGTTCCTCAGCAGCCGCCGCCTCGGCCTCGTCCAGTCGAGCCTGCGCCTCCTCCGGGCTGTCCGGAACGTCGTCGGGCTGCGGAACCTGGCCAGGCGGACCTTGCCCGGCCCCCGGTGTCACAGGTGCCACGGGTACGGGTGTTGAAGGGGCCGGTGCAAGAGCAGGGTCTGGTACCCCAGCGAGCGTGACCGCGATGTGAAGCAGATTCACGTAGCCCAGGCTTGATGCTTCCAGGCGTCGAGCGTCGGTCATGCTGGCAGTGGTTGCGAGCAGTAGCTCGAGTACGCGCGCGAGGTACTGGTCGTCGACACGTTGGGTCCCGATGAACGCGTGGTGCTCCTGCACGCCGGCGGTCAGGGTCCTGAGATTGTCCGCAATGCGCCCCTGAACCTCCTTGACCAGGTTCAGCGCGGTCAAGTTGCCCAGCAGGTCCTGAGCCTTGGCCCGGACGCCCTGCAGGGATCCGGCCGAGGGGTTGCGCTTCTGCTCGGCGCGGAGCAGTTCCACGAGGACGTTCGCTTCGCGCCGAGACAGTTCATCCACCGGATTCCGCAGCGCCGGCAAGTACACCAACCTGGTCAGCTCGTGACCGTCGACCAACGAGTCGATCTCCGTCGCGCGGACCCGGCCTAGGGAGCGCTCAAGGGTGCGTGTCCACGCAGGGGCACCGCCGCCGATCGACGTCAGGAAGGTGCCCAGAGCCCCCTCGTGAGCCGGGTCGGTCTCCAGCTGGTACTCGATCGAGACCCTCCGGGGGGCCGGACCGAGTACCGCAGCATCGGGTGGTTGCAGACGCGGGAACCGTTCGCGATGTGCCCAGTAGATCGCATCGTTGACGGTCGTCTTGCCCGCGCCATTCGCCCCGACCAAGAGGCCGAATCGCCCCGGGAATTCCACGGTCAGCGGAGCCCTTGCGGCGGCCCGGAACCCGTCGACAGTGACCCTCCGCAGGTGCACGGCAGCCTCGATTCTGATTGAGAACGTCGTTCGGGCGTAGTGCGGCACCTCGCCGCGCCGGCCCCCATGCAGGCTCCCACGATGAGCGCTGGCGCAACGCGAAACCCGCCGACGGCAAAGGACAGCGCCTCGGGGCGCTCAGTCGCAGCAACCCTTCTGGAGTCGACATACATATCACGCGCCTACCCGCCGGGATGCTTGCCCATTTCTCCGCGCGTGGGCCGAAAGGCGCCACCGCCTCCAGAGTGCGGTGGCTGCTAGTCGCTTTGCCACTCTCGCCCTTCGGCCCACACGTGCTCGAACTCATCGCGAAAGTGGTGAAACCAGTGACCATCATGAGTCGTTAGAGCGAAGATCGGTCCCGGCTCGGTCCGAGGGCGGAGCTGATACATCTGGACCATCACGAAAGCGCCCGGTTGGTCTGCGTCGATTACATTGAGACCCACGCGTGGAAGTACCGAGGTGACTCGGACCTCTGCCCTCTTCCCAGGACCAATCGTTCGCATTTCCATTAACGCCTGTCGTATGAGTTCGGCGGCACGCTGTGGCGTCGTGGTGTTCTGTCGGCTCGCGGCCACCATCGACATCAACACTTCATCGTCGGGATCCGGCAGGAGGAGGCGCACCGAGCCGCCGTTCGCGAGGATTCTCTCCAGATCGACGCGCATCGTTGGAAGCGTCCTCTGCATCGTCATCCCCGCGAAGCAATAAGAGTGCCCCGCGCGCGCTCGAGCGTAGTAGTAGGAGTCGGGAAAGGAAGCTTCAAACAGGTCCGTCCGGCTGCGCCGCCAAGAAGAGATCAACGCACGCGTTTCCTCGCGGCCCCGAAGTTGGGAGATGGCCAGAATTGCGAGGAGGGCGAGTACAACCGAACTGAGCGTCTGCACACTGGTGACGCCGGTCGCGCCCAAGACAGTGAACACGGCCGCAGCGGCCATCAGTAGCCATAGGTCGATTGTCTTGCCGCTTCGTATGTCGGCTGCACACCAACGGAGCAGGCGTCGAAGCGGACCGGGTCCAGAGCTCATGTTCCCGCCTCCATGCTGAGTTTGTACTGCAACTCATCTAGAACTGCGTCCCGCTCATCCCGACTCAGCACTCGACGGACGTGCTCAGCTGCTGGAAGCAGCTTATCTGAGTAGATCAGGGCCTCGTCGAGGCGTGGAGGCGACACGATCAGCAACGTTGCGACGTATGCTTCCGAGACAATGAGTGTTTCGTGAACCTCCCCAGCTTGGACTGCGTGGAACTCACCAGCCTCGGCATTGACTACACGCTCAGGCCGTAGGTGTCCAACAGCGTAATCTGTCAGCGTGTTTCGGTCCCGGGCGTAGTCGATACGAGCGACCTGGAACTCGCGGGCACCGTCTGCGTCATTAGGGGCGACCTCGTACATGCGTTCCGTGTAGCGACCTACCAACACTCTCGAGTACAGGTCCCAGACGTGCGTATGCAGGTGGGCGGTTGCACCTCGCATCTGACGTGGTCCAGTCGGCCAGATGTGTAGGCGCAACATTCCGGGCCCGCGTACTCCCAGTTCGAACACCAGGAATCCATTGGGATGCCAGGCCGCGTCATGCGCGCCAGCCAAATTGAGCAGAGAGCCATGGCCATCAGCGACGAGTTCAGCGAGGGTTTGCTCAGTCTTTCGGCAGAAGACTTCAAACGCGTCCTTCATGCTCGCTCCCATCTTCTATGCGGAGATCGGAGCATGTCACCTCTACCGACATTCCGCAGCCGCGGAGGCCCTGTGTGCGTCTTTCCGCCGTCATCGGTTGTCGTTGCTGCGAATCCCGAGCAAGGCAATGGGTGCCAAACTCGCCTGACGTCAGTGCTGAGCATCTAGGACCGACCGTGAGGGCTGACCGTTATCGCAAACCACCCTATGCAGCTGTTGGGCAGCACTATCGAGCGGAATGCGTTCCTGCTCGATGCGGCGATGACGGGTCCAGCCGGGGGAGATGAGGCGCTGGTAGAGCGCGAGCTCGTTGGCGGTCAGATGGGGCGTGGGGCGCGGGTTGCGTGGCGCGAGCGGCCGGCCGCGCGGGTCGTGGTTGGTGCCGAACCGTTCCCAGGTGTCGTAGTCGGCAGTGCCCATGAGCAGCGAGGTTGCCGCGACGCCGGCGGCGCGAAATCCGTCGAGGATCTCCAGGCCGTCAGCGTCCATGTCGCCCCAATAGAACAGCGCCGGGGCGTTGACGAGCCAGTCGAAGGCTGCGGCGGTGTTCCCGCCGCGGCCCATCCCTTCGATCGAGACGCCACCGGACACCGGCGGAAAGTGGATGGCGGTGTCCTTGTTCTCGGAGATGACCACGATCTTGGGCTGGTACGGCAGGGTGACCGCATCGCCGACGGTCGCGCTGTCGTGGATGCGGCCGCCGCGCGCTCGGTAGTCCGGGTCGAGGTAGGTGAAGTGGATTCGAGCCTGGTGGGGTGGGAGGAGTCCGAGGTCGTCGATCCCGGCGAGTTCACGCACGAGTGCGTGGCGGGTGTTGAGCCACTTGGCGTGCAGTCCCTCGATGGGTACTTGCCGTGGCGTGAGCCGAGGCCGGCCTTCGGCGGGGCCGCGAGACGCGAACCAGTCCGCCGCCCGGCACAGCAGGCCGAAGTCGAGCGGGCTGTACGAGTCGACGCTCGAGACCACGCGGCTCGGTTCGGTCAGGTGCGGGTACCGCTCAGTGAGGACCGCTAGCCGGTCGCGTCCGCGTGCGAGGCGTTCGGGCCACGGCGGTCCGCACAGTCGCGCCGCCGAGTCGAGGTCTGGGACCTCGAGGTGAGTCGGGAACTGTTGCGGCGTGCCGAGCACGACGCGGCTGCGGTAACGCAGGGTCGCGTCATGCGTGGCCGCCCAGTCGCGCCAGCCGGCGACGTCGCGCACGGCCGCGGGAAAGTCGGAGCCGAGGTCGCGTGAGCTGGGCTGGCCCACGGGGAACGCATGCGGCCACGCTGCCTCATCGGCTCCCCCATCGGAGCCGTCGATGCCGCCTGTGCCGGCCAGTGCGGCAGCCCAGGTTCGGTCCAGTCGGCGGCGTACGTCGGCGAGGATCCGGTCGGGTGTCTTCACCGCACGGTCTCCGGGCGGGGCTGTCGGCCGTTCACTCGATGCTCACTGGGTGCTCATCATGGGGTCGCGGAGCCGGTGCACAAACGAGTAGCCGGTCTCGGTGTTCTTGGTGATGGCGAGGACTTCGTCCATGTGCGGTTCGAGGGCGGTGACCTTGTCCAGGGGCGCTCCGACGATGAGCTGGAACCCGAGGCCCTTCCACGCCTGGACGGCGCGGCCGGCGAACTCGGCGTCGGACTTCACGAACCCCTCGTCGAGAAAGACCGGCGCGAACCTGGGGCGGGCGCGCTCTTCGTCGCCTAGGCGGAACCGGAGGGCGGCGCCGACGATGAACGCGACGAGCTCCTGGCTCTCACCGCCGGACTTGCCTCCGAGCGCGGAGTGCGTGGACAGGGTCTGTCCGTCGCTGCCGTAACGCTCGGCAGTTATCTCGACATGGCGGCGTACGTCGAGGAGCCGGTCGCGGTCGGCGAGCTCGGGGTTGTACCGCGGGTCTTCGCGGCGTCGGATGCGGCTCATGAACTGCTGAAGCTGCTTGAACCGGGTCTCGAGCTCCTTCTCGGGCAGCTCGCGGGTCGCCTCGGAGGACAGCCTGCGCAGCTGTCGGGTGAAGTCCTGGACGTCCTCGCGGATGAGGGTGCGCAGGTGGATGCGCAACCGGTTCCTGTTCGCGCCGAATGGCAGCCCGGCCAGGATGTCGTTGATCGGGTGGAGCCGCTCCTCGATCTCCTGGACCGCTGACCGCATCGCCCCGTACAGCGGGACGAGATCCTGGCCACTCCACTCGGTGAGCCGCTGGCGCCACACGAGACGACGCTCGTGGAGGCCGGTGGACACGATGTGGTCGAGGATCCGCGCGTAGTCGGAGTAGGACTCGACCGTCCGACTGAGGTTGGGGTCCTCCCACTGCAGCTGGTACTGGGCGAAGATCCGCTCGAGCTCGGCGGTGGAGGACTTTACGGTCCGTTCCGCGGTTGCGACGGCGTCGGTCAGGCTCGACTTCAGACGCACGAGGTTGGGCACGAACTCGTCGAGGTTGTCGGGGTCGGCGGGCGCGGCAGCCTTCTTGAACGCTGTGTCGAGGCGTTCCCGCTGGGCGTCGGTGAGCTCGACGGACTCCCGGTCCTCGATGCGGATGACGTCGTTGGTGACCTCGTCCTGTCGGTCGACCAAGGTCTCCTGCTCCCGGGCGAGCTGGTCGCGACGGTCGGTGAGCCGGATGCGGGCCCGGCGTCGTTCCTCGAGGTCACCGTCGAGGGAGTCGATGCGAGCCTGGAGCTCCTGCAGCTTGTCGTCGGCGTCTAGGATGCGCTTGCGGTCCGCTTCGAGCTGCCGGATAGTCTCCGCGGCGCCGTCGACGTCGATCTCGGCGAACGTGTAGTGACCGAGCGCGTCGTAGGCCGTGCGGAGCCGGTCGAGCTGCCGGATCTGTGCGTCTACGGCGCCCTTGGCCTGGTCGAGCTCGGTGAGCTGTCGTTCGATGTCGGCCAGCTCGGCGTCGATGTCGGCGATCGCGTCTTCGTTGCTGAACCCGATGATGTTGGAGACGTCGCTGCGGCCGTGGCTGCCACGCATCCCCTGGCGGGTCTGGCCGGCGAGGGTGACTGCCATCCGGACGCCGGCGAGCTGGTCGCTGGTCTCGACGCAGCGGGCGTTCCGGCCGGGGTCGCTGACGTGGCGGCGGACCCAGGCAGTGAACGGGGTGTCCCTGAAGATAAGCTTGCCGGCGATCTTGGTCGAGTCACCGGTCGTGTCACCGGCGTTCTGGCCGTGGTCGGTCTCGAGGGGGACGCCGACGAACGTGAGCCGTCCGCGGAGGCGGAGCGGGTCGATGGCTGCGGAGAACTGCTCGAACCGGTCCTTGGGGACGAGCATCTGCCGGGCGGAGGCTCCCAGGACCGTCTCGATGGCGACGCGCCACCTGGACTCGTCGGCCGGGATGTCGATGAGCTCGGCGAGGAACGGAAGGTCAGCGGGGTCCATGCCGGCGGCTTCGGCGACCGCGGCCCGCATGTCGTCGAGGTGCTTGGGGACGCGACCGGCGCGGCCTTCGAGGCTGGAGCGTTCGGCGGTGAGGTCGCGCCGGCGTTCCAGAAGCGGGAACTCGCCTCGGACGACCTCGTCTCGTTGCCGTCCGAGATTCTCGCTGCGCTTGGGGTAGGCGCCCTCGAACTCAGCTGCCTTCTGCCGAGCCTGGGCGAAGTCGTCGGCGGTGCCGAACGGCGTGTCGATCGCGGCGGTGGCTCCGACGAGCTGGTGGCGGCGGGCCAGGCGCTGGTCGCGGGCTTCGGTGGCGCGGGCGATGTCGAGGCCGAGGAGCTCGAGGGTCTCCCCGCCACTGTCGCGATGCTGCTTCTTGGTCTGCTCGAGGAGCTCGTGGGTGACGCGTTCGGCGGACTTCGCGGCGTCGAGCTGGTCGCCCGTCTCCTGCCCGGCCTGCTTGTTGGTTTCGGCGGCGAGGCCGAGCAGCCGGTCCTCGGTGTAAAGGGTCCACAGCTTGAGCGGGGTGTCGCCGTCGCAGGTGAGGCCGACGGTGTCGATGGTCTCGAGTTCGTCTTGAGCGGCGACCAGGTTGTCGTGGATCTCGGTGACCGGGCCGAGCAGGTCGGCCTTCTGCTGTTCGGTCTGCATCGCGAGGTAGGAAGCCTCGAGGCTGTCGAAGTGCCGGAGGGCGCTGTCGGCGGTCTCGTAGGTGGCGGGCCGTTCGAGGACCATCTCCTTAAACAGCTCGTCGACGGTCCGGATCTGGTGGCCGGACTGGATACGGACCAGGAGCTTGAGGGCCTTGGCGCCGTCGCCGTTGGCTCCGATGCCGAGCCGGGTATAGAGGTTGTTGGCGAACGAGGCGTAGCTGTCGTGGTTCCGCAGGCCGGGGAACGCGTTGCGCAGCGCCTTGGGGGCGAAGGACTGGCCGAGCAGGGCTTCGAGGTCGGCGAGGTCGATGTCGTCGTCGAGGGTCGCCATCCGCATGAGGATGTCGCTGGTGCGGGTCGCCCGGGCGGGGACGTAGTAAGCGCGGAGGGCGGTGAAGTGCTGGCCGTGGTCGTTGACGAACGTCATGCCGACCGCGCCCCAGGAGTCTTGGCCTTGGCCGCGGAGGATGTGGTCGACGGCGCGGCCGTCGTTGTCGGTGACCGTGTCGGTCTTGCCGCGCAGGTAGGACAGGAGGTTGCGCTGGTCGGCGCCGCGTGCTCGTCCGGTGACGGCGTCGTTGGAGGCGCCGTTGAATGGGGTGTCGGCCGGCATCATCAGCGCGATGTAGGCATCGAGGAGGGTGCTCTTCCCGGTGCCGGACGCGCCGCTGATGAGCGTTGCTCCGGGGTGGAACCGGAACCTGACCCGGCCTTCGAAGCCGCCCCAGTTGACGAGCTGGAAGGTCTCGGCGCGCCACTGGACTGTCCGCTCGCCGGTCTCGCGCAGGTCACGCTGCTGCAAGACCAGCCCGCTGGCGGGTTCGGCGGCGGGTTCAGTGGGGGGCTCGGGGGCAGGCTGGTCGACTTCCTCGTGGCTGAGCGCGGGTGTGGTGACGTCGGAGGTGGTCACGTCAGCTCACCTCCACAGCCGACTCGAGCTGCTCGGCGACGTCGTCGCCCTGCCTGCTGTTGCCCTCGCTGTCGGGTGACTCGGGGTCGGTCCCGTTCTGGTCCATTAGCCACCGCAGGAGGTCTTGGAGGCGCTCGAGCGGGAGCAGGACCTCGATGGCGATGCTCACCTCGAACCGGTCGCCGGTGCTCGGTCCGATCAAGAGGCCGGCCTTGTAGACGGTCTCAATGGCCTTCGCGGCACGCTTGGCGTCGCCGGCGGCGTCGGTGGCGTGCTCGGGCCGGTACTCGGTGATGGCCTCGAGCATCTCCTCGCGGTCGACGAAGACCCGGTCGGCGCCGGATGCCTGTTCGCTGCGGAGCCGGGTGCGGAGGAAGACCAGCAGGATGGTGTCCTCACGTCCCCACGGGGCGTCGTAGAGCAGGGTCGGGTACCGGCCGGACCCTTCGGGGACGACCTGTCGTTTGTAGGCGACCTCGCGGTCGAGGTCGAGGTGGAGGTCGAGGAACAGGTCGTTGAGGCGGGCCCGGATCAGGCGACGGTGTTCCAGCAGGGCCTTCCACTCGCGGGCGTGGGTCTGCGCGCTGATGAACCGATTCTTCAGGAGCACGACCAGCGCCCTGCGGGCCGCGACGTCAAGGGTTCCCTCATCGCCTTCCCACAGGGCCAGGGTCGACTGGTCGAGGTCGTCGAGGTAGGCGTCGTCCCCGCTGCCCATCGACTCGCCCGTCGTCTCGGCCGCGCCGGTGACCTCGTCCGGGTCGGCCGACGAGTCAGCTGGGTCGGCTGGCGAGACCGCCCCGACGGCGTGGAGGTCAAGGTCGGTGTGCTGGTCAGTCATGAGGCTGTCACCTCCGAGTAGTCACGATCGGTCGACGCATCGGTGCCTGCGCCGCCGCCTGCGTCCGGGTCAATCTGCGCGTGCGGCTCGTCCGGGTTGTCGAGGGTGGGATGGAGCTTGGGGAGCACGAAGTCGCGTTCGGTGCCGTCGGGCCGGATGGCGCGGTAGCTCTCGTCAGCATGCGGCTCCTGCTGGAGCTCGGCGTAGTTGGTGGCGAGGTGGAGGAGGCCGAGGATCTCCACGGGCCGGCGCATGTCGGTGTCGAGGGCGTCGAAGATGGCACCGAGAGAGGCGCGTGCATCCGGGTCGGTGAGGGCTGCCATCAAGGAGCCCAGGAGAGCTTCCAGGGTGGGCCCGCCCTGGCGGCGGAGCTCGTCGAGGGACAGCGCTTCGGGGAGCTCGTCGGCCAGCTCCTGGAGCGGAGCCGGGGCGAGCTCGTTGGCGGGGTCGTGGAACCTCTCGCGCAGGTGCTTGACGTCGACGCGGGCCGGCAGCAGCGGCAGGGGGACGTGGGCGCGGGGGCCAGCGGTCTCCATCCACGTGTCGAGCTCGGCTTCGAGCTTGCGGAGGGTGTCGTCGAGCTCGCGGTCGCGGGTGATGTCGTGGGTGACGATGTACTCCCGCAGCGTGGCCGAGACGCGGCTGCGTTGGGCGAGCACGTCGTCGATGCCGCGCCGGATCAGCGCGACGGTGCCGCGGAGCTCACGGCGGTCGTGGTCGAGCAGGATTTCTCCGGCTAGCGGGTGGCTGACGAGGGCGGTCAGGTCTTCGCGGAGCTGCAGCAGAAGCTCTTCGTCGCGGAGCAGGGTGAACGCGCCGGCGAACGCGCGGCCTTCGGGGGTGGCCGTCTGGATCCTGTCGGCACGTTCGAGGTAGTCGTCAATGACCTGGCCGGCGGACCTGCTCTCGGCTCGGAAGGAGGCGAGGATGTCCGAGCGCATCCGGCCGAACGCTTCTTCGACGCGAGCGAACTCGCTGGGGAGGCCGGCGACCAGCCCGAGGAGCTCGGTGTAACCCTCGAGCATGTAGTCGGGCGTCACGGGGGTGAGCTCGGCGCCCTGGGTGATGCGGTCGCGGTCGGCGGTGAGCCGGGCGATCTCGGCGTCCAGGATCTCGACGCGGGCGCGTGGGTCGGGGTTCGCTTCGGCGTTAAATCGGCGGACCGCGGACAAGATCGTGGAGATCCGGTGCTCGCTGAGGCTGGCCCGTTCGCGGGTGAGGCTCTTGACCAGGGCGAGGGCGTCTTGGGCGTGGGACGTTAGCGAGTAGACCTCGGCGCCGGTCTCGTCGGTGCTGCGTACGAGCCAGCGGCCGCGCATCCATCGCAGGCATAGGTCTCGGCCGGCGCCCGATGGGAGCTCGGCAAGTCCGGCGAGCCGGAGCTCGGTCAGATAGGCGTCGACCTGGTCGTGGAGTCGGGCGGCCGGCACGAAGCGGGTGTCGCGGCCGAATGACGACCGGAAGATGGCGATGATGACCGGCGCCTGGCGTTGGTGGAGGAGGGTGAGCGTGGGCTGCTCGAACGCGCCGCGGACGCGCTCAAGCTCCCCCGGAATGTCGCTCATGTCTTCCTTTCCCCGTTCAGCTCGGGGACTGGGTCCGCCGGCGCCCGAGCGCGAAGGCCACTGTTACACGAACCGCCGACAGCCGCGCGCTTTCGCTCTCCCCGGCGACGCGGGCGTGCAACCTCCGGCAGTCAGCCTTCGGCTCCTCTCGGGTGACGCCGGCGGAACAGAGTCGGGCCAAGGCCTGGGCGCGGTAGATTCCAGGCGCAAGCGGTGCGTTTCGTGTGCCAACACTCCAATTCAGCCAACTTGGCACACGAGGGCACCGTCTTTGCGGTGGCCGCAACGGCCTCTTGGCGGGGCCGCAAATGGGGTCTGACCTGCGCGATCAGTAACCTGAGCCCCAACGATCCCCGGTTGGTCTGCCGGTAGGGCCCGCCTGACTTTGAATCAGGACTAGCGACGCAGGTTCGACTCCTGCCCGGGGAGCCACGCCGCACGGACATACCTTGTCGGCGGCCCCGGGCCTCCGGGCCACTGATCGCCGACCTAGGTATGTCCGGCGGTCGGGTTAGGGTCGCGGCATGGACCTGCCCGTGATGCCGCCGGTGCGGCCGATGCTGGCCAAGTCGGTCAAGGGGATCCCCGACCCGGCGAAGTACGTCGTCGACGGGGTCGGTGGGCTGAGCTTCGAGCCCAAGTGGGACGGCTTCCGCTGCCTGGTCTTCAAGGACGGCGACGAGGTGGAGCTGGCCAGCCGCAACACCAAGCCGCTGACCCGCTACTTCCCCGAGGTGGCAGCGGCGATGCGCGAGCAGCTGCCCGACCGGTGCGTCCTCGACGGCGAGATCTTCGTGGCCCTGCGCGGCGCCGACGGCGGCGACCGGCTGGAGTTCGAGACGCTCCAGGAGCGGATCCACCCCGCCAAGAGCCGGATCGACATGCTGGCCGAGACGACGCCCGCGGGGTTCGTCGCGTTCGACCTCCTGGCGCTGGGCGACACGTCGTACGTCGACCAGCCGTTCTCCCGGCGTCGCGCGACGCTGGAGCAGGCTCTGGCCGGCCTGGCCGGCCCGTGCTTCCTGACCAAGACGACCAGCGACCCGGCCGTCGCGGAGCGCTGGTTCCACCAGTTCGAGGGCGCCGGCCTGGACGGCGTGGTCGCCAAGCCGCTCAACGCGCCGTACGCGGAGAACGCCCGCACCATGCTCAAGATCAAGCACGAGCGCACCGCCGACGTCGTGGTCGCCGGCTATCGCGAGCACAAGACCAGCACCCCGGAGCGGCCCCTGCTCGGCAGCCTGCTCCTCGGTCTGTACGACGGCGCCGGAGGCGGCGGCGAGCTCCAGCACGTGGGGGTCAGCGCCAGCTTCACCGAGGCCCGGCGGGCCGAGCTGATCGAGCAGCTCCAGCCGCTCGTCGTCCCCATCGAGGAGCACCCGTGGGGCCGCTGGTCGGAGTTCCTGACCGCCAACCCCGACCGGGTGCCGGGCACGCAGAGCCGGTGGAGCCAGGGCAAGGACCTCAGCTTCACGCCTCTGCGTCCCGACCTGGTGATCGAGGTGGCCTACGACCACATGGAGGGCCGCCGGTTCCGGCACACCGCGCAGTTCCGGCGCTGGCGCACCGACCGCGACCCCGAGAGCTGTGGCTACGACCAGCTCGAGGAGGCGGCGTCCTACGACCTGACCGACGTGCTCGGCCCGTGACCGGCCCGGCCCGCGGATGACCTAGGCTTTCGGCGCCACCACCCCACCGGGAGCAGCCATGAGCGAGACCTACACCGTCGTCCTCCTCGTCGAGCAGGCGCTGACAGCCCAGGACGCGGCCCAGGTGCACTCGCTGCACGAGGCCCTCGAGGCTGACGTGCACTACCACGTGCTCCTGCCGGTGGAGGACGCCGCCGCCCGGGTCGAGGCGGCGATGGGCTCCATCAACGGTGACGGCCTGGTCGCGCCCGCGAGCCCCGTCTCGCTCGAGGAGCTGGAGACCGCCCGCGAGTACACCGAGCACCAGTCCGCCGCCGAGCTGGCGAGCACCCTGGCGGCCCTGACTGCAGCCGGCGCCACCGCCGACGGAGAAGTTGTCGACGACGACCCGATCACCGCTCTCGCCGCGAGCGTGGCCCGCCTCGACGCCGGGGAGGCGATCATCCTGACCCGCTCCCACGTGGTCGCGGAGTTCTTCCATGTCGACTGGACCTCCCGCGCGCGCCGCCGGATCGGGGTCCCCCTCCTCCACCTGCTCGAGCACGAGAGCTTCGACGAGCAGGCGGGCGCCGGCGAGGGCGTCACCGGGCTGTGAGTCGGGCCGGCTTCGCGGGCACGGCGCGGGTCGCGAGCGGCTCGCTGCCCACCGACGCGCTGTCGTCGTACGACGTCAGGGTGGCCGACGGACGGCTGCGGCTGAGTGCCAGCGGCGCCACCGGCGTGGTGCTCGACGTCCCGGTCGACGACGTCCGCGTCCGCCCGCTCGGGCGCGCCGGCACCTCGGTCGTGGAGATCGCGGGCGCGCCGATCCTGGTCGACCTGACCCGTCGTACCTCTCCCGGCACCCGTCGGCTGATCCCGGCGCTGCGCGGCCGCTGGCTGCGGCGACGGTTCGTCACCGCTCTGCACGGTGGCGCTCGATGACGGCGGAGGGCATCTTCCTGACCCACCAGCGCTCGCCGCGGATCCGTCGGCACTTCCAGCGGCTGGTCAAGGAGAGCGGCCACCTGATCACGTGGCACTTCGTGTTCAGCCACGACACCAGTGCCCGCCCCCACGCGCCGTTCGCCTACGAGGACCCCGCGCAGGTGCTGGCCGCGCGCTACCGCGCGATGGTGGCCCACGGTGGGGTCCAGGGCGGCTACCTCGACACCCTGCTGATCCCGGTGCTGCGCGCGCTCCCGGCCGACCACGCCTGGGTGTTCGAGTACGACGTGGACTACTCCGGGCAGTGGGGCGACCTGTTCGCCCAGTTCGCCGACAACGACGCCGACCTGCTGACCACGACGCTGATGTACCGCTCGGAGCAGCCGCGGTGGAACCACTGGAGTCGGGCGCGGGCACCGGAGTGGGTCCGGGACGACCAGATGGTGCGCTCCCTCAACCCGCTGATGCGGGTGTCCCGCCGGCTGCTCAACACCTACGCCGTCGCGATGGCCGACGACCGGTGGCAGGGCCACTACGAGTTCACTCTGGCGACCTCGGCGCTGGTGAGCGGCGCCCGGATCGAGGACCTGGGCAACGAGGGGTCGTTCACGCCGCCCGAGCGTCGTTCGCGGATCTACCTCGGCAAGTCACCCAGCGGCCGGCCCGACGCCCTGACCTTCGGGTTCCGCCCGGTCCGGGACCGCTACTTCCACGAGGCACCGGACGGCTTCGAGACGCCCGGCATGGTCTACCACCCGGTCAAGCCGGGGGTCCGCGCCTGGACGAAGGACACCATGAACCAGCGCGAGCCGAAGGCCTGACCCTCGGCCGACGCTCAGCCGCGGGCGGCGCGGTGCCGGCGGCGGTTGGTGCGCAGGCTGCGCTGCAGCTGCCGGGCGGCCGCCGGGTCGACCTGTCCGCCCGGGCTCTCGGCGGCGTCCAGGAAGGCCCGCGTCCAGCCTCGCAGCCGGGGCCGCTTCACGACCAGGTCGATCAGCACGTCGACGTCGCCGGCCGGCACGCCCGCCTCGGTGAACACCCGGGACGACGCGTCGGGGATCCACCCCGAGGTGTTGCTGTCATGGAGCCGGTGGTCGATCAGGACGGCGTCGAGGTTGCGCCGCTGCCCGAAGGCGGTCGCGAGCAGCGCCACCCAGAAGTCGTGCGAGACCGAGGTGTCGGGAGCCGGCCAGCCCCAGGTCTCGACGAACCTGCGGGTCACCGCCATCGTGCAGCCCTTCAACGCGACCGCGGGTCCGAAACCCTTTCCCGCCAGGAGGCTGTAGTACGACGGCGCAAGCTCGGCGCCGTCCCCCGACATGAGCGCGAAGTCGTGGAAGAGCGCCTCGCTGCGGTCGACCTGCGCCGCAGCCGCGACCGTCTCGAGCTTGGCCGGCCGCCACGAGTCGTCCTGGTCGGCGAAGAAGATCAGGTCGCCGGTGCACGCCCGGCTCGCCGAGACGAAGTTCTGCGCGTAGCCGAGGCGCTCCCCGGTCAGCACCCTCACCGGGAACGGCGCCCGCCCGGCGAAGTCCTCGACGATCGCGACCGTCGCGTCGGAGGAGCCGTCGTCACGCACCACGAGCTCGTCGGGCAGCCGGGTCTGGGTGGCCAGACTGTCGAGCATCTCGGGCAGGTAGGTCTCGCCCTCGAACGTGGCCATCACCACCGACAGGCGCATCGGCCCCGTAGGGTCCGGTTGCCGGGCGTCCATGCGGCCCAGCCTAGGGCCCGGCGCCGGAACGAGCCGGTGCCACGACCGGGGCTCGAGGAGGAGCGACCATGCGCAGCAGCCGACGCCGTACGACGGCTGGACTGGCGCTGGTGCTCTCCGTCGCCGCCCTGGCCACGGCCGGCCTGGACCGCGCGAGCCAGGCCCAGCCCGGCAGCCTGACCACGAGCACCTGCACCACGGCGCGGGTGCTGGCCCACTGGAGCGTCCGCCGACTCGCCGAGCAGACCGTGATCGTGCCGGTCGACGAGAACCACGTCGCCGCCATCTCGGCCGAGATCGCCGACGGTGCCGGCGGCGTGATCCTCTTCGGCTCGTCGGCTCCCCCCGACCTGGCCGCCAGACTGGCGGCACTGGCCGCGCGGGCTCCCGGTGGCATCGGCCCCCTGGTGATGACCGACGAGGAGGGTGGGACCGTCCAGCGGATGGCCAACCTGGTCGGCTCGATGCCCTCGGCGCGACGGATGGCGCGCACGATGACCGCCGCGCAGATCACGGCACTCGCGCACCGGACGGGCGGCCGGATGGCGGCGGCCGGGGTCGGGATGGATCTGGCTCCGGTGCTCGACCTGGACGACCGGCCGGGCCCGAGCGCGACGAACGCGGACGGCACGCGGTCCTTCAGCGTGCACCGCGCGGTGACCACGTCGGACGGTCTGGCGTTCGCCCACGGGCTCGAGCTCGGTGGCGTCGTACCGGTCGTCAAGCACTTTCCGGGCCTCGGTGGCGCGTCGGGCAACACCGACGTGACGGCGGCGACGACCAAGCCCTGGTCGCGGCTGCGCAGGGACGGCCTACGCCCCTTCGCCGCCGCGATCCGGGCCGGGATCCCGGCGGTGATGGTGACCAACGCCGTTGTACCAGGGCTGACCGTCCGACCCGCCAGCCTGTCGCCCGCGGCCGTGCACCGCCTGCTGCGGACCCGGCTCGGCTTCTCGGGCCTGGTGCTGCCCGACTCGCTGTCGGCGGCCGCCGTAAGGGCGGCGGGCTTCGACGTGCCTCGCGCCGCCGTGCAGGCGCTGCGCGTCGGGGAGGACATGGCGCTGTTCAACGCCGCGCCCGACGACGTGGCCGGCACCACTCGCCGGGTCGTGCAGGCCGTGGTCGACGCCGTGGGGTCCGGACAGCTGTCGAGGTCTCGGCTCACCACCGCGGTCCGGCACGTGCTCCACGTGAAGCGGCTCGACCTGTGCAGCCTCCAGCAGGTCGGCAGCGGCGCTACTCGGTGACCCGGTTGCCCTCGGCGTCCCAGTGCGCGGCGACCTTCTTGCTCGGCTGCACGCGCGGGGGCTCGCCGGGCATCTTGGGGTAGTCCGGCGGGTAGTTGAGCTCCACCGCCCCCTGCTCCTCGAACAGCGCGAGCAGCGGCTCGATCGAGTAGTGCTCGTCGTCGATGCCGGCCCACGGGTCGCCGTCGGCGATCCGCTCCGGCACCGTGAACAGGTTGAACTCCCCGGGGTCGGTGACGCCGGCCAGCTCCTCCCACGACATCGGGGTCGACACCGGCGCGCCGGGGATCGGGCGCAGGGAGTACGCCGAGGCGATGGTGCGGTCGCGGCAGTTCTGGTTGAAGTCGACGAAGATCCGCTGCCCCCGCTCCTCCTTCCACCAGGCCGTGGTCACCCCGTCGTCGCGCTGCTCCAGCTCGCGGCCGAACCCGATCGCCGCGTGCCGGACGTCGACGAACTCCCAGCGCGGCTCGATCCGGACGAAGACGTGGACGCCGCGGTTGCCGCTGGTCTTGGCGAAGCCACGCAGGCCGAGCTCCTCGAGCAGCTCGCGCGCGACGCCGGCGACGCGGACGGCGTCGGTGAACGTCGTACCGGGCTGGGGGTCGAGGTCGATCCGCAGCTCGTCGGGCCGGTCGACGTCGTCGCGGCGGACCGGCCAGGGGTGGAAGGTCAGGGCACCCATGTGGGCGCACCAGACCGGCACGGCGATCTCGGTCGGGCAGATCTCCTCGGCCTTCCGGCCGCTCGGGAACGTGATCTCGACCGCTTCGAGGTAGTCGGGGGCTCCTTGGGGCACACGCTTCTGGTAGAACGCGTCGGCGTTCTTGTCCTGCGGACCGGTGGCCAGCTTCATGCCCGGCCGGACGCCGGAGGTCCACCGCTCCAGGGCCGTCGGCCGGTCGCGCAGCGCACGCATCAGGCCGTCGCCGACGCTCGCGACGTACTCCGCGACCATCAGCTTGGTCACCTCGGGCGTGCGCTCGGTCGCCTCGTAGATCACCCGGTCCGGGCTGCTCACCCGCACCGCCCGGTCTCCGTCCGGACCGGGGACCACGACCTCCGCGGCGGGTGTCTTGGGCATGACCTCAGGCTAACAACGCCGAGTCGGCGCAAAGGCACACCCGTATGACGCCGAGTCGGCGCAAACAGGCACACCCGTATGACGCTGAGTCGGCGCAAACAGGCACCCGCAGGGCGCCGACTCGGCACAAAGGTGCACGCGACCCGTACTGACACCGGGAAGTGCACTGTCTCTTGCGCCGAGTGAGCGCTGTTGTGCTGTCTCTTTGCGCCGAGTCAGCGTTCTCGTGCTGCCTCTTTGCGCCGAGTCGGCGTCGTTGTGCTGCCTCTTTGCGCCGAGTCAGCGTCGTTGTGCTACCTCTCTGCGCCGAGCCAGCGCTGTTGTGCTGCCTCTTTGCGCCGACTCAGCGTGGTCAGTGGGGGGTGAAGACCGGGCGACGGTCGAGGTCGGCGGCGGTGGGCCGGACGAACTCGAAGCCGGAGGAGGTGACCACCACCGGGTCGGCCACCGACTCCTGCCCGGGCAGGGGTACGCCGTGCTCCCGGACCAGGGCGACCAGCACCTCCGCACAGCCGGTGTGCAGCGGCGGCAGGTGGAAGGCGTTGCGCCCCTGCTCCACCGCCGTGCCGACGAACGCCACCGGCCGGTCGAGCCCGGCACCGCAGACGCCGCAGATCCGGCTCAGGGCGCACTGGGTGACCCGCGCCTTGTTGAGCAGCGAGAGCGAGGCCCGCCCGTCGTCGTACGCACAGACGAAGGGCACCGAGGCCCCGAGCTCGGGGTCGAGCGGAGGTGACGACCACGACGACGCGTTGGCGCCGTCGACCCGCGGCCGACGCGGGGCGAGCAGCTGCCCCAGGCTCGACAGCCTCATGCCGAGGCCCGGGTCCACGCGCCGGTCTCGAGCCGGCGGCTGGGCCGCTGGTCGTCGCGGAGCCGCCCGCGGGACACCGGCGGGGTCGGCGGCTCGGGCTGGTCGCTGGAGGTCATGCCGTTGGGCAGCGAGAGCTTCAGGATCGTGCGCAGCGCCTGTCCGTACTGCTTCCACAGCGGCCCGGTCGTGTACGGGAGGTCGTACTTCTCGCACAGCGCCCGCACCTCGACCGCGATCTCGGGATAGCGGTTGCTCGGCAGGTCCGGGAACAGGTGGTGCTCGATCTGGAAGCCGAGGCTGCCCGAGAGGATGTGCAGCAGTCGGCTGCCGGTGAAGTTGGCCGACCCGAGGAGCTGACGGAGGTACCACTCGGCGCGGGTCTCGTCCTCGAGCTCCTCCTCGGTGAAGTGCAGGGCACCGTCGGGGAAGTGGCCGCAGAAGATGATCGCGTAGGACCACACGTTGCGCATCAGGTTGGCCGTCGCGTTCGCGGTGACCGTCGCCTGCCAGCCGGGCCCGCTCAGGGCCGGGTAGACGACATAGTCCTTGGCCAGCTGGCGCCGCACCTTCTGCCCGATCTGGCGCAGCTGCCGCTTCATCACCTTCGGGTCCTTCTCGCGCTTGCGGATCGCTTCGAGGTCGAGGTCGTGCAGCGCGACGCCCCACTGGAAGAGCAGTGCCAGCGCGGCGTTGTAGACGGGCTGGCCGAGGTTGGCCGGGTGCCACCGCTGCTCGCGCGCCATCCGCAGGATGCCGTAGCCGATGTCGTTGTCGTGGCCCAGGACGTTGGTGAACTGGTGGTGCACGTAGTTGTGGCTGTGCTTCCACTGCTCGGCCGGCTGGGCGGTGTCCCACTCCCAGGTCGAGGAGTGGATCTCCGGGTCGTTCATCCAGTCCCACTGGCCGTGCATGACGTTGTGGCCGATCTCCATGTTCTCCAGGATCTTGGCGACGCCGAGCATCGTCGTACCGGCCACCCATGCCGGCTTCCACCGGCCGGCCATCAGGGTGACCCGGGCCGCGGCGGCCAGCCGCCGCTGCACGGTGATCATCCGGTTGATGTACGCCGCGTCGGCATCGCCGCGGGACTCCTCGATCCCGGCGCGGATCGCGTCGAGCTCGCGCCCGAGCTGCTCCACCTCCTCGGTGGTCAGATGGGTGTACTCCTGGACGTCGCTGATCGCCATGGTTCGTTCCTCCTTCGGCCCGTTGCTCGAGCCTGTCGAGATCAGATGTCGAACGTGCAGTCCCCGACGGGGACGGTGACGCAGGTCTGGACGCGCTCGTTCTTCTGGTCGAACTCGGCCCCGCTGCGCAGGTCGCGGACCGTGCCGTCGACCATGGTCAGCGTGCAGGTGTGGCAGATGCCCATCCGGCAGCCGTAGGGCATGCCGACGCCGGCGGACTCCCCGGCCTCGAGACAGGTCGTGGCCCCGTCGACCTCCACGGTCTTGCCCGAGTTGCGGAACGTGATCGTCCCGCCCTCGCCGCCGTCGCCCCCGAGCTCGACCGAGAAGCGCTCGAGGTGCAGGTCGTCCTCGAGCCCGGCCTGCTCCCAGTGCTCCTCAGCGGCGTCGAGCATCGGGGCCGGCCCGCACGCCCAGGTCTCACGCGCCCGCCAGTCCGGTACGACGCGGTCGAGGTCGCGCAGCGCGAGCATCCCGTCGAGGTCGGTGTGACGCTCGATCAGGGTCAGGCTCTCGTGCCGCTCGGCGAGCTCCCGGAGCTCGGTCCGGAAGATCATCCGCTTCGGTGTCGTCGAGGAGTAGTGGAGGACCACGTCGGGCATGGTGCCGCGCCGGTCGAGGGTGCGCAGCATGGCCATCACCGGGGTGATCCCGCTGCCGCCGACCAGGAACAGGATCCTCGCCGGCGGCGGGTCCGGGAGCACGAAGTCGCCCTCCGGAGCCGCCAGCCGCACGATCGTGCCCGGCTCGCAGCCGTTGACGAGGTGGTCGGACAGAAAGCCCTCGGGCATCGCCCGCACGGTGATCGACAGGGTCCGCCCGGCATGCACCGGCGGCGAGCTGATCGAGTAGCTGCGCCAGTGGAACTTGCCTCCCACCTGGAGCCCGATCCCGACGTACTGACCGGGACGGTGGTCCCAACGCCAGCCCCACCCGGGCCGGATCACCACGGTGGCGGCGTCGTCGGTCTCGCGGTCGACCCGCTCGATCCGGCCCCGCAGCTCGCGGGCGGTCCACAGCGGGTTGATCAGCGACAGGTAGTCGTCGGGGTGCAACGGCGTGGTCAGCCGGGTGCCGGCCTGCCGGATCCGGGTCCACGGGACGCGTGAGGTGACCTGCTCCCCGAGCGGCATGGTGCTCCCCTCCTGCTCCGTCGGCCAGGTGGTCCCGACCGTTCCGACCCAAAATGTAACATTCGTTTACACTTAGGTTGTCAAGTGTGCTCCCGGTCTCACGGGTCCCTCCGAGGAGGACTCGTCACCGCTCCGTAAGCGTCGTACCCACCGCTCGGGTTGTCCCCTCGATTACCGTGGGAGCCATGGGTTACCAGGTGGAGAAGACCGACGAGGAGTGGCGCCAGGAGCTCACTCCCGAGGAGTACGCCGTGCTGCGCAAGGCGGGCACGGAGCGGCCGTTCGTCGGGGAGTACACCGACACCGAGACCAAGGGCGTCTACCGCTGCAAGGCCTGCCAGGCCGAGCTGTTCGAGTCCGGCACGAAGTTCCACTCCGGCTGCGGCTGGCCGAGCTTCTACCAGCCGATCACCGACACCGTGGAGTACATCGAGGACACCACCCTCGGCATGAAGCGGGTCGAGGTGCGCTGTGCGAACTGCGGCTCCCACCTCGGGCACGTGTTCCCCGACGGCTACGGCACGCCGACCGGCGACCGCTTCTGCATCAACTCGATCTCGCTGACGCTCGAGCCCGCCGACAAGCCCGCGACGACCGCCTGACCCTGCCGGACGTCATCCGACACAGTCGCCCGGGCGACCAGGACGCAGGACGTCCCTCGGGATGGCCGACAGGCTCGGGACGGAGGATGGCCGGGGCTACGGGAGGCGGGCGAGGAGGTCGGCGACCGGAGTCCGGGCGCCGGTGTAGAACGGGATCTCCTCGCGCACGTGGCGCCGGGTCTCCGAGCCGCGCAGGTGCCGCATCAGGTCGACGATCCGACCGAGGTCGTCGGCCTCGAACGCCAGGATCCACTCGTAGTCACCCAGCGCGAAGCTGTTGACGGTGTTGGCCCGTACGTCGGGATAGCCGCGGGCGAGCTGGCCGTGCTCGGCGAGGAGCCGGCGACGCTCGGTCTCCTCGAGGAGGTACCACTCGTAGGAGCGCACGAACGGGTAGACGCACAGGTGGGCCTTGGCGTCCTCGTCGGCCAGGAACGCCGGCACGTGGCTCTTGTTGAACTCCGCGGGCCGGTGCAAGGCCATCTGCGACCAGACCGGGGCGAGGCGGCGACCGAACGCCGTCCGGCGGAAGCGGTGGTAGGCGTCCTGGAGCTGCTCGCTGGTCGGAGCGTGCCACCAGACCATGAGGTCGGCGTCGGCGCGTAGGCCGGCCACGTCGTAGGTGCCCCGCACCACCACGTCGTCCGCGGCGAGCTTGCCGAAGAGGTCGTCGACCTCGACCGCCTCGGCGACCCGGTCGGACTCCCCCTCGCCACCCAGGGGCCGGTCGAGGCGGAAGACCGACCACATGGTGTAGCGGGTCATCTCGTTGATCTCGCGGGTCCGGGCCGCGTTGCTCGTGGCCGGAGTCGATCCGTCGGGCGTGCTGGTCATGGCCTCATTCTCCCCCGACACCTCGGCGGCGGCCCGGCGGGCAGAGGCGATCACCGCGGGGATGCCGACACCGTCGTACGCCGCACCGCAGACAGCGAGGCCGGGCACGGTCGCGACCGAGGCGCGGATCCGGGCGACCCGGTCGAGGTGGCCCACGGCGTACTGCGGCAGGGCGCCGCCCCAGCGGTGGACCAGCGCGTCGACCGGCCGGACCGGCCGGCCGATGGCGGTGGAGAGGTCCTCCACGACGTGGGCGACCAGCTCCTCGTCGGAGGCCTGGAGCGAGGCCTCCTCGCGGTGCCGCCCGATCGAGGCACGCAGGATCCTCACGTCGGCCGCGGCGCCGACCCAGCTCCACTTGTTGAAGGAGTACGTCGACGCCTTGATCCGCCGGCCGTCGACCGCGGGGACCAGGAAGCCGGACGAGTCGCCCACCTCGAGCTCGGGCACGGCGATGGTGATCACCGCCATCGACGCGTAGTCGACGGCGCCCAGGTCGGCCGACGCCTCCGGCGCGACGCCGGACAGGAGCCGGGCGCCGGGGGGTCCGGGGACCGCGAGCACCACGGCGGCGGTCTCGATCACCTCCGGCTCCCGCGTGGAGCCGACGAGCAGCCGGAAGCCCGAGGCCGTGCGCTCGAGCAGCCGCACCGGCGCCGACGCACGGATCTCGAACCCGCCTGTGTCGGCGAGGGCACGGGGCAGCAGGCCGAGGCCGCCCTCGAGCCCGGCGAACATCGGCGCCGGCGGGCCGGGCGGCGGTGGCGGCAGGGCCGCGGCGGCGGCCAGCAAGGAGCCGTGCTCGCGCAGCATCGAGACCACCTGAGGTGCGGTCGCCGTGGCCGACAGGTTGGCCGCGTGGCCGGCGTACACGCCCCCGAGCATCGGCTCTGCGAGCCGGTCGACCACCTCCTGGCCGAGCCGCGAGCCGAGCAGCTCCGCGACCGACACGTCGTCCGGGCCGAGCGGCAGGATCGTCTCCTCGCGGGCCCGGGCCAGGCCGTCGTCGGAGAGCACGCCGGTCTCGGCCAGGGCGTCCAGGTCGAGGGGTACGCCGAGCATCGTGCGCGGCAGCGGGCGCAGCGCGCCCCGGGTCCAGAGCTGGGTGGAGCCGGTGGCCGGATGCACCACGCCGAGCCCGAGCTCGGCCGCCAGCCCGACGGCCTCGGGCCGGCGCGCGAGCATCGACTCGGCACCGACGTCGACCTCGACCCCGGCGACGGTGCCGAGGCGCAGCTTGCCTCCGAGCTCGGCAGTGCTCTCCAGCAGCAGCACGGAGCGGCCGGCGCGGCTCAGCTCGCGGGCCGCGGTCAATCCGGCCATGCCCCCACCGACGACGACGACATCGGGTCTGACCTGCGGCACACCGACACTCTGTCACCCGGGCAGTAGCGCCACCGAGGGCCGATGGTCACACCTATGCTGACGGAGTGCCCAGCGCGCCCCTCGTCGTACCTCCGCTCCTGCTGATCGTGATCCTGGTGGTCAGCGCGGTGGCCAAGCTCCGCGACCCGGGCGACACCGGCGCGGTGTTCGTGATGCTCGAGCTGCCGAGGGTGCTGCTGCGGCTCAAGGCGCACCGGCTCCTGCCGTACGGCGAGCTGGTCGCGGCCGGGCTGCTGCTCCTGCTCCCCGGCACCTGGTACCTCGCCGCGGCCACCCTCGTCCTGCTGCTCTTCCTGGCCTACCTCGTCGTCGTGGCCCGCGCCCTGACCTTCCCCTACCCGCTGATCTGTGGCTGCTTCGGCGAGCTCGGGCTGGGCTGGATCACCCGCCGGACGCTGGTCCGCAACTCGCTGCTGGTGGGGATCGCACTCGTCACCTGGGTGGACGCCCTGCAGCACCACGGTCCGGACGACGGGCTGCTCCGACGTCTGGAGCACCTCGGCCAGGGCTGGTGGTGGCTGGGCGGGGTCGCCCTGGCCGTGCTGACGACCGGGATGGTGCTGCTGGAGGGCGACCCGCCGGCCGCGCTCCCGACGGACGACGACGAGTACGTGCCGGTGCCGGTGCCGTACGGCGTCGTCGACGGCCCCGACGGCCCCGGCGCCCTGTGGGGGCTCACCGCCACGGCCGCCCGGCTCCTCGTCTTCTACAACCCCGGCGACGAGCACGCCGACGACCTGATCGCCCGGGTGCCGTCCTGGCAGGAACAGCTGGGGCCGGTGGTCGTCCACCTGGTCGGGGCGACGCAGTGGTCGGTCCTGAGCCGACACCGACCCGACCTGGGCCCGCTGCTGCTCGGTGACCCCGATGGCGAGACCCGCCGCCGGCTGGGCGTCACCGAGCTGCCGGGGGCGGTGCTGCTCGGCACCGACCGCTACCTCGCGGGCGGTCCGGTGTCCGGGCTCGAGGACATCGACGACCTCGTCGCGGCTGCGGCCGAGCAGATCCAGGCCGCGGCCTCCCCCGCCCCCTAGCCCCCTCCTTGGGGGAACCCAGTCGCGTCCGGCGGCGTCGGACCCCCATGAACCCCACTCGTCCCCGCCTCGCCGTCGCCGGCGTGCTCACCCTCGTCGCGCTCACCGGCTGCAGCGGGGGCGGCGGGAGCGGGTCCGCGGCCGGCGGGGACACCGCCGGCGGGGCTGCCGCCGACAGCGTGGCTGCCTCCACGCCCCGCCTCGCCGACGGCAGCGTCACCGGGCAGGCCCTGAAGGCCGTCCAGGCCTACGGAACGACCTCGGACGTGCAGCAGAAGGCGGTGATCGAGAACGGCACCGTCTCGATCAGCACGCCCGACCCGCAGCACGCGCGCGACCGCGTCGACCTGCTGCTGAAGCGGCTGCACGGCACCATCGACGCCGAGCAGACCGTCTACGACAAGGCCGGACACATCCACGACTCGCACCTGGTGCTCCGGGTGCCGGTGGCGCGCTTCCGCGCGGCGATGCGCGACGTCGAGGGTCTCGGCACGGTCGGTCACTCCAGCAGCACCGGTAGGGACGTCACCACCGAGGTGATCGACGTCCAGCAGCGGCTCAAGACGCTGCGGATCAGCCTGCACGACCTCAACGCCTTCCAGCGCCAGGCCACCGGCATCGACCAGCTCCTGCGCTTCGAGAACGCGATCACCGCCCGCCGCGGCCAGTTCCAGTCGCTCAAGGCCCAACGCGACCACCTGCTCAGCGAGACCAGCATGTCCACCATCGACCTCGACATCTCGGTACCGGTGACGCACCCGGTGGCGGTCGCCTCGCACCACCGGCCCGCCGGATTCCTGACCGGCCTGCATCGCGGCTGGTCGGCCCTGACCGGGACGGTCCTGGTCGGGCTGACCGGGCTCGGCACCGTGCTGCCGTTCGCCCTGGTGCTGACCGTGATCGGCCTGCCGCTGTGGCTGTGGACCCGTCGTACGGCGCGCCACCGGCCGGCCACACCTGCACCGGCCGACGGGCCGGCCGCCGACTGAGCGGTCTCAGTAGCCCTGGACGAACTCGGTGAGCCGGGCGAGCTGGTCGGGGTCGGTGGACGGGATGACCCCGTGGCCGAGGTTGAAGATGTGGCCCTTGGCCGCCCGGCCGGCCTCGATGATCTCCGCGGCGCGGGCGGTCATCACCTCGGTGGGGGCGAAGACCAGGGTGGGGTCGAGGTTGCCCTGCACCACGCGGTCTCCCACCAGCGGGATCGCGTCGGCCAGCGGCATCCGCCAGTCGACGCCGACCACGTCGGCGCCCGCCTCGCCCATCAGCCCGAGCAGGCTCCCGGTGCCGACGCCGAAGTGGATCCGCGGCACGCCGAGCTCGCCGGCCGCGGCCAGGACCCGCGCGGAGTGCGGCATCACCGAGGCGCGGTAGTCCTGCGGGGTGAGCGCGCCGGCCCACGAGTCGAAGAGCTGGACCGCAGACGCCCCGGCCCGGACCTGCACCTCGAGGTAGGCCGCCGCGATCCCGGCGATCTTGCGCATCAGCGCGTCCCAGACGTCGGGGGCGCCGAACATCATGGCCTTGGTCTTCGCGTGCTCCTTCGACGGACCGCCCTCGACGAGGTACGACGCGACGGTGAACGGTGCCCCGGCGAAGCCGATCAGGGGCGTCGCACCCAGCTCGCCGACCAGGTTGGTGATCGCGGTGGTGATGAAGGGGACGTGCTCCGGCGTCAGGTCGGGGATCGCCGCGACGTCGGCGAGGGTCCGCACCGGCGCGGCCACCACCGGCCCGACGCCCGGCTTGATGTCCAGGTCGACCCCGACCGCCTTGAGCGGCAGCACGATGTCGGAGAAGAAGATGGCCGCGTCGACGCCGTACCGGCGGACGGGCTGGAGGGTGATCTCGGTGACCAGGTCGGGGTTCATGCAGGACTCGAGCATCCCGACGCCCTTGCGGAGCTCGAGGTACTCCGGCAGCGACCGGCCCGCCTGGCGCATGAACCACACCGGGGTGTGGGGCACGGACTCCCCGCGCGCGGCACGGAGGAAGACACTGTCGGCCGGGGAGGTCATGGGCGAATCGTCGCAGGTGGCCCGGCGTGTTCGCACATCCCGGATTGGGCCCCGACCTACTGTGAGGTCATGGTCGTCGGTCCTGAGACGCGCCCCGGTGAGGGCGCGGCCGCGAGCCCCCTGGAGTTCCAGGAGGCCGTGCGCGAGATGGGCGAGGCCAGGATGCGGCCCGAGGTCCTCTGCGAGCCGATGCCGGCGCCGCAGCGGATCGCGCCGTACGCCGCCGCGCTGAGCGCCGACGTGACCGTCGACGGCGTCGACGTCAGCACCGGCCGGATCATCCTGCTCCACGACCCCGCCGGCAACGACTCGTGGGACGGCACTTTCCGCTGCGTGGCCTACAGCCGCGCCGAGATCGACCTCGACATGATCACCGACCCGGCTCTGGCCGAGGTCGGGTGGTCCTGGCTGACCGAGGCGCTGGCCGCGCACGGCGCGGCGTACGCCTCGGCCTCGGGCACCGTGACCCGGGTCGCGACCGACAGCTTCGGCGCGATGGCCGAGGACTCCGGCACCGCCCAGATCGAGATCCGCGCCTCCTGGACACCCCAGCTGGTCGACGGCGATCTGGACATCGGGCGCCACGTCGAGGCCTGGGGCGAACTACTGTGTACGGCGGCGGGTCTGCCGCCGGTTCCGGAGGGCGTGACCGCCATGCCCAGTCGTCGTGGCCGGCGCGGGTCCAGCCACTGACATGACCTCTGAGACCGACACCGCACCTCCCAACCCCGCCGACGACGGTGAGCAGCCCGCCGTCGACGACGTCGCGCCCCCGGAGCCCCAGGCTCCGCTGCTCGAGCTGCGCGACGGCCTGCCCCCGCTCACCGACACCCCGCCCGCCCTGGCCGATGCCTGCGCCGCACTGCGGGCGGCGACCGGCCCGGTGGCCATCGACGCCGAGCGCGCCTCCGGCTACCGCTACTCCTCCCGGGCCTACCTGATCCAGCTGCGCCGCGAGGGCGCGGGCACGTTCCTGGTCGACCCGATCGGCTTCGACTCCCTGGACCCGCTGCAGGAGGCGCTGGCCGGCACGGAGTGGATCCTGCACGCCGCCACCCAGGACCTCGCCTGCCTGACCGAGGTCGGGCTGGTCCCCTCGGCACTGTTCGACACCGAGCTGGCCGGCCGTCTGCTGGGCTACCCGCGGGTCGGCCTGGCCACCCTCGTCGAGACGCTGCTGGGCTACCGGATGAAGAAGGAGCACTCGGCCGCCGACTGGTCCACCCGCCCGTTCCCGTCGTCGTGGCTGGAGTACGCCGCCCTCGATGTCGAGGTATTGGTCGAGCTGCGCGACGTGCTCGCCGCCGAGCTGGTCGAGGCCGGCAAGGACGAGTGGGCACGGCAGGAGTTCGACGCGCTACGCAGCTTCACCCCCGCGGTCCGGGCCGAGCCCTGGCGCCGGACCTCCGGTCTGCACAAGGTCCGCGGCCGCCGGCTGCTCGGCGCCGTACGCGAGCTGTGGCTGGCCCGGGACGAGCTGGCCCGGCAGCGCGACGTCTCACCCGGCCGGCTGATCGGCGACACCGCCCTGATCGCGGCCGCGATGGCGAGCCCGCAGGACAGGACCGCGTTGCTGGCCACCAAGGGGTTCCACGGTCGGGGCGCCCAGAGGTACGCCGACCGCTGGGTGGAGGCGCTGCGCGTCGCCCGCGAGATGCCCGAGGACGACCTGCCCGCACGGTCGCCGCGCGTCGACGGGCCGCCCACGCCGCGGGCCTGGGCCGAGCGCGACCCCGTGGCCGCGGCCCGCCTGGTGGCCGCCCGGGAGTCGATCGCCCGGCTGTCCGAGGAGCACCACCTGCCCGCCGAGAACCTGATCTCGCCCGACTCGGTGCGCCGTCTGATGTGGACCCCGCCCGAGCCCGCCGACCCCGAGGCCGTGGCGACCCGGCTACGTGAGTACGGCGCGCGGGAGTGGCAGATCGGGCTGACCGCGACGGTGCTCACCGAGGCGATCACGCAGGCAAGCGCGGCGGCGGCGGCGACCCGAGGCGCCGACCCGACGGATCAGCCGGTCGACTGACTCGACGTCGGGCTGGGGCTGCCGGTGACCGGTGGCGCCAGGATCGGCTGGGAGATCCGGTCGATGTGCCGGGACAGCCGCGGGACCCGGGTCGGGTCGGCGGTGAAGAGCCGGGCGATCAGCGGGTCGACCTGCTGGCTGAGCGCGTCCGGCTCGTCGACCACCGGCGGGAAGATCATGCTCTTGATCCCGAAGGTGAACACCGAGGCGTGGGCCGGGAGTCGCCCCGGCTGCTGGAAGGCGTCGCTGAGGGCCACGGTCTGGTTGGCCGGCTGGAGGTAGCCGGCCGCGGCGACCGTGCTCAGCGCTTCCGGGGAGCTGGCGTAGACGACGAACTCCGCCGCGGTGGCGGCGTCGCGGGCGTGCTGCGAGACGCACAGACCGGTCAGCGAGCCCACGGTGGCGGCCGAGCCGAGCGTCGGCATCGGCATCACGTCGAAGTCGAGTCCCGACGTGCCCCGCAGCTCGGGTACGAGGTCACGCGAGCCGGCGAGCATCGCCAGCCGGCCGCTCTCGAACAGCTCCAGGGGCGTCTGCTGCTGGAGCTCGGCCGGCGACGGCGTCAGGGACGGCTTGCCCAGGACGGGCAGCGCCTGCGCCAGGGCGCCCTGGCTGCCGCTGCTCGACAACGCCAGTGACGTCGGCGTGGTGGCGTTGTCGTAGAGCTGGCCCCCACCGGAGTACAGGAACGGGGCGATGCCGATCAGCGACGGCTCGACGTACAGCCCGCTGACGCCGGGGTGGTGGCGGACCGCCCACCGCGCGGTGGCAGCGAACTGGGCCAGCGACCAGCCCTGGCCCGGCGTGGGCGGGTCGACCCGCATCTGGCCGAACCTGACCAGGCGCTTGTTGTAGTAGATGACCGACGGCTCGATGGCGTAGGGCAGGCACTGGAGCCGGTTGTCGCTGGCGAGCGCCGTCAGCGAGTCGCGGGGGTAGTCGTCGCCGAAGTCGACGCCGCGGTCGTCGAGCAGGTGGTCCACCGGCTGGATGTCCTGGTGCGCCGTGAGCCACGGCAGGTCGCGCCGGGCCGCCAGGAACACGTCAGGCGGTTGGGCACCGCCACGGAGGGCGGCCATCATCGCGCCCTCGTCGGGCCACGACTCCACCTGCACCGTCACGTGGCGGCTCAGCGGTGCGAACTGCGACGTCATCTGCCGGTAGGCAGCCACCTCGCCCGGGTCGCCGACCACGCCGAACGTCAGCGTCTGGTCGGGCAGCCGGGTCGGACTGGAGGTCGGGGACGAGGTCGGGGGGCTGGTCGGGCCGCTCGACGCAGCCGATCCGGAGCCGCATGCGGCCAAGAGACCGCTGCCACCGAGCAGGCCGGCGGCCAGGAGCCCGGCCAGTGCGCGCGAGCGTCGCGCAGGTCCCGGAATCACGGCCGAAACCCTAGCCGGTGGCTGTGGAGAAGAGTGCGCCGGACCGGGAGCGCCTCACGGCGCGTGGCCGCTCGAAGCGGCTGATTTTGGGACCCGGGGCTGCCACGGCCCGGCGCACGTCGACAGTCTACAAGCCGACGGGTGTGGACGGGCCAACTCCGCGGTCCTGGCCCCGGTCCCGGTGCGGTTCCGGGCGCGGTCCCGGTCACCGGCCGGCGCTCAGGAGAGATGTCCTGCGAGCTCGAGGCGAGCCGCCCGGTCGAGCTGGTCGGCCACGGCCTGCATCCGCGCCGCCGCCACCGTGTCGGTCTCGGGGAGCTCGGCACGGCCGGTCGCCACCACGCGGGCGAACGCCGCGGCCCGCAGGAGCACGTCGGCGAACTCGCCGCCGGCGATCCCGCGCAGCACCTGGTCGACCATGGCCCGCAGCTCCTCGGGACCCGGCGGGTCGGCCACGCCGGCGACGACATCGGCCACGGCGGCCCGGGCCCGCCCGGCCTCGAACTGGCGGGCCACACCGACCGGGTCGGCGTACACCCACGAGCGGAGCAGGAAGAGCCGCCACAGGCAGCCCGCCACCGAGTCGGCCGGCGAGTGGGCCCAGGCCTCGGCGATCGTCTCGATCCCCTCGGTGTCGGCCAGGTGCAGGATCCGCTCGGCGACCTCACCGTCGTCGGAGGCGCGGGCCCCGCGCACCAGCAGCACCGCCGCCCGGTCGGCGGCCTCGGCGAGCCTCACGGGGTCGCCGGTCGTGTCCGGGAGCGCACCGAAGTACCGGTCGCCCGGGGCGAGCGGTCGGTGGTGCGGTCGCTGGGTCACCGCTCCACAGTACCCAGCAGGGAGGTCGTCAGGTGGCGAGAAGCCGACGGATCCGCTGGTCGCTGACCGGAGCGTCGGTGCCGAGCTGCTGGGCCCACAGCGAGACGCGGTACTCCTCCAGCATCCAGCGCACCTGCCGCAGCCGCTCGCCCGGAGGCCGACCCTCGGGCAGCGCGGCGACGTGGTGCAGCCACGCCTCCTGGAGCCCCAGCACCTGGACCATGAGCTGCCGGTCGCGGGCGACCTGTTCGTCGAGCCGCTCGCGTCGGCGCCGGATCGCTGCGAGGTAGGTCGGGTAGCGCCGCAGCCGGTCGGCTCCGGCGTCGCCGAGGAAGCCGCGCCGGACCAGTCGGCCCAGCTGCGCGCCCATGTCCTGCATCGCGGCGAGGGTGGCCAGCTCGGCGCGTCCGCTGAGCAGCTTGTCGGTCTCCCGCCAGTCGGCAAGCACGCGCAGCAGGTCGGTGAGCAGGGGGCCGGTGCGCTCGGCCAGCGCGTCCGCGCCCGCCGCCACCAGCTCGTCGTACGCACGGCGGCTGCGGACCGGCGGTGCGGCATCCACGACGTCGGCCAGGATCGCGGCACGCAGGTCCTCGAGGAGCTCGGCGACCGTGGGGTACGGCGAGCCCGCGAGGCCGAGCTTGTCGGCAGTGTTCAGCCCGGCGGTGAGGTCGGCCTGCCCCGACGGCACCGTGAGCTGCAGCAGCCGGCGTACGCCGAGCCGGTGCCGCGCGTCGGCCTCGTCGCTCGAGCCGAAGATCCCCAGCCCGGCCGAGTGTCCCTCGTCGGTCACGGCCGGGTGCGCGAGCACCTCGTGGCCGGCGCGGCGCTGCACGATCTCGGGCTCCAAGGTGCCGAAGGTCCAGGTGGTCTGGCCGGTGGCCGAGAAGCCACTGTCGCCGGCGACAGCGGCCAGGGCATCGGCGAACCGGCCCTGGAGCGGCGCCTTCAGGGCGTCGAGGTCCTTGCCCCGCGCCTGCTCCGCGCCGTCCTCGCCCACCACCCGGTAGGTCGGCTGGAGGTGCGCCGGCACCCGGGCCCAGTCCCACGCGTCGCGCGGCACCACCACGCCCGTGGTCGAGCGCGCCCAGCGTTCGAGGGCGTCGAGCAGCGGCTCCTCGCCGGGCGGCGTGGCGGCCAGGAACTCGCGGGCCTTGTCGGGGGCCGGCACGAAGCTGACCCGGAGCTGCTTGGGCAGGCTGCGGATCAGGGCCGTGACCAGCTCGCGCCGCACCCCGGGCACGTTCCAGGAGAAGTCGCCGGCGTCGACCCGGTTGAGGGTGGTCACCGGCACCTCGATGGTGAGGCCGTCGTCGGGGGCGCCGGGCTCGAAGTGGTAGCTGATCGGGAAGGTCAGCCCCGCCCCGCTCTGCCACTGCTCCGGGAAGTCGCTCTCGGTGACCTCCTCGACGGTGTCGTGGGTGAGCATGGCGAGGTCGAAGGTGAGCAGCTCGGGATCGGCCCGCCGCGCCTGCTTCCACCACTGGTCGAAGTGGGCGCCCGACACGACCTCGCGGCCGACACGTGCGTCGTAGAAGTCGAAGAGCGTGTGCTCGTCCACCACGATGTCGCGGCGGCGGGCGCGGTGCTCGAGCTCCTCGGCCTCCCCCAGCAGCTCGAGGTTCTTGGCGTAGAAGGCATGGCGCGTCGACCACTCGCCGTACACCAGGGCGTGCCGGATGAAGAGCTCCCGGCTGAGCTCGGGGTCGATCTTGCCGAAGGAGATCCGCCGGTCGGTGGCCAGCGGCACGCCGTACAACGTGACCCGCTCGTAGGCCAGCACCGCGGCCCGCTTCTTCGACCAGTGCGGCTCGCTGTAGCTGCGCTTGACCAGGTGGGCGCCGAGGCGCTCGGCCCACTCGGGCTTGATCGCGGCGTTCTGCCGGGCCCAGAGCCGGCCGGTCTCCACGAGCTCACCGGCCATGACGTACGACGGGTTGCGGCGGCGCAGGACGCTGCCGGGGAAGATCACGAACCGGGCACCACGCGCACCGAGGTACTCCCGTGGTCCGCGCTGCCTGGGACCCGCCGCCTTGCCACCGGACTGGCTCCTCGGCTCCCGCTCCTCCAGCACCCCCACGTGCGAGAGCAGCCCGGACAGCAGGGCCTGGTGGATGCCGTCCGCGTCGTACGCCGCGCTCGTGGTCTCGGTCACCTCGGTGGTCGACCGGCCTTCCTCGGTGCTCGACCGGGTCCCCTCGGTGGTCGAGCGGGTCCCCTCGGTGGTCGAGCGAAGTCGAGACCACTCCGGCTGCTTGCCGAGGTCGATCTTCAGCTCCTTGCAGACCTGCCGCAGCTGCGACTCGAAGTCCTGCCACTCCCGGACCCGCAGGTAGTTGAGGTACTCGCGCTTGCACATCCGCCGGAACGCGCTGCTCGACAGCTCGCGCTGCTGGGCCCGCAGGTGCCGCCACAGGTTGAGCCAGGTCAGGAAGTCCGAGCCCGGATCGGTGAAGCGGGCATGGAGCTGGTCGGCCCTGGCCTGCTCCTCGAGCGGCCGCTCGCGGGGGTCCTGGAGCGACAGGGCGGCCGCGATCACCAGGATCTCGCGCACGCAGCCGAGCCGCTCGGCCTCGAGGATCATCCGGCCCAGGCGGGGGTCGATCGGCAGCCGGGCCAGTCGCCGGCCCAGCCCGGTCAGCTTCGAACCCGACGCCGAGAGCGCGCCGAGCTCCTCCAGCAGCTGGACGCCGGCCGCGACGTTGCGCCGGTCCGGCGGCTCCACGAAGGGGAAGCGGGCGACGTCGCCCAACCCCAGCGATGCCATCTGGAGGATCACCGAGGCGAGGTTGGTGCGCAGGATCTCCGGGTCGGTGAACTCCGGGCGCGCCAGGAAGTCCTCCTCGGAGTAGAGGCGGATCGCGATGCCTGCCTCCACCCGGCCGCACCGCCCGGAGCGCTGGGCCGCCGAGGCCTGGCTGATCGCCTCGATCGGCAGCCGCTGCACCTTGGTCTTCAGCGAGTAGCGCGAGATCCGCGCCACGCCGGTGTCGACGACGTACCGGATGCCGGGCACGGTCAGCGAGGTCTCCGCGACGTTGGTGGCCAGGACGATCCGGCGCACCGTCGCGGAGTGCGAGGAGAACACCCGGTGCTGCTCGGCCGCCGAGAGCCGCGAGAACAGCGGCACCACCTCGAGCCGCTGACCCAGCGACGCACGGGGTCCGGCCTTCTCGAGGTCGCCCAGCGCGTCGGCGGTGTCGCGGATCTCGCGCTCGCCGGGCAGGAAGACCAGGACGTCGCCGGGGCCCTCGGCGGAGAGCTCGCGGACGGCGTCGACGATCGCCTCGGTCTGGTCGCGCACCACGATCTCGCCGTCGTCGTCGACTCCGCTCCCGTCGGTCGGACTGGTCGGGAGCATCAGCGGGCGGTAGCGGACCTCCACCGGGTAGGTCCGGCCCGAGACCTCGATGATCGGCGCCGGCTTCCCGGCCGCGTCGGAGAAGTGCTCGGCGAAGCGTTGGGGGTCGATCGTCGCGGAGGTGATCACCAGCTTCAGGTCGGGCCGGCGCGGCAGCAGTCGCCGGAGGTAGCCGAGCAGGAAGTCGATGTTGAGGCTCCGCTCGTGGGCCTCGTCGATGATGATCGTGTCGTAGCGGCGCAGGTCACGGTCGCGCTGGAGCTCGGCGAGCAGGATGCCGTCGGTCATCACCTTGATCCGGGTCGCCGGCGAGGTGCGGTCGGTGAACCGGACCTGGTAGCCGACCTCGTCGCCCAGCGTCGTCCCGGTCTCGGCGGCCAGCCGCTCGGCGACCGACCGGGCCGCGATCCGCCGCGGCTGGGTGTGCCCGAGCAGCGCACCCCGGCCGCCTGCTCCGCGCCCGAGCTCGAGGCAGATCTTGGGGAGCTGGGTGGTCTTGCCCGAGCCGGTCTCGCCGGCGACGACGACGACCTGGTGGTCGCGGATGGCCGCCGCGATGTCGTCGTGCCGCTGACTGATCGGCAGCTCGGGCGGGAAGGAGATGTCCACAACGCGGGTGATTCTCCCCCAGCGTGGCCCCCCGACCGCAATCAGATTGCCCGTGCCCACCCGGCAGGCTGGCAGGGAACCGACACGAGACGGCCAGCACCCTCACAGGGAACCCACAGACCGGCGGCCCACAGTGAAGGCATGACCCACATGAAGCGCAGCCGGCGCCTGCAAGTCGGCCTGGCCGGACTCAGCATCGTCAGTGCCCTCGGCGCGGCGGTAGGTCTCGGTCTGAGCACCCAGACCAGCTCCTCCGCGGCGGGCCAGGCCGCCACCGGCCAGGCCAGCACGCAGACCACCACGTCGCACCGGAGCGGCGAGGGCGACGACGGGAACCGTTCGCGCACCACCACCACGACCAGCCGGCAGAACAGCAGCCCGGTCACCCAGCCCACCACCACGACGCCCCAGGCCACCACGAGCGGGTCCTGACCATGACCACCGAGCGGAGCATCGAGCCCGGCCCCCGGATGGTCGAGCCGGGTGCCACGACGTACCGCTTCGACCTGTGGAGCACCACGGGGTCGGTCGTCGTGACCGACCCGGCCGCGCTGCCCGCGGCCGTCGAGGTGGTGCGAGCCGGGCTCGACGAGGTCGAGCTCGCGTGCTCCCGCTTCCGGCCCGACTCGGAGATCTCGGGTCTGAGCACCGGCCGCAACCGGCTTTCGCCGATGCTGGCCGACCTGGTCGGTACGGCGCTCGACGCGGCCGAGGCCAGCGGCGGGCTGGTCGACCCGACGGTCGGCTCGGTGGTCCGCGAGCTCGGCTACGACCGCAGCATCGAGCTGCTCCCGGCCGACGGCGCAGCCGTGAGGGTCGAGCAGCAGGTCCCCGGCTGGCGCCGGGTGCAGCTGTACGGCGACCGGCTGGAGCTGCCCGGCGGGCTCCTGCTCGACCTCGGCGCCACCGCCAAGGCGCGTGCCGCCGACCTCACCGCCCGCCGCGTGGCGGACCTGATCGGCGTCGGCGTGCTGGTCGAGCTGGGCGGCGACATCGCCACGGCCGGACCCGGGCCCGACGCGGGCTGGCAGGTCCTGGTCGCGGACTCACCCGACGACCCCGCCTGCCAGGTGACCCTCCAGCCGGGCTGGGCCCTGGCCACCTCGTCGACGGTACGACGGGCCTGGCGCCGCGGCGGCGTCCGCCTGCACCACATCGTCGACCCCCGAACTGCGGCCCCGGCGGCGCCAGTGTGGCGCAGCGCCTCCGTGGCCGCACCTACGTGTGTCGAGGCCAACACGGCCTCGACCGCCGCGGTCGTGCTCGGCCACGAGGCGACTCGCTGGCTCGGCGACCGCGGCTTCACCGCTCGACTCGTCGACCAGCGGCACCGCGTGTGCCGGGTCGGCGGCTGGCCCCAGGAGGTGGCGGCATGACCTCACCCCACGAGCCTGCTCGCGGCGCTCGCACGCCCGCCGGGACCTCGACATGAGCGCGGCCTTCTGGGCGCTCGGCCGCGGCACCGGTGTGGTCGCCCTCGTGCTCTTCACGGTCTCGCTGGTGCTGGGCATCGTCGCCCGCTCGGGCCGCCCGGTGCCGTGGCTGGGCCGCTTCGGCACCAGCGACCTGCACCGAACCGCTGCCCTGACCGGGACCGGCCTCGTGCTGGCCCACGTCGGCACCCTCTACTTCGACCCCTACGCCCAGCTCCGGCTGGTCGACGTGGTCTTCCCGTTCCTGGGTGCCTACAAGCCGCTGTGGCTCGGCCTGGGCACGCTCGCCCTCGACCTCCTCGGCGTGATCACGGTCGTGTCGCTGCTGCGGCACCGGGTCGGGCCGCGGGTGTTCAAGGCCGTCCACTGGGGCACCTACGCCCTGTGGCCGGTGGCCCTGATGCACGCGCTGGGCAACGGAACCAACGCCGGCTCCGGCTGGTTCCGGGCCCTGGCCGTGGTCTGCATCAGCGCGGTCGTCACCGCCGTCGGCTGGCGGCTCACCCCGTCGTACGGCGATCGCGGCTGGGAGCGCAACCCGAGGAGGACTGCGGTATGACCACCACGTCCACGGGCGTCTCCGCGAGCTCCACACGGCGGCTGCTCGGCGGCGTCCAGAGCGACGCCGCCCGGCACGAGGCCGTGCACGGTCCACTTCCCCATCTCGGCCTCGACGAGCTCCTCCGGCTCGTGGAGGCCAGCGGGCTCACCGGGCGCGGCGGTGCGGGTTTCCCCACCGCGATCAAGGTGCGCGCCGTCGCGTCCGGTGCCCGCCGGCCCGTCGTGGTCGGCAATGCCATGGAGGGCGAGCCCCTCAGCCACAAGGACGCCGTCCTACTGGACCGCAGCCCGCACCTGGTGCTGGACGGCCTCCAGGTGCTGGCCCGCGCCCTGCGTGCCAAGCGCGCCGTCCTCGCCGTCGGCCCCGAGATCGACGCCGGTCCGGTGCAGGCGGCCGCCCGCGGGCGCCGCGGGATCGAGGTGGCGCATCTCGACGGCGGGTTCGTGGCCGGGCAGGAGACGGCCCTGGTCAACCAGCTCAACGGCCGGTCGGCCCTGCCCCGCGACCCCTTCACCCGGGTCACCGAGAGTGGGGTGGACGGACGCCCCACGCTGGTCCTGAACGCCGAGACCCTGGCCCAGGTCGCGCTGATCGCCCGGCACGGAGCCGACTGGTTCCGCTCGGCCGGGACGGCCGACGACTCCGGCACCTCGCTGTTCACCGTCTCCGGCGCGGTCGGCCGCCCCGGTGTGGTCGAGGCCGCACGTGCGTCCCGGCTCCGCGACGTCCTGGAGGCGACCGAGCCGCGCCGGCCGGCCGCGGTGCTGGTCGGTGGCTACCACGGCGCGTGGGTGCCGGCGACCCACCTCGACGTCCGGCTGACCCGGTCGGAGCTCGCACCGTGGAACGCCGCCGTCGGTGCCGGTGTCCTGTACGTGCTCGACGACCGGACCTGCCCGCTGCGGTACGCCGCCGAGGTGGCGGACTACCTCGCCGGCGAGTCCGCCGCCCAGTGCGGCCCCTGCATCAACGGCCTGCCCCAGATGGCCGCCGACCTGCACCGGCTGGCCGCCTGCGTCCGGGACCAACGGCTGCCCGTCGCCGTGGCCCGGATGGCCGGGCTGGTCAAGGGCCGCGGCGCCTGTGCGCACCCCGACGGCACCGCCCGCTTCGTCGGCTCGACCCTCGAGGTCTTCCGCGACCACACGGCGGCCCACCTGCAGGGCTGGTGCCCGAGCACGATGCGGCCGACCACGAGGGGGATGTGATGGCGACGCGCCTGCACATCGACTGGACCCGTTGCGACGGGCACGGCAGCTGCGCCGAGCTCCTGCCCGAGCTGCTCACCGTCGACGACTTCGGCTTCCCCGCGGTACGGACCGGCGATCGCGACCCCCTCGTGCCCGACCGGCTCGAGGAGGCGGCGCTGCACGCCGTACGCAACTGTCCGCTGATGGCCCTGCGTCTGTACGACGCGAGCTGAGGCCGGAGCGCCCGGTCAGGAGCCGGACGGCATCATCAGTCGCGGATCCGCGGCAGCGGCGAGCAGCTGGTCCTGGGTCAGGCCCAGCTCGGCGGTGGACGTGCCGTTGTTGCCGAAACCGGTGCTGGCGATCAGGGTGACCACGGTGCCGTCGTCGTGGCGGACCGAGACCACGAGGTCGTCGCCGGTCGAGCTGACCCGCGCCGGCTGCCCGCGATAGGTCGTCGGCGTCATGCCGGCCGTGTCGAGGTCGTAGAAGCTCCCCGCCGCCGCCCAGTCGTGACCGAGCACGATCTCCAGCATGCCGCCGCCGTTCCAGTCCAGCTTGGTGCCGATCACACCGGTGCCGCCCTGCTGGTTCTCGGCGTACCTCAGCCGGTTGCCGCCGGGGTCGAGGTGCTCGGCCAGGACGTTGCGGTAGCCGACCAGCAGCTCCTGGGTGGAGCGTGAGTCGAGGCGACGCTGGAGCCGGCGCAGCCGATCGGCCGCCGTGACGCGGTGATGCGTGTCCCATCCCGAGAGGGTCCGTGGTGCCGCGGCCCGGTGCGGCCCGGCGGCAGGCCCGGACGCGCCACCGACCGGTCCGGCGAACCCCGGCTGCGCGTGGTCGGCCGTCGACCCCTGGAACGCGGCCACCGCAGACACGATCGCGGCCACGGCGACGGCCGCGCCGGCGACCTGGACGCCGTGCCGGCGGCGCAGGGCCCGCTCACCACGCTCCACGTCGGCGCGGACGTCCGGGGCCGGCACCTCGATCCGCTCCAGCACGTCGTCGATCTCGTTCATCGTCCCTGCTCCTCGCCTCGTTGCGGTGCCAGGAGGGCACGGAGCCGGCGTACGCCGTCCGCGCTCTGGCTCTTCACGGTGCCCGGCGTGACGCCGAGCGTGGCAGCGGTCTCCTCGACGGAGAGCCCCCAGAGGTGGCGCAGCACGATCACCCGCCGCTGACCCGGGGCCAGACCCGCCACGGCTGCCCGGAGGTCCAGGACACCGTCGCTGTCGACCTCGCGCTCCGCCCGGTCGAAGCCCTCCAGCCCGGTGTGCTCACGCCGCCGACGCAGCCGGTCGACGTTGGCGTTGACCAGCATCGCCCGTGCATAGCCGTCCACCGAGTCCATCCGCGAGACCCGTGGCCAGGCGACGTAGAGACGCGTGAGCACGTGCTGCACGAGGTCCTCGGCCTGGTGATGGTCGCCGCACAGCACCCAGGCCGTGCGGTACATCAGCGGCCGTCGGGCGACGACGTACTCGGCGAACCCCGTCCGACTCCCGGACATCGACCCTCCCCGTTCGAGAAACCCTGCCGTCAAGTGGGACGTCGGCGGGGCCCGGGAGGTTGGGCCCGAGGTGCAGATGGTTGCGGAAGCGGGTCAGCCGCCCGGCGGCGGCTGGCCCGGCTGACCCTGCGGGAGCTGCCCCTGGGGGAGCCGGCCCGGCTGCCCCGGCTGGCCCGGCCAGGGACCGCCCGGGAAGGCGCCCGGGCCGCCGTGCCCGCCGAAGCCGTCGTCGCCGCCGTCGGTGGTGGCGCCCAGGACGGTGCCGCCGACTCCGCCCAGCACGACGCAGGCCAGGGCGACCGCGATCACCGCTCGCATCCCCAGCACGCGGTCCCAGGAGCTCAGACGCGGCTCGACGGCAGGCGGCTGGGCGGAGGCGGCGTACGCCGGCACGGGCGGTGGCGCGTGGGGCGGGGCGGTGGGGGCCTCGGGTCCGAGGCTGCTGGTCTGGTCGCGGTCGCTCATGGACCGCAGCGTCGGCGCCGGCGCTGTGCTGGCGCTGTGAGGACGTCGTGAGGAGGTCGTGACCGTCGGACAGCGGGGTCACAGGAAACCCACAGACAAGAGGGTCACACTGCGACCATGGAGCTGACGCGTCCCGACGGGACCCCTTTGCGCGTCCTCGTCGTCGACGACGAGGTCAACATCGCCGAGCTGGTCTCGATGGCTCTGCGCTACGAGGGGTTCGACGTCACCGCCGCGCACACCGGCGCGAAGGCCGTGGCCGCCGCGAAGTCGAGCGCACCCGACGCGGTCGTGCTCGACCTGATGCTCCCGGACTTCGACGGCCTCGAGGTCCTCCGCCGGATGCGGGCCGGCGACCCCGACCTCCCGGTCCTGTTCCTGACCGCCCGCGACTCGGTCGAGGACCGCGTCGCCGGCCTCACCGCCGGGGGCGACGACTACGTCACCAAGCCCTTCTCCCTCGAGGAGCTGGTCGCCCGGCTCCGCGGCCTGATGCGCCGCGCCGGCGCGCGCCGTGCCGACTCGGGGTCCGTGCTCGTCGTCGGCGACCTCGAGCTCGACGAGGACAGCCACGAGGTACGCCGCGCCGGCGAGGAGATCAACCTGACCGCGACCGAGTTCGAGCTGCTGCGCTTCCTGATGCGCAATCCCAAGCGGGTGCTGTCGAAGGCCCAGATCCTCGACCGGGTGTGGAACTACGACTTCGGCGGCCAGGCCAACGTCGTCGAGCTCTACATCTCCTACCTGCGCAAGAAGGTCGATGCCGGCCACGAGCCGATGATCCACACCATGCGCGGCGCGGGGTACGTGCTCAAGCCGGCCTCGTGAGGCCGTTCATGGACCGCTTCGCCTCGCTCACCTCCCGGCTCGTGCTCACCGCCGTACTGCTGGTGGCGGTCGTGGCGTTCCTGATCGCCGGAGCCGCGACCCTCGGCCTGCACTCCTACCTCTCCAGTCGTCTCGACAACGAGCTGATGGCCTCCCTGCACCAGTCGGTGCAGGCCGCGGACCAGCACGCCCAGAACCACGGCAGCTCACCACCCGGCCCGCCCGGTGACGGCGACAGCGACAACCGGCCCTTCGACGGGCCCCGCCTCGAGATCCTCAACGGCGCCGTCTTCCCCGGCCTGTCGTTCGCCACGGTGCACACCGAGGAAGGCACCAACCAGGGCCTCCCCCAGTCGACGGTCACGGCGCTGGGCGCGGTGCCTCCCGACGGGCACGGGCACGACCTCCCCATTCCCGGCTTCGGGGAGTACCGCGTGGCCACCGGCCACTCCTCGCAGGGCCTGATCATCGTCGGCCTGCCCACCTCCGCGGTGGACGGTCCGGTCTCGCAGCTCGTCGTGTGGGAGGCGCTGTTCGGTGCGCTGGGCATCGCCGCGGCCGCGGGCGCCGGCCGGCTCGTCGTACGCCGTCAGCTGCGGCCCCTGCGCGAGGTGGCGGCCACCGCGCACACGGTCGCCGAGCTGCCACTGGCCGAGGGCGACATCGAGCTCGCCGAGCGGGTGCCGGACCGGCTCACCGACGAGCGCACCGAGGTCGGCCAGGTCGGCGCCGCCCTCAACACCCTGCTCGCCCACGTCGAGTCGTCACTGAACGCCCGGCACGAGAGCGAGCAGCAGGTGCGGCAGTTCGTCGCGGACGCCTCGCACGAGCTGCGCACGCCGCTGACCACGATCGCGGGCTACACCGAGCTGGCCCGGCGCCGGCCCGACGACGCCGAGATCGTCAAGACCGCCCTCGGCAAGGTCGAGGAGGAGTCGGCCCGGATGACCTCGATGGTCGAGGACCTGCTGCTCCTGGCCAGGCTCGACTCCGGCCGACCCCTCGAGCGCGAGCCGGTCGACCTGTCGCGCCTGCTGGTCGAGGCGGTCTCCGACGCCCGCGTGATCGCGCCGAACCACCGCTGGCGGCTCGAGGTGCCGGAGGACTCCGTCGAGGTGACCGGCGACGCCGAGCGGCTCCGGCAGGTGGTCACCAACCTGCTCACCAACGCCCGGAAGTACACGCCGGCCGGCACCACCGTGACCGTCAGCGCCCAGCCGAACGGGTTCGCCGTACACGACGACGGGCCGGGCTTCGCGCCGGAGGTCGCCGAGCACGCCTTCGAGCGGTTCGCCCGCGGCGACGCCTCGCGCTACCGCGGCGACGAGGGCGGTGCCGGCCTCGGCCTGGCGCTGGTCCAGGCGATCGTCACGGCCCACGGGGGCAGGGTCACGCTCGCGAGCGTGCCGGGATCGACCCGGGTCTCGGTCTTCCTGCCAACCACCTGACTGCCTTCACAGAGCGGCCACAGGCGGACGACGGGGGTCTGCCAGTCGGAGGGCCGACAGTCGGGTCATGACCTCCTCGGCTCTCTCACGCGACCTGCCCGCCACCGACGTGCACACCGACCGGGCCACCCGGACCACGCCGCTGGTGCGTGCGGATCGGGCGGCGCTCGCCGCCCTGCTCGTCGGCACCGCCCTGCTCTACCTGTGGGGGCTCGGCGCCTCGGGCTGGGCGAACACCTTCTACTCCGCGGCGGCCCAGGCGGGCTCGGAGTCGTGGAAGGCCTTCTTCTTCGGCTCCTCGGACGCCGCGAGCTCGATCACCGTCGACAAGACCCCGCTGGCCCTGTGGCCGATGGGGCTGTCCGTGCGGATCTTCGGGCTCTCCTCGTGGAGCATCCTGGTGCCGCAGGCGCTCGAGGGGGTCGGCGCGGTGGCGCTGCTCCACGCCTCGGTACGCCGTACCACGGGATCGGCGGGCGCCGGTCTGCTCGCCGGTGCGGTGCTGGCGCTGACCCCGGTCGCGGTGCTGATGTTTCGCTTCGACAACCCCGACGCGATGCTCGTGCTCCTGCTGGTCGCGTCGGCGTACGCCACCCTCCGCGCGGTGGAGGCGTCGGTCTCGACCGGTTCGACCGGTTCGACCGGCTCGGCCAGGGGCAGCGGGCGTGCGGTGCGCTGGCTGGTGCTCGCCGGTGCCCTGGTGGGGCTGGCCTTCCTGGCCAAGATGCTCCAGGCCTTCTTGGTGCTGCCCGCCCTGATCGCGGTGTACGCCGTGTGCGCCGCGGTGCCCTGGCGACGCAAGATCCTGCACCTGCTGGCCGCGTTCGGCGGGATGGTGCTGGCGGCCGGCTGGTGGATCGCGATCGTCGAGCTGTGGCCCGCGGCCTCGCGCCCCTACATCGGTGGCTCGCAGGACAACTCGATCCTCGAGCTCGCGCTGGGCTACAACGGCTTCGGCCGGCTCGACGGCTCGGAGACCGGCTCGGTCGGGGGCGGCAGCACGACCGGTGGGCAGTGGGGCGCGACCGGGCTGTGGCGGATGTTCTCCAGCGAGGTCGGGACGCAGGTCGCCTGGCTGGTCCCGGCCGCGCTGATCCTCGGCGTCGCGGGCTGGTGGTTCGCACGCGGTCCGGCCGGCCGGCCGCTCCGCGCCGCGCTGGTGCTCTGGCTGGGCTGGCTCCTGGTCACCGGACTGACGTTCAGCTTCATGGCCGGCATCTTCCACGCCTACTACACGGTCGCACTGGCGCCGGCGATCGGCGCCTGCGTCGGCATCGGGTCGCTCGCGCTCTGGAGGCAGCGGGAGTCGCTGGTCGCGTCGGCGTCGCTCGGCCTGGCCACCGCGTTCACCACCGGCCTGGCCGTGGAGCTCCTGGCCCGGGACTCCTCCTGGCACCCGGAGCTGCGCTACGCGGTCGCGGTCGTCGGGTTCGGCTCGGCTCTGGCAATCGTCGGGGTGCGGCACCTCCCGCGCCGCGTAAGCCTCGCGGTCGCCTCGGCGGCGGTCGTCGCCTCCCTGGCCGGCCCGGCGTCGTACTCCCTCGCGACCGCCGCCACCCCCCACACCGGCTCGATACCGACGGCCGGACCCGCCTCGAGCGGCTTCGGCGGTCCGGGGGGTGGCGGGTTCGGCGGCGGTCCCGGCGGTGCCCCGCCCACCGGACTGGCCGGCGGGCCCCTCGGCGGGGCCGGTGGGGCGACCGGCGGGACCGGCGGAACCGGCGGAACCGGCGGAACCGGCGCGACCGGCGGGACCGGCGGGACCGGCGGGACGGCCGGCGGCACCGGGGGCGCCAGCACGGGTGGGCTGCTCGACGGCAGCACCTCCAGTGCGGCCCTGACCGCCCTGCTCGAGGCCGACTCCACGTCGTACACCTGGGTGGCCGCGGCCGTCGGCTCCAACAGCGCGGCCGGCTACCAGCTGGCGACCCAGGAGCCGGTGATGGCGATCGGCGGCTTCAACGGCAGCGACCCGAGCCCGACGCTGGCTCAGTTCCAGGCCTACGTGGCGGCGGGGAGGATCCACTACTTCATCGGCGGTGGCAGCGGCTTCGGTGCCGGTGGGTTCGGCGGTGGGTTCGGCGGTGGAGGCGGGCTCACCGCGACCGGCTCCACCTCCTCGCAGATCGCCGCCTGGGTCGAGGCGACGTACACCGCGACGACCGTCGACGGGGTGACCGTCTACGACCTCACCACCCCCACCACCTGACCCCTAAGGGGATAGTCCGTGACGAAAAGCATGCGATGTGAGCTGAACGACATGCGTTTCGTCACGGACTATCCCGGCTCGGCGGCTACGGGAGGGTGGTGACCAGGGCGGGGAGGGAGCCGGCGACGAGGCGGAGCAGCTCGTCGCGGGACACCTCACCGGGCTCGGCGATCCAGGTCAGCACCAGCTCCTCAGCCAGGGCGGCCCACCCACGGACGAGGAGCCGGGCGGCCGGGGTGTCCGGCACGACCTCGCCGCGGGCGTCAGTGGTGAAGATCCGGTCGGTCAGCGCGGCCCGCGCGTCGTCGTACACCTGACGGAGCGCCGCGTTGCCGCCCGCGGCGCCGCGGACCAGCGAGACGTAGCCCTGGCGGTTGCCGATCACGTAGTCGAGGTACGCCGCGACCGACGCGAGCAGGCGGTCGGCGGGCTCGCCGTCGGCGGGCGGGGCGGTCCGCGCCACCAGCTCGTCGGCGGCCCGGCGACAGACCGCCTCGCGGAACTCCTGCTTGCCGCCGAAGTAGTGGTAGAGCAGCCCCCGCGAGACCCCCGCCTCCTCGGCCAGGTGGTCGATCGAGAGCTCGTCGAGCGACCGGGTCGCCAGCAGCCGCACACCCATCTCCAGCAGCTGCTCGCGGCGCAGCGCCGGGCTCAGCCTGCTCCGCGTCGTCGACGAGGACCCCGAGGTCGCGCGGGGCGGGTCAATGTGCCGGGTCACCTCGCCCACCTTATTGACACTCGTTCAATAGCGCCAGTACGGTCGACCGCATGTCGCTCCCCGGACACGTCAGCCACCTCGTCGTCGGCGCCGGCTTCGCCGGGGTGTGTACGGCGATCAAGCTCGCCGAGGACGGCGAGACGGACTTCGCCGTGATCGAGCAGGCCTCCGACGTCGGCGGCACCTGGCGCGACAACACCTACCCCGGCGCCTGCTGCGACGTTCCCAGCCAGCTCTACTCGCTCTCGTTCGCGCCCAACCCCGAGTGGTCGTCGTCGTACTCCCCGCAACCGGAGATCCAGGCCTACCTCCAGAAGGTCGCGCGCGAGGCGGGCATCCTCGACCGCTTCCACTTCGACACCCCGATGACCGACGCCCGCTGGGACGACGCCGCACAGGTCTGGCGCGTGAGTACGCCGTCCGGTGAGGTCACGGCGACGACCCTGACCAACTGCAGCGGTGGCCTGTCCGCACCCAGACTGCCCGACATCGAGGGCCTCGACGGGTTCGCCGGCGAGATCTTCCACTCGGCCCGCTGGGACCACGACGCCGACCTGACCGGGAAGCGGGTCGCGGTGATCGGCACCGGCGCCTCCGCGATCCAGATCGTGCCCGAGGTGCAGAAGGTCGCGGGTCACCTCGACGTCTACCAGCGCTCGGCGCCCTGGGTGATCCCGCGCAACGACCGCACCTACTCGCGGCTCGAGCGCGTGGCGCTGCGCCACCTGCCGGCGCTGCGCCGGCTCTACCGCGCCGGCATCTACTGGTCGCACGAGGGCTACGTCCCGGCGTTCACCTGGCAGCCCCGACTGGCCGCGCCCGCCGAGAAGGCCGCGCTCGCGAACCTCCGCAAGGGGATCAAGGACCCCGCGCTGCGCGCGAAGGCGACACCGCACTTCCGGCTGGGGTGCAAGCGGGTGCTGCGGTCGAACACCTACTACCCCGCCCTCGCCGCCGACAACACCGACCTGGTCACCGACCCGATCGCGGGGGTCACCACCGACGCGATCGTGACCGCGGACGGCGTCGAGCACCCGGTCGACGTGATCGTGGTGGCCACCGGCTTCCACACCACCGACCTCCCGATCGCCGAGCACATCGTCGGCCGGGAGGGCCGGTCGCTGGCGCAGGTCTGGGCCGACGGCGGGATGGCGGCGTACAAGGGCACCACCGTGCACGGCTTCCCCAACCTGTTCCTGGTGGTCGGCCCCAACACCGGCCAGGGCCACACCAGCATGGTCTTCATCATCGAGTCGCAGGTCGCCTACCTGAGGGACGCGATCCGGGCGATGCGCGCGCACGGCCTGGCCCAGGTCGAGCCTCGCGCCGACGCGCAGGCCCGGTGGAACGCCGACGTGCAGAAGCGGATGCGGCGCACCGTCTGGAACACCGGCGGCTGCTCGTCGTGGTACCTCGACGAGCACGGACGCAACACCGTCCTCTGGCCGAAGTCCACGGTCACCTTCCGCCGGCAGCTCGCCTCCTTCGACCCCGAGGCGTACGACGTACGCCCGGCGGCGGCCGGCCGCCGCGGCGCCGAGGTGTCGGCATGAGGACCCTGGACGGCAAGGTCGTCGTGATCACGGGTGCGGCCTCGGGCATCGGCCGGGCGCTGGCGCTCGACGTGGCCCGCCGCGGAGCGCTGCTGGCGATCTCCGACGTCGACGAGCCCGGGCTCGCCGAGACCGTCGACCTCGTCGAGGCGGCCGGTGCCCGCGAGGTGCGCGGCGACCGCCTCGACGTCTCCGACCGGGCCGCGTTCGCGGCGTACGCCGTTGCCGTCGCCGAGCAGTTCGGCCGGGTCAACGTGGTCGTCAACAACGCCGGGGTGGCGCTGGCCGGCGACGTCGAGGACCTCGCCTACGACGACATGGAGTGGATCATCGGGATCAACTTCTGGGGCGTCGTCAACGGCACCAAGGAGTTCCTGCCGCACCTGGTCGCCTCCGGCGACGGGCACGTGGTCAACCTGTCGTCGCTGTTCGGGCTCGTGTCGATCCCCGGCCAGTCGATGTACAACGCCTCGAAGTACGCCGTCCGTGGCTTCACCGAGGCGCTGCGCGAGGAGATGCTCGTGCTCGGCCATCCGGTGGGGGTCACGTCGGTGCACCCGGGCGGGATCAAGACCGCGATCGCGCGCAACGGCCGGTTCTCCGACCGCGAGGACGCGGCGCGGTCGGTGGCGATCTTCGACGAGAAGATGGCGAAGATGCCGCCCGAGCGCGCCGCCGAGATCATCGTCACCAAGGGGATCCTGGCCAACCGGGCGCGGGTCCTGGTCGGGCTGGACGCGCACGCCCTGCACCACTTCGCCCGGCTCACCGGCTCGCGCTACCAGGACGTCGTGGCGCGGGTGGCGAAGCGGGCCCGACCCCCGAAGCTCTGACCCGGGCTCGATGGCAGGATCGGGTCATGGCCTTCTCCCCCGGTGAACCGGTCCGGATCGAGATGACCAAGTGGGGCGACCGCCCGCACTGGCACATTCCCGGTCACTGGCTGGGCAGCGACGACCAGGGCGACTGGATCGGCATCCGGGCCGGCAGCCGGATGGTGCGACCCGGTCGCGACGTGCGCTCGGAGTACGACCAGGTCGGGCTGGTGCCCGGTGACGGCGACGAGGTCCAGCGCGGCTTCCTGGCCACCTTCCACCGGGCGCCCTCGCACGTGTGGGTCTACGTCGACATGACCACCCCGCCGGTCTGGGACGGAGCCACCCTCCGCGCGGTCGACCTCGACCTCGACGTGGTCTGTGGTCGCGAGGGCGACGTGGTCGTCGACGACGAGGACGAGTTCGCCGAGCACCAGGTGGCCTACGGCTACCCGGCCGAGATCATCGCCCTGGCCGAGGCGAGCCGGGACCGCGTGCGCGACGCCATCCTCGCCGAGCACGCGCCGTACGACGGTCGCCACGAGGCCTGGTTCGCCCACCTCGCCGACCTCCCCCACCCGGGATAGTCCCTCGGTCGTCCACAGGGTGGGTCAGTAGCCGCCCTCGGGCTCGACCATCTCCAGCCGGACGCCGAGGAGCCGGACCGGGCGCTCCTGCTCGACCCGGTCGAGGAGGGACACGGCGGCGTCGGCGAGCACGGCCGGGTCGTTGGTCGGCGCCGGCAGGGTGAGCGACCGGCTGACGGTGATGAACGGCCGGTAGCGCACCTTGATGCCGACCCGGGCGGCCGGCCGGCCCTCGCGGTCGATGTCCTCGACGACCCGGGCGGTCAGCGTCCGCAGCTCAGCCGGTACGACGTCCCACGTGAGGTCGGCCTGGTAGGTCTCCTCGCGCCCGTGCGCCCGCGGCACCCACGGCGAGGCGTCGACCGGACTGGTGTCGGCGCCACGACCGAGGCGGTGGTACCACGGACCCATGGTCGGACCGATTGCCTCGGCCAGCATCCGCGCGTCGGACTCGGCCAGCTCACGGACGGTGTGGATGCCCAGTGCCGCCAGGCGCCTCCCGATCTTCGAGCCGATGCCCCACAGCGCGGTGGTCGGGCGGTCGCCCATCACGTCGTACCACTCGGCCTCGGTGAGATAGCCGATCCCCGACCCGTCGCCCTCTCCGGTCTTGCCGAAGGCAGTGGCGATCTTGGCGCGCAGCTTGTTGTCGCCGATGCCGACCCCGCAGTGCAGGTCGGTCGCCGCCAGCACCGCGTCGCGGACGTGCTGCGCGAACAGGCGAGGATCGCCCAGCGTGCCGTGCCCCTCGCCCGGCCCCAGGAACGCCTCGTCCCACCCGAGCACCTCGACCACGACCGGCACCCCGCCCCAGGCGAGGGACCGCAGGGTCGCCATCACCCGCCCGGACGCCTCGTCGTACGCCGCCCGGTCGACCGGCAGGAAGACCGCATCGGGGATCTTCCGGGCGGCGGTCCGCAGGGGCATGCCCGAGCCGACGCCGAACTCGCGGGCGGCGTACGACGCCGTCGCGACCACCCCGCGCTCGGTGGGGTCGCCCCGACCCCCGACCACCACCGGCAACCCGACCAGCTCCGGCCGCCGCAGCATCTCCACGGCCGCGATGAACTGGTCGAGGTCGACGTGCAGCACCCACGTCCGCTCCGGGGTGGTCGGCATCAGTCGCGCCTCGCCGGGGGCAGGGCGTCGGTGGCCTCGAGCGGGTCCATCCCGGTCAGCATCAGCAGGTCGACGACCACCGACCGGATCTGGGCCAGGATCACCTCGGCCGACAGGTCGTCGCTGCGCTCCACCTCGCCCGAGGCATGGCCCACGCCGAGCAGCGCCGGCTGGCCCGCGCTCGCGACCCGGTCCGCGTCGAGCTCGGTCGCGACCACCTCCACGGCCGCGGCCAGCTCGGCGGTCAGGACGGCGTAGGAATGCGGCACGGGGTGCCGCAGGTAGGCAGCCACCGCGGTACGACGGACCAGGACGCGGGTGCTGCGCAGGGCCCGGTCCAGGGGCTCGACCAGGTCGGCCATCTTGCGCAGACCGGGCCCGTGCCGGATCCGGAACGGCGACGAGGCCACGACGTCGAGCCCCTCGTCCGCCGCATCCTGGAGCTCGCGGATCAGGTGGTCGGTCGCCCGGGCCTCGGCGAGGAGCTCAAGCGCGGGGTCCACGTCGCCGGTCACCATCACCTCGCTGGCGGCCTGGAGCAGGTCGCGGGTCTTCCGCAGCACCTTGGCCGCCTGCTCCCGCGGCCGCCGGAGCGGCGCCGCGGGGACGACGGTCGCGGCGACGAGGGCCACGCCACCACCGACCAGCGCGTCGGTCCAGCGAGTCCAGCCGGCGTTCGGGTCGGGGAGCAGCGTGGTCACGATGATCGACTGCACAGCGGCCTGGATCGCGAACACCTGACCGCTGTCGAGCAGGATCGCGATCGTCATCGCGAGGCCGACGACCAGCGCGACCTGCCACGCGCCCGTGTGGATCACCCGCACCAGCAGGTCGCCGCCGAAGACACCGAGCGCCACCCCGACGGTGACCTCGGCGACCCGCCGCAGCCGCTGGCCGTACGACGTACCCAGCGACACCACGGCCGCCACCGGCGCGAAGAACGGCGTCGGGTGACCCACGACGTGCTGGGCGAACCCCCAGGCGACCCCCGCGGCGACGGCGCACTGCGCGATCGCCCAGCGCTTGCCGCGCCACCGGTCGAGCCGCGACTCCAGCGACGTGCGGCCCCGGTCCAGAGCGCCCTCGAACGGAGTCGCCACCATGCCGCCGATCCTGCCACCACCGAGGACCCGGTGGTCGAGCGGACGACGCCCGGTGGTCGAGCGGAGTCGAGACCACGTCGTCTCGACTCCGCTCGACGACCGAGGGATATCCGCTCGGCCACCGAGGGTCACCGCCCGGCCCTTGTCGGTGCTTGACGCACCGGCAAGGATCGACGCATGGTGCACCCTCTCGACCCGACCGCGGCCGGATTCCTCCTCGCCGAGAAACGCCGGATGCCGATGCACGTCGGGGGGCTCCAGCTGTTCTCCAAGCCCGAGGGGGCCGGACGCAACTTCGTCCGTGAGCTCTACACGCAGCTGATCGAGAGCGAGGACATCGCCCCGCTCTTCCTCAAGCACCCCTACCGCTCGGTCAGGACCGCCGGCCAGTGGGTGTGGGTCGACGACGACGACTTCGACATCGAGTACCACGTCCGCCACAGCGCCCTGCCCAAGCCGGGTCGGGTCCGCGAGCTGCTCGAGCTGTGCTCCCGGCTCCACTCCACCCGGCTGGCGACCGAACGCCCGCTGTGGGAGTGGCACCTGATCGAGGGCCTGCGCGACGGCCGGGTGGCGATGTACTGCAAGCTCCACCACTCGCTGGTCGACGGCGTCGCCGCGATGCGCCTGCTCCAGAGCATCCTCAGCAGCGACCCCGACCGGATGGGCATGCCGGCCCCGTGGGAGAACCGCCCGAGCAAGGCGCGGGAGAGGTCCGAGACCAACCTGTCCGACATCCCGCAGCAGGCGATGCAGTCCGCCCTGGCGATGGCGTCCGAGGCGGCCGGCCTCCCCGGTGCCCTGGTGAAGACCCTGAACCGCTCGGTCCGCAACGAGACGTCGGCACTGGCGCTCTACGCACCGCGCACCATCCTCAACCAGCCGATCACCGCCGCCCGCCGGTTCGCCGCCCAGGACTGGCCGCTCGAGCGCCTCCAGCGGATCGGCAAGGCCACCGGCACCACCCTGAACGACGTGGTGCTGGCGATGTGCAGCGGCGCGATGCGCACCTACCTGCTCGAGCTCGACGCCCTGCCCGACACCACCCTGGTCTCGATGGTTCCGGTCGGCCTGAAGGCCAAGGAGTCACACGTCGCCTCGTCGTCGGGTGGCAACGCGGTGGGTGCGGTGATGGTGAAGCTGGGCACCGACCTCCCCGACGCCGGCGACCGGCTCCAGGCGGTGCACGTCTCGATGGCCGACGGCAAGCGGGCCCTCGCCCAGATGACGCCCGTGCAGATCCTGGCGATGAGCGCCCTCGGGCAGGCCCCGGCCATCCTCGGGCCGATGCTCAAGATGAGCGGCCTGGTCAAGCCGCCGTACAACCTGATCATCAGCAACGTCCCCGGCCCGCGGACCACGCAGTACTTCAACGGCATGCGGCTCGAGGGCACCTACCCGCTGTCCATCCCGATCGACGGGATGGCCCTCAACATCACCTGCAACTCCTACGCCGACCAGATGGCGTTCGGCCTGACCGGCTGCCGGCGTACCGTCCCCCACCTCCAGCGCCTGCTCACCCACCTCGACTCGGAGCTCGACGCCCTGGAGCTCGCCGCGGGGATCTGACCCGGTCAGCCGACCGGTTCCACCGGGTGGCGCAGGATGGTCCGCAGCTTCTCCGGCGCGCTCCGCCGCGGGTCGCCCAGGTAGATCTCGTGGTGACGTCCGCGCGGCCGGTAGCCGAGGGCGGTGATGCCCTCGTGCAGGGCGACGATGGACGGCGTCTCCTCGGCGTACGAGCCGACGTGCAGCAGCTGCGCGCTCAGGCCTTCGCACCAGCGCGAGACCTCGACGGCCGGCGGCGGCTCGCCGGCCTTGGCAGCGGCGGCGACCACGGCCTCGGCGAGCAGGTCCTCGTCCAGCGGGGCCGGTTGCACGATGAACGCACGCCAGCGCCACAGGGCACGGTCGACGTCGTCGACGGCGGCCTCACCGACGGCCACCCGCGTGAACGTGTCCCACGCGGCATGGTCGTCCACCCACCACAGCCCCTCCAGCGGCAGCACCCGGGGCGCCTCACCGGCCAGTTTCTTCAGCAGGAAGTGGGCGGTGTAGCTGACGCCGTACAGGGCGCGGATCGCGTCGGCGAAGGCCGGCCCGTTCGGATCGCCCGCTCCGTCGACGGAGGCGAGGAGCAGGTCGGGCACGTCGACCAGCGCGACCTGGCCGCGGCGGGCGCGGTAGCGCTCGGGCAGGGCTGCCGTCATGCGACCACGGTCCCGCGGCAGCGCGGAATCCGGCAGAGGCCATGGTCCCGGCGAGGCCGGAGGGCCGGCTCAGAGGTACATCCGCTTGATCACCGCGTCGAAGGTGCGGTCACCGAGGAGCCGGCGGGAGCGCACGACGGTGCCGGCGCCCTTGCCCACGGGGTAGCGCGGCCGGGGACGGGCGGTGGTGGCGGCCCGGACGATCTTCTTGGCGACCGTGTCGGGGCTGCTGGCCACCGCGGGGCCGTCGCCACGCTCCATCGTGGCCCGCACCTTCTCGGCCATCGCCTCGTAGCCACCACCCTGGCTGACCTCGGTCAGGCTCTCGCGGGAGATGGTGTTCCACTCGGTGAGGATCGGGCCCGGCTCGATGATCACGACCTTGATGCCGAACGGCGCGAGCTCCAGTCGCAGGCTGTCGCTGAGACCTTCGACGGCGAACTTGGTGGCGTGGTACCACGCACCGAGCGGCTCGTAGAACTTCCCGCCGATGCTGCTGATGTTGATCACCCGCCCGCTCCCCTGCGCCCGCATGTGCGGTGTCGCCAGCTGGGTCAGCCGGGCCAGGCCGAACACGTTCACCTCGAACTGCCGCCGCGCCTCGTCGATCGGGACGTCCTCGACGGCCCCGTAGGACCCGTAGCCGGCGTTGTTGACCAGCACGTCGATGCCGCCCTGCTCGTCGATCACCCGGGCCATGCCGTAGACCATCGAGGCGTCGTCGGTGACGTCCATCGCGAACGTCGTCACCCCGGCCCGCGCCAGCGGCTCCATCCGCTCCACCCGCCTCGCCACGGCGTACGTCGTGAAGCCGGCCGCCTGGAGGCGCAGCGCCGCCTTCTCCCCGATCCCGCTCGAGCCGCCGGTCACCAGGGCCACCTTGTTCGTCATGGACCCATCATGGCGCGTGGGGCAGGCCGACGACCACGACGGCGGCGCGGGCTACGGGGCCGACTGGAACCAGACCGGGTCCGTGGCCAGCTTCTGCACCTCGGCCATGGTCAGCACGGGCGTATCCCGGGTCGGGTCGCTGGCGTGGACGTAGTTGGCGGCGAGCACGTCCACGATGGTGCCGTCCTCGAAGGTCACGTTCGCGATGTGCTCGACCGCCCGTGCCGAGGCTTGCGTACCGTCGGGGCGCGTCGTGACGGTGAACATCCAGCCGTCGGCGAGGCGCGTGCACGACTCGGCGGATCCCGCCCTTCCGGCGACCAGGCTGCACTTCTGTGAGGAGTGCAGGATGTCCGCCGGCGAGAGAGGCTTCCCTGTGACGAGCTCGACCAGGACCGTGCCGGTCCCCGACCCATCGGGGTCCAGGGAGCGCTGGACCCTCACGAAGGGCTCCGCGGCGCTCCCTCCGGAGGTGGCCGAGAGGGGATCGCCGGGCACAGGCAGCAGCGCCGAGAGCCGTGCATCGGCGACCTCGGGCGACGGCAGGCCGGTTCCCTGGTCGGTCGCTCCCGGGTCAGCCACCGCGCCGCCGTCCGGCTGGTGCGAGCCACCCCCGTGCAGGCCGGCACCCACCGACACCGCCACGACCGCGACGGCGCCGACGCCGACGCCGAGGCGACGGCGCCGCTCGTGCCGCCGCCCGTCGCGCACGGCTCGCGCGATCAGCGCCTCGCTGTCGAGGTCGACCGGACCGAGCACGGCTCCCAGGTCCTCGTAGGTCTCCATCAGCCGGCGTCCTCTCTCGTGGTGGTGGTCGGAACGTGGGCGTCGGTGCCGAGGGCGACGCGGACCCGGGCCAAGGCCCTCGGGGCCCGGCTCCGGACCGCCTGCGGCGTCAGCCGCAGCTCGGCCGCGACCGTGGCGACGTCGCTGTCCAGCAGGTAGCGGTGAACCACGACGGCACGGTCCAGTGGCTCCAGCTCGCGCAGCGCGGTCAGCAGTGCCTGGCGCAGCACCACGTCGTCCTCGGGCGTCCGCGCGGCGGGACGCTCGGGGACCTGGCCGACCGGGACCTCCCGGCTGCTGCGCCGGCGTACGCCGTCCAGGAACAGCCGGGTCTGTATGGTCCGGACATAGGCGACCGGGTTACCGGCTGCCTGGATCGGCCCCACTTCAGGTAGGCCCGGGTCAGCGTCGACTGCACGAGGTCCTCGGCCGCGGTGGCCTCGCCGGTGAGCAGGACCGCGGCCCGCATCAGGTCCTGGCTGCGCGCTCGCGCGAAGTCCTCGAACTCCGCCTCGTCGCGACGCCTCACCTGCTACCCCCTCGAGTGGTCCTTCACCCTCCTAGACGGGACGGGGAGGCACTCCGTGTCACGGTAGCTCCGCGAAACCGCCGCCGACCCTCTCCGCGACCGCCCGCAACCGGATGCGGGTGACGTCGCTGACCCTCGCCAGTCCGGCCAGATCGGCGTTGGAGCCCTCCCGGGTCGGCTCGGGCGAGTTGATCGACAGGCAGGTACGACGGCCACCGTCCGCGGCGTTCTGGAGCGCGACCGCATGACCCGTCGTACCGCTGCCGGCGAAGGGGTCGAGCACCTGCGCGTCGGCGGGCATGGTCTCCAGGATCCGGCGGAGCAGGCCGGTCGGCTTGGGCGACTCGAAGAGGTGCCCCACCAGCGCCTTGAGCTCGGCGACCGCGGTGTCGGTGGAGCCGATCTCGGAGGCCAGCCAGATCGTGCGCAGCTTCTTGCGGCGGCCCTCGTGCAGCCAGTCCAGCTGGAAGACGTCGGGCCGCCGGCCGAGCGCGCCGTTCACCCAGCGGCAGACCAGGTCGTCGGGGCGCTCGGCGATCAGCGCCGCCGACCAGCGCCACACGGCAGGAGCACCGTCGCCGAAGACCGGCTTGATCTCGCTGCCGCCGTCGAACGGGTCGACCGAGACCCGGCCGGTCTCGGGTGAGCCCCAGATCGCGAAGTGCATGGTGGGGGCGGTGACCGGGTTGAACTTCTTGTTGGTGTTGCGCAGGGGCAGCCGTCGGTGCCGGCGGCCGTCGGCTGCGGTCAGCGGGAAGTCGGCGGGGTCGACCGTCGACGGGCTGGACGGATCGAGGGCGCAGGCGGACGGCGTACGCGCGTAGACCAGGAGGTACTCGTGCGAGGTCGCGAAGCCGCCCCCCAGCTGGCGGCCCTTGGCGTTGAGGTTGACCACGATCTGCGCGAGGAAGGCGTCCTCGCCGAAGACGTCGTCCATCAGCAGGCGCAGCCGGGCGACCTCGTGGTCGTCGATGCTGACGAACACCGCGCCGCGCTCGCTGGTCACCTCGCGGACGGCGTGCAGCCGCGGCCGCATCGTCGCGGCCCACACCTCGTGCCGGTCGGCGTGGCGCCCGGCCACCTTGTCGCGGTAGGCGAAGGGGTTGCCGGTGTTGTACGGCGGGTCGAGATAGACCACGTCGAAGCGCCGGCCCTCGGCGGCGAGCCGCGGCAGCACGTCGAGGTTGTCCCCCTCGACGAACGTGTTCCACGGCTCCACGTGTCCACGCTAGGGCCACCCGGGCGGCGTACCGGCTCGACACGGCGCGCAGCCTCCGCCCTGCGGCCGGACCGGACCCTACGGTGGACGCCATGCCCACCGCCTCACGCCGTCGAGCCTCGCGGGTGCTGGCCTCGGCCCTGCTCGTCCTGGTCGTCGGCACGACGCCGGGCAGCGTCGGCCGGACGACCGGCGAGATCACCTGGACGGTGGCGCCGGGCGTCGAGTACCGGGACTGGCGGTTCCACACCGCCGCCGGTCCGCAGCACCTCCACGTGCTCGACATCGACCCGAGCGTGGCCGGCCTGGGCCTGGACTACGTCGCGCACCATCGCCTGCGCACCCGCGGCACGGCCACCAGGCTCCTGGTGCGGGACCCTGCAGCGGTCGCGGGTGTGAACGGGAGCTTCTTCGACATCGGCGACACCGGCGCCCCGCTCGGGACCGGTCAGAGCCGCACCCGGGGTCTGCTGCACGCGGCGGCCGCCGGCTGGAACCAGGCGTTCTACCAGGCCGGAGACGGCACCTACCACGTCGGCCCGCTGACCTCCTCGGCCCACATCACCGGTCATCCGGACTGGCGGGTGAGCGGCTTCAACGTCCCGCACGCCAGACCCGACTCGATCACCGTCTACACCGCGGCCTGGGGCCGGGCAGCCGGCCGGCGCGTGGTCGACGACCCGACCGCGAAGGTGCGCGAGGTCCACGTGCGCAAGGGCATCGTGCGCCGGAACAGCCGTCGGCCGCTCGGCGACCGTCGGTTCCGGGGGTTCCTGCTGCTCGGCGTGGGAGCCGGGGCGCATGCCCTGAGGTCCCTGGCGATCGGGACCCGGCTGCGCGCCCACTGGTCGCTCGACCAGCCCACCGAGATGGCGATCACCGGGAGCCAGGTGCTCGTGCAGGGCGGCGCGGTGGTGGCCACCGACGACCACGTGCGCGCGCCCCGCACCGCGGTCGGCATCGACCAGGACACCGGTCACATCCTCCTGCTGGCGCTGGACGGCCGGCAGACCGGAGCGACCGGCCTGACCACGCGGGCCTGGGGCCGGGTGCTGGCAGGTCTGGGCATCGACGACGCGCTGAACCTCGACGGCGGCGGCTCGACCACGATGGTCGCCCGCAACGCGTCGGGCACCTCGACCGGCGTGGTCAACGTTCCGTCGCTCGGTCACCAGCGTGACCTGCCCGACGTCCTCGCGGTCGAGTCCACGGCGCCGCCCGGCTGACGCCGCTCGGGGTCGGTCGTGCGGTCGGCTCAGTCGGCCCCGGGGACGCTGGCCAGGGCCACCGTGGTCACCGGCGCCAGGCACTCCTGGAGCGGGCTGGCCACCTCTTCCCCGGTGATCTGCACGTCGCCGTTCGCGTCGAGGGAGACCACCGCACCCGGCGGGCGGTCGCAGCCCACCGCCACCACCGCGCCGTACACCGGCTTGCCGGCTCCCGCGGCCTGCTTCACCGCGGCGGTGACCCGGGCCGCCATGGTCGGCTGCCGGAACTGTCCGGTGAAGGCCCGGATGTGCGCCTTGGTGTCGAGCAGGGTCGCGCTGGTCGAGACCGTGCCGCCACCGCCGGTCACCGAGATCAGGGGCAGGACCGTGGCGCCGGTGATCGGCCCGGCGGTCGGCCCGGCCGGCCCGTCGACGGTGGACGACGAGGAGCCGCAGCCGGCCACCGCCAGCAGGGACGCGGTCGCGAGCAGGGTTCCGAGAGTGCGCTTCATGGGGATCAGACGGGCCGGGGTGGCCACGGGTTCCTTCCGTCGACGGATCAGGCTTCGGGGAACGGCTGGCCCTTGCCGAGCACGGTCAGGCCGTCCTCGATCATGAACCCGTTCGCCCGGTCGGCCTCCTGGTCCACGCCGATCTCGGCTCCGGGCGGGACCCGGACCTCTTTGTCGAGGATCGCGTTGCGGACCACCGCACCGGCACCGACGTAGACGCTGTTCATCAGCACGGAGTCCTCGACGACGGCACCCTGCTCGACCCGGACCCGTGGCGAGAGCACCGAGCGTCGTACCTGCCCTCCCGAGATCACGACCCCGGGCGAGAGCAGCGCCTCCTCGGCGACCGGGACGCTGCCGTCCGCGCCCTTCGCCAGCTTGGCCGGCGGCTGCGGGCCGTAGTCGGTGAAGATCGGCCACTCGCTGTTGTAGAGGTTGAAGACCGGCAGCGGCCGGACGACGTCCATGTGCGCGTCGTAGTAGGACCGCATCGTCCCGACGTCGCGCCAGTAGCCGCGGTCGCGCTCGGTGGCGCCCGGCACCTCGTTGTCCTTGAAGTCGTAGACGCCGGCCTCGGCCCGTCGTACGAACGCCGGGACGATGTCGCCGCCCATGTCGTGCTTGGAGCCGACCATGTCCGAGTCGCGGGTCACCGCCTCGAGCAGCGCCTGAGCGTCGAAGACGTAGTTGCCCATGCTCGCCAGCACCTCGTCGGGACTGTCCGGGAGCCCGATCGGGTCGGTCGGCTTCTCCAGGAACTCGCGGATGGCCTGCGGGTTCTTCGGCTGTACGTCGATCACGCCGAACTGGTCGGCCAGCGAGATCGGCTGACGGATCGCCGCCACCGTGCAGGGTGAGCCGCTCTGCACGTGCTGGTCGACCATCTGGGAGAAGTCCATGCGGTAGACGTGGTCGGCACCGACCACGACCACGATGTCCGGCTGGTCGTCGTGGATCAGGTTGAGGGACTGGTAGATCGCGTCGGCGCTCCCGAGGTACCAGTGCTTGCCGACCCGCTGCTGGGCCGGGACGCTGGCAACGTAGTTGCCCAGTAACGTCGACATCCGCCAGGTCGTGGTGACGTGGCGGTCCAGCGAGTGCGACTTGTACTGCGTGAGCACCACGACCCGCAGGTAGCCGCTGTTCACGACGTTGGAGAGCGCGAAGTCGATCAGCCGGTAGATCCCGGCGAACGGAACCGCGGGCTTGGCCCGGTCCGCCGTCAGCGGCATCAGCCGCTTGCCCTCCCCGCCGGCGAGGACGATGGCCAGGACTCTCTTGCGGCTGGCGGGGCTCATGCCGATCACGTTAGTCAGGTGTGCGCCGCGCTGATAGGGGCAGTTCGTCCCCGGTCGTGGTCGAGCGGAGTCGAGACCAGCGGAGTAGCGTCCGGCCATGCGCGTCGACATCCTGACCAAGGAGTACCCCCCGGCCATCTACGGCGGTGCCGGGGTCCACGTCGCCGAGCTGGTCCGCGCCCTGCGCGGCCGGTCCGACCTCGACGTCCGGGTGCAGGCGTTCGGTGCGCCCCGCGACGAGCCCGGCACGGCGTCGTACGCCGACCTGGCGGAGCTGGCCGGAGCCAACGGCGCGCTGACGACGCTGGGGGTGGACCTCGCCATCGCCGAGGGCTGCGCCGGCACCGACCTCGTGCACTCCCACACCTGGTACGCCAACTTCGGGGGCCACGTCGCGTCGTTGCTGTACGGCGTCCCGCACGTGGTCTCGGCCCACTCGCTCGAGCCGTTGCGACCCTGGAAGGCCGAGCAGCTGGGTGGCGGCTACCGCCTGTCGAGCTGGGTCGAGCAGACGTCGTACGAAGCGGCCGCGGCGGTGATCGCGGTGTCGCACGCGATGCGCGCCGACATCCTGCGCTGCTACCCCGCGATCGACCCGGAGCGCGTGCACACCGTCCACAACGGGATCGACACCACGGCCTGGGCCCCGGTGACCGACCCCGACCGGGTGCGCACCCACGGCGTCGACCCCGACCGCCCCTCGGTGGTGTTCGTCGGCCGGATCACCCGTCAGAAGGGCTTGCCACTGTTCCTCCGCGCCTGCCGCGAGCTGCCGCCCGACGTCCAGCTCGTGCTCTGCGCCGGCGCCCCGGACACCCCCGAGATCCTGGCCGAGGTCGAAGCCCTCGTCGACGAGCTGGCGACGACCAGGGAGGGTGTGGTCTGGATCCGCGAGATGCTGCCGCGCGCCGACGTGGTCGCGCTGCTCTCGGCCGCGACCGCCTTCGTGTGCCCGTCGATCTACGAGCCGCTCGGCATCGTCAACCTCGAGGCGATGGCCTGCGAGACCGCCGTGGTCGCGACCGTCACCGGCGGCATCCCCGAGGTCGTCGTGGACGGGGAGACCGGGCTGCTGGTCCCGATCGAGCAGGCCACCGACGGCACCGGGACCCCGCTGGACCCCGACCGCTACGTCGCCGACTTCGCCGAGGCGCTCATCTCCGTCGTCAGCGAACCCGACCGTGCTGCGGCGATGGGCCGGGCCGGCCGGCAGCGCGCGATCGAGTCCTTCTCGTGGGACGCGATCGCGGGGCAGACCGCGGCGCTCTACTCAGATCTGGTGTGAGGGTCCGTCGGAGTAGTAGCTGCCGCCGTTCCCCGGGAACTTCCCGTCGACGCGGGTACCCGACTCACCGGGGTCCTTGCTGTGCCCGAGGTGTGCCCGGAACAGCGGCGTCCGCACGCGGCCCACGTATTGCGCACTCTTGCCCGTCGTAACGAACAGGGCATACCTTGACCGGCATGGAGCTGCTCCCGTCGGCCCACGTCGACTCGTTCTGCCGCGACCATCTCCCGCCGGCCGACCAGTGGCCCGAGCTGGTCTTCGAGCTGCCCGGCCTGCAGTTCCCGGACCGGCTCAACGCCGGCACCGCGCTTCTGGACGACGTCATCGCGAGGTACGGCGGCGACCGTCCGTGCCTGCACCAGCCCGGCCGTCCCACCTGGTCGTACGACGAGCTGGTGGCGGCCGCGAACCGGGTCGCGCACGTGCTCGTCGAGGACCTCGGGATCGTGCCGGGCAACCGGGTGCTGCTTCGCGGTCCCAACAACCAGTGGCTCTCTGCCGCATGGTTCGGCGTGCTCAAGGCCGGCGCCGTGCTGGTCACCACCATGCCGCTGCTGCGCACCGGCGAGCTGCAGACGATCCACGAGATCGCGCACCTCGACGCGGCCCTGGTCGACCACCGGTTCCTCGAGGCGGTCGAGCCTCTCGGCGTTCCCACGCTGGGGTTCGGCGACGACGCCTGGGCCGAGCTGGTTGCCGCCAAGCCGGCGACCTTCGACGACGTCGCGACCTCGTCCGACGACGTCTGCATGCTGGCTTTCACCTCCGGCACCACCGGCCGGCCCAAGGCGACCATGCACTTCCACCGCGACGTGCTCTCGATCTGCGAGACCTTCTCCCGCCACGTGCTGCGGCCGACCCCCGACGACGTCTTCACCGGCACGCCGCCGTACGCCTTCACCTTCGGTCTCGGCGGCGTGCTGCTCTTCCCGCTCCACGCGGGCGCCTCGACCCTGCTCGTCGAGAAGGCGACACCGGTCGAGCTCGCGGATCTGATCGACGAGCACCGAGTGACGATCTGCTTCACCGCGCCGACGGCGTACAAGGCGATGCTCGCGGCGGGAAAGTCGGTGCCGACGCTGGCGAAGGCGGTCTCGGCGGGCGAGCACCTGCCGAAGGCGGTGTGGGAGGCCTTCCGCGCCGCCACCGGCGTCGAGATCATCGACGGCATCGGGGCGACCGAGATGCTGCACATCTTCATCTCCGCCGCGGGCGCCGACATCCGGCCGGGCTCGACCGGTCGGGCCGTGCCGGGTTACACGGCGACCGTGCTGGACGAGGACGGCCGCGAGGTCCCGCCCGGCGAGCCGGGGCTGCTCGCGGTGCGCGGGCCGACCGGCTGCCGCTACCTCGACGACCCGCGGCAGGCGGCCTACGTCCGCTTCGGCTGGAACCTCACCGGCGACACCTTCCTGCGCGACGAGGACGGCTACTTCTGGTACCAGGCGCGCAGCGACGACATGATCGTCAGCTCCGGCTACAACATCGCCGCGCCCGAGGTCGAGGAGGCGCTGCTCAAGCACCCGGCGGTCGCCGAGTGCGCGGTCGTCGGCGTGCCCGACGAGGCGCGCGGCATGCTGGTCAAGGCGTACGTCGTGCCGGTTCCGGGGGCGGGCGCCGACGGCGGCGACGTCACCGCCCGCGAGCTGCAGGACTTCGTCAAGGCCGAGATCGCGCCGTACAAGTACCCCCGCGCCCTCGAGTTCGTCGCCGAGCTGCCGCGCACCGCGACCGGCAAGCTCCAGCGCTTCCGGCTCCGCCAACCCTCATGACCGAGCACTCCCCCCGCCACCTGATCCTCACCGTGTTCGGTCTCTACGCCCGCGAGACGAACTGGCTCTCGGTGCGCGCGCTGATCGCGCTGATGGCCGAGCTCGAGGTCGACGCGGCCGCGACCCGGTCGTCGGTGTCGCGGCTGAAGAAGCGCGGCGTGCTCGAGGCGGCCCGGGTCGGCGGGCAGGCGGGCTACGCCCTCTCGGAGTCGGCCCGCGAGGTGCTGGTCGAGGGCGATGCCCGGATCTGGTCGCGGCCGCGGGCATCGGTCGCGGACGGCTGGCTGGTCGTGGTCTTCTCGGTGCCCGAGTCCGAGCGCGAGAAGCGGCACGAGCTGCGCTCCCTGCTGACCAGGCTGGGCTTCGGCACCGCAGCCCCCGGGGTCTGGGTCGCGCCCGGCACGGCGTACGACGAGACCCTGGCCGCCCTCGACCGGCAGGGCCTGGCGTCGTACACCGAGTTCTTCCGCGGCTCCTACCTCGGTGTCGGCTCGGTCGACGCACGGGTCGGGCAGTGGTGGGACCTGGCCGCGGTAGCCGCGCTGTACGACGAGTTCCTGGCCGAGCACCGGCCGCTGGCACGGCTGCGCGGCACCGACCCGGCGCGGGCCTTCGCGGCGTACCTCCCGATGCTGACCGACTGGCGCCGCTTCCCCTACCTCGACCCGGGCATCCCGCTCGAGCTGCTGCCGGCCGGCTGGCCCGGCGTCGCGGCGGGAGACCTGTTCGAGACCCTCGACCTCCGGCTGCGCGGGCCGGCCGCGCAGCACGCCCACCGACTGATCACCGCCGGCTGACGGGCCGCGATCTGCGACGCTAGAGGACCGCGAGCCCCTGGAGCTCGACGAGGGCCTCGGCGTCCCAGAGGCGGCTGACCCCGATGCCGGCCGAGGCGGGGTAGTCGGTGCCGACCAGGCGCTTCCAGACCTCACCGAGCTCGCGCGCGTGGGCGCGGTAGTCGTCCATGTCGACGATGTAGATCGTCAGCGACGCCAGCCGGTCGGGCGTGCCGCCCGCCTCGGCGAGGGCGGTCAGCAGGTTGGCCAGCGCCTGCTCGAACTGCGCCACCACCCCGCCGCCCACGATCGCGCCGGAGGCGTCCATGCCGGTCTGCCCGGCCAGGAAGACCGAGGTCCCGCGCCCGACGACGGCGTGGGAGAAGCCCGACGGCTTCGCGAGTGACTCGGGGTTGACCCTGTTCAGCTCTGCCATCAGGACTGCACCGCTCCTCCGTCGACGTTGAGACCCTGCCCGCTGATCGCGCCGTTGTCGACGCACAGCATGACCGCGGCCGCCACCTCGTCCACGGTGACGAGCCGCCCGATCGGCTGCATGTTCGCGAGGATCTCGCGGGCCTCGGCCTCCGGCCGGCCGGTGCCGGTCGAGATGTGGGCGACGGACTCGTCGGTCATCGGCGTGTCGACGTAGCCCGGGCAGACGGCGTTCACGGTCACCCCGGAGCGCGCCACCTCGGCGGCGGCCGTGCGCACGAGGCCGATCACGCCGTGCTTGCTGGCGGTGTACGCCGCGATCCGGGCGCCGCCGACCTTGCCGGCCACCGACGCGATCACCACCACCCGGCCGAAGCCGGCCTTCGTCATGGCCGGCAGGGCCCGCCGGAGGCAGCGGAACGGTGCGGTCAGGTTGAGGTCGAGCATCCGCTGCCAGTCCTCGTCGGTGGTCCTCACCAGCGGCGCCGACATCGCGGCGCCGGCGTTGACCACGAGGATCTCGACCGGCCCCCACTCCTGCTCGACCCGCGCGAACGCCGCCTCGAGCGCCGCGGGGTCGAGCACGTCGGTGGGCAGCACGAGCGACTCCCCCGCCAGGCTCGCCGCGACGTCGTTCAACGCGGACTCGTTGCGGGCCACCAGCGCGACCCGGTGACCGGCGGCCGAGAGCGCCTGCGCACAGGCAGCGCCGATCCCCTGGGAGGCGCCGGTGACCAGCGCGATCACCGTCGTACCCCGCGCGTCACCGGAACGCCGGGATGCCGGTCAGGTCGGCACCCACCGAGAGCAGGTGCATCTCCTCGGTGCCCTCGTAGGTCATCACGGTCTCGAGGTTGTTCATGTGCCGCATCACCGTGTGGTCGAGGGTGATCCCGGCCCCACCGAGGGTGGTCCGGGCCTCCCGGGCGACGTCGAGCGCGGCCCGTACGTTGGCGTACTTGCCGTAGGAGACCTGGGTCGGGGTCAGCGTCCCGGCGTCCTTGAGCGCACCGAGCCGCCAGGCGACCAGCGACGCGTTGTTGACCGCGACCGCCATCAGCGCGAGCTTGCGCTGGGTCAGCTGGAACGACGACAGCGGGCGGCCGAACTGCTCTCGCTCGCCGGTGTAGGCCAGGGCCTCCTCCAGGCAGGCGCGGGCCGCGCCGACCACGCCCCAGACGATCCCGAACCGCGCCTCGTTGAGGCACGACAGCGGGCCCTTGAGCCCACGCACCTCGGGGAACGCCGCGTCCGCGGGCAGCCGCAGGTCGTCGAAGGAGAGCTCGGCGGTCACCGAGGCCCGCAGGGAGAGCTTGCGCTTGATCTTGTGGGCCTCGAAGCCCTTCGTGTCGGTGGGGACGACGAACCCGCGGATGCCGTCGTCGGTCTGGGCCCAGACCACCGCGACGTCGGCGAAGGTGCCGTTGGTGATCCACATCTTGGAGCCGTTGAGCACCCAGTCGGTGCCGTCCTGGCGGGCGTGGGTCTTCATCGAGCCGGGGTCGCTGCCGGCGTCGGACTCGGTCAGCCCGAAGCAGCCGATCGCGTCGCCGGCCGCCATCCGGGGCAGCCACTGGTCCTTGTGCGCGTCGCTGCCCCACCGGTGAATGCCGAACATCGCCAGCGAGCCCTGCACGCTGACGAAGCTGCGCAGCCCGGAGTCGACGGCCTCCAGCTCGCGGCAGGCCACGCCGTACGCCGTCGCGCTGGTGCCGGCGCAGTCGTAGCCCTCGAGGTGCATCCCGAGCAGCCCGAGCTTGCCGAACATCGGGCCGAGCCCGTCGGGCAGCGTGCCCTCGTCGTACCACTCGGCGACGTGGGGGGCGAGCTCGGTCTGGGCGAAGTCGCGGACCGTGTCGCGGATCGCGCGGTCCTCGTCGGTGAGCAGGTCGTCCACCTGGAGGTAGTCGTGGGTCATCTAGCGCCCCTTCCATTCGGGCTTGCGCTTGGCGTTGAACGCGGCATGGAACTCCGCGTGGTCCGCGGTGGTCATCAGCAGCGCCTGGGTCATCGCGTCGAGCTCCATCGCCGGCCCGATCGGCATGTCGAGCTCGCGGGTGATCAGGCTCTTGGTCTGCGAGTAGCCGAGAGTCGGGCCGTCCGCGAGCCGCCGGGCGAGCCGGTCGACCGCGTCGTCGAGCTCGTCGGGCTGCACCAGCTGGGTGACCAGGCCGAAGCGGTCGGCGGTCTCAGCGTCGATGGTGTCGCCCAGCATCAGCAGCTCGGTGGCGCGGCCGTAGCCGACCAGCCGGGGCAGGAGGTACGCCGCCCCCATGTCGCCGCCGGAGAGCCCGACCTTGGTGAAGAGGAAGGCGAACCTGGCGTCCGTCGTACAGACCCGGAAGTCGCTGGCGATCGCGACGACCGAGCCCGCGCCGGCCGCGATGCCCTGGATGCCGGCGATGATCGGGACGGGGCACTCGCGCATCGCCCGGATCACGTCGCCGGTCATCTTGGTGAAGCCCATCAGGTCGCGGGCGTCCATCTGGATCAGCTCGCCGATGATCTCGTTGACGTCGCCGCCGCCGCAGAATCCCTTGCCCTGGCCGCGGATCACCAGCACGCGGGTGTCGCCGCGGTGCGGGAGCTCGGCGAGCAGGTCGCGCAGGTCGGCGTAGCTCTCGAAGGTCAGGGGGTTCAGCTTCTCGGGCCGGTTGAGGGTCACCGTGGCGACCCCGTCGGCGACGGAGAAGTCGAAGTGCTGCCAGTCGTCGGTGATCTTGGCGCTGGCCCGGTAACGCGTCGTCATGCGCCGTCCTTCAGCAGTCCTCGAGCGATGATGGTGCGCTGCACCTCGGAGGCGCCCTCGTAGATCCGGGGCGCCCGCACCTCACGATAGAGCCGCTCGAGCAGATGGCCGCGCTGGAGTCCGCGGGCGCCGTGCAGCTGGACCGCCTGGTCGACCACCCACTGCGCCATCTCGGTGGCGAACAGCTTGGCCATCGCCGCGCTCGTGGTGACGTCGCCCATCGGTGGTCGAGCGGAGCCCATCGGTGGTCGAGCGGAGCCCATCGGTGGTCGAGCGGAGCCCATCGGTGGTCGAGCGGAGTCGAGACCACTCGCGCCCATCGGTGGTCGAGCGGAGCCCATCGGTGGTCGAGCGGAGTCGAGACCACGCGCGTCGTACGCCGCCGCGGCCGCGCGCACGAGCAGCCGGCCGGCCTCGATCCTGGTCGCCATCTCGGCCAGCGTGTGCTGGGTGGCCTGGAGGTCGGCGAGCCGGCCACCGAAGAGCTCGCGCTCGCGGGCCCAGGCCAGGCTGGCGTCGAGGGCAGCCTGTGCCATCCCGACCGCGAACGCGCCGACGCTGGGCCGGAACAGGTCGAGGGTCCGCATCGCCACCCCGAACCCCTGGTCGACCTCGCCCAGGACGTCGTCGGGGCCGACGCGCACGCCGTCGAAGGTCAGGGTGCCGAGGGCGTGCGGGCTGAGCATGTCGAGCGGCTCGCCGGTCAGCCCCGGGCTGTCGCCGGCCACCGCGAACGCCGTGACGCCGCGGGCCCGGCTGTCGGGCGTCGTACGCGCGAACACGCTGTAGACGTCGGCGCCGGGGGCGTGCGAGATCCAGGTCTTCTGACCGTGCAGGGTCCAGCCGTCCCCGTCCCGCCGGGCCTCGAGGGAGAGCGCGGCGGCGTCGGACCCGGCATCGGGTTCCGACAGGGCAAAGGCCGCCACCACGTCGCCGGCGACCACCCCGGGCAGCCAGCGTTCGCGGGTGGTGTCGTTGCCGGCCTGGAGGATCGGGTAGGAGCCGAGGCCCTGGAGCGCGAGGGCGGTCTCGGCCTCGGTGTCGATCGTGGCGAGGGCCTCCCGGAGCAGGCAGAGCTGCATCGCCGCCGCGTCGCGCGGTGCCTCGTCGGACTCACCGCCGAAGAGCCCGCGCAGCAGCCCCGCGTCACCGAGCGCCTTGACCAGCGGGCGGTTGATCGCCCCGTGCACCGGCGCGATCCCGGCCAGCGCCTCGACCGCCCGGTCGCGCGCCCACATGGCGTACTCCTGCTGACCGGGCGTGAGCCCGAACGCCGTCCCGCTGCTCACGCGTCCGACCATACCGGGAACGCTATTGCGCCTTGACAACGCCCGTCAAGAAGCCGCTATGTTGAGATAGTCCGTGACGTTCGTGTCCCCTTTCAGGCTCAGATGGGGCGCTTTCGTCACGGACTATCCCGGCGAGGCGGAGGCGGACGAGTGCGGATCGCGGTGGTCGGCGGGGGCCCGGGCGGGCTGTACTTCAGCGCGCTGGCACAGCAGCTGGCGGCCACCACCGGGCAGACACACGAGATCACCGTGTGGGAGCGCAACGCCGCGGACGACACGTTCGGCTTCGGGGTGGTCTTCAGCGACGAGACCCTGGGCGGGATCGAGCACGCCGACCCGGTGGTCTTCGAGCAGATGCAACGCGAGTTCGCGATCTGGGACGACATCGACGTCCACTTCAAGGGCGAGGTGATCACCAGCGGCGGGCACGGCTTCGCCGCCATGAGTCGGCGCCGGCTCCTGGAGATCCTCCAGGCGCGCTGCCGCGAGCTCGACGTGACCATCCACTTCCGGACCGAGGCGCCCGACGTCGACGAGCTCGTCGCCTCCCACGACCTGGTGCTGGCCGCCGACGGCCTCAACTCCGCGATCCGCACGCGGTACGCCGACACCTTCCGCCCGACCCGCGACGTCCGCGACTGCCGTTACATCTGGCTCGGCACCGACAAGGTCTTCGACGCCTTCAAGTTCCACATCGTCCAGACGCCGTACGGCGTGATGCAGATCCACGGCTATCCCTACGACGCCACCGGGTCGACCTTCATCGTCGAGATGACGAGCGAGGTCTGGCGGAACGCCGGCTTCGCCGACCTCGCTGACCGTCCGTGGGCTCTGGGTGAGTCCGACGAGAAGTCGATCGAGCGGATCCGTGAGCTCTTCGACGACATCCTGGGCGGCCACGAGGTGATGGCCAACAACTCGCGCTGGATCAGCTTCACCACGATCCGCAACGAGCACTGGGTCCACGCCGAGCCCGACCGGGCACCGGTGGTGATCCTCGGCGACGCTGCCCACACCGCGCACTTCTCGATCGGGTCGGGCACGAAGCTCGCGATGGAGGACGCCCTGGCGCTCGCGGCCTGCCTGCACGAGTCCCCCGACGTGGCCACCGCGCTCGAGGTCTACGAGGAGGAGCGCAAGGCGGTCGTGCTCTCGACGCAGCGCGCGGCCCAGGCCAGCCTCGAGTGGTTCGAGAACCTCGCCCAGTACGTCCATCAGGAGCCCGTGCAGTTCGGCTTCAACATCATGACCCGGTCCCGCCGGGTCACCTACGACAACCTCCGGCTCCGCGACCCGGAGTACGTCGCGCACTGCCAGGCCTGGTACGCCGAGCACGAGGCCCCGGTGGTCGAGCGGAGTCGAGACCACACGCCGCCGATGTTCCAGCCGGTCACCCTGCGGGCGGCCGAGGGTCGTGGCCTGGCTCTGAACAACCGGGTGATCGTCTCGCCCATGGACCAGTACGTCGCGACCGACGGCGTGCCGTCGGACTTCCATCTCGTGCACCTCGGCGGCAAGGCGCTCGGCGGTGCGAGCCTCGTGATGACCGAGATGATCTGCACCTCACCGGAGGCGCGGATCACCCCGGGATGCGGCGGCCTCTGGACCGACGAGCAGCGCGACGCCTGGGCTCGCGTCGTCGACTTCGTGCACCGCGAGTCGGCCGCCGCGATCGGCTGCCAGCTCGGCCACTCCGGCGCGAAGGGCTCCACCAAGCTGATGTGGGAGGGGATGGACGAGCCGCTCCCCGCGGGCAACTGGGAGGTCGTCGCGGCCTCGCCGGTCGCCTACTCGCAGGCCAACCAGACCCCGCACGAGCTCGACCGGGCCGGGCTAGACGCGATCCGGGACGAGTTCGTCGCCTCCGCGCGACGAGCGGCCGACGCGGGCTTCGACGTGCTCGAGCTGCACTGCGCACACGGCTACCTGCTGTCCGGGTTCCTCTCCCCGGTCACCAATCGTCGTACTGACGATTACGGCGGAGACGTGGCCGGTCGGCTGCGCTTCCCGCTCGAGGTGTGGCACGCGGTCCGTGAGGTCTGGCCGGCCGAGAAGCCGATGACGGTCCGGATCTCCGCCACCGACTGGGTCGAGGACGGCCAGACGCTCGAGGACGCCCTCGCCGTGGCCGCCGCCTTCGCCGAGGCCGGGGCTGCCGCGATCGACGTGTCGACGGGGCAGGTCACCAAGGACGAGCGGCCCGAGTTCGGTCGCAGCTACCAGACGCCGTACGCCGACGCGATCCGCAACCGCCTGGGCGTGCCGACCATCGCGGTCGGCGTGATCTCGTCGTACGACGACGTGAACTCGATCCTGATGGCGGGCCGGGCCGACCTGTGCGCGCTGGGACGGGTGCACCTCTACGACCCGATGTGGACCCTGCACGCGGCGGTCGAGCAGGACTACGACGGACCGGGCGCGGTCTGGCCGGACCCGTGGCGGGCCGGCCGCCGCAAGCCGCAGACGGGTCGCAGCGACGGGCCGAAACCGCGCCTGGAGCTGATCCGCTCCGGCGGCGAGGTCACGTCGCACCGACGTTGGCGGCCGGGCCTCTAGGAGATCGCGCGCGAGACCGCGCGACGCCTCGCTGCCAGGTCGACGACGTTGCTCCGCTCGGCAGCCGCCGGTCTCTTCCTCAGCACCCGAGTGGTCACCCGCCCGCGGACAGCCGTGACCGCGACCATCGCGCCGGTCTCGGTGTCGTAGGCCGCGACCATGCCGCGGAAGCGGCCCGGCCGGTCCATGGTCGCGATCAGGTGGCGCAAGCCGGCGACGCAGGCCGCGACGTCGGCGCCCCTGCGCGGACGCAGGCCGGTGCCGTCGCGGTTCGGGGCCCAGGCCAGCGCCGCTTCTCGCGAGCCCGCGAGTCGTCGTACGTAGGCGATCTCGTCGGCGGTGAGGGCGGGCTCGAGGTCGATGGCTCCGGCGAACTCGGTCGTCACGGGTTGCTCCTTCGTTGCGGTGGTCCTGCCTCCTTCCCGCTCGGTGGCCGGACGGCACCCGACGTCCTCGGGGCTGTGGAGGACCGTTCGCACCGGTGGCCGGATCGGGGCATCGTCGGGGGCATGACCGACGAGCCCTTCCGCCCCGCCCTCCGCACCCAGGCCGACCTCGAACGCATGTGGCGAGCGCTGATGTCGCCACTCGGCTTCCGCGGTCACTCGCTGTGGATGGTGGTGATCCAGGACGACCAGCCCGTGCCCCAGCTGATGGAGATCGTCGAGGCGAGCGCGCCGCCGGATCCCGAGGAGGTCGAGTCGTTCGCGCGGCTGCTGGAGCATCTGGCGATGCCCGGGCTGCGGTTCGCCTTCCTCCGCTCGCGACCGGGTCGCGGTCGGCCCGACGCGACCGACCGGGCCTGGGCGCGGGCCCTCCGTGACGCCGGGCGGCGGGCGGGAGCCGGCGTCGACGTGGTCCACCTCGCGCACGACGACGACGTGCTCCCGATCGCGCTGGATGACGTCCTCGCCGAGCCGGCCTGACATCCACAGGCGGCCGAGATCCTGGGTGCCGGCGAGGCGAAACCGTCGTACGGTGGTCACCACATCGATGCCGGTATTCGTCTCGGGAGGACTGCCGCGATGCGTGTACGTCGTTACCTCGCCGCCCTGCTCGTCGCGCCCGTGGTCTCCTCGTGCGGCGGCGGGAGCTCGTCGGTCGCCGATCCGCCGATCTCGAGCCCGCCCTCGTCCTCCCCGCCCAGCACCCAGCCGCCCGCGCACGAGAGCCCCGAGCACTTCATCCGACGGTGGGCGGCGGAGGAGAAGCGCATGGAAAACACCGGCAAAACCAGCGCTTACTCGAGCATGACTGATCACTGCAAGGCCTGCGACTCGCTCATGGCAGACGTCAGGAAGTTCTACTCCCACGGCGGGTACATCAGATGGGGTGGGCTGACCGTGCTGTCCGTAACAGTGAATGGTCGTGCGCAGCACGGCGGGGTGACCTACGACGTGAAGGTTGACTCGCGACCAACCCACTACCAGGAAACGGCAGATGGCGAGCTCAGACAGATCGAAGGCGGCATCACCAACGAGCTGGTGACTCTTAAGCGCACAGGGCAGACGTTTCAAGTGACCGGGCGCGCAAGGCTTGCCACATGAAGCTTGTAGTTGGACTCCTTCTCTCCATAGCCGGACTCATTCTCTGGGTTCCCGCACCCGCCGTAGCCACACCTGAAGACTGTGTTGCCGGTGGAAACCTCGGCGAGATCGATAGTGCCTGCATCAGGTCCGGCTCCGAGACCAACGCGTACATCACGGCCCACACGGACCACACGTACTCGATCCGCCCGGCCTGCGAGGTGGGCGGCCTGGCGCTGTGCGACCAGCCCGGCACCTGCAACATCGAGGGGCACGACGGCAACCTGTTCAACGTCTACCAGGACGACAGCCCCGAGCCGCTGGACTGGCAGGCCTGCCTGACCGACCAGGAGGCCCAGCACCTCGGCGGGCTGACCCCGGGCGCGGTGCAGCACGCGTTCGAGCGGCTCGCCTGGCCGGCGTCACCCCTGGTCGTCCAGCCGCCCGACGGGAGGACGCTGGTCAACTTCGACACGAACTTCTACACGACCAACACCGCGCCCTCGACCCGGACGGTGACCCTGATCGGGCAGCAGGTCACGATCGAGGCGACACCGACGCAGTACCTCTGGCACTTCGCCTCGGGCAGCGACGGAGCCGACCTGACCACCACCGACCCGGGAGCGGCGTACCCCGACCTGCGGGTGACCTACCGCTACCTCCACGTCGGTGACGTGAGCCCGAGCGTGGACACGACCTACTCCGGCCGCTACCGCGTCGGCAACGGCCCGTGGCGACAGATCCCGGCGACCCTCACCGTGCCCGGCGCACCGGTCGCCCTGCGGGTGGTCAGCGCGACTCCGCACCTCGTCGGCTACTGACCCATCACCTACGGCGCACGTAGCGGACGTCGCCGTCGGGCAGGCGGGACGGGTCCCACGTCGGGTCATGGGCGCGGTGATGGTGGAACGAGCACAACAGGACGCCGTCGGCGACATCGGTCCGGCCGCCCCTGCTCCACGGCCTGGCTGCATGGTGGGCCTCGCACCAGGCAGCCGGGATGTCGCAGCCCTCGGCACGACACCGGCGGTCGCGCAGGGCGAGTGCCTTGCGCTAGCCACGCGAGAACAGACGACGGGAGCGCCCGAGGTCAGCACCTCGCCCGCGCCGCCGAGCACGGCCGGCAGGATCTCGGCGGTGCAGGCCAGGCGACGCGCTTCGGTGGCCGTGATCCGGCCACCCGTCGACAGCTCGGCCGCACCGATCCCGTCGCGCAGCGCGTCCAGGTCGAGCGTCACGACGACCGATGTCGGCGTCCCGCCGTGGACCGGAAGACCGTCGGAGGGCAGGTGCTCGAGCAGCGCACAGAGTGCTTCGCCACGACGTCGCGGCAGCGACAGCGCGTCGAGGTCGCCGGGGACCGGACCGGTCGCGTCGGAGTCGAGGTGCCGTCGTCGCGGAGCGGTGAAGGAGTCGAGGTAGGCCCGGAGCTGGTCGGGAAGCCGCGCACACAGGTCGGTGACACCGTCGCCACGGGGTCGGAACGAGACCCGCAGCTCCGCCCGAGCCCGTCGCTCCTCGGCAGCCAGCAACGCCGCCTCCTGGGCCTCGGCCACCTCGGGCGCCACCGCATCGAGCACCCGCCGGCCGAGCACCCGCAGCTCGCGCGGACCGAAGTGCCCCGCATCGGCGACCAGCTGTGCGCACGCCTTGCCGGTCAGCTCCGCCCCGAGATCGGCGGGCAGCGCGTCCAGGGCTCGTGCGATCACCACCGCCTGCGCCGGATTGAGCACGCCGTCCCGAAGCGAGGTGAGGACGACGGGCCAGCGACCCAACGACTCGGCCGCCCGCTGGTCACGCACCCCGACCGACACCTCCGAGCGTGACTGCGCCGCGAGCCACACCCCCGCCGACCGGGCACCCACATCGGTGGCCAGGTCGGCGGACGACGCGATCAGCTCGAGCCTCAGCCCCTCCAGCCGGGCCAGCGCGCGATCGACCGCGCGCAGCGCCCGAGCCTTGTCACCGGTCGGCAGGAACGCCGGATCGAGGTCGGCCACGTCGTCGAGCGCCTCGTCGACCGACGCCAGACAGCGCAGGAGGGGGTGCTCCTCGAGCGGCTGCCTCATCGTGGTCATGGATCCACTCAAGCACCGACCACCGACAGTCAGACCGCGAGAATCCCCTTGTCTACCAGGGCAAACCTCGTGACCGTGATCGCCCGGAAAGGCGCTTCGGGACGTCAGCCACCCATCGACATCGTCGGCATCTGGCCCGCGCCCGGCACCGTGAGCCCTGGCAGCGAGCCGGGGGCGAACAGCACAGCGAGACCCAGCGCCAGCAGCACGAGCGCCACGCCGTACGTCGCGACCCGCCGCCACGGCAACGTCTTCTCGACGGCGATCAGGGCGGCGACCAGAGCCATCCACGCGACGCTCATGACGCCGAGGGCGAAGAGCGAGGCCATCAGCGCCCAGCAGCAGCCCACGCACCACGCGCCGTTCTTCGCGCCCATCCGGATGGCGCCCGCGGGCCCGCCGCGCCAGGAGCCGAGCAGGGCGCCGAGCGGGCTCCGGCACTTGCCCAGGCACACGTCCTTGAGCGGGGTCAGCTCGTAGCCGGCCGCCACGAGCAGGGTGGCTCCGGCGAGCGCGCGTCCGGCATGTCCCCAGGCCAGAGCGTCACCGGTCAGCCGCGTCGCGACCACACTCAGCGCGAAGGCGGCCACGCCGGCGCCGGCCCAGGTCAGGAGGTAGCCGGCGGTGAACAGCAGCGGCAGCAACCGTGTGCCCTGGCTCATCCGTGCGTACAACGCGACGGTCGGGGAGACCGACGGGAACATCATCGCCGCCATCATCACCACCCAGACACCGATGAACCAGACGAACGACCCCAGCCCTGTCCAGGGCCCGGCGTCCATCCCGTCCATCACCCGCGCGGTCCACCACCAGCCGAGTCCCGCGAGCACGACGAGTACGGCGACCAGGCCCCCTTGGGTCCGTGCCGCCGCGTACAGCGGCCGCAGCCCCGCCTGACCGGGAGCCGTCACCGGCTCGAGGTGGCTCATGGGTTCAGGCGGTCCACGCGAAGCTGGACGTCGACAGTCCGGTCTTTCCTTCGAACTCGATGCCGAAGGCGCTGATCTGCGACCGCTTGGCCTCGGCCATGGTCAGGCCGGACCCGGCCGGGTGGAACATCCCGGAGAACCTCACCGGCTCCCCGGTCTCCACCCCGAACGGAACGATGTCCTGGATCTCGAAGTCGACCGCGTCCCCGATCCGGACCGTGTGCCGCAGGCCGTCGTCCACGACCTCGATCGGCGCACGCTCCACGCCGAGCATCTCGCCGATCAGCGGAGCGAGCCCCGCCATCGGACCGCCGACCTGACCGCTGAAGACCCGGACCAGCTGGTCCAGCTGGGCGTCGCTGGCGGCATCGTCGACGAACACGCCCACCCGCCAGTTGCCCTCGGTCATCACCTTGGGGGTGTCGGCGACGAGAGCCACCGTATGGCCGGAGACGTCCGTGCCGTCGACGGCTCCCTCCAGGATGTCGAAGACGAGCACGACCCGACAGAAGTCATAGGTAGCCCCGTGGTCGAACGACAGGTTGCACGGGCACATGAGCTCGCACGAGCAGGTCTCGACATAGCTACCGGACAAGTTCCAGGACATCGAACCCCCTTGGTCAACGGTGAAAACGAGTGTGCTCTTGCCCTGCCGCGGTGGTCAACGGCCGGGCGCGCGCTCGCGGCAGGCGACGTGGAAGACTCCGCCCCGTGAGCCTGACGAGTCGCCGCAACGCGTGGCCCATCGCTGTCGTGGCCGACCTCCTGGTCGTGATCGTGTTCGCCGCGGTCGGCCGGTCCAACCACCACGAGTCGACCGGCCTGCACGGCATCTGGCACACGGCCTGGCCGTTCGCGCTGGGCACGGTGCTCGCGCTGGCGCTCACGGCGTACACGAAGACCGACCCGCTCACCCTCCGCGCCGGGCTCCGGGTCTGGCTGTGGACCCTCGTGATCGGGATGGTCGTGCGGGCCGCCACCGGAGCGGGTACGGCGTTGTCGTTCATCGTCGTGGCCACCCTCGTGCTCGGTGCGCTCTTCCTGGGCTGGCGTTTCGCGCTCGGCTGGAAGCGCTGGCGCTCACGGACCTCCTGGCTACGCCGCCGCTGACCGCAACCGGTTGCGCGCCCGGGACGCCTTTGCCACCCATGCGGGTGAAGAGCCATGGCCCCCAGACGGCTTACGCTGGATGAGGGGGCGAGGTCGCCATGGGAGCGGCGTCCTCGGTGCCCGACCAGCGATGTCGTGCCAAGGGAGGTCCCGGTCATGCCGTGCGAGATGGTGTCGCTGCGCCGAGGCCAGGTCGGACCTCTGCCACGCCTGGCGGCCGAGCAGGCCGAGGTGGTGACCTCCGACCTCCAGCCCGACCTGGACCACGTCGCCAAGGTCGCCCACGACCTGGGTCAGTGGCTTCCGCTGCCGATGCAGGGCGACACCTTGAGCCTCTGGGAGTCGCTGGCCAGCCTCGGGGCCGTCGACCTGACCGTGGCTCGCGTGGTCGAGCCGCACGTCGACGCCCTCTCCATCCTCCGTGAGGCACGCCGCGAGGGCGCCGTGCCCGACGAGGAGTGGAGCCGGCACTGGCCCGGCTGGAGCGCCGCCCCGCTCTGGGGCGTCTACGCCGCGGAAGGTCGCGAACGGCTCCGGGCCGTGCGCGGCACGGACGGCAGCTGGTGCCTGGAGGGCGTGAAGCCCTGGTGCTCCCTGGCCGACCGGGCGAGCCACGCGCTGATCACCGCCTGGGTGGACGACGAGCAGCGCGGGCTGTTCGCGATCGACCTGTCCCACCCCGGCGTCCGGGTCGCCGTCGGCGACGACGAGGGCGCCGGCCAGTCGTCGAGGTGGGCCGCGCGCGGCCTCACGCAGGTCCGCAGCACCGCGATCCACCTCGACGCCGTCCCCAGCGTCGCGATCGGCCCCCCGCAGTGGTACCTCGCCCGTCCGGGCTTCGCCTGGGGCGGGGTCGGGGTCGCCGCGATCTGGTACGGCGGCGCGGTCGCCCTGGCCTGCCGGCTGCGGGCGGCCTTCGAGCAGCGCCCGCCCGACCAGGTGGCCCTGATGCACCTCGGTGCGGTGGACACCGCGCTGACCCGCGCCCGCGTCGTACTCCAGGAGGCCGCCCAGGTCGCCGACGACCCGGCGACCTCACGTGCCGAGGCGGAGCTGGTCTCCCAACGGGCCCGCCAGGTGGTGGCCGACACCGTGGACGAGGTGCTCAACCGCGTCGGGCACGCCCTCGGTCCGGCACCACTGACCGGCGAGGAGGAGCACGCCCGACGGGTCGCCGACCTCACCGTCTACGTCCGCCAGCACCACGCCGAGCGCGACCTGGCCCGGCTCGGACAGCTCTCCCTCGACGGCCCCGGAGGCTGGCAGTGGTGGTGACCACGCCGGCCCGCCCGTTCACCGCCTCCGGACCCGGCACACCCGCCACGGTCTGGAGCATGCACCTCGCCGAGGCCCACCACCAGCCCGCCGATCTCACCGGTGTACGACGTGTGGTCGTCGTCGGAGCGCATCCCGACGACGAGTCGCTCGGTGCCGGCGGACTGGTCGCGACCGCCCGCGCCCTCGACCTCCCGGTCGACCTCGTCTGCGCCACCGACGGTGAGGGCAGCCACCCCGCGTCGCCGACCCACACCCCCGACGACCTGGCCCGGCGCCGGACCGAGGAGTGGCTCGCCGCCGCCGACGCCCTGGGCGTCGACGGGGCACACACGCATCGGCTGGGGCTGCCCGACGGCGGCCTCGACACCCGCGTCGCCGAGCTGACCACCCGGCTGGTCGAGCTGGTCGGAGACGGACGCGACGCCGTGGTCGTGGCTCCATGGAGCGAGGACGGCCATCCCGACCACGAGGCCGTGGGCCGGGCGGCCGCCGCCACCGCGCGTCGTACCGGCGCCCAGCTCTGGGAGTTCCCGATCTGGCTGTGGCACTGGTCGACACCCTCCGACCCCCGCGCCCGCCGGCTGCGTCCCCTCGCGCTCGACGCACCCGCTGCCGAGCGCAAGCAGCGGGCCATCGCCGCACACGCCAGCCAGGTCTCCGCGCTCTCGTCCCTCGAAGGTGACGAGACACTGCTGACCCCGTCGCTGCTTGCGCACTTCGCCGGTGGGCACGAGTGGTTCGTGATCACGCCGGCCGAGGACTGCGCGGACGACGCCCTCGACCGCCTGCACCGCGACGACCCGGACCCGTGGGGGGTCGACTCGCGGTGGTACGAACGCCGCAAGCGCGCCCTCCTCCTGGCCGCCCTCCCCCGCGAGCGCTTCCGCCACGTCCTCGAGATCGGCTGCTCCACCGGAGCACTGACCGCGGCTCTCGCCGAGCGCGCCGACCGCGTCCTCGGCGTTGACCGCTCGGTCGCAGCGCTGGCCGCGGCGCGGCAACGGCTCGCCGATCTCCCCGGCGTCGCGGTCGCCGACCTCGACGTCCCACACGCCTGGCCCGACGAGGAACCGTTCGACCTCGTGGTGGTCTCCGAGGTCGGCTACTTCCTCAGTCCGCAGGCCCTCGACGCCCTGGTCGACCGGGTGTCGACCGGTCTGAGTCATGACGGCGTCGTCGTCCTCTGCCACTGGCGACACCCGGTCGAGGGCTGGGTCGCGGACGCCGACGACGTGCACCGCCGCTTCCACGAGGGAGCCCTGCCGCCGCTCCAGGCCGACTACCGCGACCGCGACGTCGAGATCCGCGTCCATGCCGAGCACTGGCCGGATCCCACCGGATGAGGCACGAGTTCGACCACGTCCTCGTCGTCGTACCCGCGCACGACGAGGCCGACCGCCTCGGCGCGCAGCTCACCGCGATCGCCTCGGCCGTCCGGTACGCCGCGTGGTCGCGGCCACGGACCGCGATGTCGACCACGGTCGTGCTCGACTCCTGCACCGACGGATCGGCCGACGTGGCCGCGGGGTTCGCCGGCGTCCACGTGGTCGAGGCCGAGCTCGGCTGCGTCGGCCGCGCTCGACGGCTCGGCATCGCCCGGGCACGGGCCCGCCACGACCTCGACCCGGCCCGCACCTGGGTGGCCTGCACCGACGCCGACAGCGTCGTCCCGCACGACTGGCTCAGCGGACAGCTCGACCTCGCCGAGTCCGGGTCGCGGCTCGTGCTCGGCACGGTCTGGCCCGACCCGGCCGACCTCGAGCCGGCCCGACTGCGCCGATGGCTGGCCCGCCATCACCTGCGAGACGGGCATCCCTTCGTGCACGGCGCCAACCTCGGCTTCGCCCTCGACGGCTACGACCGGGTCGGTGGCTTCCGGGCGCTGCCGGTCGGCGAGGACGTCGACCTGGTCACCCGGCTCCGCGCCCTCGGCCTCGCTGAGACCGCCACGTCACGGCTGCCGGTGCTGACCTCCGGCCGGCTCCGCGGCCGTGCGCCGGCCGGCTTCGCGTCGTACCTCATGTCGCTGGTGCCCTGACCGTTCCCGGCCCAGCCGGATCGGGTCGAGCAGGTCCGGGTCAGCGGACGGCAGCCGCCAGGACCCGAGACGAGAGGTTGGCCGGGTAGCGGATCGAGGTCGCGTCGTGGGCCGGCTCCGGGGTGAGCGGGCTGTGCAGCCGCACCCACTTGCGGTAGCCGATGCCGGTCATCGACAGGTAGTGGAACGCGCGCTCGCGCAGGCCACGCTCGACCTCGAGGCTCAGTCCGTCGGCGATCAGCAGGCCGTGCACCTTGCCCTGCCGCGCCTCGGCCCGCAGCCAGTCCACCGAGAGGGCGAGCTGGTCGAGGGCGCCGATGCCGACCGCGGTGGTCTTGTTCTCCACGACCAGCCAGTCACTGGCCGCGGCGATCTCGCAGTCCTGGGTGAAGCGCATCAGCAGGTCGGCCCGGCGGCCGTCGACGAACATGTGCTGCTGCCCGCGTACGCCGTCCATCTCCTCGTTGGCGAGGCGGACCGGGTAGCCGAGCTTGTGCAGGATGTCGAGGCGGGCCAGCAGCCAGCCCTCGAAGGCATCGCGGTTCGGCAGCGACCAGACCGGGTACGGCGACGGCTTGCCCTCGGCGTCGGAGCCGAAGGTGGCGAGCCACGCGTCGAGCATTGCGAGGTACTGCTCGGCGTCCTCGTCACGGATCATCAGGCGGTCCATGCAGCGGGCGAGCAGGCCCCAGCGGCCGATCAGTGGGTAGCGCGCGACGGTCTCGATGGGGAGCTTGAGGTGCTCCGCCAGCTCGGCCTCCGTGACGTCCACACTCTCCGGAAGCTGCCACTGCCCGTCTCCGAGCCGCAGCAGCAACCGGTCGAGCACCGGACAGCCGAGCCGACCGATCACCAGCGGCGGCGCCACGACCGAGATGTCGTCGGTGACGCACTCGTCGACGACCTCGTGAGCGACCGTGCAGAGCTTGGTCGCCTTCTCGTAGGACTCACCCGTCGCCTTCATGACGGCGTTGATGACCTTGTCGGACTCAGCCATTCGTCACACCCCCCCAGATGTTGGGGAAATGGTAGTGAACGAACGCAGGAAACCACCTGACCCAACCGGGCCAGGGGTATTCCTTTACCAGCCGGATCGCCTCACCGAGCGGCGCCCGACCCGGCGAGCTCCGCCCCCTGTTCTACGTGGCCCATCCGGGCCCTGTCCGGCTTTTGGCCAAACTGTGTCGGTCGGCCGCACGCCGGTGACGCCGCCGGTGGCGCCGGCCCGGATCGCTCACCCCACGTAGGTCCGGCAGGGCTGGGAGCGCAGCGAGCGGCAGGGCGGGGCCGTGGCCGGGATCTTGACGCCCGGCACCATCGAGAGCGCGAGCGACGAACGGTGCCGCCGGTCGGTCGCGATGGTGACCCGCTGACCGTGGTCGAGGGTGTCGAAGGCCCACAGCGGCCGCGCTCCCCCCGGCGGGTCGAGGGTGATCCGGAGCCGGTCACCCGGGCGGAACGGCTGGGCGAACGGCATGATCTCGATCCGGAGCAGGCGGTACTTGCCCCGGGGCATCGGCCGGGCGTCGGCCGCGAGGTCGGTGTGCACCGGCTTGAGCGCGGTGGACGGGCCGGGCTTGAGCTTGCGGTGGCTGGCCCGGAGCTCGCCGTTCTGGACGAAGACCTCACGGCCGCTGGGCCTCACGTCGGTGACCGTGGCCTCGAGGTCGACGTCCTTGCTGGCGGTCTTCACCCATACGTTCAGCGAGCCGCTGCCGATCACCACCAGCTTCTTCTTCAGCGGCGGGGTGATCCACCCCAGGCCCTTGCCCTTCGGGATCTGCTTCCAGCTGTACGACGGGTGCGGGCCCCAGATCGCGTTGCTGCTGCCGGTGTAGTCGGTCGCCGGCAGGGCGGTCGGGTCGGCGGAGAAGGAGCGCGCCGTCGCGTGCTTCGCGCCTTGATGCACGTGGTGCCCGGACAGCTTGCCGCCCGGGGTCAGGAACCAGCGCTTCACCTGGGCCCGCGGGATCGGCCAGGACGCGAAGCGGTGCTCGAAGCGCCCGACCGGCGCGCCCGACGGCTGGCCCTGGGCCGCGCCCTCCTCGAAGATCACCCGGATCGGCGGCGTCGAGTTGTAGAGCTTGCGCGACTGCTTGAGGTCCAGGCCCGCGTAGCTGTCGTCGGCCACGGCGTGGAGACCGGTCATGCCGGTCAGCGTCTGGGCGAGGTTCACCCCGACGACGCCCTTCAGGAAGGTGGTCGGTGGCGTTCGGGCGACGTAGAGCAGGAGGAAGTCGGCGTACCGGTTGAACTCGCCGAGGCTCAGCGACTCGGTGTGCGAGCCGTTGCTCATCGTGGCGTAGAGGTGCGGGGCCGACGTGAACTTGTCGAGGAAGTCGGGGAAGTGTCCGCCGGTCTGCTCGTCCTGCCACGCGCCGGCGAGGTAGACCGGCACCTTGATCCTGCCGACGAAGCGGCTCGGGTCGATCTGCTGGTAGTAGGTCTTGTTGTAGAACGGGTTGTCCTCGATCGTGCTGACCGGGTCGGGGTTCTGCAGGCGGACGTTCTGGTTGGTGGCGCACTCGGTCACCTGGTCCGGCGTCGCGCCCTGCGGGGAGTGCTCCCAGCCTTCGCCGAACGGCGCGGCGTCGTGCGCTCGCGCGGTCGCCCACGGGGTCGCGAAGCCGGTGTTGAGGATGCCTCCGGGCCACAGCGTGCCGCGGTAGGTGTCGTCGATCACCGACAGCGGCGAGATCGCGGACAGGTGCGGCGGCTGGGTGCGGCCGACGTACAGCTGCTCGATGCCCGGGTAGGAGATGCCGACCATGCCGACCTTGTGGAACTTCACCCACGGCTGGGCGGCGACCGCCTCGATGGCGTCGTACCCGTCGAGGCTCTGCACCGGCTCGAAGGGCAGGTAGGAGCCGCCCGAGCAGCCGGTGCCGCGGATGTTCACACCGACGTAGGCGAACCCGAGGGTGGTGAAGATCTGGGCGAACCCGGCGTTGGCCGGGTTGCTGGGGTCGTAGCCGCTGTACTCGACGACGGTCGGGTAGGGGCCCTGGTTCGCCGGACCCGGGAGCACCACGTTCGCCGACAGCGTGGTGCCGTCGCGGGTGGTGATGAAGTTGAACCCGTTGGTGAGCGTCTGCCCGTCGAAGAACGACTGCTGCGGCGGTGCCGAGCTCAGGTTGGTGACCTGCTGGGCGGGCGTGGCCGTGCCCGGGAGGCCGGCCTGCTGGACGCGGTAGACGCCCTTGTGCAGCTGGCGCCACTCGAAGCTGCCCATCGTGTCGACCGTGCCGGTGCCGACCACCGCGCCCTGGTGCACCAGCTCGAGCTGGGTGCCCGGGGTCCCGCCCAGCATCTCGAGCTGGTTGGTGCCCGGTCGCGGGGTGCCGATCGACGGCGGCGGTGCGGCCGAGGCGGACTGGACCACGGTCTGGGTGGCCAGCGCCAGCGCCAGGATCGACAGGAGGGCGACGAGGGCGCGCAACAGCGGCGTACGGCGGGGCATGCCCGGAGCGTAGACCCCGGAAGGTAGGTCGATCGTCGGTCCTCCGACGACCGCCTCGCCAGCCGCCCCCGGCCGCCGACAGGTCGGCGGTCGCGCCCGGGTGCAGCCGTTCGAGCCCTCCTTGCTTCCCCCGTGGAGCAAGAAGCGTTCCCAGACTAGGAATCGGCGGTTCCTGCGCGCATGCTCTTTACCGAATTGTTGTGATCCGGACGGGCCGCGGAATGGGTGGCCACCGGTCGGGGTTGGCCTTGGCATGAGCGAGAAGCGCGTCCTGGTCCCCGGTCCCGACCACCCCATCACGATCACTCCGGCCGAGAGCGCGGTGACCGTCCGGTACGCCGACCGCCTCGTCGCCTCGACCGAGCGGGCACTGGTGCTGCAGGAGGCGAACTACCCGCCGGTCTTCTACGTGCCGCTCGAGGACGTCGAGCCCTCCGTCCTCCAGGCCACCGCTCACGAGACCTACTGCCCGTACAAGGGCGACGCCTCCTACTACTCCCTGGCCGACGGCGACGCCCTGGCCGAGAACGCCGTCTGGACCTACCGCACGCCGTACGACGCCGTGTCGGCGATCGCCGGGCACGTGGCGTTCTACCCCCACCACGTGGAGATCACCGCCGCCTGACTCCGCCGGTCGCGGTCTCGGTGGTCGAGCGGAGCCTCTCGGTGGTCGAGCGGAACCTCCCGGTGGTCGAGCGGAACCTCTCGGTGGTCGAGCGGAGCCTCCCGGTGGTCGAGCGGAGCCTCTCGGTGGTCGAGCGGAGCCTCTCGGTGGTCGAGCGGTCTCGGTGGTCGAGCGGTCTCGGTGGTCGAGCGGAGTCGAGACCAGGTCCCCCTAGTCAAGCCCGGCCGCGGCTGACGACACTGTCCCCGTGGCCGATGCCGTCACCGCCGTCGTCCGGGTCATGCAGTCCCGGCTGGACGCGCTGACCCCCGAGCAGGGCCACCTGCGCGAGTTCCTCGGCACCTACCTGCGGACGACGCTCGCGGTCGGGAAGGCCGTCGACGACGGGGTGTTCGAGGACGCCGCGTGGGTCGAGCAGTGGGACGTCGCGTTCGCGGAGCTCTACCTGGCGGCGCTCGACACGCACCTGCGTGGCGGGGCCCCGCCCCGGCCCTGGCGGCTCGCCTTCGACGCCCCCGCCGACCTGCCGGCCCTGCGGCTGGTGCTGCTCGGCATCAACGCCCACGTCAACTACGACCTCCCGCAGGCGCTGCTGGCGGTGATCAGCGACGCCGACTTCGCCGACGCTGCCCTGATGGCACGGCGGCGCCGTGACCACGAGCGCATCGACGGGGTGCTCGCCGGGAGGGTGGCCGCCGAGGACGACGAGCTGGCCTCCCGCTCGACGAGGTCGCTGCTCGACCGCGCACTGCAGCCGCTGAACCGGGTCGCCTCGAAGCGCTTCCTGCGCGAGTCCCGGACGAAGGTCTGGCACAACACCGTCGAGCTCCAGGCCGCGCGGCTCACCGGCCCGACGGCGTACGACGTGCGGCTGGCCGAGCTGGAGGTGCTCAGCGCCGCCCGGATCGCCGACCTGCTGGCGCCCGGTCAGGTGCTGCTCCGGCTGGCGGTGGCGGGCTTCGGCGTGGTGCTGCCACCGCCCGGCTGACTCACCCCGCCGGGGAGTGGCGCTCGTAGCGGATCCACAGGTAGGCCGAGCCGACCAGCATCCCGAGCGCACCGAGCAGCAGCGGCCAGGTCAGGGCGCGGCCGTCGTCCATCTCGCCGCGGGCCCGGACCGCACCCAGCAGGATCAGCACGAGCATCACCACCTCCACCTGGAGCATCAGCCTCAGCGACGACCATCGCGGGTCGACCCAGGCGTTCACGCCGGCGCCGCCGAGGCAGAAGACAGCCGCGACGACCCGGCAGGTCAGCGGCGTCAGCGGCCACGGCCACAGGTCGATCACGGCGCTCGGCGCCACGAACATCACGACCCCCTGGACCAGCGCGGCCACCCCGACCACCGCGATCACGGCCCGCTCCCCGGGCCGCAGCACGAGGTCGCCCGCGGCCGGCGCGACGCCGTACCTCCGGTTGGCCAGCCACGCGCCGACCACCAGGAACGGCGTCGTGAAGTAGAGCCCCGCCCAGAGCCAGAAGGCGACGTGGTGGTGCAGGAACTTGTCCCAGTGCATCAGCGTCGCGACGCCGAGCAGGCTCGCGAACGTGGCCACCGCCGGGAAGCCGGCGCCGGTGTGGTGCCAGTGCCGCTCGCGGGCCACGCGGACGAAGAAGTAGGCGCCACCGAGGTAGGCCGACGCCAGCACCATCGAGGTCATCTGCACGGGGATCACCCAGGACCACAGCTGGGCCGTGCGGTCCGGGAACAGATACAGGATCGCCCACGCGACCACCAGGAACGGGACGATGAAGAGCGACAGCCCGCGGGTGAAGCGCAGCACCCGGTCGTCGCGGACCACTTCCCCCACGGCCATGCGTCGCCTCGCTGACTCGACGTGTCCCGAGGATCGCGAGACCGAGTCTCCACCCGGCAGGGCTCTGCCGACAACGGTGAGCAAGAACGCCGTGGGTGGGAGCCGCCTCAGCGGCGGCGGACGGTACGACGCGCGAGCTCGACCAGGCCGTCACCGGTCTGGTCGCGCCAGCCGTGGAGCATGGTGCGCCACGCGTCGGGTACGGCGCTCGCGCCCCAGCGCGCGCCGAGCAGGGCGCCGGCGATCGCAGCGACGGTGTCGGTGTCGTGACCGATCCCGATCGCGGTGCCGAGGGCGTCCTGCAGGTGGCGCGACGGGTCGTCGTCGGGGACCGGGGTGTGGGTGATCGCCGACCACGCGGCCTGCTGGGCGCCGATCACCCAGGCGTTCCGGCCGAACGCGTCGGGCTGCTGCTGCTCGGCCTCACGCAGCACCGACCGCCAGGAGGAGTAACCCTCCGGTGGTCGAGCGGAGTCGAGACCACGCACCTGCTGGAGCCGGTCCCCACCGTCCAGCTCCGGCCACTGCCCGTGCAGCACGGCGTGCCGGATGATCAGGCACCAGACGGCGCAGGCGCCGCCGGCCACCGGGTCGTGGTGGGTCAGCGCACTGACCTTCATGGCCGCCTCGACCAGCGCCTCCGGGTCGTCGAGATGGGCCAGCGCGACCGGTGCGGTGCGCATCAGGGAGCCGTTGCCGGCGCTCCTCCCGTTCCGCTCGTGCACCTCGCGAGCCGCCTCGGTCATCACGGCCGCGGTCGCGTCCCGGCCCGCCAGCGAGAGCACCGCCGACGTCTGGATCCCCACGTCCGGCGGCCTCCCGGCGTACCACTCGGCGAGGTTCGCTGCGATCGCGTCGAGCGCCGCCTCGGACCGCAGGTCGGCCCCGGTCGCGGCCACCTCGAGGATCGCGAAGCCCTGGGCGGTGTCGTCGGTCCACTCCCCCGGCGCGAACCCACCGAGCCCGCCGCCGATCATCTCCGGGCTTCCGTGGTACGCCGCCGTGCCGAACTCGTAGCCCGCGCCGAGCGCGTCCCCGGCGGCCGCTGCGAGCATCGCCCCCGCGGCGCGGTCCAGCTGTTCCGGGGTCAGGTCCACCTCGCCACGCTAACCGGAGCGGCCACGGCATGATGGGCCGCATGCCCCTTCCCACCTCCGAGCTCAACGTTCTCGGCGGCCCGCTCGAGCCGTGTGGCACCGAGCCGTTGACCGGCTTCTACCGCGACGGATCCTGCTCGTGCGGCGACGACGACCTCGGGCTGCACGCCGTCTGCGCGGTGGTGACCGAGGAGTTCCTGGCCCACCAGCGCGGCGTGGGCAACGACCTGACCGCACCGATGCCGGAGTACGGCTTCCCGGGACTCCACCCGGGTGACCGCTGGTGCGTGGTCGCGGCCCGGTGGCGCCAGGCCTACGACGACGGCGTCGGCACTCCGGTCGTCCTCGCCTCGACCAACCGGCGAGCCCTCGAGGTGGTGCCGCTCGACATGCTGCGTGAACATGCCGTCGACGTCCCGCCCGACCTGAGCAGCCTGGGCTGAGCACACGGGGCTGGGCGCCGGGTTCACCCCAGCAGTCGGCCGTAGACCTCCTGCGTCTCCGCCGCCGGGGAGATGCCCAGCTGGTCCCGCAACGCGACCCGCAGGTCCTCGTAGACCTGGAACGCCTCGGCGGGATTGCCACGCGCGGCCAGTGCGTCCATCAGCAACCGGTGCGCGCTCTCGCGCAGTGGTGCGATCCTGACCAGCTCGCGGGCGGCGTTCTCCGCGGTGGCGAGCTCGGCGTTGCCGAGACCCAGGGCGGCGCGGGCGTAGGTCTCGAGCGAGCGCTGATGGAGCAGCTCGAGCTCGCGCCGGGTGAGGGCCGCCCAGGCCCCCTCACCGCCGAGCACGAAGCCGCGCCGGGCCACGAACAGGGCGGTCTGGGCCGCGGACCACCCGCGCTCCCACTGGCGCTGGGCGACCGCCGACTCGGCGCGGTGGATCGCGTCCCGCGCCGCCTCGAGATCGACCCAGCTCTCGGCCGGGAGCTCGAGCTGGAGGCTCCCGCCGCTCGACCGGCACGGCGCCACGCGACGTACCCGCGAGACCAGCGCGTGCAGGGCCGCCTCATGGCCGCTCTCGTCCTGCGGCCACAGCTCCGCGCAGACCGCGTCCCGGGTCGTCGGCCGGCCACGGTGCGCCACCAGGAAGGCGAACACCAGGGCGCCCTGGGGCCCGGGCAGGGCCTGCTCGCGTCGTACGCCGTCCACCTCGACGGTCAGCCGCCCGCACATCTGGATCCGTGCTGCCGATGGGGTCATGATGCGCTCATGGTCCCGCACCGCTCGGGCGGTCGGACAGGTCGAGGGTCCACCGTGCCCAGCCCTTGCCAAGGATCCGCCAAGGTGCGCGGGCCATGGTTCGTCCCGACAACGAGAGAGGCCGGAGATGGACAGGTTGATCAGGTGCGAGTGCGGGTTCATCGCCCGCGGCGAGTCCGACGACGCCGTCGTCGCCGCGATCGAGACCCACATGAGCAGCGACCACCCCGACGTGCTGGCCCGCCTCGACCGGAGCGAGATCTACCACTGGATCGAGCAGACCTGAGGAGGACCGTGATGCCCGGAGAGTCCACGGCATTCGACGCCGCGGCGTACAAGACCACCACCCGCGCCCAGTGGCAGGCCGCCGCCGAGGCCTGGGACCGGTGGGAGCCGACCATCGAGGAGTGGCTCGGCCCGGCGACCGAGGCGATGCTCGACTGTGCCCGGATCACCACCGGCAGCCGGGTCCTCGACGTCGCCGCCGGTGCCGGCGGGCAGACCCTGGCCGCCGTACGACGCGTCGGGCCGACCGGACGGGTGCTCGCCACGGATCTCTCGCCGGCAATCCTGGAGTACGCCGAGGCGCGGGCCCGCACCGCCGGCTTCGACAACGTCGAGATCGCCGAGATGGACGGCGAGCACCTCGACGTCCCGCCCGGGTCGTTCGACGCGGTGTTGTCACGGGTCGGGCTGATCTACTTCCCCGACCGCCAGGCCGCGCTGACCTCGATGCTGCGGGCGCTGGCGCCGGGCGGACGGGTGGCGGCGGTGACCTACTCCACGCCCGAACGCAACGGCTTCTTCTCGGTGCCGATCTCGGTGATCCGCACCCACGCCCAGCTGCCGCCGCCGGTGCCGGGCCAGCCCGGCCCGTTCAGCCTCGGCACACAGGAGGTCGCCGAGCAGGCCCTGCGCGACGCCGGGTTCGTCGACGTCGAGTCCGCGCTGCTCCCGTCCCCGCTGCGACTGCCCTCGGCCGCCGACTGCCTGCTCTTCGAGCAGGACTCCTTCGGTGCCCTGCACGGGATGCTCGCAGGTCTCGACGAGGCCGGCCGGGCCGCGGCCTGGGCCGAGATCGCCGTACGGCTGCGGGAGTTCGAAGGACCCGACGGCTTCGTCGGGCCGTGCGAGATGCTGGTGGTCGCCGGCTCGAAGCCGGAGGACGCATGACCCGCGCGACGGTGGCAGCGGTCCAGGCCACGCCGGTCTTCCTCGACCGGGAGGCGACCGTCGAGAAGGCCTGCAGGCTGGTGAAGGAGGCCGCGGCGGCCGGCGCCGCGCTGGTCGTCTTCCCCGAGGCCTTCGTCCCGGCGTACCCCGACTGGGTCTGGCGGCTGCCCGCCTGGCAGGACGGGCGCTTCACGCACCGGCTGCTCGACCAGGCCGTCACCGTGCCCGGACCGACCGCCGATCGTCTCGCTGAGGCGGCTCGCGACGCCGGGGTCTACCTGGCGATCGGGGTCAACGAGCTCGACGGCGGCACGCTCTACAACACGCTGCTCTACTTCACACCGGCCGGCGAGCTGGCCGGTCGCCATCGCAAGCTGATGCCGACCGGCGGCGAGCGCACCGTCTGGGGGTACGGCGACGGGTCGACGCTGACGGTCGTCGCGACGCCGTTCGGGGAGGTCGGCGGCCTGATCTGCTGGGAGAACTACATGCCCCTGGCGCGCACCGCGATGTACGCGCTCGGGGTGGAGATCTACCTCGCGCCGACGTGGGACAACAGCCCGCAGTGGGTGGCGACGCTCCAGCACATCGCCAAGGAGGGCCGGGTCTACGTCGTGGGCGTCGCGCCGTTGCTGCGGGGCAGCGACGTGCCTGAGGAGCTGCGCGGCGACAGCTATCCGGCCGGCGACGCCGACTGGATGAGCCGGGGCCACACCACGATCGTGGAGCCGGGTGGGGAGATCCTGGCCGGCCCGGTCACCGAGCGCGAGGAGATCCTCTACGCCGAGATCGACACCGACCGGGTGCTCCGCGAGCGGCAGCTCTTCGACCCGGTCGGCCACTACGCCCGGCCCGACGTGTTCACCCTGCACGTCGACACCCGGCCGCACAACGCGGTGACCTTCGACTGAGCCGCCCGGCTCGTGATCTGGCACGATCGGCGCCGTGCCCGACGTCGACACCTACCGATCCCTGGCCGAGCGGTCCTGGTCCTGGGCGATGGCCCAGGTGCGCCGGGACGACGCGGGGCTCTGGATCCCCGAGCACACCGACCAGACCGGGCCGGGTGACTATCCCTACGGGATGCACTCCGGCGTCGGCGGGCTCGCGCACGTGCTCTCGGAGATCCGGCTGACCCGGCCGTGGACCGATGCCGAGTCGGAGCTCGCGTCCGGGATCACCGAGACGCTGGTCGGGCTGGTCCCCGAGGCGACGGAGTACGACTACTTCGACGGCCTGACCTCCACGATCGGCGTCCTCACCGCTCTCGAGGCACCAGGCCCCGACCAGGCGGTCGCCCGGCTGCTCGAGCTCGCGACTCCAGACGGCTGGCAGCCGTCGTTCCTCGAGCCACCGGTCGCGGTGCCGGAGGGGAGGTGCAACGACGTCACCCTCGGCACGGCCTCGGTGCTGGTCGGCGCGCTCTGGGCGCTGCGGTACGACGTGCCCGGCGCGGACACGTTGGCGTCGCGGGCCGTCGAGATCCTGGTCGCCGAGGGCATCGAGCAGGAGACCGGCGTCTACTGGCCGCACGTGCCCCTGCGCTTCCTTCTGCGCGAGGACGTGCAGATGCCGAACTGGTCGCACGGCCAGGCCGGCATCGCCGGCGCCGTGGCCGCCGCCGGGATCGCCCTCGACCGACCCGATCTGGTCGCCCTGGCCGTGCGCGGCGCCGAGCAGCTGGTGGCGACCGGCGACACCAGCGACGGCGGGTTCAGGCTGGGCCACCGGATCCCCAGCAGGGACGACCTCGACACCTACACCTACACCTGGTGCCACGGGCCGGCCGGCACCTCCCTGCTCTTCTCCGCCCTCGACCGCGCCGGCGTACCCGCTGTCAGCGACCGCACGCCGTACGACTGGGAGCGAGCCTGCCTGCACTCCCTCCTCGTCTCCGGGATCCCGGAGCGCCTGCACCCCGGCTTCTGGGACAACGACGGGCGCTGCTGCGGTACGGCGGGGGTCGGCGACGTGGTGCTCTCGATGTGGCAGCGGCACGGGCACGACGACGAGCTCGCCTTCGCGGTCACCCTGGCCGACGCGTTGGTCGAACGTTCGATCAACGAGGGTGACCACACCTACTGGCGCTTCCTCGAGCACCGCATCCCCGATCCGCTGCTGCCACCGCGGATCGGCTGGATGCAAGGCGCCGCCGGCATCGCGGCGTACCTCTTCCGGATCTCGCGGGTCCTCGAGCAGGGCCGCACCGCCCCCGCCGTGCCCCGCATGGACACCTGGTGGACCCTGCCGGCTGGCGATTGAGCCCGGGTCGACCGGGTACAGGACCGTCATGGCCGTGACCAGCTTCCAGGACCTGCCCCTCGCCGACCGCGACCGCGCCTGGGACGGCGACGCCGCCGAGAAGCGGGTGCGCGAGTGGGCGGACGCCCAGGACGAGCCGAACCAGAAGTACCGCGACGCCCACGTCTGGTACGACGCGGACAAGAAGGAGAACTTCACGGCGTACAAGCTGCTGATCGCCGATGTCATCGACGGCCGGCTGCGAGCGGTGCCCCGGGGTGTGATGGCAGCGGCCAACGTGATGGAGGGCGGCCGCGGCGGCGCCGACCTGCCCGAACGCGACGTCGACCGCGTCAAGAGCCACCTCGCGAAGTACTACGCCAAGATGGGCGACGATGCGCCCTGGGACCGCGACTGACAGCTCACCGGCCGGAGCGGAACGAGAGCACCACAGTCGGTGGTCGAGCCACCACACCCGGTGGTCGAGCCGAGTCGAGCCACCCACACCCGGTGGTCGAGCGGAGTCGAGACCACTCTTTTCGGGAATCATGGACGCCCTCGGACTGTTGAGCAGGTAGTTGAATCCGCAACGACCAAGGGGACACGACAGACATGCAGTTCGGCATCTTCACCGTGGGCGACGTGACGCCCGACCCGACGACGGGTCGGACGCCGACCGAGCACGAGCGGATCAAGGCGACCATCGAGATCGCCAAGAAGGCCGAGGAGGTCGGGCTCGACGTGGTCGCCCTCGGCGAGCACCACAACCCGCCGTTCATCGCCTCGGCGCCGACCACGACGCTGGCCTACATCGGCGCCCAGACCGAGCGGATCATCCTCTCGACGTCGACCACGCTGATCACCACCACGGACCCCGTCCTGATCGCGGAGAACTACGCCAAGCTCCAGCACCTCACCGACGGCCGCGTCGACCTGATGATGGGCCGCGGCAACACCGGCCCGGTCTACCCGTGGTTCGGCAAGGACATCCGCGACGGCATCAACCTCGCGATCGAGAACTACCACCTCCTGCACCGCCTCTGGCGCGAGGACGTCGTGGACTGGGAGGGCAAGTTCCGTACGCCGCTCCAGGGCTTCACCTCCACGCCGCGGCCGCTGGACGGCGTACCCCCGTTCGTCTGGCACGGCTCGATCCGCTCCCCCGAGATCGCCGAGCAGGCGGCGTACTACGGCGACGGGTTCTTCGCCAACCACATCTTCTGGCCCGCCTCGCACACCCAGCGGATGGTCGACCTCTACCGCCGCCGCTTCGAGCACTACGGCCACGGCACCGCCGACCAGGCGATCGTCGGTCTCGGCGGACAGGCCTTCATGCGCAAGAACAGCCAGGACGCCGTCAACGAGTTCCGCCCGTACTTCGACAACGCCCCGGTCTACGGCCACGGCCCGTCGCTGGAGGACTTCACCCGCGAGACGCCGCTGACCGTCGGCTCGCCGCAGCAGGTCATCGAGCGGACCCTCGGCTTCCGTGAGTACGCCGGCGACTACCAGCGGCAGCTGTTCCTGATGGACCACGCCGGTCTGCCGCTGAAGACCGTGCTCGAGCAGCTCGACCTGCTCGGCGAGGAGGTCGTTCCGGTGCTGCGCCGCGAGTTCGCCGCCCTCAAGCCGGACCACGTGCCCGACGCCCCGACCCACGCCTCGCTGCTCGCCGCCCGCGACGCTGCGCTGGCGGACTCGGTGGTCGATCAGTCCGCCTCGGTGGTCGAGCGGCCCAACTCGGTGGTCGAGCGGCCCACCTCGGTGGTCGAGCGAAGTCGAGACCACGCCTCCGAGGTGACCGCATGACCAAGATCGTCGTGATCTCGGCGGGCCTCAGCGTGCCGTCGAGCACCCGGATCCTGGCCGACTCGCTCGGTACGGCGACCCAGCGGGCCATCGCGGATCGCTGGTCGGGCGGATCCCCTCGGTGGTCGAACGAGTCCCCTCGGTGGTCGAGCGACGTCGAGACCACCACCCTCGACGTGATCGAGCTCCGCGACCTGGCGCACCTGATCACCGACAACCAGCTGACCGGCTTCCCGACCGGCGCCCTCGCCGACGCCGTACGACGCGTGGCGGAGGCCGACGCGGTGATCGCGGTGACGCCGGTCTTCAGCGCGAGCTACTCGGGACTCTTCAAGTCGTTCTTCGACGTGCTCGAGGACGGCACCCTCGAGGGCAAGCCGATGCTGATCGCGGCGACCGCCGGCACCGCACGCCACTCGCTGGTGCTCGACTTCGCGATGCGTCCGCTGTTCGCCTACCTGCGCGCGGACGTCGTACCCACCGGCGTCTTCGCCGCGAGCTCCGACTTCGGCTCGGGATCGACTGTGGCCGGAGGCTCGCTCTCGGCCCGGATCGACCGCGCCGCCGGCGAGCTCGCCGACAAGATCCTGCGCCGCGGGACGACCCTGCCGGCCGACCCGTTCGCCGACCCGACGCCGTTCGAGGACCTGCTCCGCGACGTCTGATGCTCAGCGCACCTCGCGGCACTTCTCCTCGGTGAGGTTGTCGCTGGCCCACTGCGCCAGCGCCTGCATGGCCGGCATCACGGCGAGGCCGGCCTGGGTGAGCTCGTAGCTGACCGCGATCGGTGGACCCTCGTCGACCGTGCGCTTGACCAGGCCGGCCCGGGTGAGCTCCGAGAGCCGGTCCGAGAGGGTCGAGTCGCCGACGCCGAGGACCCGCTTGAGCTCCGAGAAGGTGCTGGCGCCCTGACCGAGCATGCCGAGGATCAGGCCGTTCCAGCGCTTGCCGAGGAACTCGAAGGCGCGCGAGAGCGAGGCATCACAGGTACGCGTCTCGGCCTCCGCCACGTCTCTCGGCGTCATGTGACGAAGCATACCTTGCTTCGCCGTTTAGGGTTACTTCTATAATCGAAGTAACATCGCTCTTGCTAGTCACTCCCTCTCTGGAAGGCGCCACCGTGACCACCTACGCTCCCGAGGCTCTCGACGACACCGCCCGCTCCCTGCTCTTCACCGAGGCCCGCACCGCCAACTCGTTCTCCGACGAGCCGGTCAGCGACGAGACCCTGCGCAGCATCTGGGAGCTCACCAGCTTCGCGCCCACGATGGCCAACAGCCAGCCCCTGCGCGCACTCTTCGTCCGTACCCCCGACGCCAAGCAGCGCCTGGTCTCCCACCTGGCCGACGGCAACAAGGCCAAGACCCTGTCCGCCCCGGCCGTCGCTGTGCTCGCCTACGACAGCGACTTCCACGAGCACTTCGAGACCGTGTTCCCGGCCCGCGGCGCGGGGATGCGCGAGTCGTTCGCCGGCATGCCCGCCGAGGCCCGCGCCGACGTCGCGAAGTACAACGCCGCCCTCGCCACCGGCTCCTTCTTCCTCGCCGTCCGGGCCCACGGCCTCGCCGCCGGCCCGATGGGTGGCTTCGACGGCCCCGGCATCGACGCCGAGTTCTTCGCCGGTACGACGTGGCGCACCCACCTGGTCGTCAACATCGGCCGCCCAGGCGTCGACCCGTGGTTCCCCCGCAACCCGCGGGTCCCGGTCGAGCACGCCCTCGCCTGGGCCTGAGCTCGTCACCGTGCGGTCGTGACGTCGGGGGGCGTTCACGGCCGCGCGGGCGGCGTAATCCTGGTGGTCGAGCTCCCTCGGTGGTCGAGCGAAGTCGAGACCACGCTCACCTCTCGTCGGACGCTTCGAGCTCCCTCGGTGGTCGAGCGAAGTCGAGACCACGCTCACCTCTCGTCGGACGCTTCGAGCTCCCTCGGTGGTCGAGCGAAGTCGAGACCACGCTCACCTCTCGTCGGACGCTTCGAGCTCTCTCGGTGGTCGGCTCCCCTCGGTGGTCGGCTCCCCTCGGTGGTCGAGCGAAGTCGAGACCACGCTCAGCTCTCGTCGGACGCGTCGACCTGGCCGGTGGCACGGCCGGGCCCGTCAGACGGCGAACAGCCCGGCGACGCCCACGACGTACAGAAGGAGTACGACGAGCGAGTCGACGCCCATCCCGGCCACCCTGCGCCGTGGCCGGAACAGCAGCCCGGTGACGAACACCAGGGTGAGCAGGGCGGCAAGGGCGGTGAGGTAGATGTCGGTGGACTGGGCCTGCGGCAGCACCGCTTCGCCGGTCAGGAGGGTCGCGGGCAGGAACAGCACCGGTAGGAAGGCATTGCCGCCGAAGATGTCGCTGACGGCGAGCTTGTAGTCACCGTTGCGCACCGACGTCAGACCGGTCGACACCTCCGGCAGTGAGGTGGCCGCTGCGAGCACGGTCGCGCCGAAGAGCACCCCGGACAAACCGATCTGGCCGGCGATCGCGTCCCCGCTGCGCTCGAGCACGACGCCCGCCACCAGCGTGACGAGGGCGGCGGTGCCGAAGATCGTCGTTGACTTCGCGGTGCTGATCCCCCTGGTTGTGGCGTCCTGCTCCTTCCTCTTCCGGGAGTGGCCGCGCGGATGCTTCTGGCTGTCCGGCGCCTCCCCCGACTCGTGCCACGGCAGGGAGCGTCCGGCGCGCTGCAGAAGGAACAAGCCGGCCAACCAGATCACCGGGATCAGCGCGGCGACCGGCGTGAGCCGGAAGGCGATGAGGTCGCCAGAAAGCTGGGTGCCGGCGATCACGACTGCCAGGATCGCGACCACCAGGACGCCCTCCAGCAGCAGCACCAGCGACGCCGCCTGGTAGGTGAGCGGCCGGTCGCCCGTCGTACCGAACGCGTCGAGCACGCACAGCACGACGGTCTGAATGGCGATGCCGCCCAGGATGTTGCCCACCGCGACCTCGACGTGACCGGACACCGAGGCGCTGACGACGATCGCGATCTCGGGGAGGTTGGTCGCGAGAGCCAGGAGGATCAGCCCCCCGAGCGCGGAGCCGAGGTGTAGGCGCGTCGACAAGACGTCGGTCTGGTCGGAGAGGTGCACGCCGGCGACCCAGATCGCAGCAGCGGCCGCCGCGAAGATGGCAAGCAGTGCGACGACGGGCAGACTCGACAACTGACCTCCTCGAGGCGGAGTCCTGGGGTGCCCTCCCGCCGTACCCGGCGACACGCCCGTGAAACAGCCGCAGCCCGAGACCTTTGCCTAGCCGAGTGCGCGCAGCTTGGCGAGGAGCACGTCGCGTTCGCGCTCGCTGGCGCAGAGCCGGACGGCGGCCTCCAGCTCGGTCCGGGCCTCGTCGGTGCGGCCCAGGCGAGTGAGCAGCTCACCGCGGACACCGGGCAGCAGGTGCGAGTCCGACAGGCTGCCGGCCGCGATCAGGGCGTCGACGATCGGCAGCGCGGCAGCGGGGCCGCTGGCCATCGAGACGGCGACCGCGCGGTTGAGCTCGACGATCGGCGACGGCGCGAGCGAGCCGAGGGCGTCGTACAGCAGGACGATCCGGTCCCAGTCCGTGTCGGCGACCGAGGGCGCGATCGCGTGGCACTCGGCGATCGCGGCCTGGAGTCCGTAGGCGCCGAGGCCGCGCCCGACCCGGCCGGCCGCAGCCAGCGCCGCCCGGCCACGGCGGATGGCGGCACGGTCCCAGCGGCGGCGGTCCTGGTCCTCCAGAAGCACCGGGCTCCCGTCGTCGCGCACCCGCGCGGGGAAGCGGGCGGCGGTGAGCTCGAGGAGCGCGAGCAGGCCCAGCGTCTCGGGCTCCCCCGGCACCAGTCGGGCCAGGACGCGTGCCAGCCGGATCGCCTCCCGGGCCAGGTCGGTGCGGATCCACTCGCTGCCGGAGGTGGCGCTCGATCCTTCCGTGAAGATCAGGTAGACGACGCTGAGGACGGCGCTCAGCCGCTCCCGGCGCTCGTCGAGCGGCGGCACCTCGAACGGCACCTGCGCCGCGGCCAGGGTCCTCTTGGCCCGGGTGATCCGGGCCTGCACCGTCGCGGTCGGCGTCACGAACGCCCGCGCGATCTCGTCGCTGGTCAGGCCGCCGAGCACGCGCAGCGTCAGCGCCACGCTCGCCTCCCGCGACAGCACCGGGTGGCAGGAGATGAAGATCAGGGCGAGGACGTCGTCGTCGATCCGCTCAGGGTCGTACAGCACCTCGTCCTCCTCTCTCGCCGGCGCCGATCCCGAGGCGGCCTGGCCCTCGTCCAGGTCCGCCGCCAGCGCGGCGTACCTCTCGTCGAGCGCCGACCGCCGCCGGAACGCGTCGATCGCCCGCCGCCGCCCGACTGTGAGCAGCCATCCCGCGGGCTGACGGGGTACGCCGTCGCGCGGCCACGAGACCAGCGCCTCGGCCAGCGCCTCCTGAGCGAGGTCCTCCGCCATCGCGAAGTCGCCGGTGTAGCGGGCGAGCGCGCCGACGATGCGGGGCGACTCGATCCGCCACACGGCCTCGACCGCCTGGCGACTCGTCAGCGAGTCACCAGGCGGTCGGTCCGGCGTCGTCGGGTCGGGCCTCACAGCTGGCCGGTCGGCTCCCGCCACGCGCGCTCCTTCTTGACCCACTCGTTGTCCTGCGGGAACTCGGTGAGGCTCGGGACCCGCCGGATCTCGAGCTTGGTGCCGCCGCCGAGCGGGGCCCGCTTGGCCCACTCCACGGCCTCCTCCTTGGAGGCGACGTCGAGGATCCAGAAGCCGTTGAACAGCTCCTTGGTCTCGCCGTACGGCCCGTCGGTCGCCACCGGCGGCTGCGACGAGTAGTCGACGACGATGGACTCCTTCGCGTCGTCCAGGCCCTCGGCCGCGACCAGCACGCCGGCCTTGATCAGGTCGTCGTTGTAGCGGCCCATCGAGTCCAGGATCTCGTTGAAGTCGATCTCCTGGCCCGCCGCCATCGCCTCGTCGGTGGCCCGCATGATCAGCATGTACTTCATCTGTGTGGCTCCTCTGGTTGCCCGGGTCCTTCTGGACCCTCTCATCCGTAGGTCGAACGGCGGCACGCCGGATCGACAGGCCTGCTTTCTCGTTGGTCGAGCGGCGCTTCGGTGGTCGAGCGGTCCGACGGTGGTCGAGCGTTCCTTCGGTGGTCGAGCGAAGTCGAGACCACGCCATGCCGGCCTACAGGCGGTCGAGCGCTCCGACGGTGGTCGAGCGAAGTCGAGACCACGCGACGCCGGCCTACAGGCGGTCGAGCAGCTCCTTCGGCGGTCGAGCAGCTCCTTCGGTGGTCGAGCGAAGTCGAGACCACGCCATGCCGGCCTACAGGCGGTCGAGCAGCTCCTGCTTCTTGGCCGCGAACTCAGCCTCGGTGAGCACCCCGGTGTCGCGCAGGTGGGCAAGCTTCTCCATCGCCTCGAACGGATCGGTGCCCGACGCCCCCTCCGCCGCCTCCGGCTCGCCCGGCGCGGCCAGCACGGCCCGCCGGATCGCGTGCGCGAGCGGCTCGAGGTCGACCCGGGTGATCCGGGTGACCGCGACGACGTCCTTGCCGACGTCCATCGCCACCTCGCCGGTCGAGAAGCCCGACGACGTCGTCACCGACGAGATCGCGCCAAGGCGCAGGTCCAGCGTCGGCGTCATCACGCGGCGCAGGAAGAACAGCAGGCGGCGGTCGGTCAGCACCAGCACCCCGCCGCCTCGCTCGTGCGTGCCGAGCACGACATACCGCACGGTCTCGTCGTCGCTGAGGTACGCCGCCACCGGCGCCAGCTCGCCCGGGTCGCGCAGCCGCGTCCCCAGGCGCCCCGCCGCGGCAGCGAGGTCCGGGCGCAACCCGCTGAGGTCCGAGTCGTCCCGCTTCCGAGCCATGCCACGATCCTCCCAGCCCGGCCGCTGGATGAGGAGGTCGCGCCGTGACCGTCTCGAAACCGGATCGACGTACTTGTCGCCCGCCTGCCGTCTCCTGAGCCGTAGAATCCGGCACGCCCACACCGACACGGGCCGACACCACGGGGAGAACAGCATGCGTCTGAACGTCTTGATCGGGTCCGCGACCCTCGCCCTCACCGCCAGCGTGCTCACGGCGTGCGGTGGGGGTGGCAGCTCCAACTCGGCGAGCGGCTACTGCGACGAGCTGAAGAGCGACAAGGCGTACTTCGACGCCATCGGGGGCAGCAGCGCCGACGTCAGCAAGCTCGGTGACGCGTTCGCCCGCGTGCACACCCTGGCGTCGAAGGCGCCGGCCAACGTCGCCGGCGACTGGAAGACCCTCGACGGCGCGATCACCACGATCGAAAGCGCGCTCAGCGACGCGGGCCTCAAGCCCAGCGACCTGGCCGGCCTGCAGAGCGGCAAGGTCCCGCAGGGTGTCGACGTCGCGAAGCTCCAGGCCCTGATCCCCAAGCTCCAGTCCCTGGGCAGCAGCAATGTCAGCGACGCCGCCGACGCGATCGCAGCCGACGCCAAGAAGACCTGCGGCGTCGACCTGGGCTCCACCAACTAGGCCCTGCTGGCGGGCAAGCCTTCAGCCGGTGCGCGCCGAGACCGTCGCGCTGAAGGGCCCGACGTTGCCGGAGGCGTCGACGGCGCGAACCTGGAAGTAGTACGTCGTACGCCGCGCCAGCGAGCCGATGGTGTACGTCGTACCGGTGGGTGAGCCGACCTGCGTGAAGCCGGTCGTCGCGCTCTTGCTACGCCAGACCTGGTAGCCGCTGACGCCGGTGTCGTCGGTCGCGGCCGTCCAGGCGAGCGCCACCGAGGTCCTGGCCGGCGTCGCCTTCAGCCCGGTCGGCGCGGTGGGAGGAGTGGTGTCGGGCGGCGGCGTGGTGCCGGCGATGAGGGCAGCGACGTCGCTCCGGATCGCCGGCAGAGTCGGGTAGAAGGCGTCGCCCGGGCAGGCGGTGGCGTTGTAGTCGCGGTGGCCGGCGATGTTGGGCGTGGTGATGGTCGCTCCGCTGACCGGGTTGACGAACGTCTGCGTGGCCTGCGGGTCGATGCCGTTGCGGCTCGCCTCCCACGCCAGCAGCCGCTCGAGGGCGTCGCGCGCCGCGCGGGTGGCGTCGTGGGTGGTGAGTGTCCCGAGCAGAGCGACGCCGACGGTGCCGGAGTTCCAGCCCGAGGTGTGGGCGCCGGTGACGCCCTGGCCGAGTGCGTTGTCGCCGGAGGGGTCGGCGCCGGCGTAGTCGCGGGAGTAGCGACCCTCGTAGATGGTGCCGAACTTGTCGATCAGGAAGTTGTAGCCGATGTCGCCCCAGCCCTGCGTGACCGAGTGGTAGTAGTAGATCGACCTGATCTGGGCCTCGGCGCCGGCCGTGTCGGTGTAGCTGTCGCTGGTGTCGGTGTGGTGCACGATCAGCTTCTTGGTCGGGTAGAACTGCGGCGCCCAGGTCATCAACGCCGGGTCCGCTCCCCAGCCCGCGCGGGAGACGACCGGCGGCTCGGCGGTGGCCGTCGTCGTGGCGGTGGTCGCGCTCGTCGTGCTGGCCCGCCGTGCGGCGGGGGCGCTAGCGGCGGCGCCGTCGGTGAGGCCGAGGACGGTCAGATGCGCGATGGGCTGACTGGTCGTGACCCGCACCGCGACCGCGCCGCGCACGGTCTGCAGAGCGCCGTACGTCGTACCGTCCCGGCGCTCGAGCCCCATCTCGTCGCGCCCCGCGGCACGCGGCGCCCCGAAGTGCACGCCGTCCCGAGAGAACGCGAGGGTCACCCGCGCGGACGGGTTGCCCTTCCAGTACGCCGCGACGGTGGTCGCCGGGCGGGTGAGTGCGACCGTGGTGGTCCCTGACACCGACCTCACCACGTGCTCGGCGCGCATCGGCACCTGCCGAGCGGTGGCCGTGGCCTCCGCCGAGTGCGCCGCGATGCCGGACCCACTGAGGGCCACGGCGAGCGAGAGGACGCACATCAGACGACGCGGCACGGGGACTCCAGGAGCAGTGGGGTGGACCAGCCCATTAGCGCACGGATCGCGAGGGGATCTCCACATCCGAACGGGCGAGGGTGGCCCCACATCTCGGCCGTTATTGGCGGGGGTCGGCGGAGCGACCTGCCCGTGCACCGAGGTCCTCGAAAATCTTCTAGGTCGCCGTAAGGGGTGACCCAGGTCAAGTCGAGGCTCAGGTGCGGGAGCCCATCAGGTTGCTGCGGGCAGCAGGTCGTCGAGGAACGTGACGGTGGAGGCCGCGAGCTCGAGTCGTCGACTCAAAGATCGCTGGTAGGAGATCACGTGCAGCCGGGCCGATCCGGCCAGGTCGGAGAACATGTGGTCACCACTGGCCACGACCAGATCCGTGATGGAGTGGGCGACGTACTCCTCGGCGGCCTCGTGGAGCAGCACGTCCGCGGCGTCGGCCGCCATCGACGCGAACCGCACACCCCAACCGAGATCCGAGTATGCGGTCATGTAGCGAACGGCCAGCCTTCGCTGCATCGCAAATGTCACTGGGCAGGCCGTGACCGTGTCGGCGATCCTCGACAGGACCCGACAGACCTCCGACACGTGCAGCTCACCGCCCTTGGTGAGGTTGTCGCCGTCGATCACTGCCATGCTGATAGATCTTCCGTTGAGCTGTCACGACGCACAGCTTGCGCGCCTCGCGGTGGCACGGCATTGAAATGCAGAACCCAGCCGCGGTTGCCGGGTCGAGAGGTGTCCTTGTGGCAGTCGGTTGTGCATCAGCTTGCGTGGACGTCCAAAGATCTAATCGGAAGCGTGGTTGTTGGCTTCGCGATGCCCCATCACTACGAATGCGACATAATCATCTCGTCGTCTGTCAGAGCTTCATGAGGCTCTCAATGGGCGAGACCACGCTGAGTCGTGCCTGATGAGCCGGACCACGCGGCCTGTCTAGGCCCTTTCAAGGCTGGATCTGGGTCCGCACACTCGGGGGCGGCCAACCCTCGCAACAGCCGAAGGCCCCCACACAAGAGCCGAGTTGGTCCTCAATCCACGGAGATCACCTGCGCAACTAGTGTAGTCACGAGCACCCGTGTATCTGCGCCTTCGACCACCACGGCGTTAGAGTCCCCAGGGAGGGCGATCAGTGGAGAGGCTGAACCGATTCACGGCGATTGCTGCCGGGGTCCTCATTCTGGTTTCGCTTCTCTTTGGATACGTCGGCTTCCTCACCTTGGGCCCGGCTCCACATCCCAAGAGCGATGCGGCCTTCGCTGCCCTTCAGTTGTTCGCCCTGGACGCCCCGCCCCATATTGCGTCGAGATCGTCGATGCTGAATGTCGCGCGCTTCTCCGCGCCCTTGAGCTTGGTCCTGGCCACAGTGGCTACGATCGTCGCCTTACTCGGCCAGCGGTTCAGGCGATTCAGCCTGCGATGGCGCGGTCATCACCACGTGATTCTTATTGGCATCGACGCCACGTCATTCGAACTCGGGCAATGCCTCCTACGCCGACGAGGGACTGTGGTGGCAGTGGACACTGAGGAGCACCCTCAGCTCATCGCCCTCCAAAGCGGAGGGGCCACGACCCTGGTCGGGGACGCGCGCGAATCGCGCCTGCTCGGGCGCTGCCGAGTCAAGACAGCACGGCACGTCGTGGTCATCGGGAAGAGCGACACTCATACCCTGCAGCTATGCGAGGCATTGGCGGGCGTCTTGGGGCCTAGGAGCGCAGCAACTGTCCACGCGGCGATACATGACGAGTCGCTGTGGCGACAACTGGGAAGGGTCGAGATCAGACAATCCCGACCGGCGCCCCGTATGGAATTCTTCAACCCGGCTGACCGCAGGGCCAAGGCCTACTTGCAGTTGGTGACTCACGAACTGGACGGCGAACTCCCAGAGCAGTTCTGGGTCGCGGCCGACGGCCTTCTTGGCCGTCGCATGCTGGTGAACCTTTGTCAACAGCTCGCCTTGGGTGGCCGGCTGGTCCAGGTGCAGGTCGAGTCCGATACCCATGAGAAGTTGATCGAACCTCTGCTGCGGGACGAGCGATGGATCGGCTCCATGATGAGAGTTCGCGTCGCGGAAGCGGGTGAGGCCACGGGAATCGCATTGGTGTGCAGCGAACGCTCGGACGGGCGGCCGTTGGGCAGGGCACTCGAGCTCGCTCAAGACTCCACCACGGAACGAGTCTTTCTCTGCGCAGCCGGACACGAGGGGGACACGGTCCTGGACCTGAAGCGGCTCAGCCCTCGCGTGTCCCTCCTGCCAGCCGACAGTGAGTGGCTGCGCCCAAGTCATTTCTTCGGTCGTTCTTGGATCGAGATCATGGCGGAGGCCCGGCACGAGGACTACTACGCCAACGAGGTGGCCCGAGGGAGCACCCGAGCTTCCAACCGCTCGCTAGTCCCATGGCGGGACCTTCCCGAGAGTCTGCGCGAGTCCAATCGTGCCTTCGCCCGCGCGGTCGGCGCCGTGCTTGAGCAACTAGGCGGGACGTTGGCCCCTCTACGGGGACCAGTGCTCGAGGTGTCACTCCCCGACGACGAACTCGAACTGCTCGCGCGAAACGAGCACGATCGTTGGATGTGCGCCTTGACCGATGACAACTGGACCTATGCGCCAGCCCCGAAGGACCCGCACCTCAAGACGCACCCTCTGCTCGTCGATTGGGAGAAACTCGATGAACCAGAGCGCGAGAAGGACCGAGACGCCATTCGCGCTATCCCGCGCATGCTTGCACGAGTCGGCTACTCCCTGGAGATTCCGGCCCGTTCAGACACACACTGAGGATTCCTGCAGACGCGCGATCGCAGCCTCCGACAGAGAGATATAGGCGGTCACCTCGTTGATGTCCACGAAACGGCCCAACTGGCTTCGCAACTCGACCAGCCGATTTGCCTCGTCCATCGATAGGCGTCCGTAATTATGCAACGCCTCCGCAGACAGACTGTTGAGATCCAACAATCCGCCATCGTCGTAATCACGTCGCACGTCAGGTCGGCCCACCATCATGGAGGCAGCCAACGAACGGTCGCGGCTAACGAGTTGCCGATAGCTCTCTCGTAACTCCCGCTTGGCCAACTGCTCGTGCGCGCCCGGCAAGTCGCCTTCGCGGTCGCGGAACACGAATCCGACGACCGCGCCGGCGGTCATGGCCAGGAGCATGAGGGTCACGCCGACGTTTGACAACGGTCCTGTTGGAGTGCCCGTAGCGTCTTCGGGCGCCGACCCAATTAATGCGAATCCGGCAACCACGACCAAGACAATCCCACCCGATACGGCGTACATCTTCCGACGGAACGAGGGATCCGATTTGCGCTTCGATGCAACCCACAAAGGTGGAACCCACGCGGCCAGCCCACAGGTCACAAGCGGCAGAGTCGTCATGAACCATCGAGAACGTCGATACCGCGCCCATCTGGACAGTGGAGCCGGTGCAACCGCAGCCCGGGAGGCGCTTCCGCTCGACCCAACAGTCGCCCGGAACTGAGCAGGCGGGGACCAATTGCCTGGCTTCGAACTAGGGGTCGCCAGTGACTTGCTCCAGACAGAACCTCGGTCATCGACGGGTGCCGCGGGCTCCCCCAGGCCCAAGCGATGGCGGTGCTTCATCAAGTAGCGGCCGATCATTGTGTGGTAGTTACGTCGTCCTGAGACCTCGGCGTGCGTGGCAAGCACGGCCGAATGCTCGGAAACGTCCTTCGTCTTGAAAGTTGAAGGAAGGAGGGCGACTGCGTACCCAATTGCGTCAGGGTCGATGTCGTCAAAGGACACTGTCGGACCGGTTTCCCTCACGGTTGCCGACGCCCCCAACCGGCGCAACTGCTCCGCAAGCCTCTCCAGATCGCTGGTCCACCGGGAGTCGCCCAACTCGATCGCATTGAGTCGCGCCAGCCTGCGGATGCTCTCGGGAAGGTCTTCAGGGCCGGGCATCTGCGCACCCTCGACGAGAACCGGGATGACCCGGACGTTCTGCGCCGCAAGAGCCGACTCGACCTCGAGACGGACGAAGTCGTTCGTCTCGTCGAGACGCCGGACCGCTCCGCCGGGCCTGGGGTCCAGCCAGTTGTCTCCGATGAGCACAAGTACGACATGGCACTGCTCGATCTCGTTGCGGATGTGCTCTTCGAAATCGGCGCCAGGCGGGATCGAATCGATGTCCATGAAAATGCGGGCATCTGCGAGGCGATTTCGCAGGCCGTCATGGAGTCCGTTCGCCTGTGCCTGGCAATCGGTTCGACGGTAGGAGATGAAGACCCGCTGCTGCGTCGTCTCGGTCAAGGATCCCCCTCGAGTCAGGATGTGTTGCGAGACCTGACCCTAACTCCATGTACTGGCGACAGCAGGGCGGCCGGTCGAGCAGACGCCTTGAAGGGATTGCTCGACCGGCCGCCACGCCTCGATTCAGCTAGCTGCAGCCGCTCGTGCTCCCGCAGCCTTCGCAGACGTAGCAGGAGCCGGCGGGGCGCATCTTGGTGCCGCAGGTCATGCAGAGGGGGGAGTCGACGGCGGTGCCGGTGATCTTCTCCAGGAGCTCGGCGGAGGTGTGGGCCTCCTTGGGCGCCGGCTTCGGGGCGAGGTCGTCGATGGCGGCGTGCTCGGCTGCGGTCTCGTGGTCTCGACTCCGCTCGACCACCGGAGAGTCGCCGACCACCGAAGCGTCGTCGATGAGCTCGGCCTCGACCGGGGCGGAGAGGTCGCCGATGACCTCGGCGGCGTTGCCGACCTCGGTGGGCAGCTCGTAGGAGCCGGTCTCGAGGTAGCGCTGGCGCTCGTCGGCGGAGTAGATGCCCAGGGCCTGGCGGGACTCGAAGTCGAGGTAGTCCAGGGCGAGGCGACGGAAGATGTAGTCCATGATCGACTTCGCCATCCGCACGTCCGCGTCGTCGGTCAGGCCGTTGGGCTCGAACGACAGGTTGGAGAACTTCGAGACGTAGGTCTCCAGCGGCACGCCGTACTGCAGGCCGATGGAAACGGCGATCGAGAAGGCGTCCATCACGCCGGCCAGGGTCGAGCCCTGCTTGCCGAGCTTGAGGAACACCTCGCCGAGCTCGCCGTCGTCGTGGGCACCGGAGGTCATGTAGCCCTCGGCGCCGCCGACGGTGAACGACGTGGTGCGCGAGGTGCGCGACTTCGGCAGGCGCTTGCGGGTCGGGCGGTAGACGATGACTTCCTTGACGTCCGTCGTCTCCGAGTCGTGGTCTCGACTTCGCTCGACCACCGAGGAACGCGCTTGGTCCTTCTTAGAGGACTCGCTCTTGCCGTCGGACAGCGGCTGGCCGACCTTGCAGTTGTCGCGGTAGACCGCGGTCGCCTTGAGGCCGAGCTTCCACGACTGGAGGTAGATGTCCTCGATCTCCTCGACCGTGGCGCTCTCCGGCAGGTTGACCGTCTTGGAGATCGCGCCGGACAGGAACGGCTGCGCGGCCGCCATCATCCGCACGTGACCCATCGGCTTGAGCGCCCGGGCGCCCATCGCGGTGTCGAAGACCTCGTAGTGCTCGGTCTTCAGCCCTGGAGCGTCGATCACGTGGCCGTGCTCGGCGATGAAGGCGACGATCGCCTCGATCTTCTCCTCGTCGTACCCGAGGTTCTTCAGCGCGCGCGGGATGGTCTGGTTGACGATCTGCATCGAGCCGCCACCGACCAGCTTCTTGAACTTCACCAGCGAGAAGTCGGGCTCGATGCCGGTGGTGTCGCAGTCCATCATGAAGCCGATGGTGCCGGTCGGTGCGAGCACCGAGGCCTGCGCGTTGCGGAAGCCGTTGGCCTCGCCCAGCTTGATCACGTCGGCCCAGGCCTGGGTGGCGAACTTGGCGACCTGCGCGTCGGCGACGTGGTGGGTGCGGACGGTGTCGTTGGCGGCCTGGTGCTTGCGCATCACCCGCTTGTGGGCGTCGGCGTTGCGGGCGTAGCCGGCGTACGGGCCGACGATCGCGGCCAGCTCCGCGCTCCTCTTGTACGATGCGCCGGTCATCAGCGACGTGATCGTCGCGGCCATGGACCGACCGCCGTCGGAGTCGTAGCCCAGCCCCATCGCCATCAGCAGGGCGCCGAGGTTGGCGTAGCCGATGCCCAGCTGGCGGTAGTCGCGGGTGGTGTCGCCGATCGCCTCGGTCGGGAAGTCGGCGAAGCAGATCGAGATGTCCATCGCGGTGATGATCAGCTCGACGGCCTTCTGGAACAGCGCGGAGTCGAAGGTGTCGTCGTCCTTGAGGAACTTCAGCAGGTTGAGGCTGGCCAGGTTGCACGAGGAGTTGTCGAGCGACATGTACTCCGAGCACGGGTTGGACGCGGTGATCCGACCGGTCTCGGGGTTGGTGTGCCAGTCGTTGATGGTGTCGTCGTACTGCAGGCCGGGGTCGGCGCAGGCCCACGCGGCCTGGCTGATCTTGGTGAACAGCTCGCGGGCGTCGACGGTCTCGATCACCTCGTGGGTGCCGCGGGAGCGGAGCCCGAACTCGGTGCCGTCCTCGACGGCGCGCATGAACTCGTCGCTGACGCGGACCGAGTTGTTGGCGTTCTGGTACTGCACGGAGGTGATGTCGGCGCCGCCGAGGTCCATGTCGAAGCCGGCGTCGCGCAGCGCGCGGATCTTGTCCTCCTCCTTGGCCTTGGTCTCGACGAACTCCACGATGTCGGGGTGGTCGACGTCGAGGACGACCATCTTGGCCGCACGACGCGTGGCGCCGCCGGACTTGATGGTGCCGGCCGACGCGTCGGCGCCGCGCATGAAGGAGACCGGGCCACTCGCCGTACCGCCGGAGCTCAGCAGCTCCTTGGACGAGCGAATCCGGGAGAGGTTGAGCCCGGCGCCGGAGCCGCCCTTGAAGATGAAGCCCTCCTCCTTGTACCAGTTGAGGATGGAGTCCATCGAGTCGTCGACACTGAGGATGAAGCAGGCGCTGACCTGCTGCGGGGACGGCGTACCGACGTTGAACCAGACCGGGGAGTTGAACGAGAAGTACTGGTGGACCAGCAGCCAGGTCATCTCGTGTTCGAAGACCTCGGCGTCGGCTGCCGTGGCGAAGTAGCCGTGCTCGAGGCCAGCCTTCGTGTAGGTCTTCACGACCCGGTCGATCAGCTGCCTGAGGCTCCACTCACGGACGTCGGTGCCGACCGCGCCGCGGAAGTACTTGGTCGTGACGATCGTGGACGCGTTGACGCTCCAGAAGTCGGGGAACTCCACGCCGCGCTGCTCGAAGACGGTCTCGCCGGTCTTCCAGTTCTGCTGGACGACGTCGCGGCGCTCCCAGGTGAGCTCGTCGTAGGGGTGCACGCCGGGCGTGCTGAAGACACGCTCAATCGTGAGCTTGGTGCCCTCGCCCTTGGTCGAGCCCTTCGTGGGGTTCACCGTCTCGGTCATGGAATCTCCTCGTGTCCTTCGCGCTGGCGTTGCTGGTCTGGTTCGGGCTGTGCTGGTGATCTCGACTTCGCTCGATCACCGAGGTGGTCCTCTCGATCACCGAGGTGGTCCTCTCGATCACCGATGACGGCGTCTCGCCGTCGAGGTGGTGCACCCGGCGCGCAGCTTCCCCACTACGCGCCGGGTGGTCTGTGGGTTATCCGGTGGGTACGGCGTCGGGCTGGGTCGCGTGGTCTCGACTCCGCTCGACCACCGAAGAGGACTGCTCGACCACCGAGGCGGACCGCTCGACCGGCGAGGCGGACCGCTCGACCACCGAGGCCGCGGCCTGCTCCATGCGGAGCAGCGCGATCTCGTCCTCGAAGTCGTCGGCGGAGCTGAACGCCTTGTAGACGGAGGCGAACCGCAGGTAGGCGACCGGGTCGAGGGCCCGCAGCGGGCCGAGGATGGCCAGGCCGACCTCGTGGGCCGGGATCTCGGCGGCACCCTCGGTGCGCAGGGTGTCCTCGACGGTCTGGCCCAGGCAGGCCAGGTCGTCCTCGGAGACCGGGCGGCCCTTGCAGGCCTTCCGGACCCCGGAGATCGCCTTCTCGCGGTTGAACGGCTCGGTGGCACCGGAGCGCTTGAGCACGGTCAGCTGCATCAGCTCGACGGTGGTGAAGCGCTTCTCGCACGCCTCGCAGCGGCGCCGGCGGCGGATCGCGGAGCCGTCGTCGGAAACCCGGGAGTCGAGGACCTTGGTGTCGGTGTGGCGGCAGTACGGGCAGTGCATCGGTCCTCCTCTCCTCGGGCTCGGAAACGTGGTGCGGTGGCTCTGGTACAACGTCGTGCGGGCGCGCCGCATGCCCTCACGTCGGGGGTGTTGCGGGCGGGTCTGGCTGTGTAGGAACCGCACCGGATCTGTGGAGAACCGAGCGACTTCTGTGGGTCTGACCCCCGGCCGATGTGGACTACATGTGGAAAACCACAACGGTGTAACTACTAGATGTAGTGGTAACCGTACGTCGGCGTGGTCGGGGTTGGCAAGCAAATCGACCAGAGAATTCGCCGGGGTCGAGGTGCCGGCACAAACGCACAGGTCAGCGGCCTGAGACCCCCCGGAAAGCGGCTTCGGGGATCGGCGTGTCGGGTGCCGCCACGATCGGTCACAATGGGTGGCGTGGAGCGTTCGGGGAAGCATGCGGCGCCCCGTCACGCTGCCCCACCGACCGCACCACCTCCGCAGCCCGCCCGGATCGACGCCAGCCGGCTCGACCCGCTCGCCACGCCGGCTCCCGATGCTCCTCCCACGGGAGGTCGCGGCAGTACGTCGGTGCTGCTGCTGGCGCTCGGGATCACCGCCGCGGTGGTCGCCTGGGGCTACCTGGTCTATCTGGCCATCGACTTCGGCACCGCTGCGCGCGACGGCGACGCCACCGGCTGGTGGATGCTCGCCCTGGCCACGGTCGGCGCGATCGCCTGCCTGTTCGTCGGGATGCTGCTCGGCACCCGGTTCGTCCAGCGCCTCAAGGGCGGCCCGTCCCAGCCACCCGCCCCGCCGAGAGTCCCGGGCGGCCGCCGAGCGGCGCGCTGAGTCGTGGTCTCGACAGGCTCGACCAGCGGAGGCGGCCCGAACGACGGAGGCGGAGCCGGCTACTCGGGGACGCCGCTCCCCCGCAAGCTCGGCGTCACGGACGCTCACGTGGTGCTGCTGGACCGGCTCCCCGACGGTCTCGACCTCGGCCTGCCGCCGACCGCGCACGTCGTACGTCGTCTGCGCGAGGGGCTCGACGTGACCCTGACCTTCCACACTCGGCTGGCCACCCTCGAGGCCCGGCTGCCGGCGCTGTTCGCGCACACGGTGACCGCGGGGTCGGTATGGGTGTGCTGGCCCAAGCAGGCTGCCGTGAAGCGGCTCGGCATCGACACCGACCTGAACGACAACGTAGTCCGTGCGGCCGGGCTGTTCCTCGGGTGGGTGGACGTCAAGGTCGCCGCGATCGACGAGACCTGGTCGGGGCAGAAGTTCGTCCGGCGACTGGTCGACCGCTGAGGGCGGGTGCTGGATCACCCCGTCGCACCTCCCGACCGGCCCGGGCAACGGATCTGGATCACCCTGATCCAGATCCGATCTCAGGGACGACCGGGAACCGCGCCGGCCTGATCCACCACCCCTCCAGCCGGGCGTGGTGTGGTCTCGACTCCGCTCGACCACCGAGATCTTCCGCTCGACCACCGAGATCTTCCGTTCGACCACCGAGGTCTTCCGCTCGACCACCGAGGTCTTCCGCTCGACCACCGAGGTCTTCCGCTCGACCACCGATGCGCTCGCCCCACCACCGATGAGCTCGTCCGACCACGGGGCCGTCGCAGCGGGGAACCGCGGGAGGCAGCGCGCATGGGGTCGCGCTGCCCCCCGTCTTCCCCGGCTCTCCGCCGGCCGGGGTCGAGTCGGCCGGCGGAAGTTCATGGGTGGGGGTGTGGTCTCGACTCCGCTCGACCACCGAGGCCGAGCGCTCGACCACCGAGGCGGACCGCTCGACCACCGAGGCGGAGCACTTGACCACTCGCTACTGCGGGATGCGGAGATGCTGGCCGGCCTGGAGAGAGGCCGAGTCGAGGTGGTTGAGCGCCTCGATGTGGCTCATCATCGAGCGCACGTCACCACCGGCGGCCGCGGCGGACGAGATGTCCCACAGCGTCTGGCCGGGAGTCACCGTGACCACCGTGGTCTGCTCGGGGTGGTCGTTGGCGATCGAGGCCGATGCTGCCGCGAAGCCCAGGCCGAGCACCGCCACCACGGAGACGGTCAGCACGGCCAGGCGACCACGGCGGGTCAGCCGGAGCCCGCTGCGGCGCGGCTCGACGAGCTGGAGACGCTGGTCGTCACCGTCGTACTCCGCGGCGAAGAAGTCGTCGAGCCGGACCTGCCGGGTCTCGACTGGAGGCTCGACGAGCTCGAGCACGGGGCGGGTAGGCAGCACCCGGGTGACGACCGGCGCGCGCTCGCCGTCCGCGACGATCCGCAGCACCGGCCGGTCGGCCGGACCACCCACGGAGCAACCCGGCCCGCTCAGGGTGCGACGCGCGGTGGGACGCGGCGCAGAGGCGGGCGCCGGCTGCGTGAGCCGGCTGGTGCGGGTGGCGGTGCTGCTGCTCATCGGACCCTCCTGGGGAAGTGGACTGATCCCTGTCTAGTGGTGACCACCGACAGTCGCTCCCGCTGACGCTGGGGCCGGCGACCGGTGGTGGTCCGAACAGAGGTTCGTTCGAACACATGTACGACGTTAGATCAGGTGTTCGAACGATTTCAAGCGCGACACGAACAGACGTTCGACTGATTAGACACGTTGCCACGCCGCCGAGCGGTGAGCCAGGACCGGTTCGCGGTCCGAGAATCAGTCCTGCGTCACCGCTGGTCGGCGCGACGGGCGAGGGCGCGCCGACCGCGGGCGGCGAAGAGCCGGGCCGGCGGGCCGCCCAGCGACGGGGCCAGGGTGCTGGTACGGATCACCGCACCGCGCCAGCCCGGCAGGCTGCGGACGACCCGGCGCGACCCGAGCAGCGCCACCGCTGCGTCGGCGGTCTCGTCGGCGGTGAGGATCCTGCTGCCGGAGTGCACCAGCTGCGCGCCGAGGCCGCCCGCGTCCTGCCCGTCGAGCAGGGCGGTCTGGACGCCGTCGGGGCACAGCGCGTGCACCCGCACGCCGCGCGGCGTCTCGACCGCGACCGACATCGTGGCGGACACGATCGCAGCCTTGGTGGCGGCGTACACGGTGTAGCCCGGCACCGGCCCGAGCCCGGAGATCGAGGCGGTGTTGACGATGTCGCCCCGGCTCGCCTCCCCGGCGAACCCGGTGAACTCAGCCAGCGCGGCCCGCATCCCCCACAGGGTGCCGAGCAGGTTGACCTCGACCAGGCGACGTACCTGCTCGTCGTCGAGGCCCGCCAGCGTCCCGTCGTCGCCGACCCCCGCGTTGTTGAACCACGCGGTCAGCCGGCCGTGGTCGCGCGCCGTCGTGGCCACGAATCGGTGTGCGGCCGGGTCGCGGACGTCGTGCTCGAGGCCGACCGCCGCCCCGATCTCGTCGGCGGTACGACGTGCGCCGTCGCCGTCCACGTCGGTCACGAGCACGGCGTACCCCCGGCCCACCATCCGCTCGGCGATCGCCCGCCCGATGCCCCTGGCCGCTCCGGTCACCACACAGCTGTCCATGACCCGATCCAATCAGGGGGGCCTGGTCTCGACTTCGCTCGACCGCCGAGGGCGCTCGACCACCGAGTGCGCTCGACCACCGAGGTAATGCTCGGCCAACGGACTGCGCCGGGCGACACGCCCGTTCGAACAGGTGTTTGATTCCGGGGCGGTCGCCGCCGTACGGTTCGGTCCATGACGAAGAGCAGATCCCGACCGGTCGCCGCCAGCAAGGTCAGCGAGCTGCCCGACGGCCCGCCCGACGCGACCGGGCTCACGCCGCGGCAGACGCGGGTGCTGGTCGCGATCAAGGACTCCATCGAGCAGCGCGGCTACCCGCCCAGCATGCGCGAGATCGGGGAGAAGGTCGGGCTGACCAGCAGCTCGAGCGTCGCCCACCAGCTGCGGGTGCTGGAGGAGAAGGGGTTCCTCAAGCGCGATCCCAACCGCCCCCGTGCCCTCGAGGTCTTCCTTCCCGAGGTGCTCGCGGCGCGGCGCTCGATGGGCTCGGCTGCTGCCGAGGAGACGTCGTACGACGAGACCGGGGTCGGCGACGCGATGCCGGCCGCCACCTACGTGCCGATGATCGGCAGGATCGCGGCCGGTGGCCCGATCCTGGCCGAGCAGACCCTCGACGACGTCTTCCCGCTGCCCAAGCAGCTGGTCGGCGAGGGCACGCTGTTCATGCTGGAGGTCTCCGGCGACTCCATGGTCGAGGCCGCCATCTGCAGCGGCGACTACGTCGTGGTGCGCCAGGAGCAGACCGCCGAGAACGGCGACATCGTGGCCGCGCTGATCGACGGTGAGGCCACCGTGAAGACCTTCCAGCGCAAGGACGGCCACGTCTGGCTGCTCCCGCACAACCCGGCGTACGACCCGATCGACGGCACCCACGCCACGATCCTGGGCAAGGTCACCGCGGTCCTGCGACGTATCTGAGGGAATACGCCACGCTCTTGAAGCGTCGTAAGAGGGATGCACGTACGGTGCGCGACCTGAGAGAATGACGACGATGAGCGTGAGATCCAGCCTGCCTGCGATCGCCCGGGGGACCCTCCTCGGGCGTCGGGGCGTGCGCGAGATCGCGCTGATCGGCGGGCTCTACATCTTCTACTGCGTCACCCGGACCTTCGCCGAGGACAGCCTCGGCCCGGCCCAGGACCGCGCCGGCGACCTCTTCCACCTCGAGCGGGTGCTCCATCTGGACTGGGAGCACTCGATCAACAACTGGTTCGTCCAGCACCCGTGGGCGGCGGTGCCGGCCTGCTACTGGTACGCCGCCGCGCACTACGTGGTCACCCTGACCGTGCTGGTCTGGCTGTTCCGCAAGGGTGCCGCGCACTACTCCCCCGCCCGCTGGGTGCTGGTGGTCTCGTGCGTGATCGCCCTGGCCTGCTACCTCCTCCTGCCGACGGCCCCGCCACGGCTGGTCAGCGGGGGGTACGTCGACGTGCTCAGCCTGCACTCCGACGTCGGCTGGTGGAGCACCGACGCCTCGGCGCCCAAGGGGATGGGGCAGCTGACCAACGAGCTGGCCGCGTTCCCGAGCCTGCACGCCGGCTGGGCGCTCTGGGTGGCCCTGGTGATCCGCCGCAACTCCCAGAACCCGTGGCTCCGCGGCCTGGGCTGGCTGCACGCGTTCGTCACCGCGGCCGTGGTCGTCGGGACCGGCAACCACTGGATCCTCGACGTCTTCGTCGGCTGGGCGCTGGTGATCGTGGCGATGTGGCTGGTGGACCCGTGGTTCGCCGACCAGCGCGAGCGGGTGGCCGTGCGAGTGGCCTTCAACCCACGCCTGGCGACCGGGCCGACCGACCCCGTGGTGGGGCCGGTGATCGGGCCGGTCGCGGCCCGCGACCCCGAGCAGGCCCGTCGGCCCCGCGAGTCCACCTAGCCGGTCGCCCGCCCTCGGGCGTCGATATGGAACACCCTGTCGCGCTTCCCGACCCGACGAGACAGCGGATGTGGAACACCCTGTCGCGCTTCCCGGCCCGCCGTGGAACCGGATGTGCAACACCCTGATCCACTTTCACCTTCAGGGCCTGCGGTGAAGCAGAACACCCTGATCCACTTCCGCTCTCACCGCCACGGCTGAAACAGAACACCCCGATCCGGATCGGCGACGACGGCCGGCCCGTCACTCTCCCGCGGCCGCGCCGGAGTCGGCCGCCGCCAACCGGGCCAGCGCGGAGCGGACCAGGTCGCCGTCGTAGGTCGGCCACATCGGCGGCAGGCTGGCCCGCAGGAAGCTGCCGTAGCGGGCCGTTGCGAGCCGCGGGTCGAGCACCGCCACGACTCCACGGTCCGCGGTGGTCCGGATCAGCCGCCCGGTGCCCTGCGCCAGCAGCAGCGCGGCGTGGGTGGCGGCGACCTGCATGAACCCGTTGCGCCCCTCCCGGTCGGCGGCGCGCTGGCGGGCGCTCATCAGGGGGTCGTCGGGCCGGGGGAACGGGATCCGGTCGATGATCACCAGCTGACAGGTCTCACCGGGTACGTCGAGCCCCTGCCAGAGGCTCAGGGTGCCGAACAAGCTGGTGAACGGGTCCGAGACGAACTGGCGGGCCAGCTCCGGGAGCTGGGCGTCGCCCTGGGCCAGCGTGGTCAGGTGGGGCAGGCGTTCGCGGACCGCCTCGGCCGCGGTCTCGGCCGCGCGCCGGGAGCTGAAGAGCCCCAGGGTCCGGCCGTCCGCGGCGTCGACCAGCGAGACGATCTCGTCGAGCTGGGCCGGGCCGAGGCCGTCGCGCCCGGGCGGCGGCAGGTGCCGGGCGATGTAGAGGACGCCCTGCCGGGCGTAGTCGAACGGCGAGCCGACGTCGAGCCCGACCCACGGCAGCGCGGCCCCGCCGCCCCCCACGCTGGTCGAGGCGGTCGAGGCCACGCCGGCCACCCTGCCTCCGGTGGACGAGCCGCCCCCGCCGGTCGAGCCGCTCCCGCCGGTCGAGCCGCCCCCGCCGGTCGAGCCGCTCCCGCCGGTCGAGCCGCCCCCGCCGGTCGAGCCGGTCGAGACCACGGCCACCCCCGCGTCGACCCGCTCGGTCGGCTTCAGCCCCACCGAGGTGGCCAGCGCGTTGAAGTCGCCACCGAGCATCAGGGTCGCGGAGGTGAGCACGACGGTCTTCTCCGACAGCAGCTTCTCGCGCATCGGCCCCCAGACCTCCAGCGGCGCGACGCAGAGCCGCGGCGGCAGCCGGTCGGTGCCCTCGGTCAGCCACAGCACGTCGGACTCCGAGCCGGCGGCCATCCGCTCGGCGGTCACGAAGACGTCCTGCACCGAGCCCCGGGCCTGGGTGCGGCCGGCGTCGGCATCGGAGCCGCCGGCTCCCGGCCCGGCGTCACCCTCCTTGGGATAGGCCGACAGGCACGCCCGGGCCGCGTCGCGGACCAAGGCGAGGGCGTCGGCCAGCTGCTCGGGTACGACGTCGAAGCGACCCGGCGAGCAGTCACCGATCGCGGCCGCCAACGCGTCGCCGGCGTCGGCGAGGTCGTCGGCGGCCGACGAGTCGCGGTCCGCGTCGGCGACCCAGCGCCGCGAGCGGCGGGCCGCCCGGTCCACCTCGGCGGCGAACATCTCGTCGGTCGCGGCCTGGGTCACCCGGCTGACCACCTCGTGTGCCTCGTCGACGACCACCACGTCGTAGTCGGGGATCATCGGCACGCCCTCGATCGCGTCGATGGCGAGCAGCGAGTGGTTGGTGATGATCAGGTGGGACCGGTGGGCGGTCTCGCGGGCCCGCTCGACGAAGCACTCCTCGCCGAACGGGCAGCGCGACGCCCCCAGGCAGTCGCGGTGGCTGACCGACACCTGCCGCCACTCCCGGTCGGTGTGGCGCGGGGCGTGGTCGCGCTCACCGCTGCCCTGCGCGGTGGCCTCCTCCTCGGCCCAGGCCCGCAGCTCGAGCACCTTGGTCGCCATCGAGCCGGTCGGCAACTCGATCAGGGCGCCCTGGTCGTCGGGCACGCCTTCACGGATGCGGTGCAGGCACGCGTAGTTGGAGCGGCCCTTCAGCACGGCGTACGACGTGTCGATGCTCGGGTAGGTGGCGCCCACCGCCTCCACCAACCGCGGCAGGTCACGCTCGACGAGCTGGTGCTGGAGCGCCAGCGTCGCCGTGGCGACCACCACCCGCTCGTCGTGCAGCAGCGCCGGGACGAGGTAGGCCAGCGACTTGCCGGTGCCCGTGCCGGCCTGGACGACGAGGTGGCGGTGGTCGGCGAAAGCCGCCCCCACCGCCTCGGCCATCTCGATCTGGCCGGGCCGCTCCTGGCCGCCGAGGGCCTCGACCGCCGTCCCGAGCACCTCCCGGACCACGAGCGGCGACCCGTCCGAGGGGCCTGAGGGGGATGGCACCGCTGCACCCTATCCGCGACCGCGGACACCGCCCCTAGTTGTCACCGGGCTGGTGCGCGGCCAGCGTGAAGTCGGGTACGCCGGCGACGCAGGTCGCCTGCACGGTCACCGGACGTGCGTCCTCACCGACCCGGACGAACCGCACCTGCACCAGCCCCGGGCCGCGCGAGCCGATCAGGTAGCGCCAGCCCGCGTTGGGATACGCCGCCACCAGGTGCGCCGCCGGCCCGCGGCACTCGGCGACCACGTGGCCGGCCGTCCCGCTCCACGACCTCCGCTGCGCGACCGGGGCCGTAGGCGTGGACGAAGGGGGTGAGGACGACGAGGGCGGCAGGGCCGGCGAGCTGCTCGGCGCACCGGGAGTCGTCGCGACCGACGACGGCGTGTCCGAGGGGCGCGGGGTGAGGGTGAGCCCGGGACTCGGTCGGCCGTCCGGGCCCTGGCCGGGCACCGGCAGCGAGCCGGTGACGTCGGCCTGAGGCTGGGTCGTGGGCAGGACGCCGGCACCGGCCCGGGAGATCACCACCCAGACCAGGGAGGAGACCGCGACCACGACGGCGCACCACAGCACGGCCCCGAGCACGGCTGCTCGCACGCGCGTCACGAGACCATCATCCCTCGCACCCCGGCGAGGCCGCCGAGCATGTCACCCCTAGGGGCGGTTAGGTTCGTGCCATGAGCAGCATCCTCGTCATCGAGGACGATCCCGCGATCCGGTCGGCGGTCCAGCGCACCATGGCGGACCGGGGGCATGCGGTCGCGATCGCCGCGTCGGGCATGGCCGGCCTCGAGCACGTGCTGACCGAGCGGCCCGACGTCGTACTCCTCGACCTCGGTCTGCCCGACGTCGACGGGCTCACCATGATCGCGATGATCCGCGCGGCCAGCACCGTGCCGATCATCGTGATCACCGCTCGCGACGACGACGTGACCATCGTCAAGGCGCTCGACGCGGGAGCAGACGACTACGTGGTCAAGCCCTTCGGCGCTGACCAGGTCTCCGCCCGGATCCGCGCCCTGCTGCGCCGTGGCGCCGCCCCGTCTGCCAGCGAGCCGATCCGGGTCGGCGATCTCGTGATCGACGAGCGCTCGCGCACCGTCCACCTCGCGGGCGAGCCCCTCGAGCTGGCCCGCAAGGAGTTCGACCTCCTGCTCGCGCTGGCCCAGCGACCCGGCGAGGTCGTCACCAAGCGCGAGCTGCTCGCCGACGTCTGGCGGCAGGCCTACGGCGGGTCCGACCGCACCGTGGACGTGCACCTGTCGTGGCTGCGGCGCAAGCTCGGAGAGACCGCGGCCGAGCCGCGTTACCTGATCAGCGTGCGCGGTGTCGGGGTGCGTCTGGTGGACCCGGGCCGGACCTGATGCGCAGCCGGATCTCATGGCTCGTCCTGGCGACGACGTCGGCGATCGTGATGGCGTTCGTGATCCCGCTGTGCCTGCTGGTGCGGACGCTGGCCGCCGACCGCGCGATGAGCGCCGCGGACCAGGCGGCCCGCAACGTCGCGCTGGTCGTCACCGGTCTGCACGGCGGGCAGCAGCTCGACGGCTACCTCTCCGACCTCAACCGCAGCATCGTGCCCCAGGTCGCGGTGCTCACCACGAACGGCCGCAGCCTCGGCACCACCGAGGACCTCCGGCAGGATCCCGACGTACGACGTGCGCTCACCGGCGAGGGCTTCCGGGTCACCGACAGCGACGGCGGCGCGGTGCTGCTGCCGGTTGCGGTCCGGCACGGGACCGTCGTGGTCCGGGCCAGCGTCAGCGAGTCCGACCTGCGGCGCGGGGTCGCGGCCGCCTGGTCCGGCATCATCGGGCTCGGCCTGGTGCTGCTGGCCCTGGGCTGGCTGATGGCCCGCCAGCTCGGCCGCCGGATCAGCGAGCCGCTGCGCGGCGTCGCCGTGACCGCGCACCAGCTGCGCGAGGGCGACCTCTCCGCACGCGCCGAGGTGCGCGGCACCCCCGAGACCGTCGAGCTGGCCCGGGCCCTGAACGGACTGGCCGAGCGCACCGGCGAGCTCCTCGCCGCCGAACGGGTCGTCGTCGCCGACCTCTCCCACCGCTTGCGCACGCCGGTCACCGCGTTGCGCCTGGACGCCGAGGCCGTCGACGACCCGGCGCTGTCCCAGCGGCTCCAGGAGCACATCACCGTCCTCCAGCTGACCGTCGACCAGATCGTCAAGGAGGCGCGGCGGCCGGTGCAGTCCACGCTGACCGCGCGGTGCGACGCCGCCGCCACGATCGCCGACCGGGTGGCGTTCTGGGCAGCGCTGGCCGAGGACGACGGCCGGCCGCTCGACGTGCAGGTGGCGACCGGCCCGCTGCCGGTGCCGCTCTCGACGACCGACCTCGCCGACCTGCTCGACGTGCTGATCGACAACGTGTTCGCCCACACCGCCGACAACACCGGCTTCGCGGTCGCGCTGACGGCGGGCCAGGGCAGCTGCCGGCTGACTGTGTCCGACGACGGTGCCGGCTGGTCCGACGCGCCCCGGGTGGGCCCGGGTCACACCGGGCTCGGCCTGGACTTCGCTCGTCGTACCGCCCAGAACTGCGGCGGGCACCTCACCACCGGCACCACCGCCTCCGGCGGAGCGCAGATCGAGGTCCGGCTCCCGCTGGTGGAGTGACCACCGGTCCGGTGACGGGTCAGTCGTCGTGGCCACCACCACCGCCGCCCTCGTGCTCACCGCCGTCGTCGTGGTACGTCGGCTGGCTGGTCGGGTGGCTCACCGGCGCGGCGTGCTGCCGGACCGGCGCCGAACGGACCGGAGCGGCGACCTGCGCCGGCACCGGCGGGGCGGTGACGACCGGCGGCGCGATGGTCACGGTGCGGGTCACGGTGGTCACGCAGGCGCGGCCGTGGCGGACGGCCGGCTTCTGGCACGGCGCCCACCGGAAGGTCGGGCCGGGCTTGACCGGCATCGCCTTCGGATAGTGGGGCGCGGACACCGGCACGTTCGGGGCAGCCGCGGGGGCGGCGGCGGAGTAGGCACGCAGGCCACCGGCGAAACCGGCGAGCAGGGCCAGGGCGGCAAGGAGGACGGCGAAGGCTTTCATGCCGCCACGGTGCGGCCTGACTGCCTATGCGCGCCTCGCGGCTGCCTCAAGACCCCGTCAAGCCGCCCGCGGCTCCATGACCCGGACTTGAAGGAGCGATGAGACCTCCTTGCCGCGGGCTCTCGCACTCTGGTCGGCATGACCCCTACCCCACGCAGCCGGGACCGCTTCCGTCTCGGCGTCACGTCCGTGACCGCCATCGTCAGCGCCACCAGCCTGACCGCCGTCGGCTGGTTCGCCGGCGCGGCAGCTCGCGAGCAGCAGACCAAGCAGGCCCGCGACGACGCAGCCAACACGGCAGCCACGGCGAAGGCGGCCCGGGCCCAGGCCAAGTACGAAGCCGCCGTGGCCCGGCAGAAGTCCGCGTCGTACCCCCACAAGGTGCTGCTGCGGTCCCGGCCGCAGCGCACCGTCGTCCACACCCGCTATGTCCACTCGGCTGCGGCCCCGGTGGTCGTCGGCGGCGGCACGTTCGTCCCGCCGCCGTCGTCACCGGCCGGTCCCGCACCGGTGGTGCACAACCCACCTCCCGTCGTGCACGCCCCGCCCCCGCCTCCCCCGCCGCCGCCGGCGCCGTCCTCGGGCTCGCACCATGGGTGAGCACCCCGGCTCCTCGGCGACCTTCGGGGCACTGGGCACCTATGTGTACGTCGCGACCCGCGACCCCGGTGAGCTCGCCGCCGCGCGCGGTCTGACCGAGGCCGTGCTGGCCGAGGTGGACCGCACCTGCAGCCGCTTCCGCGAGGACTCCGACCTGGTCCGCGCCAACGCCGCGGCCGGCCACTGGGTCGAGGTCGACCCGCTGCTGGTCTCCGCGGTCGGCGTCGCGGTCGACGTGGCCCGGGCCACCGACGGGATCGTGCACCCGCTGCTCGGCCGCCAGCTGGTGTCGTGGGGCTACGACCGCGACTTCGGCCGGCTGGTCGACAGCGGTCCGGCCACGCCTCCCCCGGCTCCCGGCCCGCGGTCGTGGTCCGGCCTGGGCCTGGCCGAGGACGCGATCCGGGTCCCGGAGGGGACCGCGCTCGACCTGGGCTCCACCGGCAAGGCTTTCGCCGCAGACCTGGTGGCCACGACCCTGGCCGGAGAGCTGACCACGTCGGCGATCGTCAGCGTCGGCGGCGACCTCGCCGTCTCCCGGCCCGACGGCGTCGCCTGGCCGGTCGCCGTCTCCGGGCAGCTCGACGAGCCCGCCGTGGTCGTCTGGCTCGAGCGGGGCGGCCTGGCCACCTCCAACACCGAGGTCCGCCGCTGGACCCGATCCGGTACGGCGTACCACCACCTGATCGACCCGCGCACCGGCGCCCCGGCCACCACCCCCTGGGTGACCGCGAGCTGCCTGGGCACGACCTCGGTCGCGGCCAACACCGCGAGCACCGCCGCGATCGTGCTCGGCAACGAGGCCACCGCCTGGCTCGCCGCCCACGACGTCACCGCCCGGCTGGTCACCGCCGAGGGCTCGGTACGACGTACCGGCGGCTGGCCCGCCGACGAGGAGGCCGCCGCATGAACGCCTTCCTGCACGGCCCGTCGCTGTGGTATCTCAACCGGAGCACCGGCCTGGTCGTGCTGGCCCTGCTGACGGTCACCACGGTGCTCGGCGTGCTGTCGACCGGGCAGGGCCGGCGGCTCCTGCCGCGCTTCGTCGGCCAGGCGCTGCACCGCAACCTCGCGCTCTGGTCGGTGGTGCTGCTCGGGCTGCACATCACCACGGCGGTGGTCGACAGCTACGTCGACATCCGCTGGTGGCAGGCCGTCGTGCCCTGGGCCGGCGCGTCGTACATGCCGCTCTGGCTCGGCCTGGGCACCCTCTCCTTCGACCTGATCGTGCTGGTCGCGGTGACCTCGCTGGTGCGAGCCCGGATGAAGCACCGCACCTGGCGGTTCGTGCACCTGCTGGCGTACGGCGCCTGGGGCGTGGCGGTCGCGCACGGCCTCGGCATCGGCACCGACCTGCGACAGGCCGGCTGGGAGCGGGACGCGGTCTACGCCGCGGTCGCCCTGGTCGCCGGGGTCGCCCTGATCCGCCTGGTGGGCGCCACCGCCCGCCTCGCCCTCCGAGAGGCCACCCGATGAACAGCTCCCCGATCGCGGTCTGCGAGGACCCCGACGTCCACGCGGGACCCGCCCTCTTCTCCGGGCTCGACAGCGGACCGTCGCTCGCCGCCCACCGCGAGCAGTACGGCGACGTGCCGCGGATCTCGCTCGCGGACCTGACCGCGGCCATCGACCGGACCGGCCTGCGCGGCCGCGGAGGGGCGGCCTTCCCCTTCGCGATCAAGCTCCGTGCTGCCGCCGACGGCTCGCGCCGGCCGGTGGTCGTCATCAACCTCAGCGAGGGTGAGCCGGCCAGCAGCAAGGACAGCGCCTTGGCGCGGACCCGACCCCACCTGGTGCTGGACGGTGCGGTGGCCACGGCGCGAGCCCTCGGCGCCCACGCGGTGCACGTCGTCCTCCCCGGCGACCGGCCGCTCACCGTCGCCGCCATGGACGCCGCCATCGCCGAACGGCACGACCGCCGGATGCGGCTGGTCCGGCACGTGGCCTCGCCGCGGTTCGTCGCCGGCCAGGCGCGGGCGGTCCTCGAGCTGATGGCCGGGCGCCCCAACCTCCCGGTGACCGCCTGGACCCCCGAGGCGGTCGCCGGGCACCGGTCGCGGCCGACCCTGCTCTCCAACGCCGAGACCTGGGCCCACGTCGGACGACTGCTCCACACCGGTCCGCCGGCGGGCCTGGGCACCGACGACGAGCCCGGCACCACGCTGCTCACGCTGCGGCTGCCCGGCGCCCGGGTCGCCGTCCGCGAGGTGCAGTACGGCGCGTCACTGCGGTCGGTGCTGCCCGCCAAGGACGACGCGGCCGTGCTGCTGGGCGGCTTCCACGGCACCTGGACCACCGCTCGGGCCGCCCGCCGGCTGAAGGTCTCGGTGCCGGGCTTCCGGGAGTCAGGCCTGGCGCTCGGCGCGGGACTGGTGCTCGCCGTGGACGACTGCCCGGTGGCCTGGACCCAGCGGATCGTCGCCTACCTGGCCGGCCAGAGCGCGCGCCGCTGCGGGCCCTGCCTGAACGGGCTGCCCGCGCTGGCCGCGGCGGTCTCGGCGATCGACGACGGCACCGGCACCGCTCGCGTCGAGCAGCTGGCCGGGCTGGTCGAGCGCCGGGGCGCCTGCGCCCACCCCGACGGGACCGTGCGGCTGGTGCGGTCGCTGCTGACGGCGTACCCCGACGAGATCGACCGGCACGGCGCGGGGCACTGCTCCTGGACCCGCCAGGCGACCGTCGTACGACGGCTGCGGAGCGTGGCGTCGTGAAGCGCGCGCTACGCGTCGACTGGCCCGCCTGCCATGCCCGCGGCGTGTGCCACGAGCTGCTGCCGGAGGTGGTGGACCTCGACGAGTGGGGCTACCCGATCGTGGGTGGCGAGGTCACGCCGGAGCTGCTGGGCCTGGCCCGGGAGGCGGTGCGGATGTGCCCCCGGCTGGCGCTGCGGATCGTGGAGACCTGAGGAGGTACTAGGACCATCGGGCAGCGCCGGTCGCCCATCGATCCGAAGCGCAAGCCGGAGGGTGGCTCCTACAGTCGGCTCACCGTGCAGACGGCACGGCCGCACCCCCTGGGAGAATCATCATGGACCTCACCCTCACCGCCCGCCGCGGCAGTGCCGTCGTCGCCTCGCTCGCGGCCGGCGCCCTGCTCACCCTCGCCTCGCCCTCGATGTCGCACGCCTCCGGGGCCCGCGACTCCGACCACGACGGCATGCCCAACCGCTGGGAGGTCCGGCACCACCTCAACCCGCACCACGCCAACGCCGCGGGCGACCCCGACCAGGACGGCCTCCGCAACCTCGCCGAGTTCCGCCACGGCACCGCTCCGCACCAGTCCGACTCCGACGACGACGGTGTCGAGGACGGCACGGAGGTGCACGACGGCTGCACCGCGACCGACCCGACCGACAGCGACACCGACGACGACGGTGTCGAGGACGGCCAGGAGGACACCGACGGCGACGGCATCGACGACGCCGAGGACACCACCGAGGACAACTGCCAGGGTGACGAGGACGTGCCCGGCGGCTCCGGTGGCGGCACGGACGGCCTCGTCGTCCACTACGTCGTGCGCTGACTCGGCGCAAAGAAGCACCCGTACGACGCCGACTCGGCGCAAGAGAGCACCCGTACGACGCCGACTCGGCGCAAAGAAGCACGAACGCCCGGCCACCACCACGGTGGCCGGGCGTTCGTCTGCTCAGACGGGGTACGCCGCCAGCTCACCGGCCAGGTCGGCATGGGCGCGACCCCGGACCACCGTGCCGTCGCCGGTGTGCTCGAGGGACTCGATCTCACCGTGCTGGTGCAGCCGGTCGAGCAGGTCGCCACGCGCGTAGGGCAGCAGCGCGCTGAACTCCACACCGGGCCGCGGCAGGTCGCCCTCGAGCAGGGCCAGGGCGTCCTCGATGCCCTCGCCCGTACGAGCGCTGACGACCACCGAGTGCGGCTCGCGCTGGCGCAGCCGGGCCAGCACCATCGGGTCGGCCGCGTCGGCCTTGTTGATCACGATGATCTCGGGCACCTTGTCGGCGCCGATCTCGGCGAACACCTCGCGCACCGCGGCGATCTGGCCCTCGGGGTCGGGGTGGGAGCCGTCGACGACGTGCAGGATCAGGTCGGAGTCGGCCACCTCCTCCAACGTGGATCGGAAGGCCTCGACCAGCTGGTGGGGCAGGTGCCGGACGAAGCCGACGGTGTCGCTCATCGTGTACACACGGCCGTCACCGGTCGCCGTACGACGGGTGGTCGGGTCGAGGGTCGCGAACAGCGCGTCCTCGACCAGCACCCCCGCGCCGGTCAGCTTGTTGAGCAGGCTGGACTTGCCGGCGTTGGTGTAACCCGCGATCGCGACGCTCGGGATGTGGTGGCGCCGGCGCTCCTGGCGCTTGGTGTCGCGGGTGCCCTTCATGTGGGTCAGCTCGCGGCGCAGCTTGGCGATCTTGGTGTTGATCCGGCGGCGGTCGGTCTCGAGCTTGGTCTCACCGGGGCCGCGGCCACCGATGCCCTCGCCGCCCGCGGCGCGGCCACCGGCCTGGCGCGAGAGGTTGCCGCCCCAGCCGCGCAGGCGCTGCTTCATGTAGCTGAGCTGGGCCAGCTCGACCTGCGCCTGGCCCTCGGCGCTCTTGGCGTGCTGGGCGAAGATGTCGAGGATCAGCGCGGTCCGGTCGACGACCTTGACCTTGACCTTGTCCTCGAGGTTGCGCAGCTGGCTGGGGGCCAGGTCGCCGTCCATGATCACGGTGTCGGCGCCGCTGGCGCGCACGATCTCGCGGAGCCCGTCGACCTTGCCGCGGCCGATGAAGGTCGCCGGGTCGGGCTTGTTGCGGCGCTGGTAGATCGCGTCGAGCACCTCGGAGCCGGCCGTCTCGGCCAGCGCGGCGAGCTCGGCCATGGAGTTCTCGGCGGTCTCCACGGTGCCGTCGGTCCAGACGCCGACCAGGATCACCTTCTCCAGCCGGAGCTGGCGGTACTCGACCTCGGAGATGTCCTCGAGCTCGGTCGAGAGCCCCTGCACGCGCCGCAGGGCGTAGCGCTCGGCGAGGTCCTGCTCCCCGCTGGTGAGCTCGGGGTCGCTGTCGTCGTACGCCGCGTCGGACTCGTCGTCGGCGTACCCCGACTCCCACTCGTCGTCCTCGTCGGCTGCCTCGTCGTCGAGCTGGTCGGTCTCGGCCGGCGTGGCCGGGTCGAGGTTGGCGTCCTCGTCCCAGCCGGTCGTCTGGTCGAGCTCGGAGTCGAGACTGAAGTGGTCGTGTGCGTTCGTCATATGCCGTCCAGCGTAGGTCGCCCCGGGTGGCAGCGCACACCCTTAACCCCGCGGCGTACCCCGGGGAGCGGTGAGCCAGGACCAGTTCCCTGCCCCGTATCCGGTCCTGAGCCACCGCCGACCGGCCGCCCGGGTCGGGAGCGGTGAGCCAGGACCGGTTTCGCGTCCCGAATCCGGTCCTGAGCCACCGCCGGTGAGCCGGTCACCGTGCACAGGCCCGATCTGCGACCAGGTCGTCCACAGGCGGGCGACTCATGCGGGCCACGTGGCCCCGTTCGCGGCAGCGTCATCGGCATGCGCGACATCCCGACCCCGCTGCTGCACGGCCCGTTCACCCGGGCCGGCGCGTTGGAGCTGGGCGTGTCCAAGACCATGCTCGCCGGACATCGCTTCGTCCGCGTCCATCCACGGGTGTGGCGACACCGCGACCACGTGATGACGTGGGCGGACGACCTCGAGGCAGCCCGGCTGGCGCTGCCCTTGGCAGCCAGGCCCACGGGGATCACCCGGATCCAGATGCTGGGGCTCGACCAGGGCCCTCGACGACCCCTGCACTTCGTCATCCAGGGCGACCTCCACCTCGCACTGGACGGGATCTTCCTCCATCGCACCCTGGCGCTCGCGCCCTGCGACGAGTACGGCGTCACGCCGACCGGGGCCTACCTCGCCTGGTGCGCCACGGCTCGGACGATCGACGCCATCGCCGTCGGAGACTGGTTGCTCCATCACCGGCACATGACCGTGCGCGGGCTCGCCGACCTGGCCCTGGCTGCGCCGTGGCGAGACGGCGCAGACGAGGCGTTGTGGGTCCTGGACCTGCTCGACGGCCGCTCGCGTTCACTCAAGGAGTCCGAGACGCGCGCGCTGATCGTCGCCAGTGGTCTGCCCTCGCCGGAGTCCAACCATCCGGTCGCGTTGGGAGGTGACGCTGTCGCGCTCGGTGATCTGGTGTTCAGGCCGTGGGGACTCGTCGTCGAGTACGAAGGAGCCCACCACCAAGTCGATCGCGGTCAGTACAACGCGGACATCGAACGCTTCGCACTCTTCCGCGACCACGACGTGCCCTATCTCCAGGTCACCCAGGAGTCGTTGGCTCGACCCAAGACCATGGTCGGCACCGTCTACCGACGACTCCTCCGCCTCGGGTACCTCGGCCCTCCGCCACAGTTCGGTGAGGCGTGGGATGCGCTCTTCCGACCGATCCGTCGGTCACTGCCACCACGTCGTACGCGACTTCGCGAGCTCGTTGCCGGGCAGCGGTGAGCCAGGACCGCTTGGCCCGACTGCTTCCGGTCCCACGTCACCGCCGCCTGCACCTCATCGCCGGGCGCGCCCCCGCTAGGTTGTGCCGGTGAGTGCTCCCGACCTCCCCGGCCGCGCCCGGGTCGTGATCATCGGCGGCGGAGTCATCGGGTGCTCCGTGGCCTACCACCTCGCCCACGAGGGCTGGACCGACGTCGTCGTGCTCGAGCGCGACCGCCTGACCAGCGGTACGACGTGGCACGCCGCCGGGCTGATGACCTGCTTCGGCTCGACGTCCGAGACCAGCACCGGCATCCGGCTCTACTCGCGCGACCTCTACGCCCGGCTCGAGGCCGAGACCGGGGTGTCCACGGGCTTCAAGCCGGTCGGGCTGATCGAGGCGGCGGCCGACGCCGACCGGCAGCACGAGTACCGCCGCGTGGCCGCCTTCCAGCGCCACTTCGGGCTCGAGGTCGAGGAGATCGGCCCGCAGGAGATGTCCGACCTCTTCCCGTGGGCGAAGACCGACGACCTGCTCTCCGGCTTCTACGTGCCCGGCGACGGCCGGGTCAACCCGGTCGACCTGACCCAGTCGCTGGCCCGCGGCGCCAAGGACCTCGGTGTCCGGATCGTCGAGGGCGTGCGCGTCGAGGACGTGTTGGTCTCGACCGGCCCGACCGGCGGCATCGGGCGGGTCACCGGCGTCCGGGTCGCGACCGACTCGACCGGCGACACAGCCGAGATCGAGGCCGAGTACGTCGTCAACTGCACGGGCATGTGGGCCCGCGAGCTGGCCGAGAAGAGCGGGGTCGTCGTCCCCAACCAGGCGGCCGAGCACTACTACCTGATCACCGACACCATCGAGGGTCTCGACCCGAACGCCCCGGTCTTCGAGGACCCCGCCGCACACGGGTACTACCGCGAGGAGGGCGGCGGGATGATGGTCGGCCTGTTCGAGCCGCGGGCCGCGGCCTGGGCGGTCGACGGGATCCCGGCCGGCACGTCGTTCACCACGCTGAAGCCGGACTGGGACCGGATGTCGCCGTTCCTCGAGACCGCGATGGCGCGGGTGCCGGTCACCCTCGACGCCGGGGTGCGCACCTTCTTCTGCGGCCCCGAGTCGTTCACCCCCGACCTGATGCCGGCCGTCGGCGAGGCGCCGAGCCTGCGCAACTACTTCGTGGCCGCGGGCATGAACTCCGTCGGCATCCTCTCCGCCGGCGGCCTCGGCCGGGTGCTGGCGCACTGGATCATCTCCGGGCTCCCCGACGTCGACGTGACCGCGTGGGACGTCGCCCGCTTCCGCGCCGACCAGCTCGAGCCGTCGTACCGCCGCGACCGCACCACCGAGATCCTGGGCACCGTGTACGCCGCGCACACGCCGGGCAAGCAGCTGCGCACCGCCCGCGACCGGCTGCTCTCCCCAGTCCACCAGCGGCTGGTCGAGCACGGTGGGCTGCTCCGCGAGGTCTCCGGCTGGGAGGGGGCCGACTGGTTCGCCGGGCGCGGCGTCGAGCCGGTCGCCGAGCCGACCTGGGGCCGGGCGCCGTGGTTCGAGCAGTGGGCCGAGGAGCACCGGACCGTCCGCGAGGGCGTCGGGCTGATGGACATGTCGTTCATGGCGAAGTTCGCCGTCCTCGGCAAGGCCGCCGGGCCGATGCTCGACCACCTCTCGGCCGGCGAGGTGAACGGCGAGCCCGGCTGGCTCACCTACACCCAGTGGCTCAACGACGACGGCCGGATCGAGGCCGACCTGACCGTCGGGAAGATCACCGACGAGCGGATGTTCGTGATCGCCTCCGACACCGGGCACGGCCACGTGCGGGCGCTGCTCGACCGCGCCGCGGACGGCCGTGACGTCACGATCCGCGACCTGACCGCCGAGGTGGGCCAGCTCAACCTCCAGGGGCCGCTGTCACGCGACGTCCTGGCCGGCCTCACCGATGCCGACCTGTCGACCGAGGCCTGGCCCTTCCGTGGCGTCCGCGAGATCGAGGTCGCCGGTGTCCCGGTGATCTGCGCCCGGATCACCTACCTCGGCGAGCTCGGCTACGAGCTGTACGCCGACGCGGCCCGGTGTCTCGAGCTGTACGACGCCCTGCTCGCCGACGAGCGGGTGCGGCCGGTCGGGCTCAAGGCGCTGGCCTCGCTGAGGATGGAGAAGGCCTACCGCGACTACGGCCACGACATCGACAACACCGACTGCCCGCTGGACGTGGGCCTCGGCTTCGCGGTCGCGTGGGACACCGACTTCCGCGGCAAGCAGGCGCTGCTGGCCCGCAAGGCGTCCTTCCCGTCGACGCACCGGCTGGTGCAGGTCCGGCTGACCGACCCCGAGCCGCTGCTCCACCACGCGGAGCCGGTGCTCCGTGACGGCGTCGTGGTCGGCTACGTCCGCGCCGCGTCGTACGGCTGGACGCTCGGCGCCGCGGTCGGCCTGGCCTTCGTGACCTCGGACGCGCCGGTGACCAAGGACTGGCTCGACGCCGGCTCGTGGCAGGTCGACATCGCCGGCGAGCGGCACGCGGCCGAGGTCTCGCTGCGACCGATGTACGACCCGACCAGCGCTCGCGTGCGCGCCTGACCGCGGGACGTCCTACGAGGTGGTTGTCCAAGCGACCGGAACGGATGACGTCCCGTTCGGTCAGGGGGTGATCACCAGCTTGCCGCCGACCCCGCCGGCCTCCAGACGGCGGTGGGCCTCGGCGGTCTGCTCGAGCGGGTACGTCGCCACGACGGTCGGGCGCAGGCCCGCGGCGACCTCGGACGCGAGCGCGTCGAGGCGGTCGCGGCCGGCGCGCACCAGCACGCCGTGCAGATCGAGGTTGCGGTCGATCGCGCGGTCGAGGTCGCCGGAGAGGTCGACGATGGTCGCGGCGTGGCCGTCGACCCTGACGTGCGGGAGCGAGCTCTCCAGCTGACCGCCGACCAGGTCGACGACCGCGTCCAGCTCGTGGCCGAGGGCCCGGCTGGCGGCGCGCGCGGGGTCGGGGTCGGCGCGGTCGAGCCAGAGGTCGACGCCGAGGGCCTCGAGACGGGCCCGGTCGTCTGGGCGCGAGGCGGCGGCGACGCGGAGGCCGCGGCGCCGGGCCAGCTGCACGAGCAGGTGGCCCACTCCTCCCGTAGCACCGTGCACGAGCAGCCAGGCGCCCTCGGTCAGCGCCATCCGGTCGAGCGTCTGGAGCGCCGTGCACCCGGCCAGCGGCAGGGCAGCGGCCGTCACCGCGTCCAGCCCAGGTGGGCGCGGCGCGACCAGGCCGGCGGGTACGACGACCCGCTCGGCCAGCGCAGCCCACCTCGTGCCCTGCACCGGGAGCAGCCCCCAGACCTCCTCGCCCGTCCCGACCGTCCGGCCGGCGAACTCGTATCCCACGGCGTACGGCGCCTCGACGCCCGCCCAGGACGGGTCGGCACGGTTGCCGCAGTCGACCGGGTTGACGCCGACGGCCTCGACGGCGACCACGACCTCGCCGGGTCCGGCTTCCGGGACCGCACGTCGTACCACGATCAGGGCGTCCGGACCGCCCGGCTGCTCGACGACGACCGCACGCATCGACTCACTCATACGACCCCCAACGGGCCGCCGGCCACCGAGATTCCGGTGGTGCTCGGCGGTGACGCGGGTGTGCCTACTTCGGGGGCATCCGGATGCCGCCGTCGACGCGGACCACGGCACCGTTCATGTAGGAGTTGGTGAGGCACTCGAGGACCATCGACGCCAGCTCCTCGGGCGAGCCGAGCCGCTTGGGGAAGAGCACCGACTCCCCCAGTCGGGCCTTGAACTCCTCGGCCTTCTCGCCCTCGCCGTAGATCGGGGTGTCGATCAGGCCGGGCGCCACGGTGTTCACCCGGACGCCGATCGCGGCCAGGTCACGGGCCACCGGCAGGGTCATGCCGACGATGCCGCCCTTGGAGGAGGAGTACGCCGCCTGCCCGATCTGGCCGTCGAAGGCCGCCACGCTCGCCAGGTTCACGATCGCCCCCCGCTCACCCGAGGCGAGCGGCTCGAGCCGGCTCATCGCCGTACCCGCGATCCGGACCGCGTCGAAGGTGCCGATCAGGTTGATCGCGATCACCCGCTTGTAGAGGTCGAGGTCGTGGGCCGACTCGTAGGTGCCGTCCCGCCCGACCGTGCGCGCGGCCGGGCCGATGCCGGCGGAGTTGACCAGCACCCGCAGCGGGGCCTGCTCGGAGGCCACCTCGACGGCGTTCGTGATCTGGGCGGTGTCGGTGACGTCGACGTGCACGAACACCCCGCCGAGCTCCTCGGCCAGCGCGGCGCCCTTGTCGGCCTGCACGTCGGCGACCACGACGGTCGCGCCGGCGGCGGCCAGCTGACGGGCGACGGCGGCGCCGATGCCCGACGCGGCCCCGGTGACGACGGCGGATGATCCGGAGATGTCCATGGCGGCGAGCCTAGGACAGGGGCTCGCGCCTCAGAGCACGAGGGCGAAGACCTTCGCGAAGGTACGCCGGGCCGCGCGCGAGCCGCTCACCTGCAGCCGATCGCCGAGGTCGGCGAGCCGCGCCGTGCCTCGGCACAGCTCCATCAGCGCTGCCGCACTGCCGGCGACGAGCAGGTCCGGCGGCGCCCCGGTGTCGGGACGCACCAGGCGACCCGCCTCCAGCTCCAGCCACTGCTCGGACCCGCCGAGCGCGAAGCGCACCCGCAGCGACGTGTCGGGCCAGGCCCGGGAGTCCAGGCGCGGCGCCAGCGTTCCGTGGACCACCATCTCCGGCCGCACCGCCCCCTCGACCGGGTCGGGGAGGAACGCCTGACCGAAACCGGACAGCGCGCGGAGCACGGGCGTGACCCGGCGACCCTCCGGGGTGAGCGCGTAGACCGACCGCGCGGCGGGCGCCGGGAGCTCGCGCTGCTCGACCAGGCCGTCCTCCTCCAGCGAGCGGAGCCGGTCGGCCAGCAGGTTGGTGGCGATCCCGGGGAGCCGGGAGCGCAGGTCGGTGAAGCGGCACTCCCCGAAGGACAGCTCGCGGAGCACCAGCAGGGTCCAGCGGTCGCCCACGCGGTCGAGTGCCGCGGCGATCCCGCAGTACTGGTCGTAGGTCTTCGTGGCCATGCACTCCATTCTAGATTGGTTTCGATTATGTATCAATCACTTGAGTTTTTAAACCATACGCTTTACCGTCGGTCCATGCCCGCCTCACCCCGCGCCATCGATCCGCGCGCCACTCTCGCCGTCGCCAGCCTCGCGTCGTTCATGGTCTTCCTCGACGCCCAGGTGCTCTTCGTGGCCTTCGACGACATCCGGTCGAGCTTCCCCACCGTCTCCTTCGCGACCATGTCGTGGACCCTGTCGGCCTACACCATCGCCCTCGCGGCCGCCTTGGTGCCGGCCGGCCGGATGGCCGACCGCTTCGGGCGACGTCGCACCTTCGTGATCGGTCTGGTCGCGTTCACCCTGGCGTCCGTCCTGTGCGCGCTGGCGCCCACGGCCGGGACGCTGGTCGTCTTCCGCGTCGTCCAGGCGCTCGGTGCGGCCGCGCTGGTGCCGTCGGCGCTGGCCATGGTGCTGACCGCCTTCCCGCCCGCGAAGGTGCCGGTCGCGGTCGCGATCTACGGCTCGATCTCTGCGCTCTCGGCCGCCGCCGGGCCGACCGTCGGCGCCCTGCTGGTCCAGCAGTGGGACTGGCGGGCAGTGTTCCTGGTCAACCTGCCGGTCGGAGTCCTGGCCCTCTCCCTGACCCGGCGCTACCTGCCCGAGTCACGCGAGACCGTGCGTCGAGCCTTCCCCGACCCCTGGGGCGTCCTGCTGCTCGCCGGGTCCCTGACCCTGCTGGCGCTCGGCATCGTGCAAGGGAACCAGTGGGACTGGCTGTCGACGCGGACCGTCGGCTCGGTCCTGCTCGGGCTGTTGCTCCTGGCCGCGTTCGTCCGGCGTACCCTCCGCGTCGCGGCACCGGCTCTGGACCTCACACTGTTCGCCGACCGGTCGTTCCGATGGGCCAACATCGCCACCGCGGTCTTCACCATCGGCTTCACCGCGATGTTCTTCGCCTCGATCCAGTTCACCACGCAGGTCTGGCATTACGGCATCGTCCGGGCCGGTCTGGCGATGATCCCGGGGCCGCTCGTCGTGGTGGCCCTGGCACCCCGGATGGGGCGGCTCGCGGCGGCGTACGGGCAGCGCGCCCTGCTCGTCCCCGGCGGCCTGGTCTGGGCCGGCACCGGGGTCTGGCAGCTGAGCCTGATGACCACCACTCCCGACTGGGCGGCGCACATGCTGCCCGCCTCGCTGCTCGGCGGGCTGGGGGTCTCGCTGGTGCTGCCCACCCTGATGAGTGCCGCCACCCAGCACCTGCCGCCCGACGAGCGCGCCGTCGGGTCCGCGGTGAACCAGGCGACGCGGCAGTTCGGGGCGACGTTCGGGGTGGCCCTCACCGTGGCCCTGCTCGGCGCCTACGGACCGGCCGACGCCCTCGGCCACTTCCAGCGGGTGTGGTGGATGCTGCTGCTCTCCGGAGTGCTCACCTCGGTCGCGGCCCTCTCCCTCCCGCGGCGCAGCGCTCCTCCCCAGCTCGCTCCGGAGCCCGCCGCCGCGCTGGTGGTGGAGCCGTGAACGCGCTCACCGACCTCACTGGCCTCGAGGTGATGACCCTGGTCGCGGCGGGTGCACTCCCGCCTCCCGGGATCGCCACCCTGCTCGGCATGCGGCTGCTCGAGGTCGAGGAGGGACGGGCGTCGTTCGCACTCGAGCCCGACGACCGGATGCTCAACCCGATCGGCTCGGTGCACGGCGGCATCGCGGCGACCCTGCTCGACTCCTGCATGGGCTGTGCCGTGCACACCACGCTGCCGGCCCGGTCGTCGTACACCACCGCCCAGCTCAGCCTCCACTACGTCCGCGGCATGCAGCCCGGCATGGGCGAGGTGACGGCGACCGGCACCGTCCTCCACGCCGGACGACGGCAGGTCACGGCCGAGGGTCGGCTCGTGGACCGGGACGGGCGGCTCCTCGCGCACGGCACCACCACCTGCCTGGTGCTCGCCTGACGGGTTGAGTACGACGGCTCAGGCGCGGCCGCGCGGGCCGGGCGATGGTGGGGACATGCCTACCGACGGTCGCCGCTTCGTCCTCCTCTCCCTGTTCGTCCTCGCCGTGGTGGGTGTGCTCGCCAGCACGCTGTGGGCGTGGTTCTGGGCCGGCTTCGACCTGGACACCCGGCCGCTGGCCCGCCAGGAGCACCTCGACCAGGCGCTCGCGGCGGCGCTGGGCGCCGGTCTGCTCGCCCTGTCGGCGATCCCCATGCGTCTGCTCCGCGTCCCGCACGAGATCGTCGTCCTGGTCTCTCTCGTCGTCGCCCTGCTCGGTGTCGTCGCCACCCTCCAGGTGATCGGCGCGGCCGATGCGCCGCGCCGGTCCGTCGACGACTCGGGGTGGGCGCTGACCGCCCAGCAGTTCTGGATCGCCCCCACGGGCTGGCCGATGGCGCTGTTCGTGGTGCTCACGCCGCTGGTCAGGACCCGAGCCTTCCGCGCGCGGCGCCCCGCCCGGGGCGAGTCGGCCTGACCTGTGCCAGGGCCTCAGAGGTCGGTGGTGCCGCGGGCGACGATCAGCGCCGGTCCGGTGAGGTGGACCCGGCCGTCGCCGTCGCGGGAGACCTCGAGCCGGCCACCGGGAACGTCGACCCGCCAGCGCCCGGGCGCGTCGCCGGCGTCCGGAGCCGCAGCGGCGACCGCCGCCGCGACCGCGCCGGTGCCGCACGACCGGGTCTCCCCGGAGCCGCGCTCGTGGACCCGCATCGCCACGTGCTCGGGCCCGCGGCGGACCACGAACTCGACGTTCACGCCCTCCGGGTAGACGCTCTCGTCGTAGGCCGGCTCGTCCCAGAGCCGCCCGGCCTCGGCGAGGTCGTCGACCATCACCACCGCGTGCGGGTTCCCGACGTCGACGTGCAGTGCCGGCCACGAGCGGTCGCCCACCGACACCTTGGTCTCGCCCAGGATCGTGGCCACCCCGAGGTCCACCCGGAACAGGTCGCCGTCACGGGACACCAGCTTCACGCCGTCGCGGGTCGCGATCCGGACCGGCTCGTCCGCCGGCACCAGCCCCTCGTCGTAGAGGTGCAGGGCGAAGACCCGGATCCCGTTGCCGCACATCTCGGCGAGCGAGCCGTCGGAGTTGCGATAGTCCATGAACCACTCGGCGCCGTGGTCTCGACTCCGCTCGACCACCGAGGGCCGCTCGACCACCGAGGACGGGACGTGGTCTCGACTCCGCTCGACCACCGAGGACCGCTCGACCACCGAGGACCGCTCGACCAACGACGCAGAGCGGATCACGCGGAGCACGCCGTCGCCGCCGATGCCGGCCCGCCGGTCGCACAGGGCCCGCACCCGCTCGGCGGACAGGTCGCCGTGGACCGATCCGTCGTGGTCGGGCAGCAGCACGAAGTCGTTCTCCGTGCCGTGGCCCTTGAGGAACGGGTAGCTCACCCCTCCAGTGTGACAGGAGGGATGGGCCTCAGCGGCGCGCTCGGACCACCAGCGCCGAGCCACCGCCGCGTCGGGTCGGCTCCGAGACGGCGGTGAGCAGCCGATGGGGTCCGAACTCGATCGCGGTCGCGGCACCGATCTCGGCGGCCGTCGTGCCCGGCGCACCGGCCGGGCTGAACGTGTGACCGTAGGCGCCCAGCGCCGCGCCGTACTGGTCGATGAACGCCTGCTCCGCGGTCACGCTGGGGGTGTTGCGCTGGGAGCCGCGCGGGGCCGCGATCGCCTGCTCGATGCTCATCCCCCGGTCGATCCGGTCGAAGAGCATCTGCAGCACCGTGGTGATGATGGTCGAGCCACCGGGCGAGCCCAGCGCGAGGTACGGCGTGCCGTGGCGGAGCACGATCGTCGGGGAGATCGAGGAGCGCGGGCGCTTGCCCCCCTCGATCCGGTTCGGGTCGCCGGCCGTCCACACGGGCGAGAAGTCGGTGAGCTCGTTGTTCAGCAGGAAGCCGCGACCGGGCAGCACGATCCCGGAGCCGCCGGTCTGCTCGATGGTCAGCGTGTACTCGACGATGTTGCCCCACCGGTCGGCCACGGTCAGGTTCGTGGTGTTGAGGTTCTCGGTGTCGGGGGCCTTCACCGTCGGGGTGGTCGACGCGGTGGCGCACTGGCCGTCGTACGACGTCACGTCGCCCGGTGCGACCGGCTTGGTCAGCGCCGTGGTCGGCTGGATCTGGCAGGCCCGCTCGGCGGCGTACCGGTCGGAGAGCAGGTCGTGCAGCGGCACGTTCACGTACGCCGGGTCCCCGACGTAGGCGCCGCGGTCGGCGAAGGCGAGGGCACTGGCCTCGAGGTAGTGGTGCAACGCGTCGACCGCCGACATCGACGACAGGTCGTAGCGCTCCATGATGTCGAGCGCCTCACCGACGGTCGACCCCCCGAGGACGACGGCGCCATGCCGTAGACGTCGTACCCCCGGTAGCCGACGTGCGTCGGCGCGCGGTCGACGGTGCGGTAGGCCACGAGGTCGGAGGGCTTCATGAAGCCGGGCGGCACGGGGAGCGTGGTGCTCGACGTCTTGGGCGGGTGCTGGGCGGTCCGGGCGATCTCGTGGGCGAGCCGGCCGCGGTAGAACACCCGGAGCCCGCGACGCGCGATCAGCCGGTACGTCGCGGCGAGGTCGGGGTTGCGGAAGACGGAGCCGACCTGCGGGGCGTCCCCGCCGGGCAGGAAGAGCCGCCGGGTGGAGCGGAAGGCCTCGAAGCGGGTCTTGTTCTCCAGCGTCTGCTGGCGGAACGTCGGGTCGACCACGAAGCCGCGCCGCGCGACCCGGATGCCCGGCCGCAGCACCTGGCCGAGCGACCTGCTCCCCCACCGGTCCAGGGCCCGCTGCCAGGTGGCGAGCGAGCCGGGCACCCCGACGGACACGCCGCTGGTGACCAGCTCGGGGGTGAAGTTGTAGGGCTGGCCGGTCGCCGGGTCGATGAACGCGTCGTGCGGCATCGAGGCCGGTGCGGTCTCGCGCCCGTCGATCGTCCGCACCCGCCCGGTGGCGGCGTCGTAGTGGACGAAGTAGCCACCGCCTCCGATGCCGGAGCTGTAGGGCTCGGTCACGCCGAGCACCGAGGCGGCGGCGACGGCCGCGTCGGTGGCGTTCCCCCCGTTCCTGAGCACCCGGAGGGCCGCGGCGGACGCTTCGGGGTCGACGGTGCTGACCGCACCGCCGTAGCCGATGCTGGTCGGCACCTTGGCGGTGTGCCGGACGACGCCGGCTCTCCCAGCGGACCCGGCCAGGGCCGGGGTGGTGGCGGCGGCGAGCACGCTTGCGGTGAGCAGGGCGGTCGCACCGACGGCACGACGGGACAGGTGGGTCACGGTTCCTCCCGAGAACGGATTCCCTGCCCCGTGCCCTCCCCGGGCCTCGGCATGCGCCCTCGGCGGGGTCGCTCCGTGTCGGCCCGATCAGGGCGGTGGCTCAGCCGGCGCGAGCGACCGAGGCCAGGGCCCGCTCCACCCGGTCGGGCGCGTCCCACGGAACCCAGACCACCCGTGGGTCCTTGCGGAACCAGCCGTCCTGGCGACGCGAGAAGCGGCGGGTCGCCGCCGCCGTCGCCTCGATCGCCTGGTCGAGGGTCAGCTGTCCGTCGAGGTACGCCGTCACCTCGCGGTAGCCGATCGCGGTCCGCGCGGTGCGGCCCTCGGCCAGGCCGACGGCGAGCAGCCGGCGTACCTCCTCGACCAGACCGTCGTCGAACATCTGCCGGACCCGCGCCGCGATCCGGGCGTCGAGGGTCGGCCGGTCGATGTCGACCCCGATCTGCACGGTGGCGGGGTCGACGTACACCGGCTCGGGCAGGACGGCGCGGAAGCCCCCGCCGGTCAGGGTCACGACCTCGAGGGCGCGCACGATGCGACGACCGTTCTCAGGCAGGATCCGGGCAGCTGACTCCGGGTCCTGCTCGGCGAGCCGACGGTGGAGCTCGGCCGGGCCCAGGTCGGCGAGCTCGGTCTCGAGCCCGGCGCGCACCTCCGGGTCGGTGCCGGGGAACTCGAAGCGGTCGACCACCGCCCGGGTGTAGAGGGCGGAGCCCCCGACCAGGATCGGCGTCCGGCGTCGTGCCCGCACCTCGCTGATCACCTGCCGGGCCCAGCCCTGGAACTCCGCGACGGTCAGCGGCTCGGTGACGTCGAGCAGGTCGAGCAGGTGGTGCGCGATGCCGCGGCGCTCGCCGGGCGGCGGGGACGCCGTACCGATGTCCATGCCGCGGTAGACCGCCATCGCGTCGGTGTTGACGATCTCGCCTTCGAGCCGTTCGGCGAGGTCGAGGGCCAGCGCGGTCTTCCCGGCGGCGGTGGCGCCCACGACGGCGACGATCGGCGGCCTCGACGACGGGTTGGCCATGCGGTCAGTCTGGCAGCCCGTTCCCCGGCCGGGCCTACTGTGGGCACATGGCCGGTGGCGTCCGCGAGGACGAGTTCGACGAGGACTGGGGTCACGACGACGTGCCCGGTGACGTCGCGCCGCCGTACTGGTTCGCGGGCAACCGGATGCCCGAGGACGCGCGCCGGATGGGCCTGACCCACCACGTGCCCGACGGTGCGCTGCTCGACTTCGCGGGCAAGCTCGACTCCTCGCGGCTCAAGCACCGGATCGCGGCGTGGGTGATGCTCGTGGTGTTCTGCCTGCCGGTCTTCTTCTACATCCTGCGGCTGGTGCTCGACGTCGTCGGGTAGGTCTCGACTCCGCTGACCACCGAGGGGACCCACGACATCCGAGGGCTAGGTTGGGCGCCAGGGCCCGCCACGGGACGGGCCGCGACCGAGGAGCACCTCATGGGATTTCTGGACGACGCCAAGAAGTTCGTGGACGAGCACGACAACCAGGTCGACGAGGCCATCGAGAAGGCCGGCGACCTGGCCGACAAGCAGACCGGCGGCAAGTACGCCGGGCAGATCGACAAGGCGCAGGACTTCGCCGAGGAGAAGACCGGCGACGGAGACACGGCCCGCTGAGGCCCGCCGGAGTGAGCGATCGGTTCCGCGTCGTCCCCGCGTCGTACGTCTTCCTCTTGCGGTCGGGTGGGTCCGGCGACGAGGTGCTGCTCCAGCTGCGGCAGCACACCGGCTACATGGACGACCACTGGGCGGCGGCCGCCGCGGGCCACGTCGAGCGCGGCGAGACGGCGTACGACGCGGCGCACCGTGAGGCGCGGGAGGAGATCGGCGTCGACGGGCTCGAGCTTGAGTTCCTGACCTCGATGCAGCGCACGCAGCACGCCGAGCCGATCGACGAGCGGATCGACTTCTTCTTCTCGGCGCGCACCTGGAACGGCGAGCCGCGGATCGTCGAGCCGGCCAAGTGCGCGGCCCTGGAGTGGTGGCCCCTCAGCGCGCTGCCGGACCCCGTCGTTCCGCACGAACGTGTCGTCCTCGACGGGTTGGGTACGGGACTGCCCAGCTACACGACGTTCGGTTTCTGACGCGCCGGGGAGGGCGCGGGGGGAGAGAAGGGAATGATCGACTTGGGAGAGCAGCCGACGCCTACGACCGAGCCCGCCGAGCCGCCTCCGGGCGGGGTCGACGCGGTCGAGGACACGCAGTTCGACACCACCCCGGTGGTGCCGGACCTGACTCGGGTGGGCAACACCGCGTCGAAGGACGAGGTGCCCGACGAGCTCACCGAGCCCGAGCCGACCGAGGACGGCGCCAGCACGGACGGTGCCAGCGAGCCCGAGCGGGAGGCACCGGCATGAGCGACCGACCCGAGGACGGCGCCGACGGCGGCCACGCCCAGGAGACCGAGCTGAAGGACTCCAACCCGAACGCAGCCGGCCCCGAACGCGCGGCCGGAGGCATGGGGGTCAGCAGCGAGCGCGTCGGCCCCACCGGTCCCGGCCAGGAGTCGACCGACGGCGAGCGCGACACCCGCGTTCCCGGTACCTCGGGCGCGCCCGAGATCGACGACGAGGACAACCCTCCCGAGCAGGCGCCCGGCAACCCGGAGCCCAACTCGGAGACCGGCCCGCCGGTCTCGGGCTACTCGTCGACGGACCCCCGCAGCGCCTGACCCGGCGGTGAGTCGGGACCGGTTCGGAGAGCAGTAACCGGTCGCAGGTCACCGCTCGGCGAGGCAGGGAGCTCCCGGCGGTGAGTCAGGACCGGTTCGGAGAGCCGAAACCGGTCCCAGGTCACCGCTGGGTCAGGCGCGGGCGCCGACCGTGGGCATGCCGAGGCCGACCGCGCTGCTGGTGACGGTGGGCGCCGCCGTGCGGGCCTCCCAGGCGTCGCCGGAGCGGGTACGACGTACGGCGAGCACCGGCCCGTCGGCGACCAGGTGGTGCGGTGCGGCGTAGGTGACCTCGACCTCGACCATGTCGCCGGGGCGGATCTGCCTCGTGGTCTCGAGGTCGCTCGACCACCGGGCGTCGGCGAAGTGGACCAGGCGGTTGTCGCGGGCCCGACCGCTGAGCCGGTGGGTGGCGGCGTCCTTGCGTCCCTCGCCCTCGGCGACCATCAGCTCGAGCCGCCGGCCGACCTGGGTGAGGTTCTCCGCCCAGGCCACGTCGTTGACCACCTCCACCAGCCGCTCGTAGCGCTCCCGCACCACGTCCGGCGGGACCTGGTCGGGCATGGTCGCGGCCGGGGTCCCGGGCCGGATGGAGTACTGGAAGGTGAACGCCGCGGCGAAGCGCGCCTCGCGGACCACCTCGAGGGTCTGCACGAAGTCGGCCTCGGTCTCGCCCGGGAAGCCGACGATGATGTCGGTGGTGATCGCGGCGTCGGGCATCGCGGCCCGGACCCGGTCGATGATCCCGAGGTACTTCTCGCGGCGGTAGGAGCGCCGCATCGCGCGCAGCACCTGGTCGGAGCCGCTCTGCAGCGGCATGTGCAGCTGCGGCATCACGTTGGGGGTCTCGGCCATCGCGGCGATCACGTCGTCGCGGAACTCCGCGGGGTGCGGCGAGGTGAACCGCACCCGCTCCAGCCCCTCGACCTCGCCACAGGCCCGGAGCAGCTTCGAGAACGCCTGCCGGTCGCCGAACTCCACGCCGTACGCATTGACGTTCTGCCCGAGCAGGGTGACCTCGCTGACGCCCTCGCCCACCAGGGCCCGGATCTCGGCGAGGATGTCGCCGGGCCGGCGGTCCTTCTCCGAGCCGCGCAGGCTCGGGACGATGCAGAACGTGCAGGTGTTGTTGCAGCCCACGCTCACGCTGACCCACGCGGCGTACGCCGACTCGCGCCGGGTCGGGAGCGTGGACGGGAACACCTCGAGCGACTCGAGGATCTCGACCTGGGCCTCCTCCTGCACCCGCGCCCGCTCGAGCAGCGCCGGCAGCGAGCCGATGTTGTGGGTGCCGAAGACGACGTCGACCCACGGTGCCTTCTGCGTGATCGTGGCGCGGTCCTTCTGGGCCAGGCAGCCGCCGACGGCGATCTGCATGCCCGGGGTCCTGGCCTTGACCGGTGCGAGGTGGCCGAGGTTGCCGTAGAGCTTGTTGTCGGCGTTCTCGCGCACCGCGCAGGTGTTGAAGACGACCACGTCGGCCTGGAACCCGTCGGGAGCCGCGACGTAGCCCGCCTCCTCGAGCAGCCCGGTCAGGCGCTCGGAGTCGTGGACGTTCATCTGGCACCCGTAGGTGCGGACCTCGTAGGTCCGGGGGGAGGGGTGCGTTGCAGAGCTCATGACCGGCCCACAGTACGGCAGGCTGTAGTCACCATGACCGATGACCAGACACCCCGCGCCCTGCACCGCCGGTCCCTGCTGCTCGGAGGGGCCGGGCTGGGCGCGGGCCTGGTGACCAGCGACGCGCTGCTCGACTTCCCGGCCGCCGCGGCGGGCACCACCACGACCCAGTACTTCCACGGCAGGTTCGACCGCGCCGACACCCGCGACTGGCACTACTTGCCGTTCACGATGCCCCGGGGCGTGCGCGAGCTGCGGGTGCACTACGACTTCACCCCGCACGACACCGGACTCGGCTACAGCACCAACGTCGTGGACATCGGGCTCTTCGACCCCTCGGGCCGAGGTCTCGGCAACGCCGCCGGCTTTCGTGGCTGGTCGGGTGGCGCCCGGCGCCGGATCCGGGTCAACCACCACTGGGCCACGCCGGGCTACCTGGCCGGACCCCTCACCCACGGTCGCTGGCACGTGATCCTCGGCCCGTTCCTGATCGTCCCGCCCGGTACGCCGTGGAAGGTGCGGGTCACCCTGCTGCACGGCGACCCCGTGCAGCCGGCCTTCGTGGCCGACCATGCGCCCAGCACCGTGGCGGGCACCGGCCCCGGGTGGTACCGCGGCGACCTCCACCTGCACTCGGTCCACTCCGACGGGCAGTGGACGCCCTCGGAGCTGGTCGCCCAGGCGCAGGCCAACGGGCTCGACTTCATGGGCACCTCGGACCACAACACCAACGCTGCGACACGGGTCTTCGGCCGCCACGTCCCCGACGACTTCCTGGTGATCAGCGGCGAGGAGGTCACCACGCGCAACGGGCACTGGCTGGCCACGGGGACGACGCCCGGCACCTGGGTGGACTGGCGCTACCGCAAGCAGGACCACGAGCTGGGTCGCTTCACCGACCTGACCCACAGCCGCGGTGGGGTGGCCGTCGCGGCCCACCCGTTCGTCCCGGTCGCCGGTACCCGCTGGGACTTCGACCCGTCGTACCGCCAGATGGACGCGGTCGAGGTCTGGAACGGCCCCTGGGGGGTGTTCAACCAGCGCGCCGTGGACGCCTGGCACGCGGCCCTCGTCGGCGGCCGCTTCACTCCCGCCGTCGGCAACTCCGACTCGCACCACAGCGGTCAGGTGGTCGGTCTGCCGCAGACGGTCTACCGGGCCGAGTCGTTGTCCACGGCCGCCATCCTCGACGCCCTGCGCGGCGGCCACTGCTGGGTCGCGGAGTCGTCCGAGATCGGGCTGTCCTTCGAGGGCCACGGCAGCGTCACGCTGACCAACACCGGCGAGTCGGGCGACACGGTCACTCTGGTCGGCGGGGAGCAGCTCGCCTGCCGGCTCGACGTGAGCGGCGTACCGGGCTGTGTCGGCCAGCTGATCGGGCCCACCGGCGTGATCGCCGGAGCCGTGGCCGACGGCAGCGGGCAGCTGACGGTGACCGCCGACGCCGCCGGCGGGTTCGTCCGGGCCGAGGTACGCCGCCCCGCCACGCTCCCGGTCGACCCGACGACCTCGCAGACGGCCGCGCCCATGGTGGCGCTGACCAACCCGATCTTCACCGCCTGACGCCTGATCGGTGGTCGAGCGGAGTCGAGACCGGTCAGCCGGCGGCCGCCGCCTGATCGGTGGTCGAGCGGAGTCGAGACCGGTCAGCCGGCGGCCGGAGGCCGCTCGGTCACCCAGAGCGAGATCACGCCCTCGACGACCACGGTCCCGTCGTCGCGCACCCCGCGCACCCGGACCGGCACGTCGGGGTCGCCCCCGGCCCACACCAGCGGGTCGGTCTCGGCGATGCAGGTGATGTCGGAGCTCGCCTTGGCGGTGTAGGTGACCTCCATCCCCTTGGGGATCCACCGCTTGCCGGGCGGGATGCTGGCCTCCGCCAGCGCCCCCATCGCCGCCTCGAGCCCGTTGCAGAGCGCGATCGCGTGCACCGTGCCGATGTGGTTGTGGACGCGCTTGCGATCGCGCACCACCAGCTCCACGTGGTCGGGCCGGACCACGGTGAACCGCGGTCGGACCGTCGCGAAGTACGGCGCTCTTCGGGCGAACATCGTCGAGAAGACCCGACGCCCGGCTGGAAGTCGTCCGGACCACTTCCAGAGGCTCAGCACGTCAGACATGCCCGAGGTTACCGTCCGGTAACCGGATCCGGAGGAAAACCCCTCCGGTCAGGCCTGCTGCTGCTCGGCCTCCGCGACCTGACGGCGTACGTCGTCCATGTCGAGACCGCGCACGGCGTCGACCAGCTGGGCCAGGGCGGGCTCGGGCAGCGCACCGGCCTGCCGGAAGACCATGATGCCGTCGCGGAAGGCCATCAGGGTGGGGATCGAGGAGATCTGGAGCGCGCCGGCCAGGCCCTGCTCCTCCTCGGTGTTCACGCTGGCGAAGGTGATGTCGTCGTTGGTCTCCGACGCCTTCTCGTAGATCGGCGCGAACATCCGGCACGGGCCGCACCACGACGCCCAGAAGTCGACCAGGACGATGCCGTCCTGGGTCACGACCTTCTCGAAGTCCTGCTCGGTCAGGGTGGTGGTGGCCATGCTGTGCTCTCTCCTCGGGTTACCCGTCGTGTGCTGTGCCGTCCCAGGTGGAAGGCGCCCGAGCAGCTCGATATTCCGCCGGCCCGGCGGTGCTCAGGCGGTGCCGAGCTGGTGCCGGAGGAAGTCGATCGCGGCCGGGTAGGCGTCGAGCCGGTTGGCCCGCTTGGCGAGCCCGTGTCCCTCGTCGTCGTACACCCGGAGCTCGCAGTGGATGCCCTTGCCGTCGAGGGCCGCCTTGATCTGCTGCGCCTCGGAGAGCGGCACCCGGGGGTCGTTGCCACCGTGGATGACGAACAGCGGCGCGATGATGTCGTCGAGGTAGGTGATCGGCGAGGCCTTCTCGAGGAACGCGCGGTCGTCGGCGAGGGTGCCGTACTCCCGCTCGCGGATCGCGCGGCGGTAGTCGGAGGTGTTCTCCAGGAAGGTCACCAGGGACGACATCCCGACGATGTCGACCCCCGCGGCCCAGCGGTCCGGCTGCATCGAGACGCCGGCGAGCACCATGTAGCCGCCGTACGAGCCGCCCCACAACGACGAGCGCGCCGGGTCCAGGCCGACGGTGGGCAGCCAGTCGTGGATCGCGCCGAGGTCGGCGACGGAGTCGAGCCGGAGCTCCACGTCGTCGAGGGAGACCCACCGCTTGCCGTAGCCCGACGAGCCGCGCACGTTGGGCACCAGGACGTCGAACCCGGACAGCGCGAGCGCCTGCAGGACCGGCGAGAACAGCCGGGTCGCCTCGCCCTCGGGCCCGCCGTGGACGTGCACCACGGACGCGCCGGTCGTGGACGCGTAGCGGAAGCAGGGGATCTGCTCGCCGTCGGGCGCGGGGATGCGGTGCACGGTCGGGGTGACCAGTCGGTCGCGCAGCTCGGGGGGTACGGCGTCCCGCCCGTCGACCACGATGGTGACCAGGCCGGTGCGGGCGTCGACGCGGAGGATCGAGCCGGGGTCGGTGGGTGTCTTCGCGGTGATCGCGAAGGCCGACGAGTCAGGGGCCCAGACCACCGACTCCGGGGCGGACGGTGGCGCGACCACGTCGACGCGGTGCCGGCCGTCCGCCTCGTGCACGGCGAACGTGTCGAGCCCGTCGACGTGGTGTCCGACCACGAACGCCGTACCGTCCGGCGAGAGCCAGACGCGCAGGTCGTGGTCGTCGGCCGCGACCAGGGTCGACCAGGTGCCTCCGTCGCGGGCCAGCGACACCACGGCGTGGTGGTCGCGCTCGTGGTCGGAGGACATCACGAGGGCCGCGTCGTCGGCGGTCCAGCCGGCGACGTCGTGCTCGGCGAGCTCGTCCGGGTCGGTCACCACCTGCGCCGTGCCGCCGGATGCGACCGCGACCGTCGTCGAGCTCGGCCGGAGGCTGAGCGTGGTCACCGCCACCGACGTGGTGTCGTGGGAGACCGACGTCTGGACGACGTACCCCCCGCCGTCGTAGGCCACCCGCTCCTCGCCGGAGTCGAGGCTGCGGAGCACGACGTCCATGTCGACGCCGTTGCGACGGTTGGTGCAGTACACGACGTCGTCACCGGTGACGTCGAGCAGCACGTGCAGGCGATCGGGGTCGCGGACGAGCGGGACCAGCCGGTCGGGGCCGACCGGGCGCGCGGGCGGGTCGGTGAGGTCGAGCAGCGACAGTTGGTAGTTCTCGTCGCCCCCCTCGTCGTGCTCGACCACGACCTGGCGCCGGCCGGGCACATAGCGGCCGCGACAGGGCGACGGGAGGTCGGTGAGCGGCGTGGGCGTCCCGTCGGCCCCGATCTCGACCAGCTGCATGCTGCCCAGGTCGTCGTGGCCGGCCAGCACGCGGCCGTCCGCGTCCAGGTCGAGAGCCACCCACGAGCGGAGGTCGAGCAGGGCGCGGATCGTCTCCGAGGCTGAGGTCACGTCGAGCAACGCTAGCCGGTGACCGCGTGCCGCGGGTCAGGCGAGGGAGAGGAAGAGCCGCTCCATCCGCTGGAGGTCCAGCGCCTCGCCACCGTCGCTCTCGGCGGTCACGCACTGCCGCAGGCCCGAGGCGATCACCGCGAAGCCGGCCCGGTCGAGCGCCTTGCTGACCGCAGCCAGCTGGGTCACGACGTCCTCGCAGGAGCGACCGTCCTCGAGCATCCGAAGGATGCCGTCCAGCTGTCCACGGGCGCGCTTGATCCGGTTGATCACCGGGACCATCTCGTCGGCTGGCAGTTCCATGGTCGCCCCTCTCGAAGGTCGAGCCGGCAGCGACGCCGACCCTGCGCGCCAGCATACCCCCTGGGGTGTTATCTTGAGTGCATCAGGGATACCCGACGCCGTATCCAGACGAAGGAGCCCGCCATGTGTCGCCCCGTTCGCTGCCGCGTCTGCGGCCACACCACCTGGTCCGGCTGCGGCCGGCACGTCGCGCAGGTCAAGGCGACCGTGCCCGCCGCCGAGTGGTGCGGCGGACGGCACACCCCCGAGGAACGAGCGGCCGCGGGAGGCGGCGGCTGGTTCGCCCGCGTCCTCGGGCGCTAGCCGAGCGGCTGCAGCACCTCGACCCGGTTGCCGTGCGGGTCGAGGACATGGAAGCGGCGGTAGCCCTCGAAGCTCGGCGACTCGCTGAGGTCGAGATCGAAGCCGGCCTCCACCAGGGCATCCGCCACGGCGCCGAGGTCGCCCACCACGAAGGCCGGGTGCGCCTTGCGCGCCTTCAGGAACGGGTCCTCGACGCCGACATGGAGCTCCGCGCTCACCGCGCCGTGCCCGTCGTACCCCCGGAACCAGGCGCCGCCACGACCTCGGAGGCCGGCCGGCTTGGCGACCTCGGTCAGACCGAGAGCGTCGCCGTAGAAGCGGCGCGCGGCGTCCTCGCCACCTCTCGGGCAGGCGACCTGGACGTGGTGGAGGGCGATCACGCGACCCGCCCCACCACGAAGATCCGGCGGAAGGGCAGCACCACCCGGCCGCCCCGCTCGGGGTAGGCGGTCCGCAGGCGACGCTTGAACTCCGCCTCGAAGGCCGGCCTCAGATCGTGGGGCAGGGCCTGCAGGGTGGGCCGCGCGCCGGTGCCCGAGACCCAGGTGAAGACGGGATCGGGGCCGGTCAGCACGTGGAGGTACGTCGTCTCCCAGGCGTCGACCTCCACGCCCAGCGCGGTCAGGGCCTCGAGATAGACCACCGGGTCGCTGCTGCTCGGCACGTCGACGTCGCGGGTGTGGGCGTCGTACGGCGCCTCGGCGGCGAGCTCGGTCCGGATCGTGTGACTGGGCTCGTCGAAGTTGCCCGGCACCTGGAACGCGAGCCAGCCGCCCGGCCGCACCCGGCCGGCCAGCGCGGGCAGGAGCTCGAGGTGGCCCGGGACCCACTGCAGCGTCGCGTTGGACACCACCACGTCGGCGGTCTCGTCGCCGGCCGCCCAGGTGCGCAGGTCGGCGACCTCGACGTCGATGCCGGGGACGGACGCCCGGGCGGTGTCGATCATCTCCGGGCTCGAGTCGAGGCCGCGCACGTGCGCGTTGGGCCAGCGGGCCCGGAGGAGGGCCGTCAGGTTCCCGGGCCCGCAGCCCAGGTCGACGACCTCGGTCGGCCGGTCGGTCGCGATCCGCGAGACCAGCTCGAGGAAGGGGCGGCCGCGCTCGTCGGCGTAGGTGAGGTAACGCTCGGGATCCCAGGTGTGCGGCACGATGCTCCTCGAGAATGTCTTGATGTCGAGATACTTAGTCTGCTCTGTCACTCCTCTTGATGTCAAGATTCTCGAGGGGCTTAGCATGGGGGCATGCGCGACGACGTGGACACCCTGCTCGAGGCCTGGGGCCGGGAGCGCGGTGACCTCGACCTGGCCCCCGTGGCGGTGTTCAGCCGGGTCACCCGGCTCGCCCGGCACCTCGAGCTGGCCCGTCGCGACGCGTTCGCCGCGCACGGGATCGAGCAGTGGGAGTTCGACGTGCTCGCCGCGCTGCGCCGCGCGGGTCCGCCGTACGAGCTGTCGCCGGGGCGCCTCCTCCGGGAGACCCTGGTGACCAGCGGGACGATGACCAACCGGGTCGACCGCCTCAGCGCGCGGGGGCTGGTCGAGCGCTATCCCGACCCCGACGACCGGCGCGGGGTGATCGTGCGGCTGACCGTCGAGGGGAAGACCGCCGTCGACGGCGCCTTCACCGCGCTCGTGGACGCCGAGCGCGAGCTCCTCGACGTCCTGCCCGAACGTGAGCGCAAGAAGCTGGCCTCTCTCCTCCGCGCGCTGCTCGCGCCGTACGCCGACCCGAACCCCGACTCCCCCACCCGCTGACTCGGCGCAAACAGGCAGCACACACACGCTGAGTCGGCGCAAACAGGCAGCGCAAACACGCTGAGTCGGCGCAAAGAGACACTCAGGATGCGCCGACCCGGCGCACACTGGAAGGGGTACGACGCCGACCCGGCGCTACTCGACGAGCTCGGCGGCCTCGAGCCACTCCAGCTCCAGTGCCTCACGCTCGGCCGCCGCCTCGCTCAGCGCCCGGGAGAGCGCGGCCAGCCGCTCGTGGTCGCTGGCGTGCACGAGCACCTCGTCGTTCAGCGAGGCCTCGCGACGCGCCACCTGTGCCAGCTGCCGCTCGACCCGGACCAGGACCTTGCGCGCCTCGCGCTCCTCGGCGCTGCCCGGCCGCGCCTTCGCCCGACCCTCGTCCCGTGCCATTTCGTGACGACTCGGCGCATCCTGAGTGTCTCTTTGCGCCGACTCGGCGGGGTTTGACTGCCTGTGTGCGCCGGCTCGGCGGGTGAGGTACTCGTCGACGCCGCGGGGGAGCATCGAGATCTTCCCGTCGTCGAGCAGCGCGTGGACGGTGTCGGTGACCCGCTCGAGGAAGTAGCGGTCGTGGGAGACCACGACCAACGTGCCCGGCCAGTCGTCGAGGAAGTCCTCGAGCACGTTGAGGGTGTCGATGTCGAGATCGTTGGTCGGCTCGTCGAGGAGCAGCACATTGGGCTCGGTGAGCAGCAGCCGCAGCAGCTGGAAGCGCCGCCGCTCGCCGCCCGAGAGGTCACCGAGCCGGGCGGTCAGCCGGTCGCCGGTGAAGCCGAACCGCTCCAGCAGCGACGACGCGCTCACCTCGCCTGTCGTCGTCTGCGCCACCCGCCTGATCGACTCCACGCTCTCGAGCACGCGGGCGGCGGGGTCGAGGTCGTCGAGGGCCTGCGTCAGGTGCTGGAGTACGACGGTCCGGCCGCGCTTCACCCGACCCGCCGTCGGCGCGAGCGAGCCGTCCAGCAGCGCCAGCACCGACGACTTCCCCGCGCCGTTGACGCCGACGATCCCGACCCGGTCGCCCGGGCCGAGCCGCCACGTCGCGTGCGAGAGCAGGGTCCGGTCACCGCGGGTCAGGTCGACGTCCTCGACGTCGAGCACGTCCTTGCCCAGCCGCGCCGTGGCGAACCGCTGGAGCTCGAGCCGGTCGCGGGCCGGCGGCTCGTCGTCGATCAGCGCCGACGCGGCCTCGATGCGGAACTTGGGCTTGGCGGTCCGGGCCGGGGGTCCGCGCCGCAGCCACGCGAGCTCCTTGCGGACCAGGTTGCGCCGTCGGGTCTCGCTGGCCGACGCCTGCCGCTGCCGCTCGGCCTTGGCCAGCACGAACGCCGCGTAGCCGCCCTCGTAGGCGTCCACGACCCCGTCGTGGACCTCCCAGGTCTGCTCGCACACCGCGTCCAGGAACCACCGGTCGTGGGTCACCACGGCCAGCGCCGAGGGCAGCGACGCCACGTGGCTGGCGAGCCACGCCACGGCCTCCACGTCGAGGTGGTTGGTCGGCTCGTCCAGGACGACGAGGTCGTGCTCGTGCAGCAGCAGCTCGGCCAGCGCGCAGCGCCGGCGCTCGCCCCCGGACAGGCCGACCACCGCCCGGTCGAGCTCGATGCCGGCGAGCAGCTCGGTGACGATCTCCCGGGTCCGCGGATCGGCGGCCCAGGCGTGGTCTGGCCGCCCGGCGAGTACGGCGTCGCGCACCGAGTGGGTGTCGTCCAGCGTGTCGCCCTGGTGCAGGTAGCCGATCGCCAGCCCGCGGCTCGCCGAGACCCGGCCGCTGTCGGGCGGCTCCTGCCCGGTCATGATCTGCAGGAGCGTGGTCTTGCCGTCGCCGTTGCGGCCGACGATCCCGACCCGCTCCCCCACCGAGATGCCCAGCGAGACGTCGGTGAGCAGCGGCCGCACGCCGTACGCCTTGGAGACCCGCTCCAGGTTGACCAGGTTGCTCATGCGTCGACCACGTGGGCACCGGCGACGGGTCCGTGCGCGACGAGTACGACGCGCTCGTCGCGGGCCGTTCGCAGCGTGCCGGCCACGCTCCGGGCGTGCTCGGCCGACTCGCAGAGGAACACACAGGTCGGCCCCGACCCCGACACCAGCCCGCGCAGCGCGCCGGCGGCCACTCCCTCGGTCACCAGGGCGGCCAGGTCGGGCCTCAGGTCGAACGCCGCCTGCTCGAGGTCGTTGTGCAGCGCCGCCGCGAGCTGCCGGGGGTCCCCGGAGCCCAGCGCGGCCAGGAGCGGGTCGGGCGGGTCCGGCACGGCCGGGGCGTCGGGGCACAGCTCGTCGTAGTGCCGGTAGACCGCCGGCGTCGACATCCCGTCGGCGGCCGGCACCACGACCCACCACCACGTGCCCGTGTCCGGCACCGGGGTGACCAGCTCGCCGTGCCCCTCGCCGAGCGCGGTGCCGCCGACCAGCGCGAACGGTACGTCGCTGCCGAGCCCCGCAGCGAGGGCGAGCAGATCGTCGTCGGAGGTGCCGAAGCCGTGCAGCCGGTCGAGCGCCACCAGCGCGGCCGCGCCGTCGGCCGACCCGCCGGCCAGGCCACCCGCGATCGGGATGGACTTGTCGATGCGGACCTGGGCGCCTGCCGGCCGTCCGTGGTGGGCGGCCAGGGCTGCGGCCGCCCGGTCGACGATGTTGTCCCCGGCGGCGGGCAGGTGCGAGGCGTCGATGTAGTGCGCCACCTCCGTCTCGACGCTGAGGTCGGCCGGCGCCTCGACGACGAGGTCGTCGTAGAGGCTCACGGCCTGGTAGACGGTGACCAGGGTGTGGAAGCCGTCCGGCCGGGGCGCCCCGACGCCCAGCAGCAGGTTGATCTTCGCGGCGGCCCGCACCGTGAGCGGCCCGGTCACGCGGTGTCCCCGCGGCGTTGTCCGTCGGAGGAGCGGAGCGGGGCAGGCGAGGAGGGTCGTGGTGTCGAGAGGGCTTCCGCGATCCGCGCGAACTGCCCGACCGTCAGCGACTCGCCGCGTGCCAGCGGGTCGACGCCTACCGACTCGAGGGCTGTGCTCGCGGCCTCGATCGACCCGGCGAGGTGGCGCAGGGCGCCGCGCAGGCCCTTGCGGCGCTGGGCGAACGCCGCGTCGACGACCGCGAACACCTGTTCGCGGGTCGCCGTGGTCGCGGGCGGCTCGCGGCGGGTCCAGGCCACGAGACCGGAGTCGACGTTGGGCGCCGGCCAGAAGACGTTGCGTCCGACCGCACCGGCCCGGCGGACGTCGGCGTACCACGCGGCCTTGACGCTGGGTACGCCGTACACCTTGCTGCCGGGTCCGGCCGCGAGTCGGTCGGCGACCTCGGCCTGCACCATCACCAGCCCGCGTTCGAGGCTGGGCAGCAGCGCCAGGAGGTGCAGCAGCACCGGCACGGAGACGTTGTAGGGCAGGTTGGCGACCAGCGCGGTCGGCGGCGGCCCCGGCACCGCGTCGATCCGCAGCGCATCGGCCTGGACCACCTGGCAGCGCTCCGCGCGGGTGGGGGCGTACGTCGCGAGCGTCTCGGGCAGCGCGGCGGCCAGGACCGGGTCGATCTCGATCGCGACGACCCGGTCGACCTCGTCGAGCAGGGCCAGGGTCAACGATCCGAGCCCCGGTCCGACCTCGACGACCACGTCGTGGGGGCCCAGCCCCGCCTCGCGGACGATCCGGCGCACCGTGTTGGGGTCGATCACGAAGTTCTGCCCGCGCTGCTTGGTGGGGCGGACGTCGAGGCGCGCGGCCAGCTGACGTACCTCTGCCGGCCCGAGCATCCTCGAGCCGGCAGAGGTCATGGCGGTCAGCCTAATGAGGCGTCACAGGGTCACTCATTGGGGCAGGCCGAGCGCCTGCGAGCAGGCCGGCCAGGCGCCGTACCCGCCACTGGCGTTGCGCACCTTCGTGGCGATCGCGATCTGGGTCGTCCGGGAGGCGCTGCTCGGCAGGCCTGAGCCGCCGTACGCCTGCCAGGTCCCGACCGAGAACTGGAGGCCGCCGTAGTAGCCGTTGCCGGTGTTCTCAGCCCAGTTCCCACCCGACTCGCACTGCGCGATCTTGTCCCAGACCGTGCTGCCCGAGCTGAAGGTCGGCGTCGGGGTCGGTGCGGTCTTGGTGCCGACGCGCTCGATCTGCGGGACCGGCGAGCGCAGCACCTGCGCGGAGACCACGCGCCGGGCGACCAGGCGGCCGTTGCGATAGGTGATCTTGTAGGTCACGTCCCGCAGGCCGTCGCGGCCGGCGCGGGTCACGGTGGTGCGCCCCTGGAGCATCGAGGAGTCGTTGTGGGTGACCGTGCTGTACGCGACCGACTCGGAGGACACGTGCCGCCGCACCACGCGGATCCGGGTCAGCACCAGCTTGTCGCCGTCGGAGATCACGTGGTGCCGCCCCGGATGCACGATGTCGTGCTTGCCGAGCCGGACGTGCATCGCCCTGAGCGCCTGCCCGACGGTGACCGCGGAGACCGTGCGGTGCGTTGCGCGCTTGCCGCCGATCACGACGGTGAGCTTCTTGGGGGTGGCGACGGTGATCCGCAGGCCGTCGCGGGTGAGGCCGGCGCCGCGGCTGACCGAGAGCTGCGCGCGGTCGAAGCTTCGGTTGATCTCGTCGAGCGCGGAGCGCACATCGGTCGCGGTGACCCAGTACGTCGAGGTCTTGCCGTCGACGTCGAGCTCGAGCGGCTTGCCGTAGCGGACCGCGATCGTGGTGCCGTCGGTGACCTGCTGGTCGGTGGCTGGGGCCACCTCGTCGTGCGGGCCCAGGGAGATGCCCTCGGCCGACAGCACCTGGCCGACGGTGCTGCCGTTGGCGGTCACGTGCTCCACGTGACCGTCGATGTTCAGGGTGATCGACCGGCCCATCGAGGCGTACCCGACCGTGGTGCCGAGGACGGCGACCGCGGCGACGGTGACAGCACCGATCAGGACGGACTTGCTTGCAGTGATTCGTGCGAGCTTCTGGCGCACAGCTCTCCAGACGTCGTACTTTCCGGGCCTCGGGCCGCGCCTGAACGTCGTACGCGCTCCGAGTGTGCGCTGACCGGGCGCGGTCAGGAACGACGTTCGCAGGACGCCTTCTCGACGCACGACCTGCAGCGCTGGTGGTGATCAAAACCCGATCCCGGCCAACAGTCTCGAGACCCTACGCGACCTCGGTGGGCCTTCTCCAACTCGCGGTGGCCCTTCTGCGCCCCACGTGACCAGCGTCTCCCTGTCCGAAAACCGCTAGTGAGACGGTCCCCAGGTGCCGCCGAAGGCCGCCTCCGTGTTGCTGTCGATGGCGTCGCAGAGGGTCGTCAGATCGGTCTGGCGGACCTCGGCCATCGCCCGCACGGTGACCGGCACGAGGTACGACGCGTTGGGGCGGCCGCGGTACGGCGCAGGCGTCAGGAACGGCGCGTCGGTCTCGACCAGCAACCGGTCCTGCGGCGTGATCGCGAGCGCGTCGCGCAACGGCTGGGCGTTCTTGAAGGTGACCGTGCCGGCGAAGGACAGGTAGGCACCACGGTCGAGGCAGGCCTGGGCGAAGCGCGGGTTGCCCGAGAAGCAGTGCATCACCCAGCGTTCGGGAGCGCCCTCGGCGTCGATCACCTCCAGCACCTCGTCGTGGGCGTCGCGGTCGTGGATCACCAGCGTCTTGTCCAGTCGCCTGGCGAGGTCGATGTGGCGGGCGAACGACTCCACCTGGGCGGCCCGTCCGTCAGGCCCGGTGCGGAAGTGGTCGAGCCCGGTCTCGCCGACGGCCCGGACCTTGTCGTGGGCTCCCGCGAGCCGCTCGATCTCGGCCAGGGCCTCGTCGAGCCGGCCCTCGGCGGCGAGCCGCGGCGCCTCGTTGGGATGCAGCGCCACCCCGGCCACGAGGGCAGGGTGCTCCCGGGCAGCCTCGACCGCCCACCGCGCCCCCGGCAGGTCGCACCCGATCTGCACGATCCGGGCCACCCCGACCTCCGTCGCCCGCGCAATCGCCTCCGCGGTCTCGAGCCAGTCGCCGTCGGCGATGTCGAGGTGGCAGTGGTTGTCGACCACGGGAGACGGCAGCGGCTCGGGCGCCGGCGGGCGCTCCCGGTCGCGGCGCCGGCCCTGCTCGTCCTCGGGGCCGCGGGTCCGCAGCGGCTCGCTCACGGGGTCTCCTCCTGCCGGAGCTCGTGCCCGATCTCATGGACCGCGTCGTACACCTCTCGCTTCGGGAGGCCGGCTCGCGCAGCGACCGTCTTGATCGCGTCCTTGCGGGACTCCCCCGAACGCTCGAGATCGGCCACCGCGTCGCGCAGCGAACCGGTGTCGGTGGCGACCGGCACCGGGCCGGCACCGGCGACCACGATCGTCACCTCGCCGCGGACGCCGTCGGCCGCCCAGGTGACCAGCTCGCCGAGCGGCCCACGGCGTACCTCCTCGTGGGTCTTGGTCAGCTCCCGGCACACGGCAGCCGACCGGCCCGGCCCGAACGCGGCCGCCAGCGCCTCGAGCGCCGCCGCGGTGCGGTGCGGCGCCTCGAAGAACACCAGGGTCCGCTCCTCGCCGGCGAGCGCCTCCAGCCGGCGGGCGCGCTCACCGGCCTTGCGCGGCAGGAAGCCCTCGAAGCAGAAGCGGTCCACCGGGAGCCCACTCAGCGCCAGCGCCGTGAGCACGGCCGACGGACCGGGCACCGCGGTCACGCTCACCCCGGCCTCGACCGCCGCGGCGACCAGCCGGTATCCCGGGTCCGACACGCTCGGCATCCCGGCATCGGTGACCAGCACCACGCGGTCACCGGCGAGCAGCCGCTGCACCAGGCCGGGCGTCCGGGCCGCCTCGTTGCCGTCGAAGTACGACGTCACCCGACCCTTGACCTCGACGCCGAGCTCCGCTGCGAGGCGGCCGAGCCGGCGGGTGTCCTCGGCCGCGATGACGTCGGCGCCGGCCAGCTCGCTGACCAGCCGCGGCGGCGCGTCGGCCGCCTGCCCGATCGGGGTGGCCGCGAGCACGAGGACCCCCGTTCGCTCGGCAGTCGGATCGGCGCGCTCGGTCATCTCCCGATCATCGCAGGCACTTATAGTCTCGATCCGTGACGACCCCCGCCGCCGCGGACCGCGAGATGGTCGGCCTGGCCCACGACGCGGACGGAGCCCGGATCCCCCTGGCCCCCGAGCGGGCCCGGCGGTGGCGCCACCTCGAGGACCCGTTCGTTGGCTGGACCGCGACGCTGTCGATCACCCTGCTCTCGCTGTTCCTGCGACTGTGGAAGCTGGGCACCCCCCACAGCTTCGAGTTCGACGAGACCTACTACGCCAAAGACGCCTGGTCCCTCTGGCACTTCGGCTACGCCCGCGACTACATCGACAACGACGGCGGCATCGCCAACAAGCACATCCTGGCCGGGCAGACCACTCACCTGTGGAAGCCCAACGCCTCGATGGTGGTCCACCCCGAGGTCGGCAAGTGGCTGATCGGGCTCGGTGAGAAGACCTTCGGCATGACGCCGCTCGGCTGGCGGGTCGTGCCGGCGATCGTCGGGACCCTGCTGATCCTGGTGATGATCCGGTTCGTACGACGTCTCACCGGCTCCACCCTGCTCGGCTGCGTGGCCGGTCTGCTGCTCAGCCTCGACGGCATGGAGTTCGTGCTCTCGCGGCTGGCCCTGCTCGACATCTTCGTGGCGTTCTTCCTGCTGTGCGCGGTGCACTGCCTGGTCCTCGACCGCGACTGGTACCGCGCGAAGATGGCGAACCTGGTGCCCGGCCAGCTCACCTCCGGCTGGGGACCGGTGCGCGCGCTGCTGTTCCGGCCGTGGCTGCTGGTCTCCGGCATCTGCTGGGGCCTGGCCTGCGGCAGCAAGTGGGAGGCGGTCTACCCGCTGGCCGCGTTCGGGCTGCTGGTGGTCGCCTGGTGCGCCGGAGCCCGCCGCTCGTTCGGGGTCTCCTGGCCCGGCCTGCGGGCGCTGCTCGTCGACGGCGTACCGGCCTTCTTCCACCTCGTCCTGGTCGCCCTGGTCGTCTACATCGCGACCTGGACCGGCTGGCTGATGCACTCCCACCAGTACGTGCAGTACCTCTCCTCCACGCAGTACACCCAGTACGTCTCGGGCGGCTCGGACTGCGGCAAGAACATCAAGGAGGACCCGAAGAAGCACTGGCCGACCGCCGACCAGCCGGTCAAGCACGGCCTGCCCGGGCTCGTGCAGGGGCTCGAGTCACTGGCGTACTACCACCGCGACGTCTACGTCTTCCACACCCACTTCCTGACCGGCTGCACGCACACCTACGCCTCCCAGCCGCGCGGCTGGCTGCTGCTGAACCGGCCGGTGGGCGTCGACGCCCAGACCGGGATCAAGCCGGGGACCGACGGCTGCAACGCGCCCCAGGACAGCGACTGCCTGCGCCAGGTGCTGCTGCTCGGCACCCCCGCCATCTGGTGGGGCGGGATCCTGGCCGCCCTGTACGCCGTGGCCATGTGGCTGGGGGCCCGGGACTGGCGCTTCGGGGTGGCGGTGGTCGGCATCGCGTCGACCTGGCTGCCGTGGTTCCTCTACGCGGGCCGGCCGATCTTCAGCTTCTACTCGGTGATCACGCTGCCGTTCCTGGTGCTGGCCCTGACCCTGGCGATCGGCAAGCTGCTCGGCCGGTCCACGGCGCCCACCCCGCGTCGTACGGTCGGCGTGGTGATCGCCGGGTCGTACGTCGTGCTGGTGCTGGTCAACTTCGCGTGGTTCTGGCCGATCTACACCGACGGGCTGCTGACCCACTCCGAGTGGCTCCAGCGGATCTGGTTCGCGCACTGGATCTAGCGCGTCCGGACGGGTGGGCGAGGGCCCACCCGTCCGGACAGGTCAGCGCCTCACCGAGACCGTCGTCCGGTGACTGCTCGCGAGGTCCGGGTGACCGGCGTACACGGCCCGGTAGGTCGTCCGCTTCCGCGGCTTGACGCGCTCGGAGAAGGTGCCCTTCGAGGTCGTGCGGACCGTGCCGACCTTGGCCCACCGGCCACCGAGGTGCTTGCCCCAGATGACGATCTTGCGCTTCCCGAGACGGGCGTGGGGATCTCCGCTCGAGAGCTTGCCGCTCAGCATCGAGGTGGCGCCCCGATGGATCAGACGGGGCTTGGCGGTGAAGGCGATCTTGGTCGCAGACAGCCGGGTGGTGCCGGTGGCCGCCCCGCCGTTGCTCTCCGCGGTCACGGTGACGACGTAGGAGACCTTGTTCTTCAGGCCCGCGAGCGTCGCCGACGTGGCGTTCGGGCCGGTCGTCACCGAGACGTCGGGCTGGCCGGGCGCCTGCGCCTTGACGACGTAGTCGGTCAGCGGTGCCCACTCGGGCGCCGCCGCCGCCTGCCACGTCACCTTGCTCCGGCCGTCACCACCGAGGGCCGCCACGTTGAGCGGCCCCGACGGCGGGCAGTGGCCGTCGTGGACGTTGGGAACCCCTGCCGTGACCGTGGTGCCGTTGACGACCCCGGTGGTCGCGTTCCAGTTCCCCTGGAACGTGGCGTTGGTGACCTGGACGTTGGTCTTCGAGCCGGTGGTCCACTGGGCCACGGCCACTCCGTAGGGGTCACTGGCCGAGGAGTCGTTGCGTGCGAAGACGTTGCAGTCGACTGCGGCGGTGGTCTTCTGCGTGGCAGCGGCATTGTCGACGCTGATGCCGAAGTCGGCGTCGGTGCCGCTGAAGATGTTGCGCTTCACCTCGACCCGAAGCGTCCCCTCCAGCTCCACCCCGGCGCGGAACGAGCTCGGCGAGGCAGGCTCGCTGTCCGTGAGGTGGATGTGGTTCTCGGTGATGGCTCCGTGCGCCAGCCCGTCGACGAGGATCCCGGCCGCGCCGGTCCCACCGCCGAGGTTGGGGTCGGCGATCGTGGACGAGAGGACGGTGAAGCGCATGCCGTCCGTCGCGTGGACTGCGGCCGCTTGGTACCCGCTGATCGCCGAGCCGTTGTCGACCTTGACCTGGTCGAGTGAGCCGAACGTCGCCCCCACCGTGTTGGTGATCTCGACTCCGTAACCGCTGTCGGGCGCCGTACCGAGGTTGCCCCCCACGACCGTCACCTGGTTGAGGCGTCCCTTCGCCCCGTCGAACGTGATCCCGTTGACGCCGGCCGCCTGCGTGACACCGGTCGCGTCGACCGTCAGGTGCGCGACGGTCATGGTGGCCGGCGTCGAGCCGACGCCTGGTGCGTTCTTGATGAGCGCCCCGCCGTCGAACGTCCCTGCCGGGTCAGCGGTGATCGTGTGACCGTTCCCGTCGATGCTCCAGCCGTCCTCGACCACCCAGGTAGCGCTCAACTGGCAGTCGGCGGAGAGCGCGTGGGTGCTGGTGGCCGGGTTGTCGGTCCCGGGACACGGCCCCGCCTCGGCGAACGCGGGCTGCGCGACGAGCGACAGCCCGGCCACCGTCGCGGTGGCCAGAGCGGCGCCCAAGGCGCGCCTGATGTGCTTCATGATCGAGTCCCCCAGAGCATTGTGGGCCGACCTTCGCGACGAGCAGCGAACGACGGCCGAGTGAGGTCCCAGCCTGCGGTCGGGCTCCCGCGTATTGAATAGCCAAGATTGGGGATCCCACCTCGGAGGCCCACGTCGTTCGCCGGTCGGACCGGACCCGGCCTACTGGTGCCCGGCGATCCCGCGCGGCTCGTAGTCGGCCCCCAGCTCGTCGAGCTCGTCGGCGGTCAGCTCGAGATCGACCGAGGCGACCGCGTCGCTCAGGTGCTCGGGCTTGGTGATCCCGACGATCGGTGAGGTGACCCCGGGCTGCGCCAGCAGCCAGGCCAGGGCGACCTGCGCCCGGGAGACACCGTGCCGCTCGGCCACGGCGTGCACCTTGTCCACCACCGCCGCGTCCTGGTCGCGGTAGAGCGAGGACCCCCACTCGTCGGTCTCGCTCCGGGCGGTGCTGGTGTCCCAGGGTCGGGTCAGGCGGCCGCGCGCCAGCGGGCTCCACGGGATGATCCCGACGCCCTGGTCCCGGCAGAGCGGGATCATCTCCCGCTCCTCCTCGCGATAGATCAGGTTGTAGTGGTTCTGCATGGACACGAAGGGCGTCCAGCCGTGCCTCTCGGCGACGTGCTGGGCCTTGGCGAACTGCCAGGCGTACATCGACGACGCCCCGAGGTAGCGCGCCTTGCCCGCCCGGACCACGTCGTGCAGCGCCTCCATGGTCTCCTCGATCGGGACGTGCGGGTCCCACCGGTGGATCTGGTAGAGGTCGACGTAGTCGGTCTCCAGCCGCGAGAGGCTGGCGTCGATCTCCTGGAGGATCGCCTTGCGCGACAGGCCGGCGCCGTTCGGCCCGGGTCGCATCCGGCCGTTGACCTTGGTCGCGAGCACGACGTCCTCGCGATCGGCGTGCTTCCACAGCGAGCGGCCGGTGTACTCCTCGCTGGTGCCGGCGGAGTAGACGTTCGCGGTGTCGAAGAAGTTGATGCCCGCGTCGAGCGCGGCCGCGATGGTCTCCTCCGCGAACGCCTCGTCGCGGGTCCAGGGCCGCGTCGTCCCGCCGTCACCCCAGCTCATGCAGCCCACGGTGATCCGCGAGACCTCGAGTCCGGTGTTGCCGAGCCGGGTGTACTCCATGGGGTCCTCCTCAGGGTCGCCTTCCGACCACCCTGTCACGAGGCGGGTGAGCCTCCCACGGGGCCCGCGAGGGCCCCTAGAGTGCCCTCAGACCCGCGTGAGAGGTGCCAGCGCCATGACCAGGCAGTCCGTGTCCACCGAGGCCGCTCCAGCCGCCCTGGGGCCCTACAGCCAGGCGATCGTCGCCCAGGGCCTCGTCTTCTGCTCGGGGATGCCCGGGATCGACCCGGAGACCGGCACGGCGCCCGAGGGCATCGCGGCCCAGACCGAGCAGGCGCTGCGCAACCTCGGTGCGGTCCTGGAGGCCGCCGGTTCCTCGCTGGCGAACCTCGTGAAGACCACGATCTTCTACGCCGACGTCGAGGACTTCGCCGCCCTGAACGAGGTGTACGCGCGGTTCATGCCCGATCCGCCACCGGCTCGCTCGGCACCCGCCCACATCCGCCTGCCCCGCGGTCTGCTGGTCTCGATCGACGCCATCGCGACGCTGGCTGTCGAGTGACCGAAGCTCCCCCAGAAACGCGTCACGCGTGGGTCTTGGAGACCCACGCGTGACGACCAGCCCCCCCGGCTGACATCAGTCATTCTATACGGGCTGGACGCCCGCTGACGCCCCCTGGCAAGGCCCCAAGAGGGCCCTGAAATGCAAAAATCTGGCAACGAAGACGGGCAGATGACACATTCTTGACCGGATTTGCCGCCGGTCAGTCACAATCGGCCCATGGACTCCCGCAACGCGGACCTCTTGAAGGACATCGACCCCCTCGAGCTGGGGCAGCGCATCCGTGCGCTCCGGGTCGCGAAGGCGTGGACCCAGACCGACCTCGCCGGTGGTGACATCTCGGTCGGCTACGTCTCCCGGATCGAGTCCGGCCAGCGTCGTCCCAACGCCGCCGTACTCGAGGACCTCGCCTCGCGCCTCGGCGTTCCCGCCGACCACCTGCTGCGCGGCGTCTCGGCCCGCGAGTTCGACGAGATCAAGCTGACCCTCGACTTCGCCGAGCTGTCCCTGGAGTCGGGTGAGTCGATCGAGGCCGAGGTCCAGGCCCGTGAGGCGCTCGAGCGGGCACGCCGTACCTCCCAGGACGAGCTCGCGTTCCGCGCCCGCTTCCTGGTGGCCCGCGCGCTGGAGGGCCAGGGCAACCTCGACGACGCGATCATCGAGCTCGAGCCGCTCGTCGCCGGCAAGACCGGTGGCGTCCTCCGGATCAAGTCCGCGATCGCCCTGTGCCGCTGCTTCCGCGAGTCCGGCGACCTGAACAAGGCGATCGAGGTCGGCGAGCGGGTCCTCGACCAGCTCGCCGGCACCCTGCTGGACGCCTCCGACGAAGCCGTGCAGATGGCGGTGACCCTGGCCGCGGCCTACTACGAGCGCGGCGACGCCGGCCAGGCCGTGCGCACCTGCCGCAAGGCGGTGACCAAGGCCGAGACCCTGACGTCGCCGACCGCCCGCGCCTCGGCATACTGGAACGCCAGCATCATGGAGGCCGAGCAGGGCTCGGTCAGCGACGCGGTCCCCCTCGCCGAGCGCGCCCTCGCCCTGCTTTCCGAGGGCCAGGACTCACGCAACCTGGCGCGGCTCCGCACCCAGCTCGGCATGATGCAGCTGCGCCTCGACCCGCCGGACGTGAGCGAAGCACAGCACAACCTCGAGCAGGCCGCCCAGGAGCTGGAGTGGTCGAGCGCGGGGTCGGTCGACAAGGCGCGCAACGAGCTGGCTCTGGCTCGGGCGCACTTCTTCGAGGGCAACATCGAGAAGGCGTGCGAGATGAGTGCTTTCGTGCACCTCACCGTGCGCGAGCAGGCCCCGATCATCGCCGCGGACGCGAAGACCCTCGAGGGTCAAGCTGCGGCACAGGACGGTCGTGCCGATGAAGCGGGCGCGGCTTACCGTGAAGCGGTGCTGATCCTCACCGGGATCGGTGCGGACCGTGGTGCGGCTCAGCTCTGGTTCGAGCTGGCTGGTCTGCTGGAAGACATCGGTGACTTCGACGCATCCCGTGACGCCTACCGCAGTGCTGCGGCGTCGGCCGGATTGCGTACCCGCCCATCCATCAGGGTTCGGTCTGACGCTCGGTAGACCCACACGCCTACCGAAGGCCACGAAGCCTGAGGTCAGCAGCACCAGCTGTTGTCGCGAGCGGAGTTCGTGATCGTGGTCTTGCCCGAGTGCGAGCCGGCCGCGGGCGAGACGCCGGCGATCCCGATCGTTGCCACCAGCGTGGCGGCCAGGGCGGCGATCTTCATCTTGGTGTGACGGGCCATGACGGGTCTCCCTCGAAAGCGGTGTCGAACTGCTGGGGCTAAGCATGGGACATACCGTGGCAAATTTGGAAGCCCAACTTTCACACGAACCTCAGGAGTCGGCCCTCCGCGGGCTGCCGAAATCGCCGCGAAGCGGCTGATTTCACGCTGAAAACGCCCTGATCAGGCCGTAAACGGAGGTGTCCGGAAGACCTTGGTAAAATGTCAGCCAATCTGCCGAAACGGCCTGACGGAGGCCCCGTCGGTGTAAACTTGAGTCAACATCAAGAGGCAAGCCCCCCCGTTAGCCTCGAGATGTGACCTCGCGGGCGCCACCCCCCCGGCTACCAGCGAGATCGCGCTCCGGATCCCACCGGGCGCCTGACCCCCCGCACGACGGTGCGGGGGGTCCTCACATTTCCGGGCGACCCGGACCCGGCGCCGAACGGCGCCCGGGCCCGGGTCGTTCGCCTCTCCCCTGCTTGCGGTTGATCGGCTCTCATGGGGACATGGCAATGTTTCGGCACCGTCGGCGAATGACGAGCTTTCCCCTTGTTTTGCTGGGAATTCTCCTCGCACTGTCGGCCTGCACCGGCACCGTCGGACGAGCGATGGGACCCTCCGGCATGATGCAGCACGATGGCCTCGCCAGGTCGCGCTGCACTGCTCCCCGCGACCTCCCCGGCACCGTCGTCCGGGTCTCCCTGATGGACATGGGACACCACTCGATGATGGGCAACCGCACCCGGATGATGCTGCGGGCGGCGCCGGCAACGGTCTCGGCGGGCGCCGTGAGCTTCGTCGCCACGGACCTGGGCAGCCGACGTCACGAGCTCGTGGTCCTCCCGCTCGAAAGTTGGCAAAATTTCGGCCAACGTGCCACGAGCCCGGGCGGGAAGGTGTTAGAACGGGGCGCCCTCGGAGAGGCGTCGCGAGCCTGCGGAGCCGGCATCGGAGCCGGCCTGCGCCCCGGGACGACCGGCTGGGTCACGCTCGACCTGGCCCCCGGACGGTATGAGCTGGTCTGCAACAAGCCCCACCACTACGCGCGCGGAATGTACGCCGAGCTCGTGGTGTCGTGAGCCACGCCACCGCCGTTCGTCGCCCTGACGGGCGGGAGTCGACCTGGTGGAGCTGAGGGGACTCGAACCCCTGACCCCCTCATTGCGAACGAGGTGCGCTACCAGCTGCGCCACAGCCCCTTGCCTGAAACAGCGTCCGACGACGCGAAGCGAAAGGCTAGCACCGGGGTCAGGCGCGCTCCGAATCGACTCAGACCAGGACCTTCTCGACCTCTTCGAGCGCCTGACGGGCATAACCGCGCCACAGCCTCGCGAAGACCGGGAGGGCGTAGCTCGCCGTCGACGAAGCGGGTCGGAGGGTCCACGACCAGGTGATCCGGGTGCCGGTGCCGGCGGGCTCGAAGGTCCAGGCTCCGTCCAGCGACGAGATCAGCGCCTTGAACGGGCCCTTCAGCTCCGAGATCACGTAGCCGAACGACGACGGCCGGTCGACGACGGTCAACCGCTCGGTCATCGCCCCGCCGTCGGTGAGCACGATCCGGCGGGACTGCCCGACGGTTCCCCACACGTCACCGGTCTGGTCCCGGACCTCGCGGATCGGTGCGATCGGGCCGTACCTCCGCGAGAAGAGCCGCGGCAGCGGCTCGGTGAGGACGACGTCGAAGGCGCGCTCGACCTCGACAGGGACGGTGCGGGAGGCCGAGACGCGATAGCCGGTCATGCCGCGAGCCTACGACGCGCCCCGGAGCCGGCGCCCGGCTCGGGCCTCAGGAGTTGACGGCGCGCTCGCCGGGGCCGTCCTTGCGGGCGGCCTTGCGCTGCACCCGCTCGGCGGCCTCGGCCTCACGGGCCAAGGCGCTGTCGCTCTCGCTGCGCCCCGAGGTCCAGACCCCGGTTGAGTCCAGGTCGATGGTCCGGACGCTGCGTCGCGCCGGTGGCTTCGAGACGTAGGTCGGGAGCGTGGTCGGGACGGGGTCCCACAGGGCCGGGTCGCGGGGCAGGTCGACGACCGGCACCGACGACGTCTCGGTCACGGTGGGCTCGACGGTCACGGGCGACGGGTCGGGTGTCTCGACCAGCACGACCGGGGACTGCTCGTGGCTCCAGGCCCGCTCCCGCCTGACCATCAGGCGGCAGGCGACCAGCCAGGCGACCAGCAGCCCCGCCGGGATTGCGACGTACGGCCAGGCCAGGCGACCGGAGGCGGCGGTGGCGACCACGCCCACCAGGGCGACGAGCAGGAGCGACAGCACCCGACGGCGTCGGCGGGTGGCGCGGGCCGTCGCAGCGCGTCGGGCGGCGAGCTCCTGGTCGGGGTCGGGGGCCGCTGCGGTCGGCTTCGTGCTGACGACCGCGGAGGACGTCGCCCGGGCGGGAGCCACCACGAGACGGGCCATCCGCGCGCTGACCGGCTCGCGGCGGGCGAGCACCCGCATGCTCTGGGAGAACCGGTCGATCGAGCGTCCGCGGACGACGTCGTCGTGGTGGCGGAGCGCTTTGGGGATCAGGTAGGCGGCCCAGGCGATGGCGAGGGCCACGAAGATCAGTCCGCTCAGGTCCACGGCCTGACAGTAGGTTCGCGACCACGACCCGCCGGGGATGTCAACTGGTGTGTCGCGAAATCACTCGTGGGACGGAAGGGAAAGTCGAGCCAACATCCCCTCGGGGCACTCCTCCACGGTGATCGCGAAGATCCTGTGGTCGCGCCAGGCGCCGTCGATGTGCAGGAACTTCGGGGCGTAGCCGATCTCCCGGATCCCGAGCTTCTCCATGACCCGCAGGGAGTTGGAGTTCTCCGGCCGGATGCAGACCTCGATCCGGTGCAGGCCGGCGGACCGGAAGCAGTGGTCGATCACCAGGGCGACCGCGGTCGGCATCACGCCACGACCAGCCACGTCGCGGTCCAGCCAGTAGCCGATCGAGGCGAACTGGGCGGAGCCGCGCTGGATGTTATTGACCGTCACCTGCCCGGCGAACTGCCCGTCCACGTCGATCGCGAAGGGCATGCCGTGGCCTTGACGGGCATGGCGGTTGAGCCGCGAGACGAGGGTCCGGAAGGTGGCGGGCCGTTCGTTGCCCCCCGGTGGGACGGTGGCGTCCCAGGGCATCAGCCACGCCGCGTTGCGACGGCGTACGGCGCGCCAGGCGCGGGCGTCGCGGTAGGCCAGCGGCCGCAGCGCGACCGAGCCGTACTGCAGCGTCGCCGGCCAGCCGCTGGTCACGGGGTGCCGCTCAATGGTCGCTCCCCACGATCTGCTCGACAGCGTGGACGAGGAGCGGTTCCAGCACTGCCATCGCGTCCTTCACCCCGCCCCGGGAGCCCGGCAGGTTGACCACCAGGCACGAACCGCGGACCCCGGCCAGGCCGCGCGACAGGGACGCGGTCGGCACGCCCTGGCTCACGCCGTACCCCCGGATCGCCTCGGCGATGCCGGGGATCTCACGGTCCAGCAGCGGTCGGGTGACCTCGGGCGTCAGGTCGGTCGGGGTCAGACCGGTGCCGCCGGTGGTCAGCACGACCCGCGCGCCACCGTCGGCAGCCGCCGCCACGGCGGCCCCCACAGGGTCGCCGTCGGGCACCACGGCCGGCGCGTCGCAGGAGAAGCCGAGCGTGGTCAGGAAGTCGACCAGCAGGGGGCCGGTGGCGTCGTCGTAGACCCCTGCAGCCGCCCGGTTGGACGCCACGACGACGGCGGCGGTCAGGCCCGTCGAGCGAGTCATCGGGTGAAGTCCCCGGACTTCCCGCCGGTCTTGGAGAGCACCCGGACGTCGGTGATCGAGGCTCGCTTGTCCACCGCCTTGACCATGTCGATCACGGTCAGCCCGGCCACGGCGACGGCGGTGAGCGCCTCCATCTCGACGCCGGTGCGGTCGGTGGTGCGGACGGTCGCGACCACGTCGACGGAGTCGTCGGTGACCTGGAGGTCGACGGTCACGCTGGACAGCGCGAGGGGGTGGCACAGGGGGATCAACGACGGCGTCTGCTTGGCACCCATGATCCCGGCGAGCCGGGCCACGGCCAGGGTGTCGCCCTTGGGTACGCCGGCCCCCCGCAGCAGCGCGACCACGTCGGCCGAGACCAGCACCCGCCCGGCCGCGACCGCTTCACGGACGGTGCGCTCCTTGCCCGAGACGTCGACCATCCGGGCCGCGCCGGACTCGTCCACGTGGGTGAGGTGGTCCACGGTCTAGAACTCCTCGTCTAGGGGCAGCACGGTCACTGTCTCACCGGCGTCGACCGACGTCACGGACTCCGGCACCACGATCAGCGCGTCGGAGTCGGCGAGGTCGCCGATCAGGTGCGAGCCCTGCGGGCCGACCGGCGTGACCGCGAGCCGGCCGCCGATCACCGACAGCGTCCCCCGCGCGAACTGCCGGCGGCCCTCGGGTGAGCGCAGGGCGTGGGTGAGCTGGGCGTCCGCGGTCGGCCGGGTGTACGGCGTCCGCCCCATCAGCCGGCGGATGGCCGGGAGGACGAACTGCTCGAAGGAGATGTACGACGACACCGGGTTGCCCGGCAGGGTGATGATCGGCGTCTGGTCCTCGCCCACCAGCCCGAACCCCTGGGGCTTGCCCGGCTGCATCGCGACCCCGCCGAACCACACCGTTCCGAGGGGCGCCAGCGCGGCCTTCACCACGTCGTAGTCGCCCATCGAGACGCCACCACTGGTGACGACCAGGTCGGCCCGGACCAGCTGGTCGCCGAGCGCGTCGGTGAACGCGCGCGGCTCGTCGGGGACGATTCCGACCCGGTAGGCGATGCCTCCGGCCTGCCGCACGGCCGCCGCGAGCAGGAAGGAGTTGCCGTCGTAGATGGAGTCGTGGCCCAGCGCGGTGCCGGGCTCGCGGAGCTCGGAGCCGGTGGACAGGACCACCACGCGCGGCCGTGGGCGCGACCGCACCGACGGGCGGCCGACGGCTGCCAGCAGCCCGAGCTGACGGGGGCCGAGCACGGTCCCCTGGGCCACGATCAGGTCGCCGACAGCGACGTCCTCCCCGGCCGGGCGCACGTGCTGGCCGAGTTCGGGAGCCTGCGAGATCACGACCTGGGCGACGCCGCGGTCGGTCCACTCGTAGGGCACGATCGAGTCCGCACCGGCCGGCACCGGGGCACCGGTCATGATCTTGACGGCCGTGCCCGGTGACATCGCCAGCAGCCCCGCCTGTCCGGCCCCGATCTCACCCACCACGGGCAGGTGCACGGGTGACTCGGCGGTCGCGCCGGCCACGTCGGCGTGGCAGACGGCGTACCCGTCCATCGCGGAGTTGTCGAAACCGGGCAGCGCGACCTCGGCGTGCACGTCCTCGGCCGCGGACAACCCGAAGGCCTCCATCAACGGCTGGTCGAAGGCCGGCAGCGGCGTGATCGCGGCCAGGATGCGCTCGCGATGCTCCTCGACGGTGACGAGCGGGGGAACGAGCGGGTCAGTCATGCTCCAAGACGCTACCCGGCGGGATCCGGTCGGCCGCGGCGGTCTCGAGCGAGACGTCTCCGACGACCTTGACCTTGGTGCCGAACGTCCAGTCGCCCGAGACCTTCAGCGAGGTCGCCTCCCGCAGCGAGGGTGCGCCCTCGGGGAAGCGGCGCTCGAAGTCGGGCACCAGCTTGTAGTAGTCGGGGTCGAGATCGACGAACGGGACCTCGTCGACAGCGGGCGTCATCACGAAGTCGGACCCCACGTCGTACACGTCGGAGCGGAGCACGAGCAGGTCGTTGGTGGTCTTGACGGGGACGAAGCGGTCGCGACTGACCTCGATCGTGCGGGCGCCCTCGAAGACCTCGATCGCCGAGCCCATCGCGGTCTCGATCTGGATCACCTCCGGGGTGCTCGGGTCTGCGGGGTCGACGTGCTTGACGTTGCGGATCATCGGCAGGCCGAGCACGCCCCTGCGGGAGTCGAGAGTCTCGGCCATCGCGCGCAGGTCGAACCACAGGTTGTTGGTCGAGCAGTAGCGGTGCCGCTCGAGGTCGGCCAGCGCGGCGGCGTCCTCGGGACTGGTCTGCGCCGACTCGCGCAGCACGATCCGGCCGTCGACCTTGCGCCGCGCGAAGTGGCCGCCCTTGCGGTCCGAGGGGGTACGGCGTACGGCCTCGATCGCGAACGGCGCACCCGTGCCGGCGAACCAGCCGGCGACGCGGGGGTCCACCACCGCACCCAGGTTGTCGGAGTTGGAGACGAAGACCCGCTCGTAGCCCTGGTCGATCAGGTCCTGGAGCAGCCCGGTGCCGCGCAGCGCGGTGTAGAGGTCACCGTGGCCGGGCGGGCACCACTCGAGGTCGGGGTTGCGGGAGAAGCTGACCGGGGTGAGGTCGTCGACCAGGAGCTTGGGCTCGCGGTTCTGCAGGAACTCCAGCGGGAGGCCATCGACCGGCAGGTCGGCGTAGCGGGCCAGGGCGGCCATGGTGTCCGACGAGGTGTGGAAGCTGTTCATGAAGATCAGCGGGAGCGGGGCGTCGTGCTCGCGGCGCAGGTGGAGCACCTGGCGGGCGATGATGTCGAGGAACGACCAGCCCTTGCGCACGCACAGCAGGCTCTTGGCGCGCTCCATACCCATCGACGTGCCGAGGCCGCCGTTCAGCTTGATCACCGCCGTCGTCCGGAGCGCGGCCGACCCGGCCTCGGGGTCGATGTCGACGTCGTCGATCGACTCCATCTCGAACGGTTCGATCGAGGACTCGGGGATCATCCCGGTCTCGCCGCGCTCCAGCAGCCGGTAGTAGTGCGCGAAGGTGTCCACGGCGACAGGGTCCAGGCCCGCGTCGGTCATCTTGGCGCGGGCACGGTCGAGTCCGGCACTGCTCATGCGATCGATCGTAGGCTTGCCTCGTGCCCTCCCTACAATCGCGATCCGACGACGGGGCCCTGCCGTCCGCAGCTGTGGCGAAGATCGCCCTCAGGGATCGCATCAGCACCACCCGTCGCCGTCGTTCCCTGCTCGAGATCGGCGACGCGGCGCGCGGTCTGGCCGAGGTGGTGCTGGCGCAGCCGGAGGTACGACGTGCCGCGACGGTGACGGCGTACGTCTCGATCGGGGCGGAGCCGGGCACCGGCCCACTGCTCGACGCGCTGACCGCCGCCGGCAAGCGGGTGATCCTGCCGGTGGTGCAGCCCGACCTCGACCTGGACTGGGGCACCTGGCGCGGCTCGACCGCGCTGGTCCCCGCCCGCCGCGGGTTGCTCGAGCCCGCCGACCGCCTCGGTCTGGACGCCATCGCCACCGCGGACGTGGTCCTCGTGCCGGGGACGGCCGTCTCCCCCACGGGTGCCCGGCTCGGTCAGGGCGGCGGCTGCTACGACCGCGCCTTGGCGCGGGTCCCGGTCGGCACCCCCGTCGTGGTGCTGCTCTACGACGACGAAGTGGGGCTCGACGTACCCGTCGACCCGCACGACCGCCCGGTCACCACCGCGGCCACCCCCACCCGCTGGCTCCCCCTCCGCTGACCCCTCGGTGGTCGAGCGAAGTCGAGACCACCACCACCTCGGTGGCCGAGCGTCCTCGGTGGTCGAGCGAAGTCGAGACCACGAGCCCCTCGGTGGTCGAGCCCAGCCTCGGTGGTCGAGCGAAGTCGAGACCACGAGCCCCTCGGTGGTCGAGCGTCCTCGGTGGTCGAGCGAAGTCGAGACCACGAGCCCCTCGGTGGTCGAGCCCAGCCTCGGTGGTCGAGCGAAGTCGAGACCACGAGCCTCTCGGCGGTCGAGCCCAGCCTCGGTGGTCGAGCCCAGCCTCGGTGGTCGAGCCCAGCCTCGGTGGTCGAGAGCAGCCTGGGTGGCCGAGCCCAGCCTCGGTGGTCGAGCGAAGTCGAGACCACGATCCACAGCCGGAGGATCGAGCCGCCCGTCGAATGCCCCAGTTCTTGCACGATGTCCGGATGGCGTGGACCTACATCCTCGAGTGTGCTGACGGCTCCCTGTACGTCGGCAGCACCCGCACCATCGACGCGCGGGTTGCCCAGCACCAGGCCGGTGCCGGGTCGGCGTACACCCGATGCCGGCTGCCCGTGCGGCTGGTCTGGGCAACGGAGTTCGAGCACGTAGGCGAGGCGTTCGCCTTCGAGAAGCAGGTGCAGAACTGGAGTCGCGCCACGCGACTGGCCTTGATCGAGGGCCGACTCGAGGACCTGGTGGAGCTGGCTCGCGGCACCGACCGTGATGCCTGGGACGCCGTACACCGCGGGCCCGGTGCCTGAGTCGTTCGTGGTCTCGATCGCTCGACCACCGAAGCCCACCGTGGTCTCGACTTCGCTCGACCACCGAAATCAGCGAAGGGTGAGGGTGTGCTGGGTCGTGGCCCGGACCGCGGCCGGCGAGAAGGCCCAGGGCAGGGTCTGTCCGTGCACCCAGAGCCCGGTCTGGTCGGTGTAGTGGGCGTCGTAGGCGTGGCCGGACTCGCCGGTCAGGTTGACCCAGCGCGAGGCGTCGAAGTCCGCCAGTGAGACCACCATCCGCATCGACGGGGCGGAGGTGACGTGGAAGCGGTTGCGGAAGTCCCCGGACGCGGCGTCCCAGGCGGCGGCGTCGACCATCGCGTCGCCGCCGCCGACCTCGAAGCCGTTGCGGTTGAGCAGCCGCTCGGCCACCGCGTTGCCGGACTCGCCGAGGGTCTGGTTGTGCAGGTCCAGCTCGTGGATCGCCCCCCACGACCAGCCCGACGTCGACCGCGAGAGCAGCTCGGTCAGGTCGTTGCGGGCCTGCACCATCGCCGTGTGCAGGATGTCGTCGCGGGTCTCCCGCTGCGGCGTCGTCACGTCGTCCCACCAGCGGTCGCGCGGGTGCAGCAGCAGCCGGGTGACCACGGCCATCCAGCGGTCGCCTCCGTCGGGCCACTGGGCGCGCGGCAGCTCGTCGTGGAAGGTGTCGGCCAGCAGGTCGCTCCAGACCACGTTGTAGTACGCCGCCGCGGCACTGTCGGCGGGCTGCGTGAAGTCCCACCCACGCAGCAGGACCTGGCCAGCCGCGTAGTAGCCGCGGGGCAGGCCGACCCTCAGCAGGTAGGGCACGAGCACCGGCGCCATCGGGTTGCTGGTGTCGAGCTGCATCGCCGTCAGGTCCGCGACCGACACGGTGCCGTGGTCGGCGAAGGCCGAGGTGAGCATTGCCCGGATCCGGGTCGAGCGGTACCCCTGGTCCCAGTCGCGGGTCAGGTAGTAGGGGTAACCCTGCCCCACCGCGGCCTGGTTCGCGGTCACCACGAAGCCGTCCTTCGGGTCCAGCACGTCGGGCAGGGCCGAGAACGGCACGTAGGAGCCGGTCCAGTCGTTCTCCGGCCGCCAACCGGCCGACGGCCACAGCCCGTCGTTGCCCGACTGCCGGATCGGGATCCGCCCCGGCGCCTGGTAGCCGATGTGGCCGGCCCGGTCGGCGTACACGAGGTTCTGCGCCGGTACGGCGAAGCGCGAGGCCGCACGCCGGAAGCTGCGCCAGTCGTGGGCGGTGTCGAAGCCGAGGATCGCGTCGGCGGTACGCGAGGGACGGTCCCCGGTCCACTCCAGCGACACGGCGTACGACGTTCCGTCCGGACGACCTCCGCCGACCGGTGCCTGGGTGCCGACCTCGCGGAGCTGGTCGGACACGTCGGACAGGATCGGGCCGTGCGCGGTCGAGCGGACGTCGATGGTGACGTCGGGCCGGCCGTGCACGTGGATCCGCTCGCGCCGCTGCTTCAGGGGCAGCCACCGGCCGCCGTGCCGCCACCGGTCGCCGCGCACCTTCTCCAGGAACAGGTCCGAGACATCGGGGTCGAGGTTGGTGAACCCCCAGGCGATGTCGGCGTTGTGGCCGATCACGACCCCCGGGACGCCGGAGAACGTGAACCCCGAGACGTCGAGCGGGCACTGCCGGTCGACCACGCGACAGTGCAGCCCGATCTGCATCCAGATTCCGGGCAGGCTGACGCCGAGGTGCGGGTCGTTGGCGAGCAGCGGCGCACCGGTCGCGGAGTGCGCACCGTCGACCACCCAGCTGTTGCTGCCGATGCCGCTCCCCTTCCCCATCAGCTGCGGAATGTCGGCCAACCCCCGGCCCAGGCGCCGGAGCTCGCCGCGCGCGCGGGCGTCGTACGCCGGCCGCTCGGGGTTGCGGGTGCCGGGCTGGGTCGCGTCCTGCTGGTAGACGCCGTCGACGACCGCGCCCTGGTCGACGATCGGCGGGTGCAGGTCGTAGTCGTAGGCGGGGTAGAGCTGGTCGACCTGCGCCCGGGTGTGGCCGGCCAGGTCCAGCACCCGGTCGATCTCGTCGCCCATGTTGCCGCGCAGGTCCCACGCCATCGCCTCGAGCCAGCTCAGGGAGTCGACCGGAGTCCACGGCTCCGGCTCGTAGCTCACGCCACTGGCGGCGAGCAGGGTGTACTCGACCGAGATGTGGCTCGGCGAGTGGGTGGACAGGTAGGCGTTGACCCCGTCGGCGTAGGACTGGAGGGCCTCGCGGGTGCGCGGCTGGAGCAGCGCCATCTCGCGGGCCGCGGTCCGTCGCCAGCCCAGGGTGCGCACGAACTCGTCGGTCTTCAGCGTGGTCGAGCCGAACAGCTCGCTGAGCCGGCCACTGGTGATGTGGCGCCGCACGTCCATCTCGAAGAAGCGGTCCTGGGCGGCGACGTACCCCTGCGCCTGCATCAGGTCGCCCATCGTGTCGCCGTACAGCTGCGGGATGCCGTTGCCGTCGCGCACCACCGTCACGGGCGCGCTCAGCCCGGGCAGGTCGACCGTCCCGTCGACCTGCGGAAAGGGCCGGCGGACCAGCACCACCACGGTCACCAGGCCGGCCACGAGGAGGAGCGCGACCAGCACGCAGAGGTACGACGTGAGCCGGACCGGCCGGGGCAGGGAGCGGAAGGTGTCGCGCCAGGACCCCGCTCCGGGAGCCTCGGGCGGGTCCCCGTCAGGCCTGTCGGTGCTCGAGCTCATCGTCTGGTCATTGTGCCGTATCATTGGCAGTCGCCGACGGTGAGTGCCAGCCATCACCCCGACGTGAGTGGCGCCCCGCGCCCACCGACGCAGCCCCACCGGCTCCGACCCGAGGATCCCTTCGTTGCCCACCTACCAGTACCGCTGCACCGAGTGCGACCACTCGTTCGAGCAGTTCCAGAGCTTCACCGACGACGCGCTCACCGTCTGCCCCGCGTGCGGCGGTCGGCTGCGCAAGGTCTACAACGCGGTCGGCGTGGTCTTCAAGGGGTCCGGCTTCTACCGCAACGACAGCCGCGACACGAAGACGTCGACCGACGCCCCGGCGGCCAAGTCGAGCGACTCGACGAGCACCTCCGCGGCCGCCTCGACCAGCAAGCCGGACTCCTCGTCGTCGACGTCGACCGGCTCCGGGACCACCTCGACGCCGGCCGCCAGCGGCAGCGGATCGGGCTCCGCCGGCAGCTGACGACCGGGTCGCCGACAGCACCGACGCCGGCGCCTGTGGAGAGCGCCCGCGCGGGCGGTCCGAGCCACCTACGGTCGGACCATGGCCGCCATCCCGTCGCCGGACGCTCCCCCGCCGCGGGGACGTCGTGAACGCACCCGCCGGGCCGTGCGCCGACTGGTGCTCGCTCGACGGCGACCACTGGCCGCGCTCTGCGCCGCGGGCGCCGTGCTCGCCGGGCTGCACGCCGTACGCCCACCGCCGGGGCCGACGGTCACCGTCGAGGTGGCCGCGCACGACCTGGCGTCGGGAGCGGTGCTGACCGACGCGGACCTCGTGCCACGCAGGTACCCCGCCGACCTCGCTCCGGTCGGCTCCGCCCCCGACGCGGCCGGGCGCACGCTGGCCGGCCCGGTCCGCGCCGGCGAGCCGGTCACCGACAGCCGGCTGGTGGCGGCGTCGCTGCTCGACGGCTACCCCGGTCGGGTGGCCCTGCCGGTCCGGATCGCCGACGCTGCGGCCGTCGGGCTGCTGCGCTCGGGCGACCGGGTCGACCTGGTCGCCGCGGACCCACGCCGGGGTACGGCGTCGTACGTCGCGGTCGGCGTGCCGGTCCTGGCGATCCCGCGACCCGACCCCGGCCAGGCCACCGGGAGCCCGGGCCTGACCGGCCGGCTCGTGGTCGTCGGGGCCGCGCCCTCCGAGGTCGACCGGATCGCGGCCGCGGCGGCGACCGACCTCCTCAGCGTCGTCATTTCCCGCTAGCGTGGTCCGGTCCGAGCAGCCAGGGCCGTCTTCGGGACGGTGACGAGGGAGCAGTCATGACCGGGTTCAAGAACTTCATCCTCCGCGGCAACCTGATCGAGATCGCCGTCGCGTTCATCATCGCCACATCCTTCGCGGCCGTCGTCACTGCCTTCACGGCCTGGCTGACCAGCGTGATCCCGGGCATCAAGACGGCGTTCGACGACACCACCCTCGGCGGCCACTTCGGCAACACCGTGATCGCCTTCGTGGTGATCGCCGCGATCGTCTACTACGCGATCGTCGTGCCCTACACCAAGGCGAAGGAGCGCTTCTTCCCGAGCCCCGAGCCCGGCACCCCGGAGGACGTCAAGCTGCTCCAGGAGATCCGCGACCTGCTCGCCCAGCAGAACGGTGGCGGCACCGCCACGATCACGCCGCCGACTCCCTGAGCCGGGTCCCGGCCCGACGGCACCGCCCGTCGCTCACCCGTGGTGCGGGGGCACCTGCTCGCGCAGCCAGCGGTCCGAGGCCTCGTCGCCCGGGTCGCGGTCGTCACGCTCGTCGTTGGTGGTCTCGGGCAGCACGTCGCCGAACACCTCGTCGAGACGGCGCTTGCGCGCCACCGCGTCGGGGTCGGGCTGGACCATCAGGCGCAGAGGCCGTTGGCCAGGTTGGCCGCGGCCTGGCTGGACCCCGGCTTGTGGTTGTGGGTCACACCCGGGATGTGCTTGGCGTTGATCGAGCCGCTCAGGATCGACTTCGGCAGGAGCCGGTCGTGGGCGATGTCGTTCCACATGGCGGCGGCCGGCTGGGTCTGCCACACCACGCGGTTGGCGTTGGTGGGGTCGGCCATCCACGGCGTGGTGACGAACTGGATCTTGTTCAGGCCGATGTGCCGGAACTGGTAGGCCAGACCGACCAGCTTGGCGATGCTCTTCAGACCGGTGTCGACCGTCAGCGACTTGGTCGTCGCGTCCAGGAACCTGGTCAGGTGCAGCGGGTTGGCCAGCGTGTTGGCGCTGATCGCGGTGTGCGCCATCGAGGCGATGAAGGCCTGCTGGCGCTTGATCCGACCGATGTCCGAGCCGTTCCCGAGCGCCTCGCGCTCACGCACGTAGTCGAGCGCCTGCATCCCGGAGAGCTTGTGGGTGCCGGCGGGCAGCGTGATGTGGCCGATGGTGTCGTTGACCGCGTGCGGGATGCAGACGTCGACGCCGCCGATCGCGTCGACCATCGCCTGGAAGCCGGCGAAGTCGACGACGACGAAGTGGTCGACCGGCACGTGGGTGAGCTGCTCGAACTGCTCGATCGTGCACGCCGGGCCCCCGATGTTGAACGCGTCGTTCCACATCGCGCCGTCGGTGGGAGCCGAGATCTGCTTGCCGGTGGTGTCGTAGCACGCGGCCCGGTGCACCACCGAGTCGCGCGGGATGCTGATCCCGTAGGCGTGCTGCCGGTCCGCCGACAGGTGCAGCAGGATCGTGGTGTCCGAGCGCTTGCCGATGCCGGTCAGGTTGTCGATGTGGTCCCCGGGGGCGTCCCGGTTGTCCGAGCCCATCACCAGGATGTTGATCGGCCCCGAGGGACCGGTGGGGGCCACGTGCTTCGGCCGGTTCTTGAGGGCGGCGCCGGTGTCGAGCACGGTGAGGTTGGAGTTGTAGTGCCGGTAGAGGTAGACCACGCTCACGCCCGTCGCCAGGGCGATCACGGTCATGGTGGCCAGCACGACGCGGCCGACGGTGTGCCGGGCCTTCACCTTCCCCTTGCGCTTCCCGGCGACCGAGTCGTCGGCAGACGTGCTCGGTTCGGGCGGGGAAGCAGACATGGGACAGACCTCGGAGACACGGGAAGGTCCGGCCAGGCGCAGCCGGAACGCCTCGAACATACGGGGCGTGACCAAATTGTGACCGGCGGACGACGGGGAGACAATTCGCCGGCGTCCGACGGTGCCGCGTCGCGGTCGGAGCCGCCGTGCCCGGGTTCGGCTGCGTGACGCGGGTACGTCGTACCGGCACACTGGACGCATGCGTCGCCTGATCTCGGTCCTGGCCCCCCTCGCGCTGATCCTGGTCGCCGCCTGCTCCTCCGCGCCCGCCGCTCCGGCCGGCCTGGTGCACCACACCGGCTCGAACCGGGCGGCCACGACGTTCTCCGACTGGCCGATGTGGCACCACGACGCCCGGCACACCGGTCACGTCGCGCACCCCGCAGCCTCGCCGCTGCACCGGGCCTGGTCCGCGGACCTCGGCAACGCCGTGTACGGCGAGCCGCTGGTCGTCGGCACCACCCTGATCGCGGCCACCGAGGGCAACGACGTGGTCGGCCTGAACGCGGCCACCGGGCACCGTCGCTGGTCGACGTCGCTGGGCACACCCCAGCCGCGCAGCGGCCTGCCGTGCGGTGACATCGACCCGCTCGGCATCACCGGCACCCCGGCCTACGACAGGGCGACCGGCTCGGTCTTCGTCGTCGCGGAGACCGACGGCGGCCACCACACGCTCTGGGCGCTCGACGCGGCCACCGGGCAGAAGCGCTGGCACCGCAACCTCGACGTGCTGCCCGAGCGCAACCGCAGCGCGGAGCAGCAGCGGTCCGCCCTCCTCGTCGAGAACGGCCGCGTGGTCGTCACCTTCGGCGGCCTCGCCGGCGACTGCGACAACTACGTCGGCTACGTGACCTCGACGTCGACGTCGGGTGCCGGCCGCACGTTCCACTACGAGGTCCCCACCGCCCGCGAGGCCGGGATGTGGGCGACCGGTGGCCCGATCCTCGGCCCCAACGGCCACGTGTACGCCGCCAGCGGCAACGGCGCCGAGCTCAACGGGCGGTGGGACAAGAGCGACTCGGTCACCGAGCTGAGCCCCACACGGCTGCACCGCCTCTCGGTGTTCGCCCCGGCGACGTGGCGCGACGACAACCAGCAGGACCTCGACCTCGGCTCGTCGTCACCGGCCTCGGTCCCCGGGGTGCACCGGATCGTGATCGCGGGCAAGCGCGGCACCGTCTACCTCCTGCGCCAGCACTTCCACGGGGTCGGGTCGGACGTCGCCGAGCTCGACGGCTGTACGGCGTTCGGCGGGCCGGCCGTGGCCGGCCGCACCGTGCTGATGCCGTGCCTGGGCGAGCACCAGATCCGGGCGCTGCACGTCGGCGCGCACGGCATGCACTGGGTCTGGTCCGCAGGCGGCCTCTACAGCTCGCCCGTGGTCGCCGGCTCGCGGGTCTACGTCGCCGACCGCGACAGCGGCGACCTGGTGGTGCTCCGGCTGCGCAACGGGTCCGTCGTACAACGGATCAACGCCGGCAGCCTCACCCACTTCCCCTCGTCGGTCGTCGACGGCGGCTTCGTCTTCGTCCCGACCCTGACCGGAGTGACCGCGTTCCGGGGCTAGGGCCCGTGACACAATCGGGCGGCGCCGCGCAGGCGCTCCGGCCCCAGTAGCTCAGTGGATAGAGCAGCCGCCTCCTAAGCGAAAGGTCGCAGGTTCGACTCCTGCCTGGGGCACCCCGGTTTCCCGCCCATCGCCCGGACCCTGCGGCAACCGGCCGGCGGGAAGCGCATCGGATATGGTGCGGCCCGTGCGGCCGAACCTCATGATTGCTGGCGCTCAGAAGAGCGGCACGACGTGGCTGCACCGCATGCTGCGGCACCATCCGGACATCTTCATGACCCGGCAGAAGGAGCTCGACTTCTTCAGCAACCCGGACAACTACGGCGATGCCGCCGCCCTCGCGGCGTACGAGCAGCACTTCGCCGACGCCGGTGACGCGCGCTGGCGGGGCGAGTCGACGCCCCACTACTTCTGGCACCGCGGTGACCGGCCGTCGTCTCCGCCGGTCCGCGCCTGGGAGCCGGCGGACTTCGTGGCCGCGGTCCTCGGCGACGAGCTCGAGCGGGTGCTGCTGGTGTTCCGCGACCCCGTGTCGCGCGCGGTCTCGGCGTACCACCACAACAACGCACGCGGCCGTGTCCGGGAGGGTGAGGGGATCTTCGACTGCCCGCCCTCGATGGGCCTGGTCGACCTGGGTCTCTACTCGGTGCACTGGAAGCACTGGGCCGGCGCCCTGGGCGAGGAGCGGCTGACGGTCTACCTCTTCGACGACCTGGCGGCCCAGCCACGGGAGTTCCTGGCGACGGTGATGGGCGATCTCGGGCTGGACGTCACCGAGGAGATCCTGGACGCCGCCCGGCCCAACCGCACGATCCACAAGCGCAAGGCTCCCCACGTGAAGCCCCACCTGCCGGTGGCCGACCTGGACCGGTTGTTCGAGCTCAGCGAGCCGGAGATCGCGTGGGTCGAGAGCCACACCGGCCGGTCGCTGCCGGCCTGGCGTGACCGCGACGCGCTGGTGGCCAAGCTGGCCGATCCGGCCTGACCGAATCGCCCGCGGGGCGGCCGATCCTGCGAGAGCATGGACCTCGTCGGACCCCTCAGGCGGAGGCTCGCGAATCACAGGTTTGTAGTTCAGCCGACCCCCTGACCAAACCGCTGTCACACGGTTAACGTCTGTCACATGCGTATCAGACGACGCACGCAACGGCGTGTCCCCTTGACACGACTTTGCGCGCTCGCCCTGGTCGCTGGTGTGCTCGCGGTGACCGCTCCACTGCTCCATCCGGAGCGGGTCAGCGCTGCGTCCGGAGTCGACGACTACCCCTCCCGTCTGAAGAACGCCGCCCAGGACTCCCTGGTGGACCCGTGGCTGTTCTACAACCGCGAGTGCACCTCCTTCGTGGCCTGGCGCCTGAACTCCGAGAACAACGTGGCCTTCACCGACTACTTCGAGGGTGCGCACTGGGGCAACGCCTCGAACTGGAAGAACGCGGCCAAGTCCCTCGGCATCCCGGTCGACAACAACCCCACCCGTGGGGCCGTCGCGTGGTGGGCCGCCGGCTCGGCGGGGTCGTCACGCGGCCACGTCGCCTGGGTGCAGGTCGTCGGCGACTCCTCGATCACGATCGAGGAGTACAACTACCTGCACGAGGGCTTCTACGACACCCGCACCATCTCCACGAGCAGCTCCCTGTGGCCCTCGGGGTTCATCCACGTCAAGGACACGGTGGTGCGCAACACCGCCTCGCCGACGATCACCGGCACCGCCCAGGTGGGTGCGAAGCTGACGACGTCGAACGGCTCGTGGAGCGCCAAGAACCTGACCTTCCACTACCAGTGGCTGGCCAACGGCTCCCCGATCTCGGGCGCCACCACCAAGTCGTTCAAGCCGACCGCCGCGCAGCTGGCCAAGCACCTGCGGGCCAAGGTGACCGCGACCAAGTCCGGCTCGCACAGCGGGACCGCCAGCACCGACCCCACCCCGTCGGTCGCACCCGGTGTCTTCGTCGCCGGCGCCGCACCCGCGGTCTCCGGGACCCCCCAGGTGGGCGTGCAGCTCAGCGCCACCTCCGGCGCCTGGAGCCCGGCCGGCGCCTACTCCTACAAGTGGTTCGCCGACGGCAAGGTGATCGACGGTGCCACCGCGTCCACCTTCGTCCCGACCGCCGCGCAGCTCGGCGACGCCATCAACGTGAAGGTGATCGCCACCGCGCCCGGCTACACCACGATGAAGGTCGCCTCGGCGCCCACCGCAGCCGTCGCCCCCGGCACCTTCGTGACCAAGGTCCAGCCGTCGATCACCGGCACCCCGCAGGTCGACCAGGTGCTGACCGCCGACCCGGGCACGTGGACGCCGGCCGGCTCGGCGACCTACCAGTGGCTCGCCGACGGCGTCGCGATCGACGGCGCCACGGGTACGACGTACACCCCGACCGCCGACGACCTCCGCAAGCAGATCTCGGTCCAGGTCACGATGAACCAGGCCGGCTACGCCACCGCGACCACGACCTCCGCGGCCACCGGCCCGGTCGCGCCGGGCACCTTCCTCAACACCCGAGCCCCGGCGGTCAAGGGTGTCGCACAGGTCGGTGTGGAGCTCCGCGCCAACCCCGGCGCCTGGACCCCGCGCGCCGAGGTGCACTACCAGTGGAGCGTCAACGCCCTCCCGGTCCCCGGCGCCACCGCCCGCACCTACACGCCGACCGCCCTCGACCTCGGCAAGGCGGTCACGGTGGAGGTGATCGCGCTCCGGCCCGGCTACCTCACCGCGATGGTGACCAGCCAGCCGACCGCCGCCACCCTGCCCGGCGTGATCCGCTCGACCACGGCCCCGCAGGTCTCGGGCCGGCCGATGCTCGGCCGGACCCTGCACGCCACCAGCGGCGAGTGGTCGATCACGCCCGACGCGATCTCCTACCAGTGGTACGCCGGGACGCACCCGATCACCGGAGCGACCGACAGCACCTACGCCCCCACGGCGGCCGACGCGGGCTCCCGCCTCCATGTACGGGTCACCGCCCAGGCGGCCGGCTACACGACCCTCGACGTCGACTCCGCGAGCACCGACCGGGTCGTCCTCGGCATCACCGCGTTCGCCAAGCCGACCATCACCGGCCGGGCGGTCCTCGGCCGGACGCTGCACGCCCGGGTGCCGTCCTTCTCGCCGACGGCCGCGACCCCGCACTACCGGTGGTACCGCGGCGCCACCCCGATCCGCGGCGCCCGCGCGGCCACGTACGTCGTGCGTCCCGCCGACGTGCGCCACCACCTGCACGTCGTGGTCACCCTGAAAGCGCAGCACTGGACCTCGACCCAGCGTCGCTCGCTGGTCACCGACACGGTGCTGACCGTGCCGAGCCTGGTCGTGCACACGACCTACGCGGCCGGCCGGGTGCACCTGACCCTCGACGTGCACACGCCGGGCCTCACCTCACCGTCCGGGGACGCGCGGGTGCTGCTCCGGGGCCGCGGGCTTGGCAGGCTCCAGGTCAGCGGCGGTCACGGCAGTGTCCGCCTGGCCCTGCTCGCGCCGGGCCGGCACCGGCTGACCGTGGTGTACCACGGCGGCGACCACCAGACCTCGGCCGGCACCCACGTGACCGTCACGGTCCCCTGACCGGAGCGGCTACAGCACCTCGAAGGACAGGCCCGCCGCCTGGAGCCGCTCGAGCAGGTGGTCGCCCATCGCCTGGGCGGTGGTGACCTGGCCCGCGGTCGGCGGGTTGTCGTCGAAGGCCAGGCTCAGCGCCGACTCGGCCAGCATCTTGGCGGTCTCGTCGTAGCCCGGGTCGCCACCGGAGACGCGGGTGCGGACGGTCCGCCCGCCACCCTCACCCACGAAGTCGACGCTGAACCACGACTTGGCGCGGCGGGCCGCGTCGGGCCCGTCCCCCTGCTTGATGTGCTTGAGCATCGAGCTGCGCACCGGCTTCACCTGGGCCGCCAGCCCCAGCGCACCCACGCCGACCGCGCCGCCGACGGCGTACCGCAGCGTCTTCGTGCCGGCGTAGTGGGAGTAGCGGAAGTCCGGCCCGTACGACGCCAGCGCCGCGCCGCTGCGGGCCACCACGAGCGGGTCGATCGTCGGCAGCGGCAGCAGCCACCGACCGAGCACCGAGTCGCGGTGCGGCTTGCCGGACACCGCGCGGGACGACCGACCCTCGGGGCGACCCTCGGCCTTGCGCCGGGCCGCTGACGCCTGCTTCATCTGCCGACTGCGCGACATCTGCGTCATCGCCGAGTGGAAGGTGCCACCGGAGAACGTGCCGCGCGAGCGGACCACCCCGCGCAGGGTGATCGGGACGTCGTCGGGCAGCTGCTGGACGGCGTGGTAGGCACCGAGGTCGTGCGGGATCGAGTCGAACCCGCAGGCGTGGACCAGACGGGCGCCGCTCGCCACGGCGGTCGCGTGGTGCGCGACGTACATCCGGTCGACGAACTCCGGCTCCCCGGTGAGGTCGACGTAGTCGGTGCCGGCAGCGGCACAGGCGGCCACCAGCGGCTCGCCGTAGCTGAGGTAGGGGCCCACCGTGGTGATCACCACCCGGGCCTGCCCGGCGACCGCCGCCAGCGACGTAGGGTCGGTGGCGTCGGCGGTGAGCAACGGCAGGTCGGCCAGCGCCGGGTCGATGCCGGCCAGGTGCTCCCGCACCCCGGCGAGCTTGTCCGGGTTGCGTCCGGCCAGCGCCCAGCGCAGCCCCGAGGGCGCTTGCCGGGCGAGGTACTCCGCGGTCAGCCGCCCGGTGAAGCCGGTGGCGCCGAACAGGACGATGTCGAAGGCCCGGTCCGCGCGGGGGGAGTCGGTCATGCGGCCCATCGTGGCACCCGGTGGAACCGGGCGGCCAGCGCGGTCGTCAGATGGCCATGAGCCTGCCCAGCACCGTGTTCCGCCGTACCGCGAGCGTCGTCGGAGTCGTCCTCGGTGTGCTGGCAGCGTTCGTGGCGGGCTTCGCGGTCGCCTCCCGGAACGCCGACACCTCCACCTCGCCGGTCCGGCTGGCCGGCCAGGACCTCGGCACCGGACGGTCGTGCCCCGACCTGCTCCGGTGGTACGTCGACCACGCCGTCGACCGGGTGACCGCGTGGGGCTGGAACGGCCCCGTGGTCTACGACGGCGGGGCCGTGCCGGGGTCCGCCGTCGGGCTGGGCACGGCGGGCGGCGACGCGAGTGCCGGTGCGCCGCTGGACACGGCCACCGGCAGTGCGACCGGCACCAACGTCCAGGAGGCCGGGGTCGACGAGCCCGACATCGCCAAGGTCTCGGGCACGGTCCTGGCCCGGGTCGTCGACGACACGGTGACGACGTACGACGTGTCCGGCCGGCGCCCACGCGAGCTCGGATCCGTGCCGCTGCTGGGGATGTCGGGCACGCAGCTGCTGCTCGACGGCAACCGCCTCGTCGCCGTCGGCGCGACCCCCGGGTCACCGACCGCCGGTGCGTCGTACGGCTCCCCGCCGCCGTCGACGATGGTGCGGACGTTCGACCTCTCCGACCCGTCCCGGCCCACCGAGGTCGGCGCCACCAGGTACGACGGCTCGCTGGTCACCGCCCGGCAGGCCGGCGGCGTGGTCCGGCTGGTGCTGTCGAGCGGCCTGCCCGCCCTGCCGTTCGTCACGCCCGACGGCACCCGGTCCACCGATGAGGCCCTGAAGGCCAACCAGGCCGTGGTCCGGGAGTCGACGATCGACCAGTGGCTGCCGACGATGACCGACGGCCGCAGCGCGCCGCGGGTGGTCGTGCCCTGCACGAACGTCGCCGTGCCCGACACCTTCGGCGGCCTCGGCACGCTGACCGTGGTCGGCCTGGACCCGTCGGACCCGACCACCGCCGACGCGACCGCGGTGGCGACCGGCTCCACGCTCGCCTACGTCTCCCCCACCCACCTGTACGTCGCCACCTCCCCCGAGCCGGCGCCGTGGGGCTGCTGCCGCGAGCTCGCACCCCAGCCGGGTTCGGGGACCAGCACGCAGACCGGCCCCGACGCCCTGCCCCAGGCCCCCGACAGCTCCACCGAGCTCTACGCCTTCGACCTCTCCGGCACCTCCGCCACGTATGTCGGCGCCGGCTCGGTGGACGGGCAGGTCGCGAGCTCGTGGTCGATGGACGAGTCCGGCGGAGTGCTGCGCGTGGCGGTCGGCTCGGTGGGCGGTGCGCCGACCAACTCCGTGGTGCTGCTGCGGCCGACGACGGGACGCCTCGTGGAGGTCGGCCGGCTCGACGGGCTCGGGGTGGACCAGCAGATCCGTTCGATGCGGTGGTTCGACGGGCTGGCCGTGATGGTCACCTTCCAGCAGGTCGACCCGCTCTACGTGCTCGACCTCTCCGACCCGACCGACCCCCGCGTGCGGGGCGCCCTGCACCTGCCGGGCTGGTCGTCGTACCTCCACCCGGTGGGCGGCCACCTGCTGCTCGGTCTCGGCCAGACCGCGCCCTCCCCCACCCCCGTCGACGTACCACCGATGCCGACGATGCCGCCGGCCAGCACGTCTCCGATCCCGCCCGAGGGCAGCGGCTCGGCGCCGGACGCCGGCACCGTCTCCGGCGGGCCGGTCAGCCAGCCCCCCGTCCGGGCCGAGCGGGCCAAGGCCACGCTCGTCGGCATCGCCGACCTGGCCCACCCCCGCGCCGTCGGCACCGTCCGCTACCCGGCGGGCAGCATCGCCCAGGCCGGCCTCGACCCGCACCAGGTCACCTGGCTGCCGGACAGCCGGACCCTGCTCACCGTGGTCTCCCAGGGCTACGGCGGCCCGCAGGCGTGGATCTCCGTGCTGCGGATCCAGCACGGCACGCTGCACGGCCACCTGGTCCCGGTCACCTCGGCGACCGGCCCGGCCGGGATCCGGACGCTGCCCCTCCCCGACGGTCGGGTGCTGCTGGTGACGCCGTCCGCCGTACGGTTCCTGCATCCGTGAGCCCGACGTAGGCTGGGAGCCATGTGCCGCAACATCCGACCGCTGAACAACTTCGAGCCCCCGGCCACGTCCTCCGAGGTCTCCGCGGCCGCGCTGCAGTTCGTCCGCAAGGTGAGCGGCTCGGCGAAGCCGTCGGCGGCCAATCAGGAGGCGTTCGACCGCGCCGTCCACGAGATCGCCCACATCACCCAGCACCTGCTGGACGACTGGGTCACCGCGGCGCCGCCGAAGAACCGCGAGGTCGAGGCCGAGAAGGCGCGGGCCCGATCCCGCGCCCGCTACGCGAGCTGACCCGTGGCCCTGCAGGCACCCGACGCGCTCGTGCCCGCGGTGCTGCTCGGGCCGCGCCTCGTGGTGCTCACCGGCGCGGGTCTGTCCACCGACTCCGGCATCCCCGACTACCGCGGCCCGGGCTCGGTGTCCCGGCAGCCGATGACCTACCAGGAGTTCGTCGGCGGACCGGTCGCCCGGCAGCGCTACTGGGCGCGCAGCCACCTCGGCTGGGGCCGGATGCGCCACGCGGAGCCCAACGACGGCCACCGCGCCCTGGCCCGGCTCGATCCCGACCTCCTGATCACCCAGAACGTCGACGGCCTGCACGAGGCCGCCGGGAGCCGGCGGCTGGTTGCCCTGCACGGGCGGATCTCGGACGTCGTCTGCCTCTCGTGCCGACGTACGACGAGCCGGTCGCTGCTCGAGCAGCGCCTGGCGGCGGCCAACCCCGGCTTCGCCGAGGCGCACGGCGACGTGCTGAGCCGGCCGGACGGCGACGTGGAGCTCGACGACACCGCGGGGTTCGTCGTACCCGACTGTGAGGCGTGCGGTGGCGTGCTCAAGCCGGACGTCGTGTTCTTCGGTGAGAACGTGCCGGCCGCCCGGGTCCAGCAGTGCTACGACGCCGTCGACGCGCTCACTCCCGACGACGCGCTGCTCGTCGTGGGCTCGTCCCTGACCGTGATGAGCGGCTTCCGCTTCGTACGCCGCGCCGCGAAGGCCGGGGTTCCGGTGGTGATCGTCAACCGGGGGGCCACCCGCGGCGACGACCTGGCCACCGTGAAGCTCGAGTCCGGCTGCTCGGAGTTCCTGGTCACCCTCTCCCACGCCCGCCCCCGCTGACTCGGCGCAAACAGGCACCCCACAGCCGCTGAGTCGGCGCGAAGAGGCACACCACGGCCGCTGAGTCGGCGCGAAGAGGCACCCCACAGCCGGTGAGTCGGCGCGAACAGGCAGTCAGGACTGCCCGAGTCGGCGCGAAGAGGCAGTCAGGTCTGCGCGAGTCGGCGCGACGTGGACAGGACAACCCGCGCCGACCCGTCGTACTAAAGTCGCCTCTTTGCGCCGACTCAGCGTGATCGAACGCCTCTTTGCGCCGACTCGGCCTGTCGCCCATGCCTGTTTGCGCCGACTCGGCGTGATCTGAACGCCTGTTTGTGCCGACTCAGCGTCGTCTGGACGCCTGTGTGCGCCGACTCGGCGGGGTCAGACGCGGGACACGAAGATGTGGCTCGCGGCCTCGAGGTCGAGCTCGGCCGACTCACCGCCGGAGCCGACCAGCACCCCGGCCGGCGTGATGCTGACCCCGATCACCTTGTCGGGCACCGCACCGATCCGGCGCAGGGTGCCCATCAGTGGCTCGTCCTTCTGCAGCTCCTCGGAGATCCGCCGGACCCGGACGCTCGAGAGCTCCGCGCCGGCCAGGTCCGCGAGCAGCCACAGCCCTTCGACCAGCTCGTCGGGGGCGGTCTCGCCGAGCTCGTCGAGGCCCGGGATCGGGTTGCCGTACGGCGACTCCGTGGGGTGGTCGAGCAGCTCGACCAGGCGTCGTTCGACGGTCTCGGACATCACGTGCTCCCAGCGACAGGCCTCGGCGTGGACCAGCTCCCAGTCGAGCCCGATCACGTCGGTCAGCAGCCGCTCGGCCAGCCGGTGCTTGCGCATCACCCGGGTCGCCAGCCGCATCCCTTCGCCGGTCAGCTCGAGGTGGCGGTCGCCCTCGACGGTGACCAGGCCGTCGCGCTCCATGCGCGAGACCGTCTGCGACACCGTGGGGCCGGACTGGTGGAGCCGCTCGGCGATCCGGGCGCGCAGCGGAACGATGCCCTCCTCGACCAGCTCGTAGATGGTCCGGAGGTACATCTCGGTGGTGTCGATCAGATCGCTCACGGGAACCTCACTGCCTCATCACTGGGTCATTGTGGCCCATCCGGCAACGGCTGGCAGAGTGGTGCCGGTCCGCCCAGGCCTCCGGAGCCCGAGGAGCCCCATGAACGACCTGCTGGTGCCGTCCCGCTACTGCGGCCCCCCGTCGTCCGGTAACGGCGGCTGGTCCGCCGGCGCGCTGTCGGTCCACGCCGGGGGCGAGTGCCCCGACGACCACGCCCGGCCGTGGCCCACGATCGAGGTCTCGCTGCGCCGGCCGCCGCCGCTGGAGACCCCCATGTCGATCGCCGCCGCCGACGGAGGCGTCGCCGCGCTGCACGAGGACGACGTCGTCGCCACCGCGCGCTGCACCCACGAGGACCTCGTGGACGTCGAGCCGGTGCCACCGGACGAGGCGCGCGCGGCCACGGCGGCGTACGCCGGTCTGGTCAGCCACCCGTTCCCGACCTGCTTCGCCTGCGGCACCGGGCGCGCCGAAGGTGACGGGCTGCGGATCTTCCCCGGCCGGGTCGCCGACCACGACGGCGCCGTCCGGGTGGCGGCCACCTGGACGCCCGACGCCAGCGTGGCCGAGGACTACCACTCCTACGCCGACGAGCATCCGCGCGCGAGCGTGCCGGTGACGTGGGCGGCGCTGGACTGTGTCGGCGGCTGGGCCGGAGACCTCGAGGAGCGCCTGATGGTGCTGGCCCGGATGACCACGCGCCTCGACTCCCTGCCGGTGATCGGCGAGGAGCACGTGATCGTCGGCAGCGGCGGTCGCAGCAAAGGGCGCAAGACCTGGACCTCCTCCTCGTTGTACGACGCCGACGGGCGGGTCGTGGGCACCGCCGAGCACCTGTGGGTCGCGGTCGACCCGGCGGCCTTCGCATGAGCACCCCCACGGATCCCTGGTGGAAGGAGGCCGTCTTCTACCAGGTCTACATCCGCAGCTTCGCCGACTCCGACGGCGACGGCCTCGGTGACCTGCCCGGGCTGACCTCGCGGCTGCCCTACCTGCGCGACCTCGGTGTCGACGCGGTGTGGATCACGCCGTTCTACCCCTCGCCCCAGCACGACGCCGGGTACGACGTGTCCGACTACGTCGACGTCGACCCGCGGTTCGGCTCGCTGGCCGACGCGGACACCCTGCTCGCGACGGCACACGACCTCGGCCTCAAGGTGGTCGTCGACCTCGTGCCCAACCACACCTCCTCGGAGCACGCGTGGTTCCAAGCGGCCCTCGCCGCCCCGCCCGGCAGCCCGGAACGGGCCCGCTACCTGTTCCGGACCGGCAAGGGTCGCGGCGGAGCCACGCCACCCAACAACTGGCAGTCGGTCTTCGGCGGCCCGGCCTGGACCCGCCTGACGGACGGCGAGTGGTACCTCCACCTCTTCGACACCACCCAGCCCGACCTCGACTGGCGCAACCCCGAGGTGCCGGCGATGTTCGAGGACGTCCTGCGCTTCTGGCTCGACCGTGGCGTCGACGGCTTCCGGGTCGATGTCGCGCACGGCCTGTTCAAGGTCAAGACGCTGCGCGACCAGCGCGACCTCGACAAGCCCCCGCCCGCAGACGAGCAGCGGGCGAAGCAGCAGCACGAGGCGGCCGGAAGCCTGGTCCCGCAGCATCTGGGCGACGAGCCGATGTGGGACCAGCCCGAGGTCCACGACGTCTACCGCTCCTGGCACCGGATCCTGGCGGAGTACGACGGCGACCGGATGGGCGTGGCCGAGGCCTGGACCCAGACCCCGGAGTCGATGGCCCGCTACGTCCGCCCCGACGAGCTCCAGCAGGCGTTCAACTTCACCTGGCTCCAGGCCCCGTGGTCGGCGTCGGCCTTCGCCGAGGTGATCACCAGCTCGCTGGCGGCGGTCGCCCCGGTCGGGGCGGTGCCGACCTGGGTGCTGTCCAACCACGACGTGATCCGCCATCCGACGCGGTACGGCGGTGGGCAGGTCGGCGTGGCCCGCGGCCGCGCGGCCACGCTGGCGATGCTGGCGCTGCCCGGGTCGTCGTACCTCTACCAGGGTGAGGAGCTCGGGCTGGAGGAGGTCGACGTACCCCCGGAGTTCCGGCAGGACCCTGCCTGGTTCCGCACCGGCAAGCCCGGGCGCGACGGCTGCCGGGTGCCGCTGCCCTGGCGCGGCAGCCGGGCGCCGTACGGCTTCGGCCCGGCCGGCACCACGCCCTGGCTCCCGCAGCCCGACGACTGGGCACCGCTGACCGTGGCTGCGCAGAAGAAGGATCCCGGCTCGACCCTGGAGTTCTACCGGACCGCCCTGCGGGCGCGCCGGCGCCTCGTCGGCCTGGCCGAGCCGGTCGAGCTGGTCACCGACCGGGTCACGGTGCTGGAGTTCCGGCGCGGCCCGCTGACCGTCGTGTGCAACTGCGGGCCCCGGCCGGTGCGGCTGCCCGCGGGCGAGGTGGTGGTGGCCAGCGGCCCGCTCGACGACCGCGGCCTGCTGCCACCCGACACTGCGGTCTGGCTGACCTGACGCGCGGGTCGCGCACCGTCAGTCGCGGTCCAGGGCGGCGTTGTAGCGGGCCAGGCCGGCAACGAAGCCACGCAGGTCGTCCTCCGACCACGCGCCGAGCCGTTCGTCGAGCCACTGGCGGCGCTCCACGCTGATCGACCGCATCCGGCGCACGGCGTCGGCGCTGGGCGAGACCAGCGTGGCGCGGCCGTCCGCCGGGTCCGGCTCGCGGTCGAGCAGCCCCAGCTCGACCAGGTGCTGCACCTGGCGGCTGATCGCACCCTTGTCGACCCCGAAGTGCTCCGAGAGCACCGAGGAGCGCTGCGGACCTGAGGAGACCAGGTGGCTCAGCATCAGGTACGACGCGGGCTGGAGGTCCGGGTGCACCGCCCGGGCGCGCTCGCCGATGACCCGGCGGATCCGCCGGATCAGGACCGCGACCTCCTGCTCGAGCCGGCCGAGCTCGTCAGCCCGCGACACCGACCGGCTCCTGCACATCGTCCATGACCGCCTCGTCCACGCGCTGGATCGTCGTCCGGAGCGGGACCTCGCGGATGAACAGCACGCACACCAGAGCCAGCATGGCGAACGGAGCGGCGATCAGGAAGAGATGGCCGGTGGCCTCACCGAACGCGGACTCGTAGAGCGCCCGCACCGGGGCCGGCAGCGCCGACAGGACCGGGATGTCACTGGTCTGGTGCGCGCCGCCCTGGACGCCGGTCGCCGCCAGGCCGGAGCGGACCGAGGTGGCCACCTGCGAGCTGAGCACGGCACCGAGCACCGAGACGCCGATCGAGCCGCCGAGGCTGCGGAAGAACGAGACCACGGAGCTGGCCGCGCCGAGGTCGGACTGGGCGCTGTTGTTCTGGACGGCGAGCACGAGGTTCTGCATCGCCGCACCGAGGCCGAGCCCGAGCACCGCCATCGAGGCCCCCACCTGCCACAGCGACGTGGTGGCGTCGATCAGGCTGAGCAGCAGCAGCCCGGCCACCACGAGCGCCATGCCGCCGACCAGGTAGCGCTTCCACAGCCCGGTGCGGGTGATGATCCGCCCGGTCACCATGCTCGAGAGCATCAGGCCGCCGACCATCGCGACCGTCATCAGCCCGGCGCGGGTGGGGCTCATCCCGCGGGCGAGCTGGAAGTACTGGCTGAGGTAGACCGTCGCTCCGAACATCGCGATGCCCACCATCACCGACGCCGCGGTGGCCAGGGCCGTGGTCCGGTCCCGGAAGAGCCGGAGCGGGATGATCGGCTCCACGGCGACCCGGGCCTCCACGAAGACGGCGGCGGCCAGCACGACGAGACCGAGGCCGACCAGTCCGACGCTGGTGGCCGAGCCCCAGGCGAACGACGAGCCGGCCAGGCTGACCCAGACCAGGAGCAGGCTGACGCCCGACATGATCAGGACCGCACCGAGGTAGTCGATGTGGACCTCACGTCGTACGACGGGCAGGTGCAGGGTCTTCTGCAGCACCACGAACGCCGCGGCGGCCACCGGGATGCCCACGAAGAAGCACCAGCGCCAGCCCAGGCCCGGGGTGTCGACGATCAGGCCGCCGATGAGCGGGCCGCTCACGGTCGCGGTGGCGAAGACGGCTCCGATGTAGCCGGAGTAGCGGCCGCGCTCGCGGGGCGTGACCATGCTGGCGATCACGACCTGGACCAGCGCGGTCAGGCCCCCGACGCCGATCCCCTGCACGGCGCGGGCTCCGATCAGGAAACCCATGCTCGGAGCCATCCCGGCGGCCAGCGAGCCGGCCACGTAGATGACCAGGGCGGTCTGGACCAGCAGCTTCTTGCTGAACAGGTCGGCCAGCTTGCCCCAGATCGGGGTCGAGGCCGTCATGGTGAGCAGCGTGGCGACCACCACCCACGTGTAGCCGGTCTGGCTGCCGTGCAGCGACTCGACGATCCGGGGCAGGGCGTTGGAGACCACGGTGCTGGACAGCATGGCCACGAACATGGCCAACAGCAGACCTGACAGCGCCTCGAGCACTTCGCGATGGGTCATCGGGGCCGACGGCGCGGCGGGGGACGTGGGGATCGACTGGCTCACGCAGGATCAAAGGTTGTCAGAGACAACTTTATTCCGGACTGTGACGGGACCCACCCCGCTCCTCACCGGAAATGCAGACAACCCGCAGGTGTGGCCCCGGACGGGAGCCCCTCGCGGCCGGACGTTTGGCCTCGATCACCTGCGGGCTGGGTGTCTGCGTTGGAATTGCCAGCAACACTTCGGGCTGGCCGGTTGCTGCTAGACCGCAGCCACCTCACGCGTCCTTGAAGTATTCAACTCTGGACCACCTCCTTTCCCGTGTACGACGAAACGGTAACCCCTCGCGCCAAGCGGCTCAACCGGAATTGCCGACGGGTCCGGTGGTGTTGACCCTCCATGGAGCTCGCACCCCGTCTCGTTGCCGTCCGGACGCCGCGGCAGCCCCGCGGCGTGGTGCTGGTGCTGCACGGGGGCGCCGCCCGGCGGGAGGCCGTCGCGGTGAGCCCGACCCAGCTGTCGGTGCTCCGGATGGTGCCGATCGCCCGCCGGGTGGCGCGGAGGCGGGGCCTGGCCGTCTTCCGTCTCCTCAACTCCCAGCGCGGCTGGGGCTCCGAGGACACGCCCCTGGCCGACGTCCGCTGGGCGCTGGCCGAGGTCCGGGAGCGGTACGGCGACGTGCCGGTCGTCCTGGCCGGGCACTCGCTCGGCGGACGGGCCGCGCTCCGGGCTTCCACGGAGCCCGGCGTGGTCGGCGCGGTGATGCTGAACGCCTACCTCCTGCCCGGCGACGACCGGGTCGACCCCCCGGGGCGGTTGCTCTTCGTGCACGGCACCGACGACCGGATCGCGTCGTACGCCCGCGCGCGGGCCGTCGCCGAGCAGCTGTCCCGCCGCACCGACGTCGAGTTCCGCACCGTCGAGGGCGGCAAGCACGCGATGTTGCGGCACAGCGGCACCTTCGACCGTGCCGCCGCGGACTTCTCCGCGCAGGTGCTGACCGACGACTCGCCAGCGCTCTCGCCCGCGCCGCCGGACCAGCGTGGAGCACGTGGGACCACGCCCTAGTCACCCGTCCGCGGGCTCGATCTGGATCAGGGTGTCGCGCGTCCCGGGCCGTGCTGAGGACGAAAGCGGATCACCCCGCACCAGATCGGCTGCCGCGGCGGGCTTGGAGACGCGACACCTTGATCCAGTTCGAGCTCCGCAAGCATCCGGGAACCGCGACACCCTGATCCATGTTCCGGCTCACGCGACCGCGGACTCCTCCGGCGCCACGAACTGGGCGTTGTAGAGGCGCGCGTAGGCGCCGTCGGCGGCGAGCAGCGAGTCGTGGTTGCCCTGCTCGACGATCGCGCCGTCCTCCATCACCAGGATCAGGTCGGCGTCCCGGATCGTGGAGAGCCGGTGCGCGATCACGAACGACGTGCGGTCGGTGCGCAGGGCCGCCATCGCGTGCTGGAGCAGCAGCTCGGTCCGGGTGTCCACCGAGGAGGTGGCCTCGTCGAGGATCAGCAGCTCGGGATCAGACAGGAACGCCCGGGCGATGGTGACCAGCTGCCGCTCGCCGGCCGAGAGGTTGCTGCCCTCCTCGTCGATGTGGGTGTCGTAGCCGTCGGGCAGGGAGTGCACGAAGCGGTCGACGTAGGTGGCGCGGGCGGCCTCGAGGATGTCCGCCTCGGTGGCCCCCGGCCGGCCGTAGGCGATGTTGTCGCGGATCGAGCCCTCGAACAGCCAGGTGTCCTGCAGCACCATCCCGATCTGCTCGCGCAGCGCCGAGCGGGGCATCGAAGCGATGTCGACGCCGTCCAGCGTGATCCGCCCGCGGTCCACGTCGTAGAAGCGCATCACCAGGTTGACCAGCGTGGTCTTGCCCGCACCCGTCGGCCCGACGATGGCGACGGTCTGCCCGGGGGCCGCGACCAGCGAGAGGTCCTCGATCAGCGGCCGGGTCGGGTCGTAGGAGAACGACACGTCCTCGAAGCGCACCTCGCCGTGCCGCTCACCCGCGGCGGCCGCCGACCCGGTCAGGTCCGCGTCCTGCTCGGGAGCGTCGAGCAGCTCGAAGACCCGCTCGGCGCTGGCCACGCCCGACTGGAGGAGGTTGGTCATCGACGCGAGCTGGGTCAGCGGCTGGGTGAACTGGCGGGAGTACTGGATGAACGCCTGCACGTCGCCCAGCGAGATCGAGCCGTTGGCGACCTTGAGGCCGCCCAGGACCGCGATCACCACGTAGTTGAGGTTCCCGATGAACATCATCGTCGGCATGATCAGGCCGCTCACGAACTGCGCACCGAAGGAAGCCTCGAACAGCTTGTCGTTCTCCTCAGCGAAGGTCCGCTCCACCTCCTCCTGCCGGCCGAACACCTTGACCAGCGCATGGCCGGAGAAGGTCTCCTCGATGTGCGCGTTGAGACGTCCGGTACGACGCCACTGGTCGATGAACATCCCCTGGCTGCGCTTCATCACCGCACCGGTGACCAGGATCGTGATCGGCACGGTCACCAGGGCGACCAGCGCCAGCTCCCAGGAGATCGAGAACATGAAGCCGACCACGAAGACCACGGTCAGCAGCGAGCTGAGCAGCTGGCTCATCGTCTGCTGGAGGGTCTGGCTGATGTTGTCGATGTCGTTGGTCACCCGGCTCAGCAGCTCGCCGCGCGGCTGCTGGTCGAAGTAGCTCAGCGGCAGCGCGTTCACCTTGTCCTCGACCTCGGAGCGCATCCGGAAGATCGTGCCCTGGACGACGTCGTTGAGCAGGTAGCCCTGCAGCCACGCCAGCAGCGACGCGACGACGTACACCCCGAGCACGAGCAGCAGGACGTGGCCGACCGCGGTGAAGTCGACGCCCTGCCCGACCACGAAGTGCTTCAGCGAGGCGATCATCGACGCCTGCTTGTCCTGCCCGGCCTGCTGGAGCCCCCGCACGACCTGCTGCTGGCTGGTGCCGTCGGGCACCCGGCCGCTGTCGGAAAGCTGCTTGCCGAGCACGCCGGCGAATATCAGGTCGGTGGCCCGGCCCAGGATCCGCGGACCCAGCGCCATCAGGCCGACGCTGAGCACGGCGAGGCCGAGCACGCCGTACACCTTGTGCCGCTCGGGACCGAGCCGGCGCACGAGGCGCTTGGCCGACGGCTTGAACGTGTTCGCCTTCTGTCCGACCATGCCGCCGCCGAAGGGACCACGGCCGGGCCCGCCCGGGCCGGCCTCGACCCGCTCGGTCTCCTTCAGCTTCCCCGACGTCGTGCTGCCGGTCGAGCTCGTGTCGTCGCTCATGCCGCCTCCTCCGCGCTGAGCTGGGAGGCGACGATCTCCTGGTAGGTCGCACAGTCGGCCAGCAGCTCGTGGTGGGTGCCACGGCCCACCACCGCGCCGTCCTCCATCACCAGGATCTGGTCGGCGTCGCGGATCGTGGAGACCCGCTGCGCCACGATCAGGACGGTGGAGTCACGCGTGACCGGTCGCAGCGCGGCGCGCAGCCGCGCGTCCGTGGCCAGGTCGAGCGCCGAGAAGGAGTCGTCGAACAGGTAGATCTCCGGTCGCCGGATCACGGCCCGGGCGATCGCGAGCCGCTGCCGCTGACCCCCGCTGACGTTGGTGCCGCCCTGGGTGATCGGCGCGTCGAGGCCCTCGGGCATCTCCCGGACGAACCCGTCGGCCTGCGCGATCTCGAGCGCCTCCCACAGCTCCTCGTCGGTCGCCTCCGGCTTGCCGTGCAGGAGGTTGGAGCGGACCGTCCCGGAGAACAGGTAGGCCTTCTGGGGCACCAGCCCGATCAGCGACCAGAGCAGGTCGGGCGCGAGACGTCGTACGTCGACCCCGTCGATCCGCAGGCTCCCCTGGGTGACGTCGAAGAGGCGGGGCACCAGGTTGACCAGGGTGCTCTTGCCGGCACCGGTCGAGCCGATCACCGCCACCGTCTGCCCCGGCTCGACCGACAGGGTCAGGTCGCGCAGGACGGGCGCGTCGGCGCCGGGGTAGCTGAACTCGACGCCCTCCAGCTCGAGGGTCCCGCGGCGCGGGAGGTCGGTGACCGGCTCGGTCGGCGGTGCCACCGAGGTGTCGGTCTGGAGCACCTCCATGATCCGGTCGGCGCAGACCGACGACCTCGGGATCATCATCATCATGAAGGTGCCCATCATCACCGACATCACGATCTGCATCAGGTAGGCGAGGTATGCCGTCAGCGCACCCACCTGCATCTCCCCGGACCCGACCCGATGGCCGCCGAACCACAGCACCGCCACCGAGGCGACGTTGGCCACCACCATCACGGTCGGGAACATCGCGGCCTGCCAGCGGCCCGCGCGGGTGGCGACCGCGGTGAGGTCGGCGTTGGCACCGGCGAAGCGCTGGGTCTCCAGCGGCTCGCGGACGAAGGCCCGGACCACGCGCACGCCGGTGATCTGCTCACGCAGCAGACGGTTGACCTCGTCGATGCGGGTCTGCATCAGCCGGAAGCTCGGCACCATCTTCGAGATGATGAAGGCCAGCGCGAGGGCCAGGACCGGCACGGTGACCGCGATCAGCCAGGACAGACCGAGGTCCTCGCGCATCGCCATGATCACGCCGCCCACCATCATGATCGGCGCCATCACCATCAGGGTGCAGGAGAGCAGCACCAGCATCTGCACCTGCTGGACGTCGTTGGTCTCACGGGTGATCAGGCTGGGGGCGCCGAAGTCCTGTACCTCCCGCTGGGAGAAGGTGCCGACCCGGGCGAAGATCGCGGCCCGTACGTCGCGGCCGAAACCCATCGCCGTACGCGCTCCGAACCAGACCGCGCCGATGGAGCAGGCGATCTGGAGGAAGGCGACGCCGAGCATCAGGGCACCGGTCCGGAGGATGTAGCCGGTGTCGCCGGTGACGACGCCCTTGTCGATGATGTCGGCGTTCAGGCTGGGCAGGTAGAGCGCACCCAGGGTGCCCACGAACTGCAGCGCGACGACGATCGCGAGGGGTCGGCGGTAGGTCGACAGGAACTGTCGGACGAGGCGGAGCAGCATCTAGAGGTCCTTCCGAGCGAGTACGCCGCCGAGCAGCAGGTCGGCGATCTGGTCAGCAGTGAGGGCGGGCGACATCCCCAGCTCGGGGCGGTGGGCGCCGAAGATCAGGCTGCGCAGGGCCACCGCCGCCGTACCGGGGTCGACGCTGAGCCGGTCCGCGTGCGGCTCGAAGAGTCGGGTGAGGCGGGCGTGCAGGTCGCTCTGGGCCTTGAGCACGAACGCGGGCGGGCCGTGGTCCGGTTTGCCGCCGGCGGCCTTCTCCTCGTGGAAGGCCGCGATCAGCTGCGGGCGGACCGCCATCATCACCGACATCGTCAGCCGCATCCGGTCGAGCACCCGGTCGGTGACCACGACCACCCCCTCGCGCAGGTCGGTGACGTCGGCGAGGGCGGCGTCGAAGGCCTGCTCACCGCCGGCCGGGTTCATCGCCTCCTCCGCGGCCGCGAGGAACAGGCTCCGCTTGTCGGGGAAGACCCGGAAGATCGTGCCCTCCGCGATGCCGGCCGCCTGGGCGATCTCCCGGGTCGTGAGCTCGCTCCCCCGCTCCACCAGCAGCGGGATCACCGCCTCGACGATCGCCTGCCGGCGGTCGTCGGGAGCCATCGGTCGGGCACGCGGGGTCACCCCGCGACGATAACTGAGTGACCACTCACTCACAAGCGGATTTCCGGATAGTCCGTGACGTTTGCGCCTTGTTTCGGATCGGGATGGGGCGCTTTCGTCACGGACTATCCCCGGATGCCGCTGCCCTGGCCCCGGGCCACTCAGCGGATGATCGAGTGCCGTACGTCGATCGGGCCGCGGCCGAGGTAGAAGATGCCCGGCCGGGTCTCGAACCGCTCGCTCACGTTGTCCTCGAGCGTGGACCGGTGGATGTGCAGGGTGCCGGTCCGGTCGTTGCTGACGTAGAAGATCGCCCCGCCGCCTTCTCGCGCGTGGTTGGCGCGGATCAGGGTGCCGGCCACCGTCAGCCGATAGGTGTTGCCGTCGGTGTAGATCGCTCCGCCGGAGCCTCCCCCGGGGGTGCCGGGGCTCGCCGGGTTCGCCCCGTGCCCGACCGCCCGGTTGTGCACGAACCTGCTGTTGAGCACCTGCCACGAGACGCCGATGCTGCTCAGCGCGGAGCCGTTGCTGCAGACCCCGCCGCGGAAGGTGCTGCCGACCACCCACACCGGCCGCCCGGCGTACTGGCTGAGCGCGCGCACCGCGGCACCGCCCAGGTCGGGGCCGGTGCGGTCGCAGCGGTTGTCGACGAAGCGGGTGTCGACGACCTTGAGCTGCCCGCCGCGGTCGAAGATCGCTCCGCCACCGCCACCCTCGAAGGTCTGACCAGATGAGTTGCCGGCCAGGAGCGTGAGGTGCTGGACGACGAGCCTCGGGTGCGCCTGGTCGTCGCAATGGTCGGTGGTCCAGACCTGCCGCTGGTCGCAGGTGTCCTGGTAGAGGATCCGGCGGTGGCCGCCTCCGCTCAGGGTGACCAGGCCCCCGCCGTCGATCACCACCCGTCGGCTGGTGTTGACGACCTTGGCGGTGCGCCGCATCCCGATCACGACCGGGTCCGGGCCGCAGTCGAAGGTGATCACACCACCCAGCGCCACCGCCCGGACCACCTTGCGGCTGGTGCAGCTCGCGCTGGTGCCGCTGCCGACCACGTGGTCGGGATGGCTCGTGTCGACGGCGCGTCCGGCCTTGGGCACCGGCACGTGCGCCACGCCGCGGCCACCCGAGCCGGCCCCCGCACCGCTCGGCGCCCCGCTCGACACGGCGTACGACGTGGCGACGCCAGGAAGCAAGGCCCCCAGCCCGGTCAGCACCGCCACGACCAGGGTCAGCACCGCGCGCCTCATCCCCCGACGATAGGTCCCCCATCCGGGATAGTCCGTGACGATACGCAGGTCTCCAGGCCGGAATTGCCTGCGTTTCGTCACGGACTATCCCCGGTCGGCGGGTCAGCCGGGGTCAGGGGGCGAGGCGGCGGGCGGCCCAGCCGGAGGGGTGGGCGTCGGTGTCGGCCTCGGGTCGGTAGACCAGGCGGTCGTGCATCCGGCCCGGCCGGCCCTGCCAGAACTCCACGGCGTCGGGAGCGACCCGGAAGCCGCCCCACTCGTCGGGCACCGGCACCTCGTCGGGGTACGACGCGTCCGCGGCCGCCCAGGCCGCGTCCAGCTCGGCGCGGGAGGACACCTCCCGCGACTGGTGCGAGGCGTGCGCCCCGAGCCGGGAGTTCCGCGGCCGCTGGGCGAAGTAGGCGTCGACGTCGGCGCGCGGGAGCTCGGTGGCGACGCCGTCGACGCGGACCTGCCGCTCCAGCGGGTGCCAGGGGAACAGCAGGGAGCAGTGCGGGTTCCCGCGCAGCTCGACGCCCTTGCGCGAGCCGAGGTTGGTGAAGAACACCCAGCCCTCGGGCGAGAAGCCCTTGAGCAGCACCATCCTGGCCGACGGCCGGCCGTCGCCGGAGACCGAGGCGACCACCATCGCGTTCGGCTCGTAGACCGCGGCGGCCACCGCGTCGTCGTACCACCGCTGGAACATCGCGAACGGGTCGTCCGCCAGATCGGACTCCACCAGCCCCTCGTCGGAGTACTCGCGACGCAGGTCGGCGTACTGGTCCTTCGCACCATCTCTCACACGGGCATCCAACCACCGCCCCGGGCGTGCGCGCCGTGGAGGCGGCAGGCAGAATCGACAGACGGGACGAAACGACGAAGGAGTCGCATGAGCCAGCAGCAGCCCGAGGTGCACGAGGGCCTCGAGGGCGTGGTCGCCTTCCGGACCGAGATCGCCGAGCCGGACAAGGAGGGTTCGGCGCTGCGCTACCGCGGCGTCGACATCGAGGAGATCGTCGGACGGGTCCCCTTCGAGAAGGTCTGGGGCCTCTTGGTGGACGGCACCTACGACCCCGGCCTGCCGCCCGCCGAGCCGTACAACATCGCGATCCACACCGGCGACGTCCGCGCCGACGTCCAGGCGTCGGTGGCGATGCTGGCCCCGATGCTGGGCATGGGGCAGACCTACGACATCTCCGACGAGCAGGCCCGCCTCGACCTCTCCCGGGTCGCGGTGATGGTGCTGTCGTACGCCGCCCAGTCGGCGCGCGGGCTCGGCCAGCCGATCGTCCCGCAGAGCGAGGTCGACCAGGGCCACACCCTGGCCGAGCGCTTCCTGATCCGCTGGAAGGGTGAGCCGGATCCCCGGCACGTCAAGGCGATCGACGCCTACTGGAGCTCCGCGGCCGAGCACGGCATGAACGCGTCGACGTTCACCGCCCGGGTGATCACCTCGACCGGCGCCGACGTCGCCGCGGCCTTCTCGGGCGCGATCGGCGCGATGAGCGGACCGCTGCACGGCGGCGCGCCGTCGCGGGTGCTCGGGATGATCGAGGAGGTCGAGCGCCGCGACGGCGACGCCTCCGGCTACGTCAAGGAGCTCCTCGACAACGGCGAGCGGCTGATGGGCTTCGGGCACCGCGTCTACCGCGCCGAGGACCCCCGCGCCCGGGTGCTGCGTCGTACGGCGCGCGAGCTCGACGCCCCGCGCTACGAGGTGGCCGAGGCGCTGGAGAAGGCCGCCCTGGCCGAGCTGCGCGAGCGGCGGCCCGACCGTGTGCTCGAGACCAACGTCGAGTTCTGGGCGGCCATCGTGCTCGACTTCGCCGAGGTGCCGGCCAACATGTTCACCGCGATGTTCACCTGTGCCCGCACCGGCGGCTGGTCGGCCCACATCCTGGAGCAGAAGCGCACCGGCCGGCTGATCCGGCCCAGCGCGATCTACGCCGGGCCGTCGGCGCGGCCGGCCGACTCGGTCGAGGGCTGGGACTCGGCCTGGTCTCGATGAGGGACCGGCACGCATGAACGACGACATCGCCCTGTGGGACTCCGAGGCGGCCGACTTCGACGAGCCCGCCGACCACGGCCTGCCCGACCCCGCGGTCCGCGAGCGCTGGCGCGGCCTCCTGCGGGAGCTGCTCCCGGAGGCCCCGGCCCGCGTGGCCGACCTCGGCTGCGGCACCGGCACGCTCTCCCTGCTGCTCAGCGAGGAGGGGTACGACGTCACCGGGGTCGACTTCTCCCCGGAGATGGTCCGCCGCGCCCGCGCCAAGGCGCCGGCGTTGCGGTTCGTCGAGGCCGACGCGTCTGCTCCGCCGCTGGACCCCGCGTCGTACGACGTGGTGCTGAGCCGGCACGTGCTCTGGGCGATGCCCGACCCCGCCGCGGCCCTGGGCCGCTGGCAGGACCTGCTGGCGCCCGGCGGCAGGCTCGTGCTGATCGAGGGCAGCTGGTCGACCGGGGCGGGACTGACCGGCGCGGAGACCGTCGCCCTGGTCAAGGGCCTGGGCCGCGCCGCGCAGCTGCGCCCGCTGCCCGACCCGGGCTACTGGGGGCGCGCGATCGACGACGATCGCTACGTCGTCACCGGGTAGCCGGGCTCACCAGCTCTCGACGAGGTCCTTGGCGGCCTTCAGGCTGATCCCGCTCTGCTCGCGGACGACCTTGATCGCGTCGATCTTCCGTCCGGCCGTGGCCAACGCCCTGGCCTCGGCGTAGGCGTCCGGCGCCGCGACAGCAGGTGCGGGAGCCGTGGTGGCGCCGGCCCCGCCGAGGACCGGAGCCGAGGCGCTCAGCGCAGCACTCAGCCGGGCGACCTGCTCCTCGAGCCGGCCCACCCGCGCCTGCAGGTCGAGCAGCTCGCCACGGTCCGGCGTACCTCCGAAGAGCCCCACGGCCCGAGCCTAGACCTCGCCGGACCCCAGGACGCGTCCGTAGCACCGGTTGCTGGGGTGGGCGCGGTAGTAGCCGAACGGCTCGATCCGCTCGTAGCCCGACGACTCGTAGAGCGCCATCGCCTCGGGCTGCGCGGTGCCGGTCTCGAGCAGGACGACGTCGGCCCCGGCGGTACGGGCGGTCGCCTCGAGGTGGGCCAGCATCAGGCGGGCGAGGCCGGAGCGCCTGGCTGCGGGCGCCACGTACATCCGCTTGACCTCGACCGGCCGCTGCGAGCCGAGCCGGCTGACGTCGGGACGGAAGCGCCAGCCGCCCATGGTCACCGGGGTCCCGTCGCGGTAGCCGACGTAGAACGCCCCGACCGGCGCCTCGAACTGGCCTCCGTCCATGTGGGTCAGGTCGGGGGTGCCGTAGCGCACGACGTACTCCGCCTGCACCTCGTCGTTGAGCCGCTGGGCGTCGGCCGAGGTGAACGCGACGCGCTCGAGCCGGAGCTCGGCGGCAGGGGTCACTGCGGAGCCGGCCGGTCCCGGTTGCTCGGTGCTCATCTGGTGTCCTCCCGTGGGGCCGCTGGTGCGGCCCTGTCAGACTAGTTCTCGCCGACAGCGTCGTCGGGTGGTCCCTCTTGCTCCCACGGAAGGTTGCCCATGACCGACGCCATCTCGATCCCCGAGGACCTCAAGCCGGCCGACGGTCGCTTCGGTGCCGGGCCGTCCAAGATCCAGACCGGGCACCTCGACGCCCTGGCCGCGACCGGCTCCTCCCTGATGGGCACCTCGCACCGGCAGGCCCCCGTCCGCGGCCTCGTACGCCGCATGCAGGAGGGCCTGGCGACGTTCTTCGACGCGCCCGACGGCTACGAGGTCGTGCTCGGCAACGGAGGCGCCACGGCCTTCTGGGACATCGCCACCTACGGCCTGATCCGGCAGCGCAGCCAGCACCTCTCGTTCGGTGAGTTCAGCGCCAAGTTCGCCTCCGCCGCCGCCGCGGCGCCCTGGCTGGCCGAGCCCTCGATCGTGAAGAGCGACCCGGGCACCCGGCCCGCCCCGGTCGCCGAGGAGGGCATCGACGTCTATGCCTGGGCGCACAACGAGACGTCGACCGCGGTGATGGCACCGGTACGCCGACCCGCGGGCGCCGACGACGACGCGCTGGTGCTGGTCGACGCCACCTCCGGCGCCGGCGGGCTGCCGGTCGACCTGACCGAGGCCGACGTCTACTACTTCGCGCCGCAGAAGTGCTTCGCCAGCGACGGCGGCCTCTACCTCGCCCTGATGTCGCCGGCCGCGCTGGCCCGGGCCACCGAGATCAAGGAGAGCGGCCGCCACATCCCGGCGTTCCTCGACCTGGTCACCGCCATCGACAACTCGCGGCTCAACCAGACCTACAACACCCCCTCGATCGCCACGGTCTTCCTGATGGTCGAGCAGCTGGACTGGATGAACGCCCAGGGCGGCCTGACCGGCATGGTCGAGCGGACCACCGCGTCCTCGGACGCGCTCTACGGCTGGGCCGAGAAGACGTCGTACACCACGCCGTACGTCGTCGACCCCGACGCCCGCTCGCTGGTGATCGGGACCATCGACTTCGACGAGGCCGTCGACGCCTCCGCGATCGCCGCCGCCCTGCGGGCGAACGGGATCGTGGACACCGAGCCGTACCGCAAGCTCGGCCGCAACCAGCTGCGGATCGCGATGTACCCCGCCATCGACCCGGCCGACGTCGAGGCCCTCACCGCCTGCATCGAGTACGTCGTCGACCGGCTCTGAGGGGGCGTCGGCTTCGGACGTTCACCGGGGAACACTGACGTTCTCGCGCGAAATTTCGGACGAGAACCTCAGGTTTCCCCGGTGAACCGGTGAATCCGCCTGTCGCCGCGGTCACTCGCCGGGGAGGCACCCTCCGCCCGTGGCGGCGAAGTCGCGGTTGCTGAACTCCTCCTGGGTCAGGTAGTGCCCGCCGTTGATCACCTGGTTGTAGAGCGAGCCGGCGGTGCCCTGGGTCGCGCCGAACACGTAGGCGCACTCGTCGCCGTTCTCGAAGCCGCTCGAGTCGTACCACCCGGTCGAGGTGTCCGGGTCGGTGATCGCCTCCATGATCTCGTGGCTGGTCGGGCTCACCTCGGTGTCCGCGTCGGCGTCACCGTTGGGCGTCTGCACGGCCGGGTACACGGCGTCGCTGCTGCAGGTGAAGCCGGTGTTGGAGTGGTAGACCGGGAACGGCATGTTGCCGTAGACGGCACCCGTCGGCGACTGGCTGTGATAGGCGCAGTACGCCCCGCTCTTGTGGTGGTTGATCGTGCAGAAGTTGCCCCCGCTGACGGTCGATCCCGCGAAGAAGCAGGACTCCACGTGCTTGGGCAGGAAGAGCACGTACATGTGGCCGAGGTCGCGCGGCAGCCCCCGCGCGGTGATCACCCGATCGGTCTCCGCGATCACCTGGTTGTCGTCGATGCACGAGTCGTAGCCGGTGCCGTCCGCGTAGATCCTGGAGGTGTCGTCGCCGGCCACCGTGCAGCCGTTCGCGGGCAGCGGTGCGGTGTCGTTCACCGGGGTCCCCAGCGCCATCCGGTACCGGATGGCGCCGTTGGAGCCGGAGTACTCGGTCAGCGTCGAGAACACGTTGGTGTGGGTGCCACTGGCGGCCGCCACGTTGCGCAGGTAGCCGGTCAGGATGTTGCTGTACGTCGAGGACATCGGGTGCCCCGCGGGGTGCCAGTAGATCGGGGTCACGACCACCGGACCGGTCCGTGCCGTGCCCATCATCGGGCCGCCGTGGAACAGCAGCGGCGGCGTGCCGTTCGCCGGGTCGCTGAGGTTGTGGGCCGAGCAGCCGGTCTTCGCCGACACCGCGTGGGCGATGCCCGAGAAGTGTCCGATCTTCGCCTGGCCGTGACCGGCCGATGTGCAGGCGAGCTCCGGCGAGGCCTGCCGAGTGGTGCGCGCCGAGGCGCCGGCCGCCAGCGCCGCGACCACGAGGAGACCGGACATGCCAGCCAGGATCACTGCATGGCGTCCGTGCCTCCGGAATCGTGCTGTGTTCACGATGTCCTCCGATTCATGCCGGCGCGCCCGGGTCGTCCTGCTCGGAACCTCCCGACACGACCCTGGGAAAAGGCGTGCGGCTGAGGTCACCCTCCGCCCGGCCTGCCCGGGTGTCAATGGCCCGGCGGCTGGGCCTTGGTCAGGTGGAGCAGCCAGTCGCTGCCGGTTTCGATCAGGGCGTAGCGCCGTGAGGCCGAGCGCCCGTGCAGCACGAACACGAAGCGCCGGTCGGTGCGGTCCTCGAGCTCCCACCAGCCGGTGTCGGCGATCGCCTTCGTCGCATCGGTGTACGTCGCGTGGTCCAGGTCGTGGTCGGAGACGGCCACCGCCAGCCGGTCGGTCCCGGGGTCGGTGGGCAGGCCCTTCGGCACCGCCCACGAGCGCAGCACGCCCTGCTCCTCCAGTCGGAGGTCGAAGTGCGGCTGCGGCTTGCGGTGGTCGTGCAGCACGAAGACCGGCCGGTCCTGCGCGTCAGGCACGGCTCGCCGCCACCAGCACGTCGTACATCTCGCGGCCGAAGGCCACCAGCCGCGCTTCGGCCACCCGGGTCGGCGTCGACCTCAGCGTGTCGACGGCCACCGCGACCGCGTCGTCCAGCGGCCACGCGTAGACGCCGGCACTGACCAGCGGGAAGGCGACCGACCGCGCCCCGAGCTCGTCGGCGACCGCCAGCGCCCGGGCGTAGCAGGAGACCAGCAGCGAACGGTCGCGCTCGCCGCGTCCGTAGTTCGGCCCGACCACGTGGATCACCCAGCGCGCCGGCAGTGCACCCGCGGTGGTCCAGCCCGCCTCCCCGGTCGCGAGCCCGTGCGGAAAGCGCGCGATGCAGTCCTCGAGGACCGCCCGACCACCCGCCCGATGGATCGCCCCGTCGACGCCGCCGCCACCGCGCATCCCCCGGTTCGCCGCGTTCACCACGGCATCGACGTCCTGCGTGGTGATGTCACCCTCGACCACGGTGAGCTCCATGGACCCCATCGTTCCCCAGGAGGATGACGGCCATGCCCCGGCTGCGGGAAGGTGCCGACATGGAAGCGAGCCCCGAGTGGTCCGACCTGGCCGAGTGCACCGAGGCGGTGGCGCTGCGCCGGATGATGACCGACCAGCCGGCCGAGGTCGGCGCCCTGCTGGGGATCAGCGCCGCGCCACTGGCCGACGGCGTCCACACGGTCGTGGTCCGGGACCCGATGTGGGGCTACTGGAACAAGGCCCTCGGCTTCTGCGAGACCCTCACCGACGAGACGGTCGCGGAAGCCGTCGGCCGGGCACGTACCGAGGGTGTGGCGGTGTTCGCCCTCCAGGTCCAGCCGCGGGCCCTCCCGGACGACTGGGACGCCCTCGTCGCCGGCCACGGCCTGACCGAGGGCACGATGTTCGTCAAGTGCTTCGGCCCGGCCGGGCCGCGCGCCGTCGAGACCGACCTCAGGATCGAGCGGCTCGGGCCCGAGCACGCCGAGGAGTTCACCGACGTGATGGCGACCGGCTTCGGCTTCGAGGCCGGCCCGGAGGCGCACGCGCTCTTCGACGGGCCGCACTTCTTCGACGGCGACTGGGCGTCGTACGGCGCCTACGACGGTGACCGGCTCGTCGGGGTGGCCCGGATGCTCGCCGTCGAGGAGACCGGCTCGGTCGCGCTGTTCGGCGCGGCGACCCTGCCCGCTGCTCGCGGGCGCGGGGCCCAGGCGGCATTGCTCGACGTCCGGATCCGGGAGGCGCGGGACCGCGGGCTGCGCTTCGCCTCCGCCGAGACCTGGCTGGAGAGCCCGGGGAACCCCAACCCGTCCCAGCACAACATGCGCCGGGCCGGCCTGACCGAGGTGCACACCCGGCCCAACTGGGTGTGGCGCGCCGAGGACTGAGGCTCAGGCCTCGCGGAGCAGCTTCAGCACGGCCCGCTCGAGGATCGTCTGCCGCTCGTCGGGCGACGCCGCCTTGCGCCGGGTCGCGGCCCGGATCGTGCGCCCCTCCTGGTAGGCGTCCACGACGCGCGGGTCGACGTACGACGCCCGGGCCAGCGCCGGGGTGTTGCCGAGATACTCCGCGACCTCCTTCATCGCGGTGACCTCGGCGCGCTTGCGTGAGGCGGCGGTGTCGCCGGGCTCGCTGCTCTCGGCCAGCGAGGCGGCAGCGATCACCGTCGCGTGCCAGGTCCGGAAGTCCTTCGCGGTGGCCTCGATCCCCGTCGTACGCCGGATGTAGTCGTTGACGTGACCCGAGTCGAGGTCCTGCCAGGCGCGGCCCTGCTTCCAGGCGAGCAGCTCCTCGTCGATCGGTCCGCGGCGCTTGCGCATCACCTCCAGGGCCTGCACGGTCGGCGGGTCCTCGATGGTGATGCAGTGCTCGATGCCCGACTTGCCGACGAAGCAGAAGACCATCGACGAGCCACGCTTGCGGACGTGTTCCCTCCGCAGCGTGGTCAGCCCGAAGCTGCCGTTCTCCTCGGCGTACACGTCGTTGCCGATCCGGAAGTAGCCGAGGTCGAGCAGGCGGACGGCGACCGCGCACGCGCGGTCCTGGCTCATCCCCTCCGTGCCGAGGTCGATCACCACCTGCTCGCGCGCCTTGGACAGCACCCGGCCGAAGCCGAGCACCCGCGCGTGCTTGGCCGCGTCACGCTGGACGCGCCACGCGGGGTGGTAGAGGTACTGCCGCCGACCGGCCACGTCGGTGCCGACGGCCTGGAGGTGGCCGTTGGGCCAGGGACAGATCCAGACGTCGGTCCAGGCGGGCGGGATCACCAGGCCACGGGCGCGCTCGGCGTCCTCGTCGGGGAGCCGGGCTCCGTGCTCGTCGAGGTAGACGAAACCCCGGCCCGCGCGACGGCGGGTCCAGCCGCGGTCGTCGGGCGAGCTCCTCCGCAACCGCGCCATGAGGTCAGGCTAGCCAGCGTTCGCCGGCCCGCCCTCACCCCGAAGGGGCCGTTCGGTCAGCGCGGTCGCAGGGCCCGCACCAGCACGAGCAGGGCTCCCAGGGTTACCAGCCCACCGACCGCCCAGGGCCAGGCGCTGCGGGTCGCGTCCGAGCTCTCCGAGCCCGGCGTGGATGTGGCGCTGCTGCCGGGAGACGGCGAGGGTGACGGGCCGGCCGGCGCCACGGCACGTCGTACGTCGTGGGGCAGGGACACCCGGAGCACCGGCGCACGCGCCCCTTCCGACGACACGTAGACGCTGCCGTCCGCTGCCACCGCGATGCCCTCGCCCTGGCGCTGCGCCGGCAGGGGGAACGACGCGACCTCGCGCAGCGACGGCCAGTCGTAGACCGTGGCCGAGGTGTAGTCGCGCACCACGAGGTGCCGCCCGTCGGGGAAGAACGACCCGTCGGTGGCGACCGGCAGCACCTGGCCGACCTTGTGCAGATGGTTCACCGCGGTGGCCGACAGCTGCGCCGGTACGGCGTACACCTCGCCGCCGAAGAGGCCCTTCGTGGCCAGGTAGAGGCGGCCGCTGACCGGGTTGCGGAGCAACGTCTCGGCGTCGTGGGCGCCGTCGGGGTAGGCCAGCCGGTAGGTCGTCGGCTGCACGGTGCGCTCACCCCGACCGACCGGCACCCGGGTGATCGAGACGGTGGACCGCTCGGCCAGGTTGTCGCCGATGTCGCCGACCCAGACCTCACCCGGACCGGCCGGGGCCAGTGCCTCGCAGTCGGTGGGGTCGGTGGACCAGTGGGTGACGCCGACGGTGCGGCCGTCCGGGGCCACGGCGAAGACCCGCCCGCTGTCGCCGGAGTCGTTGGTGGTCAGGAACAGCCCGTCCTCGACGACCAGGGCACTGGCCTCGACGATCGCGGGGTCACGGAAGGTGAAGACCCGGTCGGCGGGGGTCCCCGAGGCGCTGGCGATCCCGAGCACGAAGGGTGCCGCGAGGAGCAGGCCGACCCAGGCCGGGCGCGGCCGGCTACCCATCGCTCCGCGGGCCACCCAGCAGCTCACCCAGACGAGGGCTGACCCCCCAGGTCGTCACCAGCTCGTCGTACGCCTCACGCGCGGCGCCGCCATCGGCGGGCCGCCCGGTGCGGACCGCCCGCAGCAGGGTGTTGCGCGGCGTGTGCTGGCTGCCGACGAACTGCATGACGTCCACGCGGTAGCCCGCCAGCCGCAGCAGCGAGGCCCGCAGGCCGTCGGTCAGGGTGTCGGCGAACCGCTCCCGGAGGATGCCGTGCCGAGTCAGTGCGGCGTACGGCGCGGGCGTCGGGGTGCGCCGCAGCTGGGCCGCGATGTCGTGGTGGCAGCACGGGGCGGCCAGCACCAGCGGGGTCTCCCACTCGACCGCCCGGGCCAGGGCGTCGTCCGTGGCGGTGTCGCAGGCGTGCAGCGCCAGCACGACGTCGGGACGACGGTCGAGGGTCACCTCGCCGATCGGGGCCGCCACGAACGTCGCGTCGACGCCGAGCTCGGCCGCGATCACACTGTTGTGGTCGCGCGACTGTTCGCGCTGGTCGACCCCGGTGAGGTGCACGGGCAGTCCGCGCTCGTGGCTCAGGAACCGCTCGGTGACAAAGGTCAGGTAGGCGTTGCCGCAGCCCAGGTCGACCACCCGCAGCGGGTCGTCGGCCGTCGGCCGGCGCAGGTGGCCCTTGTCCATCGCGTCGGAGATCGAGGCGTCGAGGATCCGGAGGAACTCCTCGACCTGGCGGTACTTCCCCTGCCGGCTCGGCTTCATCCGGCCCTCGTGGTCGCTGAGGCCCAGCGCCCGGAACACCGGGTCGCTCTCCGGCAGCAGCCGCGCCTTGTCGCGGTCGTGGGTCGCGTCCTGCTCGGCGACCTGCGCCCGCGTGTGCACGATCGCGTCGAGCTTCTTGGTCACCCGGAGCTGGTGGGTCTCGGTGGTGGTCTCGACGTGCCAGTTGCCGAACGACTCCCCCAGCAGACCGTCGACCGCGGCTGCGGCCGCCTCGCCCACCGCGTGGTTGGCGGTGTGGGCCTGCGCCTCGTCGTACGTGGTGACCTGGAGGTGCCGGCCGGCCGACAGGTCGACGTAGCGCAGCTCGGCGCGGCGCCAGGGCGGCCGGGTGCCCTTCTGCCGGCCGGACGCGACCGCGCGGACCAGGGTCTGCTCCCCGAGGATCGCGGCCCGCATCCGGGCCAGGGCGCCGGAGAGGGGCTCGGTCATCCGCGGACCACCGACGCGACCACGACGATCAGCAGCAGGCCGACCAGCGCCACGGGGATGACGAGTCGACGGTGGCGGGGGTTCACCCGGCCGAGTCTAGAGAGCGGACCGTCGGGCGTCGGCGGCGAGCGCCGCGCGGACGACGTCGAGCACCGGTCGCCGGCCCGCGTCGAGGTCGGCGAGGGGGACCCACTCCACGGCGTCGGTGGTGCCGTCGACCTCGGCCACCCGTGGCTCGGCGTGGGGCGAGACGCTCGCCCGGAACAGCAGGTGCACCCCGTGGAAGTCCTCGAAACGGCCCGACGGTGCGACGCCGCCGAAGTGCAGGTCGTGCACGTCGAGCACCTCGCCGACCTCGCAGTCGACGCCGCACTCCTCTCGCACCTCACGGGCCAGCCCCGCACGCGGCGACTCCCCGTGGTCGAGGCCGCCGCCGGGCAGCGTCCAGGAGCCGGAGTGGTAGCCGCGCTCGGAGATCCGGGTCAGCAGCACCGAGTCGTCGCGCCGGATCAGCGCGTAGACACCGATCCGCTGGAGCTGGAACGACGCATGGTCGGCGAGCGCCTCGAGCACCACGTCGGTGACCGGCAGCTCCGAGGAGAGCACGTCGGCGACCGGGTGCCACTCGGCGGCGACCGTGGAGCCACCGACCTCCACCACCCGCGGCGACGGGGCGTCGGACGGCACCCACGCGTCGTACACGATCCGGAGCGCCTGGTAGTTCCAGCGTCGGCCCTGGCGCCACATCGACGGCAGATGGGCGGAGTAGACGCGGGCCGTGCTCCCGATCTCCACCTCGAGGCCGGTCTCCTCGCGGACCTCCCGGACCAGGGCGTCGCGTGGGTCCTCGCCGTGGTCGAGGCCGCCGCCGGGCAGGTGCCACTTCTCCTCGGCCGAGATCCGCTTCGCCAGACGGGTCAGCAGGATCCGGTCGTCGCGGAGGATCAGTGCGTACGCCGCGACCCGCTGCAGCTTCGGCAGGTGCTTGGGCATCGGTCGCTTTCGGGGACGAGGGACGGGCCCATCCTTGCAAACGACCCGGTCAGCTGAACGGCGGGCGCGCGTCCCGGGCGTGGGAGTGTCGGCCAGCCCAGCGCCAGACCCGGGCGGCGCGGTCACGGTCCTCGTCGGTGACCAGGTTGCCCATCCAGCGCAGCGCCAGGGTCATCATCCAGTCCGAGCGCATCCCGGCCGGGCCGAGCGTGGCCAGGACCCGGGGCACGGTGACCAGCCCCGCCAGCCGGCGCGCGATCGAGAACGACTCGCCGTAGTGGTGAGTAAGCGTCGCCGGCCACGCCGTCTCGAGGTCGGCGCCGTCGGCGATCAGCTCGGCGACCAGCCGGCCGCCCTCGAGGCCGTAGTCGATCCCCTCGCCGTTGAGGGGGTTCACGCAGGCGGCCGCGTCGCCGACCAGCGCCCAGTTGGGCCCGGCGATGCCGGTGACCGCGCCGCCCATCGGGAGCAGGGCGCTGGTGGGCGCCCGGAGCTCGTCGCCGAGGCCGAACGGCGCGCGCTGCTGGTCGGCGTACGACGTCATCAGGTCGCGGACCTTGAGGTTGGCGGGTCGCTTGGCGGTGGCCAGGGTGCCGACGCCGAGGTTCATCTCGCCGTTGCCGAGGGGGAACAGCCAGCCGTAGCCGGAGAGCACCTCGCCCTGGTCGCCGCGCAGCTCGAGGTGGGAGGAGATCCACGGGTCGTCGGACATCGTCGAGGTGACGTAGCTGCGCCCGGCCACGCCGTACACCGTGTCGCGGTGCCACTCGCGGCCGAGCACCTTGCCGAGCGGGGAGCGGACCCCGTCGGCCACGATCAGTCGGCGGCAGTCCACCTCGACGGTCTCGTCGCCGCGCCGGAAGACCACCGTGGTGACCCGGCCCGCCTCGCGTCGGACGTCGACCGCGCGGACGCCGTCCAGGGCGCGTGCGCCGGCCTTGATCGCCGTCGTCCGCAGGTGGTCGTCGAGCTCGGTGCGGGCCACCGCCGAGCCCCAGTTGGGCAGCGTGCCGCCCGGCCAGGGCAGCAGGATGGTCTGGCCGAAGCCGTGCGCGCGCAGACCCTGGCTGACCACGTGGGCCCGAAGCCAGTCACCGAGGCCGAGCCGCTCCAGCTCGCCGATCGCGCGCGGGGTCAGGCCGTCGCCGCAGGTCTTGTCGCGCGGGAAGACGGCCGCGTCGGTGAGCAGCACGTCGATCCCGTGCCGGGCCAGCCAGGCCGCCGTACCCGACCCGGACGGGCCCGCCCCGACCACCAGCACGTCGGTCTGCTCGCGCGCGGTCATGGCCCGATTCTCTCAGGGCCCCGGCTGCCCTCCCCAATCGAGGCCGGTCGCGATGGTCGGCGGAGGATCTCAGACCCAGATCGCCGCGGGGATGCCGTCGGCGAGGGTCTCGGGCGGGTCGGGGAGGGAGTCGGCGAGGTTGGTCGCCACGCGGCGGGCACTCCAGGCGACGGCGCAGGCGTCGGCCAGGTCGTCGGCGCCGTAGCCCTGCTTGGCGACGTACGGCGGGCATGTCACGCCGGCGCCGCGCAGTGCGTCCAACCGGGCCTGGTGGCCCGCGGACGTCCGCTTGGACAGCACGACGCAGGCGGGGTCCATCGCGGCGAAGCTCACCTCGGGGTGCACCTCGACGATCCGCCACGACTTCGGGGAGCGGACGTAGGCGTCGACCTCGAGGATCTTCGGGACCAGGTGGAACGCCTGGACGCTGAGCCCGACGCCCACGGCCTCGCGGTTGGCGGCGCTGGCCTCCGGGTGGCTCGTCGCAGCCACGGCGGCTCGCGACGGGGCCGGGAACACCGACGACTTCCGGCCACGGGGCAGCCTGGTCCGCGCCATCACGTCGGCCTGCCGGGGCGCCGCGTCCGGCAGCCCGATCGGGATGTCGATGCCGACCACGGCCAGCTCCGGGCAGGCCAGGTGGGCGGCGGTCACGAGGTCGCCGATCGTGGCGCCCACCATCGCGGTGGCCGTCTCGCCCTCGAGGAGCACGCCGACCCACCCCGCCCGGCAGCCGTCGACGCCGAGCACCACGCCGCCGTACGGCGCCGGGCCGGGGCCGGAGGCAGCGATCGCCTGGGCCCGCTCCAGCAGGTCACCGACGGCCGTGTCGACGGCCAGCACCGCCTTGCCGATCGCGCCGGCCACCCAGCCGAGCGCGGCGGAGACATCGTCGACGGCGCTCTTGTCCCCGGTCATCCCGACATTGGACCACGGCGACGCGTCCGGATGCCCCGCTCAGCTCGATCGATCTCGACACGACAACGCCCGCCCCACACGTGGGACGGGCGTTGTCTGGCTCGGTCTGGCCGGTCGGACCAACCTGGGCTTCGCCTAGTTCTGGTACGAACCGAAGTCGAAGTCGTCCAGGGCGACAGCCTGGCCGGCTCCGGCGTTGCCGAACTCGTAGTCGTAGGTGTCGTAGCCCGTGACGGCGTACGCCGCGGCGCGCGCCTCCTCGGTCGGCTCCACCCGGATGTTGCGGTACCGCTCCAGGCCGGTGCCGGCCGGGATCAGCTTGCCGATGATCACGTTCTCCTTCAGCCCACGCAGGCTGTCGGAGCGCGCGTGGATCGCCGCGTCGGTGAGCACCCGGGTCGTCTCCTGGAAGGAGGCGGCCGAGAGCCACGACTCCGTGGCCAGCGATGCCTTGGTGATGCCCATCAGCACCGGGCGACCCGAGGCCGGCTTGCCGCCCTCGGAGACCACCCTGCGGTTCTCCTCCTCGAACCGGGCCCGGTCGACCAGGTCGGAGGGGAGCAGGTTGGTGTCACCGGACTCGATCACCGTGACCCGGCGCAGCATCTGCCGCACGATGATCTCGATGTGCTTGTCGTGGATCGACACACCCTGGCTGCGGTAGACCGCCTGGACCTCGTCGACCAGGTGCTCCTGGGCCTTGCGGACACCCAGGATGCGCAGCACCTCGTGGGGCTCGGGCGTCCCGACCGTGAGCATGTCGCCGACCTCGATGTGGTCGCCGTCGGCGACCAGCAGGCGGGACCGCTTGGAGACGGGGTACTCGAGCACCTCGGAGCCGTCGTCGGGGGTGACCAGGACCTTGCGGGTCTTGTCGGTCTCCTCGATCTCGACCCGGCCGGCGGCCTCGGAGATCGGCGAGCGCCCCTTGGGGATGCGCGCCTCGAAGATCTCCTGGACCCGCGGCAGACCCTGCGTGATGTCGTCGGCCGAGGCCACACCACCGGTGTGGAACGTCCGCATCGTCAGCTGGGTGCCGGGCTCACCGATCGACTGCGCCGCGATGATGCCGACGGCCTCGCCGATGTCGACCATCTTGCCGGTGGCCAGCGAGCGGCCGTAGCACTTGGCACACGTGCCGGTCTTGGCCTCACAGGTCAACACCGACCGGACCCGGACCATCTCGATCCCGGCCGCGACCAGCTCGCCGATCTTGACGTCGCCGAGGTCGTCGCCGGCCGCAGCCAGCACCTCGCCGGACTCCGGGTGGACGATGTCCACCGCGGTGGTCCGGGCGTACGCCGAGGTCTCGACGTTGTCGTCCTTGCGGACGTTGCCGTCCTCGCCGCGCACGCCGATCCGCTTGTCCATGCCACGCTCGGTGCCGCAGTCGTCCTCACGGATGATGACGTCCTGCGAGACGTCCACCAGACGACGGGTCAGGTAACCCGAGTCGGCGGTCCGCAGCGCGGTGTCGGCCAGCCCCTTGCGGGCACCGTGGGTGGAGATGAAGTACTCCAGCACGGACAGGCCTTCACGGAAGTTGGCCTTGATCGGCCGCGGGATGATGTCACCCCGCGGGTTGGCCACCAGTCCACGCATGGCCGCGACCTGACGGATCTGCATCATGTTTCCGGAGGCACCGGAGTCGACCATCATGAAGATCGGGTTGGTCCGCGAGAACGACCGCTCCATGGACTTGGCCACGTCGTTCGAGGCCTGGGTCCAGATCTCCACGAGCTCCTGACGGCGCTCCTCGTCGGTGACCAGACCGCGCTCGAACTGCTTCTGGACCTTGACGGCCTGCGCCTCGTAGCCGGAGAGGATCTCGGCCTTGTCGTCGGGCGTGGTGACGTCGTCGATCGAGACCGTCACCCCCGAGCGGGTGGCCCAGTGGAAGCCGGTGTCCTTCAGCGCGTCCAGGGACGCCGCGACCTCGACCTTGGTGTAGCGCTCGGCCAGGTCGTTGATGATCGCGCCCATGGCCTTCTTGCCCACCTCGTAGTTCACGAAGGGGTAGTCGGCCGGCAGGGTGTCGTTGAAGATCGAGCGACCCAGGGTGGTCTCCAGCGTGATCGACTGGCCGTCCTCCCAGTCCGGGCCGAGCTCGAGCTCGAGCGGCGGCACGATGTCGTCGAACCGGATCTTCACCTTGCTCTGCAGGGCGATCTCACCACGGTCGAAGGCCATGATCGCCTCGGCCTGCGAGGAGAAGGCACGGCCCTCGCCGACCTCCCCGTCGCGGTCGGTGGTCAGGAAGAAGAGCCCGATGATCATGTCCAGCGTCGGCATCGTCACCGGCCGGCCGTCGGACGGCTTGAGGATGTTGTTGGTCGACAGCATCAGGATCCGCGCCTCGGCCTGGGCCTCGGCGGACAGCGGCAGGTGCACCGCCATCTGGTCACCGTCGAAGTCGGCGTTGAACGCCGAGCAGACAAGGGGGTGGATCTGGATCGCCTTGCCCTCGATCAGCTGGGGCTCGAAGGCCTGGATGCCGAGGCGGTGCAGCGTGGGTGCCCGGTTGAGCAGCACCGGGTGCTCGGTGATGACCTCTTCGAGGACGTCCCACACCACGGCGTACCGGGAGAGCCCGGACGTCGCGCGCTCGACCATCCGCTTGGCCGACTTGATGTTCTGGCTGTGCGAGAGGTCGACCAGACGCTTCATCACGAACGGCTTGAACAGCTCCAGCGCCATCTGCTTGGGCAGACCGCACTGGTGCAGCTTCAGCTGCGGGCCGGAGACGATGACCGAACGGCCGGAGTAGTCGACGCGCTTGCCGAGGAGGTTCTGGCGGAAGCGGCCCTGCTTGCCCTTGAGCATGTCGGACAGCGACTTCAGCGGCCGGTTGCCCGGGCCGGTGACCGGACGGCCACGACGGCCGTTGTCGAACAGCGAGTCGACGGCCTCCTGGAGCATCCGCTTCTCGTTGTTGACGATGATCTCGGGCGCACCGAGGTCGAGCAGACGCTTCAACCGGTTGTTCCGGTTGATCACCCGGCGGTAGAGGTCGTTGAGGTCGGAGGTCGCGAACCGGCCACCGTCGAGCTGCACCATCGGGCGCAGGTCCGGCGGGATGACGGGTACGGCGTCCAGGACCATGCCCTGCGGCTTGTTGTCGGTCTTGCGGAACGCGTCGACGACCTTGAGCCGCTTGAGCGCGCGCACCTTGCGCTGACCCTTGCCGTTGGCGATCGTGTCGCGCAGCGACGCCACCTCGGCTTCGATGTCGAAGTCCTCGAGGCGCTTCTGGATCGCCATCGCGCCCATGTGGCCCTCGAAGTACTTGCCGAACCAGTTCTTCATCTCGCGGTAGAGCATCTCGTCGCCCATGAGGTCCTGGACGGCGAGCGACTTGAAGGTGCTCCAGACCTCCTCGAGGCGGTCGAGCTCGCGCTGCGACCGGTCGCGGAGCTGCTTCATCTCGCGCTCGGCACCGTCGCGCACCTTGCGGCGGGCGTCGGCCTTGGCGCCCTCGGCCTCCAGGGACGCGAGGTCCTCCTCGAGCTTCTTGGAGCGGTCGTCGATGGCGCCGTCGCGACGCTTCTCCAGACGCTCGCGCTCGAGCTGGACCTTGTTCTCCAGCGAGGACAGGTCGCGGTGGCGGGCGTCCTCGTCGACGGAGGTGATCATGTAGGCGGCGAAGTAGATGACCTTCTCGAGGTCCTTCGGGGCCAGGTCGAGCAGGTAGCCGAGCCGGCTCGGCACACCCTTGAAGTACCAGATGTGGGTGACCGGGGCGGCGAGCTCGATGTGGCCCATCCGCTCGCGGCGGACCTTGCTCCGGGTCACCTCGACGCCGCAGCGCTCACAGATGATGCCCTTGAAGCGCACCCGCTTGTACTTGCCGCAGTAGCACTCCCAGTCCCGGGTGGGACCGAAGATCTTCTCGCAGAAGAGGCCGTCACGCTCGGGCTTGAGCGTGCGGTAGTTGATGGTCTCCGGCTTCTTGACCTCGCCGTGGCTCCACGTGCGGATGTCGTCCGCGGTGGCCAGGCCGATCCGAAGCTGGTCGAAGAAGTTCACATCGAGCACGGTGGCTGTCGTCCTTCGTTAGTTCGTGGTGTGCAAGCAGTTGACCGAGGGGGCGGCGGCGAGCCCGTGGGCTCGCCGCCGGTCACCTCAGACTTCTTCGACGGAGCTGGGCTCGCGGCGGGAGAGGTCGATGCCGAGCTCCTCGGCGGCCCGGAAGACGTCTTCCTCGGCATCCTTGAGCTCGATCTGGGAGCCGTCCTGGGACAGCACCTCGACGTTGAGGCAGAGCGACTGCATCTCCTTGACGAGCACCTTGAACGACTCCGGGATGCCGGAGTCGGGGATGTTCTCGCCCTTGACGATGGCCTCGTACACCTTGACCCGGCCCGGCACGTCGTCGGACTTGATGGTCAGCAGCTCCTGGAGGGCGTACGCCGCTCCGTAGGCCTCCATCGCCCACACCTCCATCTCGCCGAACCGCTGGCCGCCGAACTGGGCCTTACCGCCCAGGGGCTGCTGCGTGATCATCGAGTAGGGGCCGGTCGACCGTGCGTGGATCTTGTCGTCGACCAGGTGGTGGAGCTTGAGGATGTACATGTAGCCGACCGACACCGGGTCCGGGAACGGCTCGCCGGAGCGGCCGTCGAACAGCGGCGCCTTGCCGTCGGCCCCGACCACCCGCACACCATCGCGGTTGGGGAGCGTCGAGCCGAGCAGACCGGTGATCTCGTCCTCCTTGGCACCGTCGAAGACCGGAGTGGCCACGTTGGTGTCGGGATCCGCCTTGTCGGCGTGGATCTTGATCAGCCGGTCCTTCCAGTCGGCCTTGCCCTTGTCGGCGTTCAGCTCGAGGTCCCAGCCCTGCTTGGCCAACCAGCCGAGGTGCAGCTCGAGGACCTGGCCGATGTTCATCCGGCGCGGCACACCGAGCGGGTTGAGCACGACGTCGACCGGGGTGCCGTCCTCCATGAACGGCATGTCCTCGATCGGCAGGATCTTGGCGATGACGCCCTTGTTGCCGTGGCGTCCGGCGAGCTTGTCACCCACCGAGATCTTGCGCTTCTGCGCGACGTAGACGCGGACCAGCTGGTTGACGCCCGGCGGGAGCTCGTCGCCCTCTTCGCGGTCGAAGACGCGGACGCCGATGACCGTGCCGGACTCACCGTGCGGGACCTTCATCGAGGTGTCGCGCACCTCGCGCGCCTTCTCGCCGAAGATCGCCCGCAGGAGGCGCTCCTCCGGGGTCAGCTCGGTCTCGCCCTTGGGCGTGACCTTGCCGACCAGGATGTCACCCGTGGTGACCTCGGCGCCGATGCGGATGATGCCGCGCTCGTCGAGGTCGGCCAGCATCTCGTCGGAGACGTTGGGGATGTCGCGGGTGATCTCCTCGGGCCCGAGCTTGGTGTCGCGGGCGTCGACCTCGTGCTCCTCGATGTGGATCGAGGTGAGGACGTCCTCCTGCACCAGGCGCTGGCTGAGGATGATCGCGTCCTCGTAGTTGTTGCCCTGCCAGGGCATGAAGGCGACGAGCAGGTTGGTGCCCAGCGCCATCTCGGCCTCGTCGGTGCAGGGCCCGTCGGCGATCGGCGTGCCCTCGGCCAGCTTGTCGCCCTCGCTCACCAGCGGACGCTGGTTGATGCAGGTGCCCTGGTTGGAGCGACGGAACTTCGCCAGCTTGTACGTCGAGTAGGTGCCGTCGTCGTTCATCACCTCGACGACGTCGGCGGACACCTCCTTGACCACGCCGGCCTTCTCCGCCACGACCACGTCGCCGGCGTCGACGGCGGCACGGAACTCCATGCCGGTGCCGACGAGGGGCGCGTCGCTCTTGATCAGGGGAACGGCCTGACGCTGCATGTTCGCGCCCATCAGGGCGCGGTTGGCGTCGTCGTGCTCCAGGAACGGGATCAGCGCGGTCGCCACCGACACCATCTGGCGCGGCGAGACGTCCATGTAGTCGACCTCGTCGGCCAGGATCTCGCTGACCTCACCGTGACGCTGGCGGACCAGCACCCGCTCCTCGGTGAACTTGAACTTGTCGTCGAGGGGCGCGTTCGCCTGGGCGATGACGTACTTGTCCTCGTCGTCGGCGGTGAGGTAGTCGATCTGGTCGGTGACCTTGCCCTTGACCACCTTGCGGTAGGGCGTCTCCACGAAGCCGAACGGGTTGATCCGTCCGTAGGAGGCCAGCGAGCCGATCAGGCCGATGTTGGGACCCTCGGGGGTCTCGATCGGGCACATCCGGCCGTAGTGGCTGTGGTGGACGTCGCGGACCTCCATGCCGGCCCGGTCACGGGACAGACCGCCGGGACCCAGAGCCGACAGGCGGCGCTTGTGGGTCAGGCCCGAGATCGGGTTGGTCTGGTCCATGAACTGGCTGAGCTGCGAGGTGCCGAAGAACTCCTTCAGCGCCGCGACCACGGGACGGATGTTGATCAGGGACTGCGGCGTGATCGCCTCGACGTCCTGGGTCGTCATCCGCTCGCGGACCACCCGCTCCATCCGGGCCAGGCCGGTGCGGAGCTGGTTCTGGATCAGCTCGCCGACCGTGCGCATGCGCCGGTTGCCGAAGTGGTCGATGTCGTCGGCCTGGACCTCGATCGGCTTCCCGTCGGGGTCGAGGTACGTCGTACCGGAGGCATCCTCGAGCGTGGTGTCGCCGTTGTGCAGCCGGACGATGTAGCGGATCGTCGCCACGATGTCGTCGATGGTCAGCGTCTGCTGGTCGAAGGCCTCGCTGGTCGCGAGCTTCTTGTTGATCTTGTAGCGACCCACCTTGGCGAGGTCGTAACGCTTGGGGTTGAAGTAGTAGTTGTTCAGCAGCGTCTGCGCGGCCTCGCGCGTCGGCGGCTCGCCGGGGCGCAGCTTGCGGTAGATGTCGAGCAGCGCGTCGTCCTGGCTCTCGGTGTGGTCCTTCTCGAGGGTCAGCCGGATCGACTCGTACTCGCCGAACTCGGCGAGGATCTGCTCGGTGGTCCAGCCGAGGGCCTTGAGCAGCACGGTGACGTTCTGCTTGCGCTTGCGGTCGAGCCGGACGCCGACCATGTCGCGCTTGTCGATCTCGAACTCGAGCCACGCGCCACGGCTCGGGATCACCTTGGCGGTGTAGATGTCCTTGTCGGACGTCTTGTCGGCGGTCTTCTCGAAGTAGACACCCGGCGAGCGGACCAGCTGGCTGACCACGACACGCTCGGTGCCGTTGATGATGAAGGTGCCGCGGGGGCTCATCAGGGGGAAGTCACCCATGAAGACCGTCTGGCCCTTGATCTCGCCGGTCTCGTTGTTGGTGAACTCGGCGGAGACGTAGAGCGGTGCGGAGTAGGTGAAGTCCTTCTCCTTGCACTCCTCGACGGTGTACTTGGGGTCGTAGAAGACGGGGTTCTCGAAGGAGAGGCTCATCGTCTCGGAGAAGTCCTCGATCGGAGAGATCTCCTCGAAGATCTCCTGGAGACCGGACTTGTGGGAGACGTCCTCACCGGCAGCCTCACGCACGGCGACCTGGGCGAGCCAGTCGTCGTTGCCGATCAGCCAGTTGAAGCTGTCGGTCTGGAGAGAGAGGAGCTTGGGAACTTCGAGAACTTCGTTGATCTTCGCGAACGAGATGCGCTGCGGCGTAGTAGAGGAATTTTCGGCGGTGGTACGCGCGGCCAAGAGAGGTCCTTCGACGAGACGCTTCGGAGACGCGCCGACCCACCACTTCGATCAGCCACCGGGCAGGCGATCAGCATTTGAGAGCGGGCGCAAAGGTGAATCGTACACCGAGAGGCCAGCGCACCACAAATAGCACCTGACCCGCGGGTCGGATGTCCCCACGATGATGAACCCGAGCGGGGCTCAGGTCAAGCACATCGGCCCAACCTGGGGACAAACCCGGTGACCGCCGGGACGGCTCAGGACCCCTGCTGGCTGGTCACCATGTTGTCGACGAGCCAGTCGTTGCCGACCTTCTCCATCGTCACCGTGGCCTGGTTCTTGTAGATGACCGGCGTGGTCGGGTGCTGCTTGTTGTAGGTGACCTGGTTGACGAAGACCAGCACGTCGACCCGGCCCGCCCCGGAGCGGACGATCCCCGAGGCAAGGTACTTGGCCCGCACCACGGTCCCGGTCCTGGGTGCGTTGTCGCGGATCACCGAGAACAGCTTGTCGTACTGGGTGCGGTAGTCCTGGGTGAGGTAGGGCGTCGCCGCGGCCTGGCTCTGGTCGAGGTGGTGGGCGTCGTAGGACAGGATCGGCACCACGGCCCGCTCGGCGGCCGCCTGCGCCGCGGTCGTGTCGGTGGTCACCGAGGCCTCGGAGGGCTGGCTCAGGGCGACGCCCACCACCGCGAGGGCGATCGCGGTGAGTGCGGCCAGCGCGACCAGCAGCCACCCGGGCACCTCGCGCTGCGGGCGGGCCGACTCCCGGTCGGCCGCGCCGGCCGGAGCCGGTACGACGTACGGCAGGGGCTCCGCGGCCGGGTCCAGGTCGGCGGCGCGGGTCGCCCGGGCCTCGACCTCCGCCAGGGCCGCGGCGTCGTACTCCGCGCGCCGTACCGGGTCCAGCAGGACCTCGGCCGCCTGGTTGTAGAGCCGGAAGCGCCGGTCGGTCGGGTCGAGGTCGGCCACCGACGCCCGCCACGCGGCGCGGATCTCGTCGGGCGAGGCGGTGGGCTCGACGTCGAGGACGTCGTACAGGTCGGTCGTCATGAGGTCACCGTCTGGTAGTCGTCGACGAGCCACCGGCCGTCGATCTTGTCCAGGGACACCCGGAGCCGGAACGGCGCGGGCTCTCCGGCCGAGACCCGCTTGCCGGCCTTGTTCTTGAGGGTCTCGCTGAACGAGCCGGCCACCAGCACCTGCGCGGAGTCGGCGTCGATCTGCTCCACCCCGGTGGCGTAGACGGCGCAGGTGCGGTCGACGCCGTAGCTCTTCACGCTCTCCTCGGCCACGGTCACGCCCTGGTCGAACGAGACCGCGAACTTCGGCGTGATCACCGCCTTGACCCGCGAGCGGTACACCGGCATCTGGCCGTTCGCGTCGAGCAGCGAGGGACCGTAGGTGTTCACCCGCAGCACGAACTGCTGGGTCGCGGCCATCGCGGCCTCGCGGTCGGCCTGGACCGTCGACGACCCGGACCCGCCTCCGAAGGGCAGGACGTGACGACTGGTGCCGAGGACCGCCGCCGAGATCGAGGCTCCGATCAGGGCGACCACGAGCACCACGAGGAGCACGAGCCGGAACCTCGGGGACCGGGGGCTCTCGGGACCGGGCTCGGGCGTCACCTCGCCTGCTGTGTCAGTGGCTGTAGCAGTAGCCATTTCCACGACTCCTTCCCTAACGACGCCGGGGCGGGGCTCCCGGTGTCGGCGTACGCCGGCGAGATCTGGTGCCCCCAGGTGAGGCGACCCGTCGTCGGGTCGAAGGAGGCGATCGGGGTGCGGTACTTGGCCGCGGGCCGGTTGGACGGGGCGTTCTGGGCACCCCGCGCGTTGGACTGGGTGGCCGGCTCGGCGCAGTGCGCCTGGAAGTTCATCGGCCGGTTGGAGCCGTCCTGCGGCGGCCGGGTGTCGGTGCTCTGGTAGCCGTTGTGGCACACCACCGGGTCGTTGGTCAGGACCATCCCGAAGTGGGCGTCGTACAGGCCGGTCTCCGGGGACTTCGAGACGACGGTGAACCCACCCTCCACGACGTAGGGGTAGATGATCAGCACCTGCCGGATGCCGGCGAGGTGCTTGACCACGATGTTGCCGGTCGTGACCAGGTTGTTGATCAGGTCGGCGAGGTCGACCCGGTTGTCGGCCAGGAACGTGCGGAGCTGGGTGGCGGTCACCGCGCCGTTGTCGATGACCCGGCGCAGGTCCTTGTCGTGGCCGGCGAGCGTGCCGGAGAAGAGCTTGAGGTCGCGGGCGAACGAGCGAATCGCGCCGGCCGACGCGACCTGCCCCTTCAGCACCTTGTTGCCGTCCTTGATCAGGGACGTGGTCACGTCGAAGTTGGCGTTGGCGGAGTGGATGAACGCCGAGCCGCTGTCGATGATCCGCTGGAGGTCCGGGCCGGTCCCGGCGAAGGCCTGCCCGAGCTCGTGCACGGTGGTCGCCAGGGAGCGCTGGTTGACCGACGAGACGGTGGTCGAGAGGTCGCCCAGCAGCTTCTGGGTGGGCAGCGGGGTGCGGGTGTCTCCGACCGGGATCTGGCTGCCGTCGCCGAGGAACGGACCGGAGTCGGTCTGCGGCTGGAGGTCGACGTACTGCTCGCCGACCGCCGAGCGGTTGCCGACCACGGCCAGGCTGTGGCTGGGGATCTTGCCGTCCCAGCCCTTGTCGATGTCGAGGTAGGCATCGACGCCGTCGCGGGTCAGCACCAGCTTGCCGACCTCGCCGACCCGGACACCGCGGTAGGCGACCATGCCGCCGGCGTACATCCCGCCGGAGTCCTGGAAGTGCGCGACCACGGTGTAGGAGGTGCTGTAGAAGAGCCGGTTGAGCTGGGCGTACTTCGCCCCCACGAAGCTCACGCCGAGCAGGGTGATCAGGACGAAGATCATCAGCTGGATCTTGGTACGACGTGTGATCACGGTGTCACCACCAGCCCGGGCACCAGCAGGCTGACCAGCCCGGGGTCGTACATGTTCGACAGCTGTCTCATGGTGGGTCCCCGTGGACCGAAGGCCACCCGCCGGGCGCCTGGCATCGCCAGGATCGTCGGGATGATCGACGTCGGCAGGGTCAGGGTCGGCAGGCCGGTGCCCCCGGTGGGCAGGCTCGGGATCGTGTTGATCACCTGGCAGACGGGGTTCCCACGGTTCTTGTGCTTCTGGCACTGGGTGATCAGGCGAGCGAGCTTCTGCGGGTCGCTGAGCACCTTCTGGCAGGCCTTGCTGGTGATGTCACCGCTCTGGAGGCACTTTAGCACGTCGCCGACGATCTTGGTGATCTCCGAGGTCGGCAGCGAGGTCGGCAGGGACGTGGGCAGGGTCGGCAGCGACGTCGGCAGGCCGGTGGGCAGCGAGGGCAGGCTGCCGAGACCGTCCAGCGACAGGTCGAGCTTGATGTCGAGGTTGGTGTAGTCGCCCATCTGGAGGTTGCGGGCGACCTGGGGGTCGCGCCCGACGACCTCGTCGACGAACGGGTAGGTCAGGGCCACGTTGAAGGCGTTGACGAAGTCGCTGCCGGACGCCTGGAGCTGGCCGAGCACCGGGCTGAGCGAGCGCAGGGTGTCGATGGTGGACTGCTTCGACAGCTGGATCACGTGCACCCCGACCCCACTGAGGTGGGCCAGCGCCGACAGCATCTTGACCAGGTCGTGGCGTTGACTGTTGATCGAGCGCAAGGCACCGGGCAGCTCGGTGAGGGTGGCGTCGATGGTCGAGCGCTGCTTGTTCAGCGACGTCGAGAGCCTGTTGAGCGCCTGGAGCGCGTGCACGATCTGACCCTTGTGCCGGTCGAGCTGGCCGCTGAAGAGCTTGATCTGGTGCAGCACCGAGCGCGCCTCGCCCTCGCGCCCGTGCAGGGTGGTGTTGAGCTCCCGCGTGATCGTCTGGAGCTGGGCCACCCCACCGCCGTTCAGGAGCAGGCTGAGCGCGCCGAGGACCTGCTCCACCTCGGGGTTCTGGCCGGTGCGAGACAGCGGGATCACGTCGCCGGACGCCAGCTGCGTGGCACTGGCGCCGGTGGTCGGGGCGCTGAGGTCGATGAACTTCTCCCCCAACAGGCTGGTCTGCTGGATCTGGGCGACGGCGTTCTGCGGCAGCCGGGTGTCGCTGCGCAGCTGCATGGTGACCTCGGCGTTGTAGCCCGACAAGGAGATGTCGGTGATCTTGCCGACCGTCACGTCGTTGACCTTGACCGTGGAGTCGGGCACCAGGTCGAGCACGTCGTGGAACTCCGCCTTGACCGTGATCGGGTTGCTCCCGACGTCCACACCACCGGGCAGCGGCAGCTTGTAGACGTCGAACGAGCAGCCGCTCAGCATCAGCGCCGCGCCGAGCAGCGCGATCAGGGCCTTGAGTCGCAGGGTCATCGCGGGCTCCCCACCAGACCGCCGAGGGTCGGGTCGCTCTGGTCCGCCGAGGGCTGCGGCTGCTGCCCGCGTCCCGAGGTCAGCGCACCCGTGCGACCGGCGCCGAGCAGCTGCTTGATCGCGTCACAGGCCTGGCCGCCCTGGTCGGTCTGGTCCACGATGCCGCACAGGAAGGTGGTCGGGTCGGACTGGATCTGGTTGATGACCTCGCCGAGGTTGGCCCGGGTGTCGAGGGTGCCCGCCTGGGGGTTGTAGGTCAGCAGCAGGTTGTTCAGCGCCAAGGGTGCGTCGCGCAGCGTCTCGGTCAGTGCCGCGCGCTGCTTGACCAGGATCTGGGTCACCTGGTCGAGACCGGTGATGTTCTTGCCGAGGATCGCGCGGTTGTCCTTGACGAAGCCCGACACCTGGCGCATCGCGATCGACAGGTTGTGCAGGGACGCCGCGAGGTCGCCGCGCTCCCCCTTGAGCATGTGGGAGACGTTGGCGAGCTGGCTGTTGAAGCCGCGGACCGTGCGGTCGTTGCGGGCCAGGGTGTGGACGAAGCCCTCGAGCTCGCGCACCGAGCCGAACAGCTGGTCCTTGTTGTCGGCCAGGGTCTGACTCAGCTGGCTGAAGCTCTGGATGGTGCGGTGGAACTTGGCTCCCTGCCCACCGAAGTTGCGCGCCGTGGTGTCGAGCAGGTCGGTCAGGGCGCCCTTCTTGTTCGCGCCGTTGGGCCCCAGGGCGACGGTGAGGTCGTCGAGGCTGGAGTAGATCTGGTCGAGCTCGAGCGGCACCGCGGTCTGCTGCTCGGTCAGCGTCGCGCCGGTGGCGAGCACCTGGCCGCCGGTGTAGGCCGGGGTGAGCTGCACGAACCGGTCACCGACGATCGAGGGAGAGACGATCACGGCCTTGGCGTTCGCCGGGATCTTGACGTTGGCGTCGTAGTGCATCGTCACGATCACGTCGGTGCCGGACGGGGTGACCGAGTCGATCTTCCCCACGGGCACGCCGAGCACCCGCACGTCGCTGCCCGAGTAGATCGAGACCGCCCGCGGGAACTCCGCGGTCAGCGTCTTCTGGTCACCGCCGTTGAAGAGGAAGGTGACCAGCGCCGCCACCACCAGTGCGAACAGCACCAGCGGCAGCACCACCTTGGTCAGGACGCGCATCTCAACCACCCACCTGCGGGACCGGCGGGACGTTCTGGATGTAGGTGTCGAACCACGGACCGTTCCCGAGGGTGTTGGCGAAGACCCGGTAGAAGGGAGCCAGCAGCCGGATGCTCTGGTCGATGTTGTCGGAGTCCTTGTTGAGCACGTCGACGACGTTGCCCAGATGGGTCAGGGCGGGCTTCAGGTCGGCCCGGCTCTGCTTGACCAGGTGGGTCAGCTGGACCGACAGCTCCGAGGTGGACCGGAGCAGGTCGTGGATCGCCTGCCGTCTCCTGTCGAGGGCCGCGAAGAGCACCGAGGCGTCGTGCATCAGGCCGACGATGTCCTGGTCGCGCGCGTTCAGGGTGGTCGAGACGCTGCGCAGGTTGGTCAGCAGCGTCCCGATCTGGGCGTCGCGGGCGGCGAGGTTGCCGGACAGCGCGGAGACGCCGGTCAGTGCGTGCCGGAAGTTCTTCGGGGTGTTGCGGGTCAGGTCGGCCAGGGTGGTCAGGCTCTTGGCCAGTCGGTGGGTGTTGATCCGCTCCGAGGTGCTCGCCAGGCCCGAGAACGCCTGCACCACGTCGTACGGCGACTGGGTGCGCGAGGTGGGGATCTCGCTGCCCTTCGGCAGCTGGCCCGGACCGGCCGGCTCCAGCGAGAGGTACATCGCACCCAGCAGCGTCTTGACCTTGATCGCGGCCCGGGTGTCGGTCCCGAAGTCCGCGCCGTTCTGGATCCGGAAGGCGACCTTGACGTGGTCGCCGTCGAGGCTCACCGAGTCGACCTTGCCGACCCGGACGCCGGCGATCCGGACCTCGTCGTTGGCCACCAGACCGCCGGCCTCGGAGAAGTCGGCGTAGTAGGTGTCGCCACCGCCGATGATCGGCAGCTTCTCGGCGTTGAAGGCGATCAGGATCAGGCCCAGGATCACGGCGAGGCTGACTGCGCCGACGACGACCGGGTTCTTCTCGCGGAACGGAGTACTCATTGAAGGTTGCACCTGCTCGAGCCGGTCGCGTAGTTCACCGGGATGGCGGTCTTGCCGATCCGCACCTGCCCGGAGAAGTCGCAGAGGTAGAAGTTGAACCACGAGCCGTAGGTCGCGGTGCGGCCGATCTTGGTCAGCTTGATCGGCATCACCTGGAGCACCCGGTCGATCTCGGACTTGCCCCGGTCGAGGTTGGCGGCGAAGCCCCGCAGGTGGTGGATGTCGGACACGAACGGCGCGCGGATCCCCGAGACCAGGTCGGCGGTCTGCACGGTGAGGTTGGAGATCTGGTCGAGCGAGCCGAGGATCGCTCCCCGGTCGTGCTTGAGGCCGCCCACGAAGTCGCGGAAGGTCGTGATCAGCTGGTTGAGCTGGCGGTTGCGGTCGCCGACGTGGGCGAGCACGGAGTTCAGGTTGGTGATGAGGTGCCCGATCACCTGGTCGCGGTCGGCCAGGGTCTGGGTGATCGACGCGGTGTGCGCGAGCATCCCGTTCAGGGTGCCGCCCTGACCCTGGAAGACCTGGATCAGCTCGTAGGAGAGCTGGTTCACGTCGGCCGGTGACAGCGCCTGGAACAGCGGCTTGAACCCGTTGAACAGCACCGTCAGGTCGAGGGCCGGCGAGGTGTGAGAGGTCGGGATCGTCGAGCCGGGCTTCAGCACCCCGGTGCTGCCGATCTCGTTGGTCAGGGCGATGTAGCGCTGGCCGACCAGATTGCGGTAGCGGATGTCGGCGTGGGTCGACTGCATCAGCGCGGTGTCGGTCTGGACCGAGAAGGTGACCAGCGCGCGGGTGCGGTCGACGATGGAGATGCCCTGCACCGACCCGACCTTGACCCCCGCGATGCGCACGTCGTCGCCCTTGACCACGCCGGTGGCGTCGACGAACTCGGCCTTGTAGGTGTTCGAGGAGCCGAAGGTGATGTTGCCGATGATGATCACCAGCACACCGGTCGCGAGCGTGGTCACGACCATGAAGACGACCAGCTTGATCAGGGCCGAGAGGGTCTTGGTGTCCATGCGGCTCATCGCAGCGACACCTTCGCTCCCCGGGCCATCGGGCCGACCAGCAGCACGCCGAGGTCCGGGACGTCGGCGGCGGGCTCGCCCAGGGAGGGTCCGAGCAGGCTCTTGAGCACGCCGGCCTCGGCCGCACTCCCGGCGTACCCGGTGCCGGCGGTGTAGTGCTGGGCGTACGGCGGCGCCACCCGGTCGGTGCCCTTGCCGGTGGGTGTGTTCACCCCGTCGTTGAAGTCGGGCTGGTGCCGTACGGGGTTGGACTGGGACCAGGGCGCGTTGGGCAGGTGCAGGCAGTTGGGGCCGCGGGTGTCGCCGTACACCGGCCGGTCGCCGGCGTTGTAGCCCCGCGGTTGGTGGGGCAGCGTCTCGAGCACGATGTGGAGGGTGAAGCCACGGAACGCCTCGGCCTCGCGCTTGCCGCTCTGGACGATCCCGCCGAGCAGACAGGGGTACTCCGGTGCGTAGCGGGCCAGCAGCGCGGCCTGCGGCCGGCTGACCTGGCCCAGCCGGATGATGTTGTCGCCGTTCTGACGCAGGAAGTCGTGCGCGGTGTTGGAGAAGCCGGTCACGTCGGTGAACAGGGTCTGGAGCTGGTCGTGGCGCTGCTGGAGGGTGCCGGTGGTCTTGATGGTGTTGCGCAGGATCTGGGAGATCGCCGGCACGACGTCGGCGTAGGTGTTGGAGACCTGGGTCGTCAGCCGGAGGTCGGCGACGATCTGCGGGATCTGCGGGTTGACCCGCTTGAGGTAGTGGTCGACGGTCACGAGGTCCTGGCCGAGCTCGTTGCCACGGCCCTCCAGTGCGGTGGAGATGGCGTTCAGCGTCATGTTGATGTCGGCGGGCTGCACGGTGCGCAGCAGCGGGTAGAGGTCGGCCAGCACCTTCTGGACCTCCACCGGCACCTGCGTCCGGGTGATCGTGGCACCCGGCTTCAGCGCGGTCGGCGACGCCGACGCGGGGATGACGAGCGAGACGTACTTCTCCCCGAACAGCGTCTTGGGCACGATCGCGCCGGTGACGTTGGAGGGGATGCTGTGCATCTGGCTCGGGAAGATCCCCAGCTTCACCTTCGCGCCCTGGTCGGTCGCGGTGAAGCCGAGCACCTCACCGACGATCACGCCGCGGATCTTGACGTCGGCGCGCTCGGGCATCTGCAGGCCGATGGTCGACGCGTCGAGCGTGACCGTGTCGAACGACGTGAACTTCTGGGTGAAGACACCGTAGGTGAGCCAGACACCCGCCAGCAGCAGCGCCATGAAGATCAGGCCGAGGGCCTTGAAACGGAGGTAGGACATCGCTAGCCGGCCAACCTCACCGTCGTCGACGCGCCCCAGATCGCCATCGAGAGGAACAGGTCGATCACGTTGATCGCCACGATGCTCGTGCGCACGGCGCGGCCGACCGCAACGCCCACACCGGCCGGGCCACCGGTCGCGTTGTAGCCGTGGTAGCAGTGGATCAGGATCACCGTCACCGCGAAGACCAGCACCTTGCCGAACGACCACAGCACGTCGCCGGGTGGCAGGAACGTCTTGAAGTAGTAGTCGTAGGTGCCGGTGCTCTGCCCGAAGAACTGGGTGACCGTCAGCCGCGTCGCGAAGTACGACGACAGCAGCCCGACGACGTACAGGGGGACGATCGCGATCAGGCCGCCGACGATGCGGGTGCTGACCAGGAACGGCAGCGACGGCACCGCCATCACCTCGAGGGCGTCCACCTCCTCGGAGATCCGCATCGCGCCCAGCTGGGCGGTGAAGCCGCAGCCGACGGTGGCGGCCAGGGCGATGCCGGCCACCAGGGGGGCGATCTCGCGGGTGTTGAAGTAGGCCGAGACGAACCCGGAGAACGCTGCGGTGCCGATCTGGTTGAGGGCCGCGTAGCCCTGGAGCCCGACCTCGGTGCCGGTGAAGAAACACATTGCTGTGATCACGCCGACGGTGCCGCCGATCACGGCCAGCGCGCCGGAGCCGAGGGTGACCTCGGCCAGGATCCGCAGGATCTCCTTCTTGTACCGGACCACCGTCTTGGGCGTCCAGGCCAGGGCGCGCAGGAAGAAGGCGAGCTCCGCGCCGAGGTCGTCGAGGGTCTTCAGCGGCTTCTCGTAGACCGCCTTGATGTTGGCCATCGCGTCAACCCGTCTTCGGAGGCACGAGCTGGAAGTAGATCGCGCTCATCACGAAGTTGATGATGAACAGCAACATGAACGACACGACCACGGACTCGTTCACGGCATCACCCACGCCCTTCGGGCCACCACCTGCGTTCATGCCCTTGTACGACGCCACGATCGCCGCGACCAGACCGAACACGAGGGCCTTCGCCATGCCTTGCCACACGTCGGGCAGCTGGGCGAGCGCGGTGAAGCTCGCTATGTAGGCGCCGGGTGTGCCGCCCTGGAGGACGACGTTGAAGAAGTAGCCGCCGGCGACGCCGACCACGCTGACCAGGCCGTTGAGGAAGACCGAGACCAGCATGCAGGCGAGCACCCGGGGCACCACCAGGCGCTGGATCGGGTCGATGCCCAGCACCATCATCGCGTCGAGCTCCTCGCGGATCTTGCGGGCACCGAGGTCGGCGGCGATGGCCGAGCCGCCGGCACCGGCGATCAGCAGTGAGGTCGCGATCGGACCCGCCTCGCGCACCACCGCCAGCACCGAGGCCGAGCCGGTGAACGACTGCGCGCCGAACTGCTTGATGAGGCCGCCCACCTGCAGCGCGATCACCGCGCCGAAGGGGATCGCGACCAAGGCGGTCGGGATGATCGTGACCGAGGCGATGAACCACGCCTGCTGGATGAACTCCTTCCACTGGAAGGGTCGCCGGAAGAGCCCGCGGCCGACATCGAGGCCGAAGGCGAACAGGTTGCCGGCGGTCCCGATCGGGGCAAGGAGCCGGGACGAGGTCAGCGAGGCCATCGGTCAGCCGCCCGTGCTCATCGACATGTTCTCCTCGAAGGAGCCGGGCGGAGGCGTGACGCCGTTCTCGCGGCACCACTCGCCGGGCGGCCGCTGGCTGCGACGCGGGATGCCGTTGGAGGGCTCCTGCTGGAGCGGGATCGGCGGTAGCGGCGGCAGCTCCTGCCCCTCCTCCGAGGCGAGCTCGTCGGCGTCCTTCTCCTCCGACATGCCGATCGGACCGATGGTCTGGGCGTTGAGGAACTGGCGCACCACCGGCTCCTCCGACGACAGGAGCATCTCGCGCGGGCCGAACATCGCCAGGTGCTTGTGGTAGAGCAGGCCGATGTTGTCGGGCACCGTCCGGGCGGTGTTGATGTCGTGGGTGACGATCAGGAAGGTCGCGTCGATCTGCGCGTTCAGGTCGATGATCAGCTGGTTGAGGAACGACGTGCGGACCGGGTCGAGGCCGGAGTCGGGCTCGTCGAAGAGCACGATCTCGGGGTCAAGGACCAGCGCCCGGGCCAGACCGGCCCGCTTGCGCATCCCGCCGGAGATCTCGCCGGGGAGCTTGTCCTCGGCACCCACGAGCCCGACGAGGTCCATCTTCTCCATGACGATGTCGCGGACCTCGGACTCGGACTTCCGGGTGTGCTCGCGCAGCGGGAAGGCGACGTTGTCGTAGAGGTTCATCGAGCCGAACATGGCGCCGTCCTGGAACAGCACACCGAACAGCTTGCGGATCTCGTAGAGCTGCTTCTCCGGGCACGAGGTGATGTCCACGCCCTCGATCACGACGCTGCCACGGTCGGGTTTCAACAGCCCGATCAGGGTCTTGAGCAGCACGGACTTGCCGGTCCCCGAGGGGCCGAGCATCACGCAGATCTCGCCCGCGGGCACCGTCAACGTGACGTCGCCCCAGATCAGCTGACTTCCGAAGGACTTGGTCAGACCATCGATCTGGATCTCTACACCCATGGGTCTGCTGCCCTCCCAGAATCAGCCGGCCGCGCGGGACGTTGTCACACGTCATACGTCGTTCGCCTGCTCAACGGTCCCGGCCCCGAGAAGTTACGGGCGCGTCTCGCTGAGGTTGCCGCACGGTCGCCCGAGGAGCGCCACCCCTTGGGGTGAGGCGCTGCCCAGCGCGACGAAGGGCGGACACCCCGTGGGGTGCCCGCCCTTCGAGCGGTCGGTCCGGCTGCTCGCCGGCCCGGTGTCAGGCAGCAGTCACTTGAGGGTGACGCTGGCACCGGCGCCCTCGAGCGCCTCCTTGGCCTTCTCCGCGACGTCCTTGGCAACGTGCTCGAGGACCGGCTTCGGAGCCGCCTCGACGAGGTCCTTGGCCTCCTTCAGGCCGAGGGAGGTCAGGGCACGCACCTCCTTGATCACGTTGATCTTCTTGTCGCCGGCCGACTCGAGGATGACGTCGAACTCGTCCTGCTCGGCCTCGGCCTCGGCGGGCGCGGCTGCGCCGGCGCCGCCGGCGGCGGCCACGGCGACCGGAGCGGCCGCGGTGACGCCGAAGGTGTCCTCGAACTGCTTCACGAACTCGCTCAGCTCGATCAAGGTCATCTCCTTGAACGCGTCGAGCAGCTCGTCGGTGGTGAGCTTCGCCATGATGGCTGAACCTTTCGTTCGTCGGCCCTGTCGGATGGGACGGGGCCGGGTTTCAGGTGGGTACCGCGGCCGGTCAGGCCTCGGTGGTGTCGCTCTCGTCAGAGGCGGCGGTGGCCTCGACCTCGGAGGACTCCTCGGCCTCGGCGGCAGCCGGGGCGTCGGTGGTCTCGTCGGCGGGGGCCTCGGTCACCTCGTCGGAGGAGGCGTCGGCCGACTCGGCAGCCGCAGCCTCCTCGGCGGCAGCCGGCGCGCCGGCTCCACCTGCGAGGTCAGTGGAGTCCTGTCCTTCCTCTGCCCGCTTCGCCTCGAGCGCGCCGGCGAGCCGGGCGACCTGGGCGAGGGGAGCGTTGAACAGGTAGACGGCCTGGCTGAGCGACGCGAGCATCGCGCCGGCCAGCTTGCCCAGCAGCACCTCACGCGACTCGAGGTCGGCCAGCTTGGCGACCTCGGCAGCGCCCAGGGGCTTGCCGTCCAGAACGCCACCCTTGATCACCAGGGTGGGGTTCGCCTTGGCAAAGTCACGCAGACCCTTGGCGGCCTCGACCACGTCGCCCTGGATGAAGGCGATGGCGGTCGGCCCGGTCAACAGGTCGTCGAAGCCGTCGATCCCCGCGTCCTTCGCGGCGAGCTTGGCCAGCGTGTTCTTGACCACGGCGTAGTGAGCGTTCTCACCGAGCGAGCGCCGCAGTTCCTGCAGCTGCTTCACGGTGAGCCCGCGGTACTCGGTCAGCACCGCGCCCGCGGCACCGTTGAACGAGTCAACGATCTCCGCGACGGCGGCCTGCTTCTCTGCCCGCGCCATGGGTCTCCTTCCGATGGACGAGACCGTGGCCGACAGGCCCGACATGACGAACGCCCCGGGCGCAGGCCCAGGGCGTGGATGCATCGACACTGCGATGCCGCTCTGTCTCCTGCGCGGGCCGTCCGCTTGCGCGGAACCTTCGACCGGACTGCGGTGCAGTCCGACGACCAGCGGTCTCTGGTTACGCAGGGGACAGTACGGCGTACCCGGCGGCGGCGCCAAATCCCGGAGGCGGGACGCCCGGGAGGGCGGCACGAGAAGATTTGACCAAAGTCAGCCTGACCGCCACCGATCGGACTGGTACGGTCATTCGAAGCAAGACGGGCCACCAGGCAACCCATGACGCGACATCATCAAATTGGGTCAGGTGGTCCAAGCCAGCCTTGACTTCTTTTGGAAGACCTTTACCAAGGTGCTGCGATCCGTGGTCCAATCGTGGCATGGACTTCAAGTTGACGTCGATGGCTGCGGTGCTCGAGCGCGCCGACGGCCGCCTGCGCAGCCCCGAGGGCGGCGTACGACTCTGGCCGACCGGCTTCCCCCTGCTCGACGACGCCATCGGGGGCGGTCTCAGGTCCGGGACGCTCAACCTCCTCGGCGGGCCGCAGGGTCAGGGCAAGACGATGTTCGCCCTGCAGGCGGCCCGCGCCGCCGTCAAGACCGGTCGCTCCGCGGTGTTCTTCTCCTACGAGCTCGAGGCCGACTCGCTGGTCCAGCGGCTCGTGGCCATGGAAGCCGGCGAGATGGACCCCTACGAGGCGCCGAGCCTGACCAAGGTCCGCAGCATCTTCGAGGGCACCGACGGCGGAGCCGGCGGGCTGATCGAGCGGATGGCCACGACCACGTGTGGCACCGAGGCGCTGCTCCGTGTCAGTGAGTACGCCGACCGCCTGATCGTGCACCGCTCCACGGCGACCCACACCGACATCACCGAGATCAACGACACGGTGAAGAAGGTCATGGGCAACACCGGCGAGTCGCCGTTGATCGTCGTCGACTACCTCCAGAAGGTCGCGATGCCGCTGGCGGACCTCGACGAGGAGGACCGGATCACCCGGATCACCGAGCAGCTCAAGGACGTCGCGATCGAGTTCGACTGCCCGGTCTTCGCCGTCGCGGCGATGGACCACGAGGGACTCGAGCCCGGAGCCCGGATGCGCACCCGGCACATGCGCGGCTCGACCGCCCTGTCCTACGAGCCCGACGTCGTGCTGATCCTGGCCACGAAGTCCGACATCGTCGCCCGCCACCACCTGATGTACGGCGGTGCCAACGCCGAGCACTTCAAGGAGTGGTCGGTCCTCACCGTCGAGAAGAACCGCTCCGGCAGCGGCGGCGCCGAGCTGGAGTTCATGAAGCGCTTCGACCAGGGCCGGTTCGACGTCAACGGCAAGGTCGTCACCGAGAAGCTGGTCGACGAGCGCGTGTACGTCGAATGACCCCTGGTCCACAGGGACTACAGACAGCAGAAGGCCCGGCCACCTGAGGTGGCCGGGTCTTCTCGCGTCGGTGCGGGTGGTGTCAGCTCTCGTCCGCGGCCGCGACGTTGCGGGTGCGGTTGGGGTCGACCGGGACACCGGGGCCCATGGTCGTGGAGACGGTCACCTTGCGCAGGTAGCGGCCCTTGGAGCTGCTCGGCTTGAGCCGCAGCACCTCCTCCAGCGCCGCCGCGTAGTTCTCCGCGAGCTGGGTCTCGGAGAACGACGCCTTGCCGATGATGAAGTGCAGGTTGGCGTGCCGGTCGACGCGGAACTCGATCTTCCCGCCCTTGATGTCCGAGACCGCCTTGGCGACGTCGGCCGTCACGGTGCCGGTCTTCGGGTTGGGCATCAGGCCGCGGGGGCCGAGCACCCGGCCGAGCCGGCCGACCTTGCCCATCATGTCCGGGGTCGCGACGACGGCGTCGAAGTCGAGCCAGCCGCCGTTCACCTTCTCGATCAGCTCGTCGCCGCCGACGACGTCCGCTCCGGCCTCACGCGCCGCGTCCGCCTTCTCGGCGTTGGCGAAGACCAGGACGCGGGCGGTCTTGCCGGTGCCGTGCGGCAGGTTGACGGTGCCGCGGACCATCTGGTCGGCCTTGCGGGGGTCGACCCCGAGGCGCATCACGACGTCGACGGTCTCGTCGAACTTCTTCTTGCTGGCGTCCTTGGCGATCTTGATCGCGGTGAGCGGGCTGTAGAGCTCGTCGCGGTCGAAGGTCTCTTCGGCGGCCCGGTAGGTCTTGCTGCGCTGCATGGATTTTCACCTTCTGTGAATGTGGTCGTCGGGCCAGCGCGGCCCTGCCACGGATTTCTTGGTACGGCGTACGTGGTCTCGACGTCGCTCGACCACCGCCGGTGGGTGGTCGCGACCTGGCGCGACCACCGAGGTGGCGTCAGTCGGTGCGGACGCCCATCGAGCGGGCGGTGCCCTCCACGATCTTCATCGCGGCCTCGATGTCGTTGGCGTTGAGGTCGGGCAGCTTGGTCGTGGCGATCTCACGGACCTGGTCCTTGGTGAGCCGACCGACCTTCTCCTTGTGCGGGACGCCCGAACCCTTCTGCAGGCCCGCGGCCTTCTTGATCAGCTCGGCCGCCGGCGGCGTCTTGGTGATGAACGTGAAGGAGCGGTCCTCGTAGATCGTGATCTCGACGGGGATCACGTTGCCGCGCATGGACTCGGTCTGCGCGTTGTAGGCCTTGCAGAAGTCCATGATGTTCACGCCGTGCGGACCGAGGGCGGTACCGACCGGAGGTGCCGGCGTCGCGGCACCCGCCTGGAGCTGCACCTTGACCAGTGCGGCGATCTTCTTCTTGGGAGGCATTGCTTGTCTTCTCTCTGTCTTGTGGTCTTCGCGGGGCCGGAGCCCCTGCCACTGTTGCTGTTTCTCTACTCAGCCTTCTCGACCGGAGCGGGCTCCGGCCGAAGGGCTCAGACCTTCTGGATCTGGCTGAAGCTCAGCTCGACGGGGGTCTCCCGGCCGAAGATCTCCACCAGTGCCTTGACCCGCTGGGCCTCGGCGTTGATCTCGGTGATCGTCGCGTGCAGCGTGGCGAACGGCCCGTCGACCACCATCACCGAGTCGGACTCGGCGAAGTCGATGACCTCGACGGTCTTCTTGGTGGTGGTCGCACTGCCGGGCGCGCCGCCGCCGGCCGGCGTCTCGGCCCGGGCGGCCACAGCGGCCGGGGCCAGCATGTTCTCGACCTCGGCCATGCTCAGCGGCACCGGCTGGTGGGCCTGACCGACGAAGCCGGTCACCGACGGCGTGTGGCGTACGGCGGCCCACGACTCGTCGGTGAGGTCCATCCGGACCAGGACGTAGCCCGGGAGCACGGTGCGCTTGACCATCTTGCGCTGGCCGTTCTTGATCTCGGCGACCTCTTCGGTGGGGACCACGATCTCGTGGATGTAGTCCTCCATGTTCAACGAGACGATGCGGTTCTCGAGGTTGGAGCGGACGCGGTTCTCCATGCCGTAGTAGGTGTGGACGACGTACCACTCGCCGGGCTTGGCCCACAGCTCGCGGCGGAACTCCTCCAGCGGGTCGTCCTCGGCCGGCTCGGCCTCGTCGACGTCCTCGTCGGCGGGCTCCTCGGCCGGCTCGGCGACCGCGTCGTCGGCGATCTCGTCGGAGGCGTCCACCGTGGCAGCCTCGACGGGAGCGTCCTCGTCGGTCTCGAGAGCGTCCTCGGGCTCACCCGGGTCGGTGCTCTCGACCGGGTCCTCGAGGGTGTCCTCGACCGGCGCCGGAGACTCCTCCGCAGGGGTCTCCTGCTCGGGGTCCTGCGCGATGTCCTGCTCGATGTCGGGGTGCGACACGTCTACTCCATACCTCAGCTCTGGGACTTGCCGTTGAACAGCCAGAAGATCAGCTTGCCGATGCCCAGGTCGAGCCCGGCCACCAACGCCATCATGAAGATCACGAAGGCCATCACCACGAAGAAGTAGGTGACCAGCTGCTGCTGGGTCGGCCACACCACCTTGCGGAGCTCGGCGACGACCTGGCGGTAGAACAGGACCGGGCCCGTGCGCTCGGCACGCCGGTCGTCTCGCGACCGAACTGCATTGCCTCCCGACACGTGGACCCCTTCTTCCGGTTCTCGGCTGCCGACCCGGATGGCCGGCCATGCGTTGCTGACTGTTGTTGATGCTGTCGTGCTTTGCAGGGCACGAGGGACTTGAACCCCCAACCTTCGGTTTTGGAGACCGATGCTCTGCCAGTTGAGCTAGTGCCCTCCGATCCTCCCGAGCAGGACCACACCCACGCGTGGGCATGGCAAAGCATGTGGGAAGACCACCGGTGGTCGAGTCTACGGGCAGGACCGAGGGTGCGTCCAAACGCCCGCTCGCCGACGTCGCCACCGCTTCGGGCGGAGCCCGGCGACGGCCCTACGATGGGCTGCATGAGCGAGGCCACCACCGACCGCACCACCACCAGCCCGCGCAGCCGCAGGATCTCCCGGCGGGTCGCGGCGATCGCGGAGTCGGCGACGCTCAAGGTCGACGCCCGGGCCAAGGCCCTCAAGGCCGAGGGCCGGCCGGTGATCGGCTTCGGCGCCGGCGAGCCCGACTTCCCGACGCCGGACTACGTCGTCGAGGCGGCCGTCGAGGCCTGCCGCGACCCGAAGAACCACCGCTACACCCCCGCCGGCGGCCTGCCCGAGCTGCGGCAGGCGATCGCCGACAAGACCCTGCGTGACAGCGGCTACCGCGTGGAGGCCGCGCAGGTGGTGGTCACCAACGGTGGCAAGCAGGCGATCTACGAGGCCTTCGCCACGATGCTCGACCCGGGCGACGAGGTGATCGTCCCCGCGCCGTACTGGACGACGTACCCCGAGGCGATCCAGCTCGCCGGCGGCGTCGCCGTGCCGGTGCTGGCCGACGAGACCCAGGAGTACAAGGTCACCGTCGCGCAGCTCGAGGCCGCGCGGACCGACCGCACCAAGATGCTGCTGTTCGTCTCCCCGTCCAACCCGACCGGGGCCGTCTACACCGCAGACGAGGTCCGGGCGATCGGCGCCTGGGTCGCCGAGCACGAGCTGTGGGTGCTCACCGACGAGATCTACGAGCACCTGGTCTACGACGACCTGGAGACCGGATCGCTCCCGGTGCTGTGCCCCGAGCTGGCCGACAGCTGCGTGGTGGTGAACGGCGTCGCCAAGACCTACGCCATGACCGGCTGGCGCGTGGGCTGGCTGATCGCCCCGCGCGACCTCGCCGCCGCCGCCACCAACCTCCAGTCCCACGCGACCTCCAACGTCTCCAACGTCGCCCAGCGGGCCGCCCTGGCAGCCGTGACGGGTGACCTGTCCGCGGTCCACGAGATGAAGCGCGCCTTCGACCGCCGCCGCCGCACGATCGTGTCGATGCTCAACGAGATCGACGGCGTGGTCTGCCCGATGCCCGAGGGCGCGTTCTACGCCTACCCGTCGGTGAAGGGCCTGCTCGGGAGGGCTTACGACGGCCGCGTCGTCGAGAGCTCGGCGGACCTCGCCGAGCTGATCCTCGAGCAGGCCGAGGTCGCGGTGGTCCCAGGTGAGGCGTTCGGCTCGCCGGGCTACCTGCGGCTCTCCTACGCCCTCGGTGACGACGACCTGGTCGAGGGCATCACGCGACTCCAGAAGCTCTTCGCCTGAGGTGGGTGGTCTCGACTCCGCTCGACCACCGAACCGGGGCCGGCCACCGAGCGGGGAGCCGCGCGACGTCCGGACCCTGCCCAAGGCCCACCTCCACCTGCACTTCACCGGGTCGATGCGGCACGCGACCCTGCTCGAGCTGGCCGAGCGCGACGGCATCGTGCTGCCCGACTCGTTGGTGACCGAGTGGCCGCCGGAGCTGTCGGCTGCCGACGAGAAGGGCTGGTTCCGCTTCCAGCGGCTCTACGACGTCGCCCGGTCGGTGCTGCGTACCGAGGACGACGTACGCCGGCTCGTGGTCGAGGCCGCCGAGGACGACGTCCGTGACGGGGGACGCTGGCTCGAGATCCAGGTCGACCCCTCGGGGTACGCCGCGCGGTTCGGGGGGATCACCGCCTTCACCGACCTGGTCCTCGACGCCGTCCGCGAGGCGTCGGCCGTCACCGGGATCGGCATGGCCGTGGTGATCGCGGCCAACCGGACGAGGCACCCGCTGGACGCGCGCACCCTGGCCCGGCTCGCCGCGCAGTACGTCGGCCGCGGGGTCGTCGGCTTCGGCCTGTCCAACGACGAACGGCGCGGGTCCACCACCGACTTCGCACCGGCCTTCCGGATCGCCGAGCGCGCGGGGCTGATGCTCGTGCCGCACGGCGGCGAGCTGGTCGGGCCGTCGTCCGTGCGCACCTGCCTCGACGACCTCCATGCCGACCGTCTCGGTCACGGGGTCCGTTCGGTCGAGGACCCCGACCTGCTGGCCCGGCTCGTGGACGCCGACGTCGCCCTGGAGATCTGCCCGGTGTCCAACGTCGCCCTGGGCGTCTACTCCGACCTCACCTCGGTCCCCCTCCCCGCACTGCTGGCTGCGGGCGCCACCGTCGCGCTGGGCGCCGACGACCCGTTGCTCTTCGGGTCCCGGCTGGCCGCGCAGTACGCCACGATGCGCGCCGCCCACGACCTGAGCGACGCCACCCTGGCCGACCTGGCCCGGATGTCGATCCGGGCGTCGCAGGCCCCGGAGCCGCTGCGGGACGACTGGTTGGCCGAGGTCGACGACTGGCTGTCGGCCGCTCCGACATCTGCCACGATGTCGCCATGAGCGACGAGGACCTGCCGCCCACGCACCGACCGTGGGGCGACGGCAGCGACCCCGCGAACGACGCGTCGCACCAGCCGCCGACGCCGCCCCCACCACCTCCACCCCCGCCCACCTCGCAGCAGGGGGCCCCCTTCGCACCACCGCCCAACCCCTACCCGCAGCCGGGCTCGTTCGACCAGTACGCCGCTCCCAACCCCTACGGCGCCTCGCCGTACGGCGGGTATCCCGGGGGGCCGGGATACCGGAGCACCCGTCGGCGAACACCGGCCTGGTCCTCGGCATCATCGGGCTGGTCGGGGTGCTGCTCTGCGGCGGGCTGACCCTGGTGCTCTCACCGTTCGCATGGGTGATCAGCGGCCGCGCGCTGCGCGAGATCGACGCCTCGCCGGATCGCTACAGCGGCCGCGAGAAGGCCAGTGCTGCCCGGATCATGGGCATCATCGGCACCGCCCTGCTGGTCCTGGGGGTGATCGCGCTCGTGGCGATCCTGGCGCTGGTGGTGGCAGTCGCGCCCACCGGCAGCGACAACGGGCCCACGCCGGTGCACGTGCGGGTGCACCACCGGGGCGTCAGCTCATAGCTCACAGCCGACCAGCACCGGCTCGTTGACCAGCCGGATCGCGAACCGGGCCTCGACACCGTCGCGGATCTCGCGGGCCAGGGCCAGCAGGTCCGCCGAGGTGGCGTCGCCGCGGTTGGTGAGTGCCAGCGTGTGCTTCGTCGACACGCGGGCCGGGCCTCGTCCGTATCCCTTGGCGAAGCCGGCGTGCTCGATCAGCCAGGCCGCACTGGTCTTCACCGAGCCGTCGGGCTGCGGCCAGGCGGGCGCGCCGTCGGGCACCCGGTCGGCGGCGACCACCGGGTTGGTGAAGAACGAGCCGGCGCTCCAGGTGTCGTGGTCGGCCGGGTCGAGCACCATGCCCTTGCCGGCACGCAGCCCCAGCACCGTACGACGTACGTCGTGCAGCGGCGCGCGCGTGCCCGGCTCGACGCCGAGGCTGGCGGCGAGCTCGGCGTAGGTCACGGGGGTACCCAGCGTGCCCTGCCGGAGCTGGAAGGTGACCTCGACGACGACGTGCCGGCCGGGGTCGGCCTTGAAGCGGCTGGTGCGGTAGCCGAAGCCGCAGTCGGCCGCCGCGAACGTCCGGAAGCCCCGGAGCCTGCGGTCCCAGACCCGGACCGACGCGATGGTCTGGGCGACCTCCTGGCCGTAGGCGCCGACGTTCTGGATCGGGGTTGCGCCGACCGAGCCGGGGATCCCCGAGAGCGCCTCGAGACCGAGCCAGCCGCGCTCGACCGCCGTGGCGACGAAGGCGTCCCAGCTCTCTCCCGCGGCGACGGTGACCACGGCCCCACCGCAGGTGGGTTCGTCGTCGGTGACATCGGATGCGATGCCCGTGGTGGCGACCTCGACCACCGTGCCGGCGAAGCCCTCGTCGGCCACCAGGAGGTTGCTGCCGCCGGCCAGGACCAGGACCGGCTCCGCGGCCTCGTCGGCACGGCGTACGGCGTCGACGAGCTCGGCCTCGGTGGTCGCCCGCACCCAGGACCGGGCGGGGCCGCCCACCCGCAGGGTGGTGTGGTCGGCGAGCCGCTCAGGCACGGACGACGGCCTTGGGCATGCCGAGTACCTTCTGGCCGGCGCAGGTCACGGTCAGGGTCACCGTCGTCAACCCGTCGTCGCCCGGCACCGCCGCGCCCTCGACGAGGACCTCGGCCCCGCCGTCCTCGGGGACGACGACCGGGTTGGTGAACTTGCAGCCGAAGGAGACCACCTCGGCCCCCGGGAACCACCCGGCCACCGCCCGCGCGGCCAGCGCCATCGTGTACATGCCGTGGGCTATCACGCCGGGCAGGCCGACGGCCAGGGCGACCTGCTCGTCCTGGTGGATCGGGTTGTGGTCGCCACTGGCCTCGGCGTAGCGGACCAGGTCGGCCCGGGTGACGGTGAAGGTCTGCGGCTCGAGGCTCATGCCTCACCCCGGTGGACCAGGGTCGCCGAGGTCGAGCAGACCAGGGCGCCGGAGGCGTCGGTGACCGCACTGACCGTGCCCAGGATGTCGTTGCCCCCGATCTGCCGGAGGCCGGCCACCGTGAGGGTGGCGGTCAGCACGTCGCCGGGAACGACGGGGCGCTCGTAGGCGAACCGCTGCTCGCCGTGGACGATCCGCCGCAGCTCGACCTGCTCGGCGTCCAGGAAGTCGTTCATCGCCGCGAACGCCACCACGATCGGGAAGGTCGCCGGCGCCGGGCCACCGTCGTACTCCCCACCCGTGGCGCTCACGAACGCGCGCACCGACTCCTCGGTGACGTGGTACGGCGGGGTGGGGGGGAACTCGCGACCCACCAGCGACTGGTCGATAGGCATGCGGGCGAATCTACCGATGGCCCGGCCGAACACGACGACGCCCGCCCGGCTGAGCCGGACGGGCGTGCGGTGGTGCTGGTTGCGACCAGCGAGGGTCAGCGGGTCTCGCGGTGCGGCGTGTGAGTGCGGCAACGCGGGCAGAACTTCTTCAGCTCCATGCGGTCCGGGTCGTTGCGGCGGTTCTTCTTGGTGATGTAGTTGCGCTCCTTGCACTCGGTGCACGCGAGCGTGATCTTGGGGCGAACGTCGGAGCTCTTGGCTGCCACGGGTATTCCTTCGGGTCGAAACTGCTGAGATCGATCTTGTGTAGCGGGGGCGGGACTCGAACCCGCGACACCACGATTATGAGCCGTGTGCTCTAACCACCTGAGCTACCCCGCCGGGGACCGGGGCCAGAACCCCACCCAGAGCCCCTTTACGGAATCGAACCGTAGACCTTCTCCTTACCATGGAGACGCTCTGCCGTCTGAGCTAAAGGGGCAACGACCGTGAAGGATACACAGGCGCGGACATGATCCCGAAATCGTCTCCGCCGCTCAGCTTCTACCGTCTCGAGGCGGTTTCCGGGCCCGGCCGGGAGCGGGTCACGTCGCTGCCGACGACGGCCGGCCCGTGGTCGCTCGAGGCCCAGCACGGGGGTCCGCCCGCGGCCCTGCTGGCCGGGGCGATCGAGGCGCTCGACCTCGGTGTCGTGGGTCGACTCACGCTCGACCTGCTGGGTCCGGTCCCGGTCGGTCCGCTCGAGGTCGCGGCGTCCGTCGTCCGACCGGGCAGGTCGGTGTCGCTGGCCCGCGCCGAGCTCCACGACGTGGCCCGGAACCGGCTCGTGGCAACCGCCTCGGCCTGGCTCTTCCCGCGTGGTGCAGGGCCGGTGGCGGCGGGACCGGCGCCCGCCCACTCGCCCGAGGACGGGTCGCCGCGGTCCCGGCCCGAGGGGTGGAGTCCGGGCTACCTCGACGCGGTCGAGTGGCGCTGGATCGACGGCGCGGTCGACGTCGACGGTCCCGGTGTCGTCTGGATGCGTCCTCCCACGCTCGTCGAGGGCCGGCCCACCTCGCCGCTCCAGCGGCTGATGGCCTGCGTCGACTCGGCATCCGGGGTGAGCGCCACCCTGGACGTGCGTGACTGGGCGTTCCTCAACACCGAGCTCACCGTGCACGTGCTCCGCGAGCCGGTCGGCGAGTGGATCTGCCTCGACGCCGTGACCGCCCTCGGCCCGGGGTCGGTCGGCATCGCCACGTCCACGGCGTACGACGCGCTGGGGCCGGTCGCGCGGTCGGCCCAGGCCCTGTTCGTCCAGCGCCGCTGAGATGGCGGCCGTGGTGGGTCCTGGATCAGGCTGATCCACCTCAGCCCCGGAGCGGGCGCGGAGGCGAGGCACCGTGATCCACCACGGCCGGCCGGACGCTAGATGTCGATCAGCACCTTGCCGACCGCACCCTGCTCGACGGCGTCGTGCGCATCGGCCGTGCGGTCCAGGGGGAAGCGGACCAGGGGCAGGCCGGCGTCATCCCCGACCTCGAGGACTCCCTCGGCGACGGCCGTGGCGACGTCCTCGGCAGCGGCTCGCAGGGCCGCGTCGCCGACGGTGTAGAGCAGCACGAACTGGATCCGGGCGTTGAGCCCCATGAACGACCGGAACGGCAGCGTCGCCTCCGTGCCACCGGTGTTGGCGTACGCCGCGACCGAGCCGCGGGTCTTCAGCACGGCACCGAGCAGGTCGACGTTCTGGATCAATGCCACCTCGACGACCAGGTCCACGCCTTCGGGAGCGATCCCGCGGATCGCTGCCGCCGGGTCACCGTCGGTGTAGCTCACGACGTGGTGGGCCCCGGCCGCTGTCGCCAGCCGTGCCTTGGCCTCGGTGCTGATCGTCGTGATCACCTCGGCGCCCGCCCAGCGCGCGAGCTGGATGGCGGCGTGGCCGACCGCGCCGGCTCCCCCGGTGACCAGCACGGTCCGACCTGACAGCGCACCGGGCGCGAGTCGCGTCGGGCCGTCCTCGTGCACGGTCAGGCAGCGGTGCGCGGTCATCGCCGGCACGCCGAGGCTGGCGCCCACGTCGTACGACGCGGAGTCGGGCAGGCGGACCGCGAGGGCCTCGGGCACCACGGCGTACTCCGCGGCGGTGCCGATCGGCCGCCCGTGCTGCGCGAGGTACACCCAGACCCGGTCGCCTGCGGCGAGCCCGCTCACCCCGTCGCCGACGGCGTCCACGACCCCCGCGCCGTCCTGGCCGGGGACGACGGCGTCGAACGGCAGGTCCCGCGGGCCGGTGAGCCCGGCCCGGGCCTTCCAGTCGGTCGGGTTGACCCCCGCGACGACGACCCGCACCCGGACCTCGCCCGGCCCCGGCTCGGGGATCGGGAGGTCGGTCGGCTCCAGCACCGAGGAGTCCCCGGTCGTGCGGTAGGCAACGGCTCTCATGCCGTCGACGCTAGCAAGCCTCAGGCATCGCGGAGGAGCGGCCAGGGCCGAGCCTGCTCCAGCTCGTAGGCCAGCTCGAGCAGTATCGCCTCGCGACCGTGCCCGGCCCCGAGCATCATCCCCTGCGGGAGGCCGGCTGCGGTTGTGGCCAGGGGCAGCGACACCGCCGGAGCGCCCGACGCGTTCTGCACCGGCGTCCACGCGACCCACTCCAGCAGCCGGCCCATGATCGTCTCGTAGTCCTGGGTCGGGTCCAGCCAGCCGATCTCCGGTGTGGCGCGGGCCAGGGTCGGCGTGAGCAGCACGTCGTACCGTGCGTGGAGCTCCTCGGAGAAGGCCGAGGAACGCCGGAGCCGACGGGTCGCGCCGGGCAGTCGGCTCAGGTTGCGGCGACAGTGCCGGTCGAGCCCGCGGGTCAGGTTGTCGAGCCGGGAGCGGTCCCACGACCGGCCGTGCACGGCCCGCCCGGTGGTCACGGTCAGGGTCGCCAGGGAGGCCCAGTAGACCAGGAAGTCGTCGCGGAACGACGTTGGCATCGGCTGCTCGATCCGCTCGACGCGGTGGCCGAGCGACTCCAGGAGCGCGGCGGTCTCGAGGGTCAGCTTCTCGACCTCGGGGGTGGCGCTGACCCCGATGCCGTCGGTCAGGACGGCGACGGTGCGCCGGGCCCGGACCGGGCGGGTGACGTCGCCGACGGGCGCCAGGGCGAGGTCGCGGTAGACCCGTTCGGCCTCGCGGAGGAACGCCGCGGTGTCGCGCACCGAGCGGGTGAGCACGCCGTCGGAGACGATCCGCACCGGCATCTGGCGCAGGAGTCGGTCCTGGGCGAGACGGCCCCGCGTCGGCTTGAGGCCGACCAGCCCGTTGACCGCGGCCGGGATCCGGACCGAGCCACCGCCGTCGTTGCCGTGGGCGATCGGGACGGCGCCCGCGGCGACCAGAGCCCCGGCACCGGCCGACGACGCGCCCGCGGTGTGGTGGGTCGACCAGGGCGACCGGACCGGCCCGAGCCGCGGGTGCTCGGCGGAGGCGCTGAAGCCGTACTCGGACAGCTGGGACTTGCCGATCGGGACCAGGCCGGTCGCGAGGTACATCCGGGCGAAGTCGCCGTCGGCCTTGACCGGGCGCGGCTCGAACGCGTCCGAGCCCTGCTGGGTGGGCAGCCCGGCCACGTCGACGTTGTCCTTGACCACGGTGGGCACGCCGGAGAAGAACCCGCCGCGGGGTGCCCGCGCCTCGGCCCGGGCCCGGTCGAAGCACTCAACGGCCAGCGCCCCGAGCGGCCCGGCCACCTGCTCGGTGCGGGCGATCGCGGCCTCGACCACCTCGGGGACCGAGAGCTGCCCCGCGGCGAGCAGCCCGGCCAGGCCCACGGCGTCGTGGTCGGCCAGGGCGTCGTCGGAGAATGCGTGGAGACGGGCCATGCTGCGGAGGCTAATGGGTCGCCGTTCGCCGCAGACGCGACGACCGCCGGTGTGGGACCGGCGGTCGTCCGGCGAAGTACTCGGAGAGCATCCGCGGGGTGTGTCGGGCCCCCGTCGGCCCCGGCACGACCTTCAGGAGGACCGCGGCGGGCCGGAGATACGTCCGCAGCTCAGGCGTTGGCGTGACCGCGGCGGTGACACCCGGCCAGGTGGTCGTCGACCAGGCCGATCGCCTCCATCAGGGCATGCATCGTGGTCGGGCCCACGAACGCGAACCCCACCTTCTTCAGCGCCTTGGACAGGGCCAGCGACGCCGCCGTCGAGGACTCGAGGTCGGAGGTGTCGCGCGGCGGGGGGCCGGGGGGTGGACGGTGGCCCTCGATGAAGGCGACCAGCCCGCCGTGCTGGCGCAGGTCGACGGTCGCCCGCGCGTTGGTGATCGCGGCCCTGACCTTGGCCAGGTTGCGCACGATGCCGGCGTCGGCCATCAACCGCGCGACATCGGCCTCCTCGTACGCCGCGACCCGGTCGGCGTCGAAGCCGGCGAACGCCTCGCGAAACGCCGGCCGCTTGAGCAGGATGGTGCGCCACGAGAGCCCGGACTGGAAGGCCTCCAGCGTCAGCCGCTCGAGGTGGGCCGCCTCGCCGTGGACGGGCACCCCCCACTCGGTGTCGTGGTAGGCCCGCATCACGGGGTCGTCGCCGGCCCAGGGACAGCGCGCGACCCCGTCGTCGCCCACGCTCACGCCCGCCATGCGGCGATCCTGCCAGAGCCCTCGGACAGGCAGCGTCGCGAGCGATCTCGCGTCGTCCTCAGGCTCGAGCCTTGAGCCGCGCGTTCGGCATGACCGGTGCCGGGATCGGGGTGAGATGGTCCCCGACGATGCCGAACCGGCCGTCGTAGGCGTCGGTGCCGTCCTGGACCAGGCCGGCGTTGTCGGAGATCTGGGCCATCCAGTCGTTGCGGGCCTCGGAGATCTCCTCGTGGTCACGCCCCACGAAGTTCCACCACATCACGATGTCCTCGCCCAAGGGCCGGCCGCCGATCAGCAGCACGTGGGACAGGTCGTCGGCGAGGATCTCCAGCGGCTCGCCCGGGGCGACGTAGGCCAGGTGGTGCTGGGTCACCTCCTCGCCGTTGACGTGGACGGCCCCGAAGTCGACCAGTACGCCGTACTCGTAGCCCGGCTCGACCTCGGGGGTCAGGGTGGTGCCGGCGTCCAGGATGATCTCCGCACCGACGAGCGGGCTGAAGGTCTCGACCGGTGACTCGCTGCCGAGCAGCGAGCCGAGGAACACCTGGGCGTCCCAGCCCTCGCCGTGCATCACCGGCGGCGCGTAGTGCCGGAACGCCGGCTCGGTGTCGCGGACGGCGGACGGCAGCGCCACCCAGAGCTGGACGCCGTGCAGCACCGTCGCCTCGTCGGTGGAGACCTCGGAGTGCGAGATGCCCCGGCCTGCGGTCATCAGGTTGAGCTCCCCGGGCTTGACCAGCGCATGGGTGCCGATCGAGTCGCGGTGCTCGATGGTGCCGCCGAACAGCCAGCTCACGGTCTGCAGACCGATGTGGGGGTGCGGCGCCACCAGCATGCCGCCGGTGTCGGCGACCCGGTCGGGCCCGTAGTGGTCGAGGAAGCACCAGGCCCCGATCAACGACCGTTGGCGCTGCGGCAGCGTGCGCCGGACGTTCATGGCGCGCAGGCCGCCCAGTGGCACGTCGCGGGGGAGCAGGATGTCGGTCACGAGTTCGAGTAGACGGCCGGCCCGCCGTCGCCGTCCTGCTGGTCGGCGTCGGGGCCGCGCCCGGCCCAGGTCCAGGCATAGGCGGGGTCCTCGGCCGCGAGGCCGCCCTCGCCCAGCTCGAGGGGGGCGAAGGTGTCGACCATCACCGCCGACTCGTCGAAGAACTCCGCACCCAGCGAGGCCTCGATCGCGCTCGGCTGCGGCCCGTGGGCGTGCCCGCCCGGGTGCAGGGAGACCGATCCGATGTTGATGCCCGAGCCCTTGCGCGCCTCGTAGTCGCCGCCGACGTAGAACATCACCTCGTCGCTGTCGACGTTGGAGTGGTAGTAGGGCACCGGGATCGCCAGGGGGTGGTAGTCGACCTTGCGGGGCAGGAAGTTGCAGACCACGAAGTTGTGGCCCTCCCAGACCTGGTGCACCGGTGGCGGCTGGTGCACCTTGCCGGTGATCGGCATGTAGTCGTCGATGTTGAACGTGTAGGGGTACAGGCAGCCGTCCCAGCCGACCACGTCGAAGGGATGCGTGGCGTACGTCAGCCTGCTGCCGACGATCTGGCCGCCGGTGCGGTGCTTGACCAGGACCTCGACGTCTGCGTTGTCAGACGCGTCGACCAGGTGGGTCTCGACCGGGCCGTGCAGGTCGCGCTCGCAGTACGGCGCGTGCTCGAGCAGCTGCCCGTAGCGCGAGAGGTAGCGCTTGGGCGGCGCGATGTGGGAGCTGGCCTCGATCGCGTAGAGGCGACTGGCCTCGGCGGGCACCCAGCGATGATCGGTCGCCCGCGGGATCAGGACGTAGTCACCTTCGCGGTAGGCGATCACCCCGAAGACGGTCTCCACCGTCCCGGAGCCGGACTGCACGTAGACGCACTCGTCGCCGATGGCGTTGCGGTAGAGGGGGGATGGGTCGGTGCCGGTGACGACGTACGACAGCCGGACGTCGTTGTTGCCCAGGACCAGCCGGCGCCCCTCGACGGGGCAGGCGCCGGCGCCCTCTCCGGGCTGGGGGAAGAGCGTGTGGAGCTTGAGATGGCGGGGCTTGAGCGGGTGGTTGGGGGTGCGGGTCTGGTCGGGCAGGTCCCACACCTGGGCGTCGACGATCGCCGACGGCACGCCGCAGTGGTAGAGCAGGGAGGAGTCCGAGGAGAAGCCCTCCTCCCCCATCAGCTCCTCGCGGTAGAGGTTGCCCTCCTCGTCGCGATGCTGGGTGTGCCGGGTCGGTGGCACCGCACCGACGCTGCGGTAGTAGGCCATGTCGTCAGACTAGGACCCCGGACCACCCGGCTGTCACCTCGTGGCGAGACCGGACCTCCGGCCTAAAGGGTTCGCCCGACCTGGCACCGGACGCCTACCCTCAGAGAGCCATGCGCGACTTCCCACCGGAAATTTCCGCCTTCTTCAGCGCGCCCGGACAACAGCCGGGTCCCGCGCCGGACACGCGCAGCCCGGCGGCCTTCCTGCGGTGGGTGCTCCGGCAGCAGTGGCAGGTGATCGCGCTGGCCACCGCCGTGGGTGTGCTCTGGCAGCTGCCCCTGACGGTCGGGCCCTGGCTCTTCGGCAAGGCGGTCGACCACGGCATCCTGGCCGAGTCGCTGAGCGGCACCCTGTTCTGGGCCTCGCTGCTGCTCCTGGTCACGCTGATCGGGGCGACCTTCGGGATCGTGATGCACACCCTGATCGTGCGGAGCTGGCTGATCGGGCTGTACGGCACGACCAAGATGGTCACCCGCAAGGTCGCGCAGATGGGCCACGTCCTGCCGCGTCGTACACCGACGGGCGAGGTGCTCAGCGTCTCGTCGAGCGACTCCGACGAGTTCGGAGCGCTCACGGAGATCATCTCCCGCTCGGGCTCCCAGCTGGTGGCCTACCTCGTCGTCGCCGCGATCGTCCTCAGCACCTCTCCGATGCTGGGCATCCTGATGCTGGTGGCCGCGCCCGTGCTGGTCGCTGCCGCCCTCCCCCTGCTGCGTCCGCTGCACCGGCGCCAGCAGCTCGAGCGCGCCCGCAACTCCGACCTCACGTCGATGGCCACCGACATCGTGGCTGGGCTGCGGATCCTCCGCGGGATCGGCGGGGAACGGACCTTCGGCCGCAACTACGACGACCAGTCGCAGCTGGCCAGGAAGGCCGGCGTCTCCGCCGGGATCTGGCAGGCCGCGATCGAGGCCGTCGGTGTGCTGTTCTCCGGTGTCTTCATCGTGCTGCTGGTCTGGCTCGGGACGCGCCAGGTGATCTCGGGCGACCTCACCATCGGCCAGCTGATCAGCTTCCTGGGCTACGCGCTGTTCATGGTCTATCCGATCCAGACCTTCTTCGAGCTGGCCCAGAAGGTCACCCGGGCCACCGTCTCGGCGCGCAAGGCGATCGCGATCTTCGAGCAGAAGCCCCCGTGGCCCGACCAGGCCGAGAGCACCCCGCTGCCCGACCACGGCGACCTCGTCGACGAGCTCAGCGGCTTCGTCGCGCGCGAGGGGCTGCTGACGATCGTGGTCACCGGCGTCCCCGAGGACACCGCGGCCCTGGCCGACCGGCTGGGCCGCTACCTGCCTTCGGACACCGAGCCGGTGAGCCAGGTGCTCGAGGAGGGCGTGAAGGGTCGCGCGGCCCGTCGCGCCCTGGCGGAGCGGATCGCCGAGCGCGCCCGGCTCGCGGCTCTGGACGAGGAGCTGGCCAGTCGCACGTGGGGCGTCCGGCTGGGCGACGTCGACCTCGGCGCGGCGTCCCTGGACGACGTACGCCGGCGGATCCTGGTCAGTGACACCGGCAGCCAGCTGTTCGCCGGCAGCCTGCAGGACGCCATCGACCCGCACGGCCGGCTGACCCGCGAGCAGGCCGAGGAGGCCGTGCGGGTCGCCAACGCCGAGGACGTGTACGACGCGCTTCCGGGCGGCTGGCAGGGCGTGCTCGACGAGCGCGGCCGCGGCCTGTCCGGTGGCCAGCGGCAGCGGGTCGTGCTCGCGCGGGCCCTGGCCACCGAGGCCGAGATCCTGGTACTGGTCGAGCCCACCTCGGCCGTGGACGCCCACACCGAGGCCCGGATCGCCGAGCGGGTGGCCGAGGTGCGGCGCGGACGCACCACCGTGATCTCGACGGTCTCGCCGCTGTGGCTGCACCACGCCGACGTCGTGGTGCTGATGGAGGACGGCCGGGTCACCGAGTCCGGTCGGCACGAGGACCTGCTGCGCGACAGCGCGGCGTACCGCCGGGTCGTGACCCGGGCGATGGACGCACCGGTGGAGGAGGTGGCCGCTCATGAGCACAGCCCCGTCTGACCTGCTGTCCAGCTCGGCCGACACCTGGCTCGACCGGGCCGAGCGCGAGCCGGCGGTGCCGCCCGCGCTCGTGCCTCCGCACGGCGTCACCCGGCGCGAACGGCTGGCAGCGCTCCGGCGCCGGCACCTCCTGCGCGAGCAGCGGGCGCTCGACACCTACGCCGCGTCCCGCAACCCCGACCGCGGCTGGCCGGTGGCCGACAACCACGTCGTGCTGGCCTTCTTCCGGAGCCTGCTGCGCGAGCGCAAGGGCATCTTCACCTGGCTGGTGATCCTGAACGCGCTCGCCGCCGGTGCCGCGCTCGTCGTACCCCGGCTGCTCGGCAGCCTGGTCGACCGCACTCTCGGTGCGGACAGTCGCGGAGCACAGCTCAGCCAGCTCGACCACCTGGCCCTGTTGATCATCGCGGTGGTGTGCACGCAGGCCCTGCTGACCTTCCTGGCCCAGCGGGTCTCCACGATCTTCGGGCAGGACCTGCTCTCGTCGGCGCGCGAGTACATCGTCGCGACCGTGCTGAGGCTGCCGCTCGGCCGGGTCGAGGGCGCCTCGACCGGAGACCTCGTGACCAGGGTGACCCGCGACGTGGGCACGATGAGCCGCTCGGTGCAGTTCGGGGTGCCGCAGGCGATCATCTCGGGGCTCACCGTGGCCCTGTCGGTGGTCGCGATGCTGCTCAACTCCGTGGTGCTGGCGGTGCCGTGCCTGCTGCTGATCGGCTCGTCGGTGTTCTCGGTGCGGCGCTACCTCCAGCGCGCCCCGAAGGGCTACATCACCGAGGGTGCGACGTACTCCCGGATCAACACCACGCTGACCGAGACCGCCGAGGGCGCCCGCACCGTCGAGGCGCTCGGGCTGTCGGCGATCCGGGTGCGGGCCGGCGACGACGACATCGCCGTGTCGGCGCAGGCCGAGCGCTACACGATGACCCTGCGCAACCTGCTGTTCACCGTGATCGACGTGGCGTTCAACAGCCCGCGCGTGGTGACCGTGCTGGTGGGCGCCTACGGCTACCACCGCGGCTGGGTCTCGCCGGGGCAGATCACCGCGTCGCTGTTGTACGTCGAGTCGCTGAGCGGGCCGCTCGACCGGCTGGTCGGCGAGATGGACCGCCTCCAGGTCGGCGTCGCATCGACGAGCCGGCTGCTCGGCATCGCCCAGGTGCCCGAGGACCGCACCCCCGGGACCGACGTACCGGACGGGCCGCACCTGGTCGCCGAGGACCTGCGGTTCGCCTACCGCGAGGGGCACGACGTACTCCATGGGGTGTCACTCGACCTGCGGATCGGGGAGCGGCTGGCCATCGTGGGGCCGTCGGGCTCGGGCAAGTCGACCCTCGGGCGGCTCCTGTCGGGGATCAACGGTCCCCGGACCGGGTCGGTCAGGGTCGGCGGCGTCGACCTGGTGAAGCTGCCGCTGGAGTCGCTGCGGACCGAGGTCGCGCTGGTCACCCAGGAGCACCACGTCTTCAAGGGGACGGTGCGCGACAACATCGTGCTGGCGCGGGAGGACTCCTCCGACGAGGCGGTCCTCGCGGCCCTGTCAGCCGTGGGCTCGCGCGACTGGGTCGAGCGGCTGCCCCTCGGGCTGGACACGCTGATCGGCTCGGGCAACCAGCCGCTGACACCTGCCCAGGCGCAGCAGGTGGCGCTGGCGCGGCTGATCATCGCCGACCCGCACACCCTGGTGCTCGACGAGGCGACGTCGCTGATCGACCCGCGGACCGCGCGCACCCTCGAGGGCTCGATGAACGCGCTGCTCGACGGACGGACCGTGGTCGCGATCGCGCACCGCCTCCACACCGCCCACGACGCCGACCGGATCGCGGTGGTCATCGACGGGCTGATCGTGGAGCTCGGCTCCCACGACGAGCTGGTCGCCCAGGACGGCGAGTACGCCGCCCTGTGGACCGCCTGGACCAGCTGACCGCTGAGTCGGCGCAAACAGGCGTGGCACGACAGCTGAGTCGGCGCAAAGAGACGTTTTACGACCGCTGAGTCGGCGCAAATAGGCGTCGTACGACCGCTGAGTCGGCGCAAAGAGACGCCGTACGACAGCTGAGTCGGCGCAAAGAGACGCCGTACGACAGCTGAGTCGGCGCAAAAGTGACGTCCAACCATGGCTGGCTCGGCGCAAAAGGGCGTCGTACCCCACTGACTGATGTGTCGCGAGTGCCTCTTTGCGCCGACTGGGCGTGGTTGCCGTGCCTGTTTGCGCCGACTGGACGTGATTGCCCTGCCTCTTTGCGCCGACTCGGCGTGTCTCGCCTGCCTCTTTGCGCCGACTCAGCTGCCCTGGTAGGCGCGGGCCATCTTGGAGACGAAGTGGTAGACGCCGTCCTCGTCCGGGGCGAGCGGGCCGGCTTCGTAGTGGGGGGCGGCCATGCCGCGCTGGACGGACTCGCACGCCGACCAGTCCTGACGGTTGGTGAGGTCCCAGAAGTCGACGGCGTACGCCGGGCTGAAGCCCTCGGCGGCGGCCACGTCGGCCGGGAACGCCCAGGAGCAGGTGATCCGGGTCGTGCCCGGCGAGAGCGGAACCAGCTGGTGGGTCATCACGTAGTCGGGGTGCAGCGAGATCAGGAGGTTGGGCAGCACCGCGACGTACATCACCGTCGACAGCTCGTGCTCGTCGAGCCGCGCCATCGCGACCCCGCCGCTGCGCCCGTCGAGCGACATCGTCTCGGCGCCCTGCCGGAGGTCCATCCAGCCGCCCACCCAGTTGCCCGGCAGCTCGACGTTCTCCCCGCTGGTCGGCGGGGAGACGCGGCACAGCTCGGGATGGATCATCGAGCAGTGATAGCACTCCTGGTAGTTCTCGACGATCACCTTCCAGTTCGCGGCGACCTCGTAGGTGTGGGTCTCGGCGGTGACCAGCGTGCCGGCGTCGTACGGCGCGACGATCCCCTCGAGCTCGCCGATGTACGACGTGAAGTCCTCGGCCGCGCCGGTCCGGTCGACGAACACCCAGCCGTGCCACTCCTGCACCCGCACCGACTTGAGACCGAGTGTCGACTTGTCGAACTTCTCGACCTCCTTGAAGTGCGGAGCGCCGATCAGGCTGCCGTCGTGGCGGTAGGACCATGCGTGGTAGGGACACACGATCGCCTTGGCGTCACTCGACCCCCCGCACGGCAGCAGCTCGTGGCCGCGGTGGCGACAGGCGTTCTCGAACGCCCGCAGCTCACCCTCGGGGTCCCTGGTCAGCAGCACGCCGTAGTCGCCGACCGACTCCGCACGCAGCCCGCCGGGCTTGATCTCGGCGGAGCGACCCAGGCACATCCAGCCGGAGAAGAGATGCTCGCGCTCCCACGCCAGGACGTCGTCGGAGAGGTAGGCGGCGCGCGGCAGCATCCGGCTCGAGCCGAACGGCGCCGCTGCCAGCGCCAGCTGGGCCGCGTCGAGGGGTGCGGGCGGGATCGACGACATGGGGGTCTCCTTCAACTGAACAGTCAGTCAGCAGTTTAGGCCTCGCCCGCGAACACGTCGAGGGTTGCGCCCTTCTCACCCCGAGTGAACCAACGATAGGCCAGGAACCCCACCGTCACGGCCACCAGGGAGGCGACCAGCAGCAGTGTCGTCAGCGCGTTCAGCGCCGGGGTCGGAGCGGCTCGAGCGGTGTTGTAGACCTTGACCGAGACCGGCTCGGTGGAGGAGTCGCCGGACAGGTAGCGCACGATGATGAAGTCGTCGATCACGTCGGCGAAGACGAGGACGGCACTGGCGAAGATCGCGGGGAACAGCATCTTGAGCAGGACCCGCCACACCGCCCCGAACGGCGATGCGCCGAGGTCGACGGCCGCCTCCTCGTAGTCGCGGCCGATGGTCAGCAGCCGGGCCCGCACGATCACGACCGGGTAGGACAGCTGGTATGTCACCAGCCCGATCACCTGGCCCGAGGTGCCGAGCTGGAGCGGCGTGACCAGCACCGTGGCCACGAACAGCAGCGAGACCGCCATCAGGATCTCGGGGAGCACGAAGGAGACGAGGACGGCGAGGTTGGCCCCCGCCGGCACCCGCCCACGCCACCGGTCGAGCCCGAGCGCCATCGCGACACCCAGCGGGATCGTGATCGCGGTGGCCAGCACCCCCAGCCACAGGGTGTGGGTGAGCGCCGTGTGCAGGCTCGAGTCGTGCCACACCGAGCGCAGTGGGTCGCCGTAGTACCACCGCATCGAGAAGCCCTGCCAGGTCACCCGCGACCGGCCGGCGTTGAACGAGAAGAGAACGGCGACCAGCACCGGCAGCAGGGACCAAGCCAGGTAGCCGACGGTCACGACGCCGAGGATCCACGGACGACGCCAAGGGTTGCGCCACCACGACAGCGGGCTGCTCATGACGCCACCTCGTCGCCGTACCGGGTGCTGCGGACGTAGAAGAACATCGGGAGCACCGACACCACGAGGATGATCAGCACGAACGCTCCGGCCTGACCGGTCTGACCGGGGGTCAGCACCGAGTTGTTGATCAGGTTGCCGATCATCGACGTCGACGGCGAGCCGGACAGCAGGTCGTTGGTGAAGTAGTCCCCGAGCATCGGCAGGGTGGTCAGGAGAAGGCTGACCACGACCGCCGACCGGCTCAACGGCCAGGTCACGCGACGGAAGGTCTCCCACCGGCTCGCCCCCAGGTCGCGGGCCGCCTCCAGCATCGAGACCGGCGCGCGGTCGAGCCCGGCGAACAGTGGCAGGATCATGTAGGGGACGTAGCCGTAGACCAGACCCAGCACGACGGTCGTGCCGTGGCCCTGCAGCCAGGCGACGTGGACGTCGAAGAGCCCTCCGGCGCTGAGGGTCTTGTTCACCAGGCCGTTGGTCTGCAGGAGGTTGACCCAGGCCAGCATCCGCATCATGTAGCTGATCCAGAACGGCGCGATCAGGGCGGCGAGGAGCACGCCCTTCCACCGGCCGGCGAAGCGGGCGGTGAAGTAGGCCACCGGATAGGCGATCAGCAGGCACAGGAAGCTGGCCGCCGCCACGTAGAGGACGGTGCGGATCAGGGCCGGCCGGAAGTAGGCGTCGGAGCCGAAGATCCGGCCCATCACGAAGTCGAACTGCGTGAAGTCCCACGACCGGGGGTCCCACACCGGGACCGGCTGCCGCAGGATCGGGTCGACCCCGCCGAACAGGATCGCGAGCACGACGTAGAGCGGCACCACGAAGATCACCAGCAGCCAGATCGTCCCCGGGAGGGCCAGGGTCGGCCACAGCCAGCGGTGGCCCACTCCGCGGCGAGGCTCGGAGTCAGCCACCGGACTTGAACTCCTGCCAGATCTGGTGGTACTCGCCGTCGGCGGTGACCGGGAGCTCGAGCAACGGGAAGCCCTTCTTGAAGTCGCCCTGCTGGACGACGGCGGTGCTGAGGTTCTCCGGGAGGTAGCCCTGGTCGACCAGCGTGCTGGGGGTGAACTGCTTCAGTGGCGGCTGGTAGCCGGTATAGCCGAAGTTCTGCCCGGCGATCTTGTCGTCGAGGATCGCGTTCATGAAGAAGTGCGCCGCGACCGGGTTGGAGCCCTGCCCGAGACAGACGCACAGGTCGTTGTCGACCTCGCCCTTGCCGTCGGGTGGGAACCAGAAGTTGAGGACGCCGGGGTCGACGTTCTTGGGCAGGTAGTACGGCATGTTGATCGCGTCCCCGGACCAGAACTGGGCCAGGCCGTACTGCCCGGCCGGCATGTCGGTGTACATCCGGATCGTCACCTGCGGGTTCATCGTCCGGCGCAGGTCGAGCAGCTGGGCGCGCACCAGGGCAAGGTCCTTGGAGCTGGTCGTGTTGATGTCGTCGATGCCGTTGCGCTGCAGCACCATCGCCATCGCGGTGTGCCAGTCGTCGAGGATCGCCATGTTGTCGCGGTACTGCGTGTCCCAGAACGCGTCGTACGGGTTGGCCAGCGTGGACGGGTCACCGTCGATCAGGTCCGACCGCCAGCCGATGCCCGTGCTGTAGATCGTGTAGGGGATCGTGTAGCGCGAGCCGCGGTCGTACCAGGGGTCGCGCAGGCTGTGCCACAGGTTCGCCGTGTTGGGCAGGTAGTCGGGGTTCAGCGGTCGCAGGAAGTCGGCCTGGATCAGCTTGCCGACCGAGTCGTAGCTGGGGAAGTAGAGGTCGAAGCCCAGGCTCTCCGAGGCGATCTTGGTGAGGGCCTCGTCGGCGTCGTTGAAGGTCGAGAGATGGATCGAGACCCCCCACTGCGCCTCGAAGTCCTTCATCACCCGCGGCGAGAGGTAGTCGGCGTAGTTGTAGATGCGCAGCGTGCTGCCGGCCTTGGGCTTGAGACCCGAGTCGATCACGGGATAGCGCTTGCTCAGGCCCCACCGGACGGGATGGTCGGGGGCCGGGATCCGGAGCGTCCCGTAGTCGTGGGTACGGGTCCGGCAGGCCGAGAGGGCGGGCGCGACGGCGAGCGCGGACAGGCCGGCGCGCAGCAGCGTACGGCGTTGCAGCCGTCGCGCCCGATCGCTCGCCGGACCTGTAGATGCGCCCATCCAGTCCCCTGGCCTCGGTGTGGAGTCCCTTGCCGGAGCCTCTCACGCTGGCATAGACTGAACGATCAGTCAATCGTTTGCCCGGGCGAGGAGTCCCATGACCGCGACCGAGATCGCACCCGAGCTGTCCACCCGTCTCGACTCCCTGATCGACCAGGAGACCGAGGTCTTCCGCGGTCGCCAGACCGGCAGCGCAGCGATGTCGGAGCGAGCTCGCACGCTGGCCGGCGGCGCGACCTCCAACTGGCAGATCGCCGAGCCGCACGCGGTCTGGATCAGCCACGGCGCGGGCCCCCACGTGGTCGACGTGGACGGCAACGAGTACGCCGACTTCCACGGTGGGTACGGCGTGTCCCTGGCCGGGCACGCGCACCCGGCCATCGTCGAGGCGGTACGACGACGGGTCGGCCAGGGCACGCACTTCGCCCAGCCGACCGAGGACTCCATAGTGGTGGCCGACAACCTCGCGGAGCGGTTCGGCCAGCCGCTGTGGCGCTTCGGCAACTCGGGCACCGAGGTCACCATGGACGCCGTTCACCTGATGCGGGCGGTCACCGGGCGTGACCGGATCATCAAGGTCGAGGGTGGCTACCACGGCCACCACGACTCGGTGATGGTCTCGGTACTGCCCGAGCCGGACGACGAGATCGGGCCGCCCGACGCCCCGCTGGGGGTGGTCAGCAACAGTGGCATCCCGGACGCCGTCGCGGATCTGGTGACCGTCGTCCAGTTCAACGACCTGGCGGCCGTCGAGGCCGCGCTGGCCCGTCACCCCGGCGAGATCGCCGGCATGATCGTGGAGCCGATCATGATGAACGCCGGCATCATCCACCCGCAGGACGGCTACCTCGCCGGGCTCAAGGACCTGCTCCACGCGCACGGCGCCCTGCTCACCTTCGACGAGGTGAAGACCGGGCTCACGGTCGGACCCGGCGGCGTGAGCCGGCTGGTCGGTGTGACCCCCGACCTGATCTGTGTCGCGAAGTCGATCGGCGGCGGCGTCTCCACCGCGGCGATCGGCGGCCAGACCGAGGTGATGGGGCTGATCGCGACCGGTGCCTACGAGCAGGTCGGCACCTTCAACGGCAACCCGTTGGCGATGGCCGCGGCCAGGGCGATGCTGACCGAGGTGCTGACCGACGAGGCCTACGCCCACCTCGACCACCTGCGCGACCGGGTCAGCTCGGGGCTGCAGAGCGTCATCGACCGGCACGACGCTCCCTGGCGGGTCGTGACCGCCGGCGCCAAGGGGTGCGTCTCGTTCATGCCGCAGCCGATCCACAACTTCCGCGACTTCCGCGAGCTCGACGGCCGCTACGGCCACGCCCACTGGCTGGTGCAGCACAACCGGGGCGCGTTCCTGCCGCCGTGGGGCAAGGTCGAGCAGTGGCTGATCTCGGTGCAGCACACCGACGCCGACATCGACCGCTTCGTCGCCAACTGCGGCCACCTGGCCGACGAGCTGCTCGGGTCTCGCGCCTGATGGCCGGCGGGCTGTCACTGACCGGGCTCGTCAAGCGCTTCGGCGACGCCGTGGCGGTCGACGGACTCGACCTCGAGATCGGCGAGGGTGAGTTCTTCTCCCTGCTCGGCTCGTCCGGCTGCGGCAAGACCACGACCCTGCGGATGATCGCCGGGTTCGAGGAGCCCGACGAGGGGCAGATCGTCCTGGACGGTGCCGACCTCTCCCAGGTCTCGCCGCACAAGCGTCCGGTCAACACCGTCTTCCAGTCCTACGCGCTGTTCCCCTTCCTCGACGTCTCCGACAACGTCGCCTTCGGCCTGCGCTACCAGCGCGCCTCCAAGGACGACGTACGACGTCGGGTCGGCGCCGCGCTCGAGCTCGTGCAGATGGGCAGCCTGGCCAAGCGCAAGCCGCATCAGCTCTCGGGCGGCCAGCAGCAGCGCGTCGCACTGGCCCGCGCGCTGGTCCTCGAGCCGACCGTGCTCCTGCTCGACGAGCCGATGGGCGCCCTGGACGCCAAGCTCCGCAAGCAGCTCCAGCTCGAGCTCCGGGCCCTGCAGAAGCAGGTCGGCACGACCTTCGTCTACGTCACCCACGACCAGGAGGAGGCACTGACGATGAGCGACCGGCTCGCGGTGCTCGAGTCGGGCAGGGTGATGCAGGTGGGCACCCCCAGCGAGGTCTACAGCGAGCCCGCGAACGCCCATGTGGCCACGTTCCTGGGCACCGCGAACCTCTGGGACGCGCACATCGTGTCGGCCGACGCGGACGGCGTCTGTTGCAAGGTCGGCGACGTCGAGCTGCGGGTTGCCGGCACCCGGGCGGAGCCCGGCTCCGAGATGGCGGTGATGGTGCGCCCGGAGCGGGTGGAGGTGACCCCCGCCGGCACCGCCACCGACGGCGCCAACGTGCTGCCCGGCCGGGTCGGCACGCTCACCTTCCGCGGAGCCCACACCGCGGTGCTCCTCGACTGCTCGGGGCTGCGTCTCGAGGCCGAGGTCGCCAACGTGGCCGGCGCTCCGCCCGCCTGGCTCGCCGAGGGCGCCGCAGTCGTCGCGCAGGTGTCGCCCCAGGCGCTGCGGCTGCTGTCGGCCTGAGCTAGGCGCGGGCCCGGATCACCCAGGCGGTGGCGGCCTGCTCGAACGGTGGCTCGGGCAGCCGCGCGCGGCACCGGTCGTGGAGCCGCCGCAGGTGCTCCTCGTCCAGGGTCGCGACGTAGTCGCCGAGCGGGCCGACCCCGAGGAGGTAGGGCGCCCACCACTCGTCGTACGACGTGAAGCGGACGCGGACCGTCAGGGCCGACGGCTCGACGTCGTCGAGACCGGCCTCGGTGGCCAGCGCGACCAGATGACCCTCGCTGGTGCCGGGCAGGTCGCCCTCGACCGGGGCGTCGGGGTCGAGCTCCGCGGCCGCCTGCCAGAACAGCGACAGCGGCGAGCCGGTGCCCGCGTGGTCCCAGACCGAGGCCGCGACCACGCCGCCGGGCCGGGTGACCCGACCCATCTCCCGCAGCCCGCCGACCGGGTCGGTCATGAAGTGCACGACCAGCCCGGCCAGAGCCGCGTCGAAGGTGCCGTCGTCGAAGGGCAGCGCCTCAGCCCGGGCCTGGCGCACGTCGAGCCCCGCGAAGCGGTCTCGCGTCGCCGCGACGAACGGTGGCGAGGGGTCGACCGCGGACACCGGGGCGGCTCCGGGCCGGTCCACCAGGAGCTGGGTGAGCACCCCCGGACCACAGCCCACGTCGAGCACCCGGCCACCCTCCGGCAGCGCGGCGTACGCGAGAAACTCGCGGGCCAGCGGCTCGGAGTAGCGGCCCATGAAGCGGAGGTAGGACTCAGCCGGCACCTCGAAGCTCATGGAGCCAGTGTGACCGGCCGGCGACGACCTGTCAGCGCTTGCGCTTTGCGCGGGACCGGGCGGGGCCGAGACCGAGCTCTTTGCCGGCGACGTCGAGGGCCACCTTGCGGGCCCGGGCCACGTCGACGACCGGGTCGTCGAGGGCGACCTGCACCACGAGCCCGTCGAGCAGGGAGCTCCACATGATCGCGAACGTCTCGACGTCGAGCTCCCCGATCTCGCCGGCGTCGACCCCGGCCCGGACGACGCGCACGATCAGGTCGCGCCACTGGGCGTCGAGCTCGGCGCGGTCCTTCTTGACCTCGGGGTGCCGGAAGGCCTGGGCCCACAGGTCGAACCAGAGGCCCCAGTCGCCGGTGATCGAGCTCTGCTTGGCGGGGACCAGGGTCCACTCGACGAGGGTCTCGAGGCGATCGCGGAGCCCGGTCGTCGAGCGCAGCATCTCCTCGGTGGCGGCGTAGAACGAGCGTTCGGACCAGCGCAGGGCCTCGGTGAGGAGGCTGTCCTTCGTGCCGAAGTAGTAGATGACCAGCGCCGGACTGGCGCCCACGCGCTCGGCGACGTCGGCGATCCGGGTGTCGCTGAAACCGCGCTCCGCGATCAGCGTGGCGGCCGCCGAGAGCATCTGGTCGCGGCGTACGTCGGCGACGGCGTCGCCGGTGTCGCGCGCGGCCATGGCCTCCCCTTGCTCATCGGTCGACTGCTTGTGGACGCACGCTAGCACGCCTTAGACTGAACAGTCAGTCAGGACTTCGGAGGGCGGTGAGCACCATGGCGGGGACCCACGACGTGGGCGTGGCCGGTGACCGGCACGGCCTGGCTCCGGCCACGATCTCCTCCCGGGCGGGTCGGTGACCCTCGATCCCCCGGAGCGGCTGCGGAGGATGATGTCCGCGCGCTCGGTGGCCGTGGTGGGCGCCAGCGAACGGCCCGGCTCGTTCGGCTGGCGGGTGTCCACGGAGGTGCTGCGCAGCCCCGGTCTCGAGCGGGTGCACCTGGTGAACCCCGGGCGCACCTCGGTACTCGGTCATCCCTGCGTGCCGTCGTTGGCCGACGTGCCCGAACCGGTCGACCTGGTGCTCCTCGGCGTCCCGGACTCCGCCCTCGTGCCCGCGCTCTCGCTGGCGGCGGCGCGCGGTGACGCGGGGGCGGTGATCTACGGGCCGGCGTACGGCGTCCGCGACGAGGTGGTCGCGGCGGCCGGCCAGATGGCGCTGGTCGGCGCTGGCTGCATGGGGTTCGTCGACACCACGACCGGGGTCCGGGCGATCGGCTACCTCGAGCGCGACCCGCTGCCCGCCGGGTCGATCGCGCTGGTCACCCACTCCGGCTCGGTCTTCTCGGCACTGCTGCGCACCCACCGGCGGCTGGAGTACTCCGTCGCCGTCTCGTCGGGCCAGGAGCTGGTGACGACCGCGGCGGACCACCTGGCCTACGCGCTGTCCCTGCCCCAGACCCGGGTGGTCGGGCTGGTGCTGGAGACGATGCGCGACGCCCCGCACCTGGCGGCCGGCCTGGCCGAGGCAGCCGCGCGGGGCATCCCGGTGTGCGCGCTGACCGTCGGCTCGTCGCTGCGCGGGCAGGCCCTGGTCGACGCGCACTCGGGAGCCGTCGCGGGGTCGGACGCCGGTTGGGAGGCCCTGTTCGCGGGGTACGGCGTGCATCGCTGCTTCGACCTCGCCGACCTGACCGACAGCCTCGAGCTGTTCTCGATCGGGCGGCGCCTGGTCCCGTCGGCGGGCCGCGGGCTGGCGACCGCTCACGACTCGGGCGCCGAGCGGGTCCTGGTCGCGGACGTCGCGGAGCGGCTCGGCGTACCGTTCGCCGAGCTCGCCCCGGCGACGGTGGAGCGGCTCTCCTCGCTGCTCGACCCCGGGCTGGAGGCGATCAACCCGCTCGACGTGTGGGGCAGCGGGGCCGACACCGAGGAGCTCTTCGGTGGCGCGCTGGCGGCGCTGGCCGACGACGCCGAGGTCGGGGTGGTGGCGTTGGCGGTCGACCTGGTCGAGGAGTACGACGGTGACGAGTCGTTCCCGCGGGCGCTCGCGACGCTGCTGACGCGGACCGAGAAACCGGTCGTGGTGCTGTCCAACCTGGCGTCCGCCGTCGACCCGATGGCGGCGGCGCGGCTGCGAGGCCTCGGCATCCCGGTCCTGGAGGGCACGGCGTCGGGGCTGCGCGCCATCGGTCATCTGCTGTCGCCGCCGCCGGCGGCGCGGCCGGAGGCGGTGGTGGACCGGGCGCGACAGGCCCGGTGGACCGAGCGAGGGCTGGGCGACTGGGCCGCCCTGCTGGAGGACTACGGGATCGCGGTGGTCCCGAGCGCGGTGGTGGGCTCGGCCGACGAAGCCGTCGGGGTGGCGTCGGCGCTGGGGTACCCCGTCGTACTGAAGACCGCGGAGGCCGCCGTCCACCACAAGACCGAGCAGGACGGGGTGCGCCTCGGGATAGCGTCCGTCGAGGCCGTGCGGACGTCGTACGACGACCTGGCCGCGCGGCTCGGTGCGCGGGTCGTCGTACAACGTCAGGTGGCCGGGGTCGAGGTGGCGCTCGGGATCGTCCGCGACCCGCTGCTCGGCCCCCTCGTCGTGGTCGCGGCCGGCGGGACGCTGGTCGAGCTGATGGGCGAGCGTGCGGTCGCGCTGCCACCGGTCGGCCGTGGTCCGGCGCTCGACCTGCTGGGCCGCCTGCGGCTGTGGCGGGTGCTGGAGGGCTACCGCGGCGCCCCACCGGCCGATGTCGACGCGCTGGTGACCACGATCGTCGGCCTCGGGCAGCTCACCCTGGAGCTCGGCGACCACCTCGCCGGCCTCGATCTCAACCCGGTCGTCGTCGGCCCGGCACCCACTCCCGACCAGCCGGCGGGTGGTGCCGTCGTCGTCGACGCCCTCCTCCTCCCCCGCTGACTCGGCGCAAACAGACGTCGTAATCACGCTGAGTCGGCGCAAACAAACGCGGCATTCACGTCGAGTCGGCGCAAACAGACACACCGGGGCCGATTGCCCCGCGTCACGATGCGCCGAGTCGGAGTTCTCGAGACGCCCGTTTGCGCCGACTCGGCGGCGTGGGATTGCCTGTTTGTGCCGACTCAGCGGCTTGGGGGTGCCTGTTTGTGCCGAGTGAGCGGCTTGGGGCTGCCTGTTTGTGCCGAGTGGGTCAGGTGAGCTCGGGGAAGGGGAGGGCGATCGGGTCCGGGGTCAGCCGGCTGCGGCCGTCGGCGTCGAAGCGGTCGAGACCCAGGTCGGTCGTGTCGAGGACGTCGCTCTGCCCGGTCAGCACGAGGTCGGAGGCGGCCTTGGCGACCCCCGGGCCCCACATCATCCCGTGCCCGCCCGCCGCGGCCACGAACGCGCCGTCGAGGACCTCCCCGTCGCGCAGGGCCGGACCCAGGATCGGCAGGTGGTCGGGGGTGTAGTCGATCGTCGCGGCCCACGTCTTGCGCAGCCCGACCTCGGTGGTGGCGGGCACCAGGGTCGCCATCCGCTCGGCCATCACCTCGAAGTAGCCATGGTCGAACGCGCGCGCCTCGCCGGGCGCCTCGTCGGGGTTGCTCATCCCCCACATCAGCCCGCCCTCCCAGGGACGCCAGTAGATCCCCGACCTCAGGTCGAAGACCATCGGCAGCCGGTCGGGAGCGAACGCCGGATGGGGCTCGGTGACCACGACCTGGTGCCGTGCCCCGCCGGAGGGGATCCGGACGCCGGCCGCGGCCCCGACGGCAGCGAGGGTCGGTCCGCCGGTCAGCACCACGCGGCTGGTCGCGATGTCGCCGGCCGAGGTGTGCACCCCCACCACGTGCCCGGCCTCGACGGCCAGCCCGGTGAACGGCGTGCGTTCGCAGACCCGCACCCCAGCCGTGAACAGCGCGGCGGTGTAGGCAAGCACGTTGCGGGGCGGGTCGATGTAGCCGTCGCCGGGCGCGTACGACGATCCGAGCGTCTGCCCGGGAGCCATCGCCGGGTTCATCGCGTCGACCTCGTCGCCGTCGACCCAGCGCACGTCGAGACCGAGCGCCTGCTGCATCGCGATCCGACCCCGGGCCTGCTGCACCTCGGTGTCGGTGAAGCACGGCATGAAGTACCCCTGCGCCACGAAGCCCGAGTCGATCCCGAGCGCCTCCTGCTGTCCGGTGTAGAAGTCCCGGCTGAACATCCCGAGCCGGACCGCGGCCTCGGTGCCGCCCTGGGCACGGACCATGCCTGCGGCCCGGGAGCTGGCACCCTGGCCGAGCGTGTCGCGCTCGAGCAGGACGACGTCGCCGAGGCCCGACTGACGCAGGAACCACGCGGTCCAGGCGCCGATCGTCCCACCGCCGACGACCACCGCATCGGCGCTTCGCGGCACTGTGGTCATGGGGGCGAGCGTGGCATAGACTGAACGGTCAGTCAACGATTCTCGACTCCGCTCGACCCGCGTGGGACCTCCGCTCGATCGGCGGGGTGACGCCCGATCACCCGAAGGACGGCGCATGTACGGACTGACCCCTGACGACCTCGCGCTCCAGGCTCGCGCCCGCGGGTTCGCCGACGAGCTGATCGCGCACGAGGAGTACGCCGAGGCGCACGAGGGCGAGCTCCCTCCCGACGTGGCGCACCGCCTCGAGGCCCGGGCCGTCGAGCTCGGGCTGACCGCGACCAACATGCCCGTCGACGTGGGCGGTCGGGGGCTCAGCCACCTCCAGCAGGTGCTGGTGCAGGAGCAGGGCGGCCGGGTCACCAACGCGCTGGCCTGGTGCCTCACGACGCCACCGGGCTGGTGGCCCGCCGTCGCCAACGACCACCAGCGTGAGACCTGGCTGATCCCGACCGTCGAAGGCCGCCGCGAGGAGTGCTACGCGATCACCGAGGAGCACGCCGGCTCGGACGTCTCCGACCTCCAGGCCACCGCAGCGCGGGACGGTGACGACTACGTGCTGAACGGCGTGAAGTGGCACGTCACGTCGTACAACAAGGCCGACTACGTCTTCTTCCAGGCCGTGCTCACGACCGGCGAGCACGCCGGCGAGCAGGCGCTCTTCGTCGCCGACAAGGACACCCCCGGCATCCGCGTGGTCCGCACCCCGGCGTACACCCACACCATCGCCCACCACCACCCGATCGTGGCCTTCGAGGACGTCCGGGTGCCGGCCACCCACCTGATCGGCTCCGAGGATGCCGGGATGTCGTTCGTCTACGAGTGGTTCCGCTACGAGCGGCTGATGATCGCGACCCGCTGCCTCGGCGCCGTCGAGCGGCTGGTCGACGAGATGTCCGCCTTCGCCGCCCAGCGACGGATCGGCCTCGACCGGCTCGCGGACAAGCAGCTGGTCCAGGCGATGCTGGCCGACAGCCTCACCGAGCTCTTCGCGGCCCGCTCGATGGTCTACGGCCTGGCCCGCAGCCTCGACGGGCAGTCGGGAGGCCTCGACCTCAAGGTCGCCCACGCCCAGTGCTCGATGGCCAAGCTCTTCTGCAGCGAGATGGCAGGGCGGGTCGCCGACCGGGCCGTCCAGGTCTTCGGCGGACGGGGATACATGCGGGAGAACGTCGCCGAGCGCTTCTTCCGCGAGCTGCGCGTCGAGCGCATCTGGGAGGGCGCCAGCGAGGTGCAGCGCGTGATCATCGCCGACCAGCTGGGCAAGCGCGGCCGGGCCCGACTGGTCTAGACCCACCGCCGCCGGGCTGTGGTTGGCTGGGCGGCGTGAGCCCTGCCAACCTTCCGGCCGCCTGGTCCGGCCTGGTCGACGACGCGGCGGTCTTCCCGCCCGGCGACGTCCCCCTGCCCGACGCGGTCGACGCCTTCCGCTCCCGGCGCGACGAGTGGTACGCCGACCTCGTCGGCTCGTTCGTCGTCACCGACACCCGGCTCCCGGAGGTGCCCCAGGACATCCCGGTGACGGTCGTGGTGACCGGCGGGGCGGGCGCCGTCGCCGGGGTCGCGACCTTGGCCGGCCGCCTGGGCCACCGGCTGACCGGCATCGAGATCGCGGTCCGCGACCTCGACGACATCGCTGGCAACGTACGACGCATCAACGCCGCCGTCTACGCCGCGCGGGCCGAGGGCCTGCCCGAGGAGACAGAGATCCATGTCGAGCTGCCCCAGGTCGGGCCGACCGCCTCGTGGCTGGCCGGCGCCGACGCCGTGGCCGAAGCCGAGGCCCACCTCAAGTTCCGGACCGGGGGCGTCGAGGCGCACCTCTTCCCCGACGCTGCGACGGTCGCCGCGTGGATCGACGCCGCGCTCGACCGCGAGACGTCGTACAAGTGCACGGCGGGGCTGCACCATGCCGTCCGCCACCGCGACCACGAGACCGGCTTCGAGCACCACGGCTTCCTCAACGTGCTGCTGGCCACCCGGCGCGCCTTCGACGGCGGGACGGTCGCCGAGGTGGCCGAGGTCCTCGACGACCACTACACCAACGACATGGTCGCGCTGGCGCGCACCAGCGACCTCGCCGGTGCCCGCCGCTGGTTCACGTCGTTCGGCTCGTGCAGCGTGAGCGACCCGCTCGACGACCTGCTCGCCCTCGGCCTGCTCGAGGCTCCCCATGCCTGAGCCGGACGGCTACGGCCTCGACCACCTGCCGTACGGCGCCTACTCCGTCGGCGCCGGGACCCCACGGATCGGGGTGCGCCTGGGCGACCGGGTGCTCGATGTCGCCGACCTACGTCCCGAGCTCGACCGGCCGACCCTGAACGACTTCATGGCGCTCGGTCCCGATGCCTGGGCCGAGACCCGGGCCCAGGTCACCGACCTCGCCGCCGCCGATGCGTTGGCAGCGACACCGGTCGACGACGTACGCCTGCACCTGCCGTTCGCCGTGGGCGACTACGTCGACTTCTATGCCTCGCTCGACCACGCGTCCAACGTCGGCCGGATCTTCCGACCCGACCAGGAGCCGCTGCTGCCCAACTGGCGCCATCTCCCCGTCGGCTACCACGGTCGTGGCGGCACCGTCGTCGTCAGTGGTACGCCGGTGGTCCGGCCCTGCGGGCAGCGGAAGGCGCCGACGGAGGACGCCCCGACCTACGGGCCGAGCCGACGCCTCGACATCGAGGCGGAGCTCGGCTTCGTGATCGGTGCCGGTTCGGCACTCGGGTCGCGGATCAGCGTCGGCGACCTGGCCGAGCACGTCTTCGGCGTCGTCGGCCTCAACGACTGGTCCGCCCGCGACATCCAGGCCTGGGAGTACGTGCCCCTCGGACCGTTCCTCGGCAAGTCGTTCGCCACCTCGGTGGCAGCCTGGGTCACCCCCCTCGCCGCCCTCGACGCCGCGTGGTGCGACCTGCCCGGCCAGGACCCGACACCTCTGGACTACCTGGTCGGGCCGGGCTCGCCCGGCTCGGAGGGGGGCGGACCCCGCGGGCTCGACATCGACGTCGAGGTGGTCCTGAACGACCGGGTGGTCAGCCGCCCGCCGTACCGCACGATGTACTGGTCGCCCGCGCAGATGCTCGCGCACCTGACCGTGAACGGCGCCTCGACCAGGCCCGGTGACCTGTTCGCCTCCGGCACCATCAGCGGCCCGGAGCCCGACACCCGGGGCTCGTTCCTCGAGCTCAGCTGGGGTGGCCGGGAGCCGTTCGGCGGGCCGGGCGGAGAGAGCCGCACCTTCCTCGAGGACGGCGACGTGGTGACCTTGCGCTACTCCGCCCCCGGGACGAGCGGCGGACGGATCACCCTCGGCGAGGTGACCGGCCGGATCGAGCCCGCGCGCCCCTGAGCCTGCCGCCGGCGGAGCGGGTGAGGGGCGCGGTTTCCCCGGTTCACCGGGGAAACCGTCGCTTCCCAGGCGAAACTTCGGCGGAGAAGCGACGGCTTCGGCTGAGAAGTACCCCGTCTCGGGACCGCCTCAGCCGCACCCTGAACGACCCGGGTCGAGCGCTGGAGCGGGCCGTAGGCTCGCCGGGTGACCTCGTTCGGCCAGCTCCCGCCGCCCAGCCACGTGCTGGCGCACATCAGCGACACCCACCTGCTCGCCGGCGACGCCCGGCAGTACGGCGCGATCGACACCGTGGCGCACTTCCGCTCCGCCCTGGAGCGCCTGACAAGGATCGACCCGCCATCCCAGGCGCTGGTGGTCACCGGCGACCTCGCCGACCTCGGCGAGCCGGCGGCCTATCGCGAGCTGCGCAGCCTGGTCGAGCCGTTCGCGGAAGGGATCGGCGCCGAGGTCGTCTGGTGCATGGGCAACCACGACGAGCGCACGGCGTACTCCCGCGAGCTGTTCGGCGAGGAGTCCGACGCCCCCCAGGACCGGGTGTACGACGTCGCCGGGCTGCGGGTCGTCAGCCTGGACACCAGCGTGCCGGGCTGGCACCACGGCGAGCTCACCGACGAGCAGCTCGGATGGCTGAGCGACGTCCTGGCCACGCCTGCCGAGCACGGCACGATCCTGGCCCTGCACCACCCGCCGATCCCGTCTCCCCTGGTGCCGGCCGCGGAGATCATCGAGCTCCTCGACACCGACCGGCTCGCTGCGGTGCTCCGCGGCTCGGACGTCCGCGCGATCCTCGGCGGCCACTACCACTTCTCCTCCCACTCGACCTTCGCCGGGATCCCGGTCTCGGTCGCCGCCGCCACCTGCTACGTCGTGGACACCGCCCCGCTCGACCGGCTGATCTCCGCGGTGGACGGGCACCAGGCGTTCAACGTCGTCCATGTGTACGACGACCGGGTCGTCCACTCGATCGTGCCGGTGCCGGACGCACCCGAGGTCGACGGTTTCGGCGCCGATCTCGCGCCCCTGCTGGAGGCCCTCAGCCCCGAGGAGCGGCTCGACATGGTCTCGCGCAAGGACTCCCCGCTGAACACCGGCCAGCTTGACCTCGACGCACCGCCGCTCGGCGGCTGAGGCCCACGTAGGCTCGCAGAACCCAGGCGGAGGAGGCCACCACGTGCACGGAGTCGTGACCACGACCGAGCAGCTCACGCCGGGCATGGTGCGGATCGTGCTCGGGGGCGGAGACCTCGATCGGCTGGTGATGCCCGAGGCCACCGACGCCTACCTCAACGCCGCCTTCCGGCCGGCCGGCGCGAGCTACGACGAGGTCTTCGATCCCCAAACCGTGCGCGAGAGCCATCCGCAGGACCCGCAGCCGGCCCGTCGGCGTTACACCGTGCGCGCCTGGGACCCGGTTGCCTGCCTCCTGACCGTCGACTTCGTGGTGCACGGCGATAGCGGCGTCGCCGGCCCGTGGGCGACCGCGGCCCGGCCCGGTGACGTCTTCGTCTTCACCGGACCGAGCGGCGCCTACCGACCCCGGCCCGAGACCGACTGGCACCTGCTGCTCGGCGACGAGTCCGCGCTGCCCGCCATCGCCGCCTCGCTGGAGTCGCTGCCGCCGGAGGCCCGAGCCGTGGTCCGGGTCGTCTGCGACGGACCCGACCACGAGGTCCCCCTGCCGGACCGGCCCGGCATCGACGTCGGGTGGCTGCACCGCAGCGGCGGCCCCGAGGACGCCGACCTGCTGGCCGACGCCGTTCGCGGCCTCGACTTCCTGCCGGGCCGGCCCTTCGGGTTCGTACACGGCGAGGCCGACGAGATCCGGGCGGTCCGCCACCACCTGCTGCACGACCGCGGCCTGACCCGGGCCGACCTCTCCTGCTCGCCGTACTGGCGCCGCACCATGACCGACGAGGAGTGGCGCCGGGTCAAGCGCGACTTCGTCGCCGCCATGGAGGCCGAGGAGTCGCAGGGGTCCTAGACACCCTCGCGCTCGTGGAAGCCCAGGTGGGCGAAGGCCTCGCCGCGCTTCATCGACTCGACGACGCCGGGGTGCACGCGGTGCAGGTGGTCGATCGCCTTGCGTCGGTAGCGCAGGATCTGGACGGCGCCGAAGCCCCAGAAGACGAACTGCACCGACATCGCGACCCGGAAGTCCCCCAGGTCGTACGACGCGGCGCCGCCACCGCCGCTGTGCCAGTCGAGCAGCACCCCGATCAGCCCCATCGTCAGCAGGCTGGCCGAGAACCCGCCGACGTTGACGAAGCCGTTCGCCCGCCCCGACGCCTCCACCGGGATGAAGGTCCGGGCCAGGTCGAAGCCGACCATCGAGGCGGGGCCGCCGGTGGCCATCAGGCACACCAGCACGACCAGCATCCACAGCGGGGCGGGCGACGAGCGCAGCAGCACGACCGCCCACCCCGTCGCCATCGCCGCGACGATGCCGAGCACGAACCACGAGCGGTAGAACGGGAAGCGCGCGACCAGCGAGCCGAGCACCAGCCCGCTGACGATCACCCAGCCGGTCATCACGATCAGCAGGGCGCTCGCGGTGCCTTCGGACAGCCCCTCGCCCCGCACCAGGAACGGGAACCCCCACAGCAGCGAGAAGACCGTGGCCGAGAACTGCGACGTGAAGTGCGACCACATCCCCAGCCGGGTGCCGGGGTTGCCCCAGACCAGGCGCAGCGTCCGGGCCACGGCCCGCATCTTGATCTTCGCCACGCCCTCGCGACGGTACGGCGAGTCCTTGACCAGCAGCGCGACGGCCACCATCAGCGGGACCCCGAGGGCCGAGGCCAGGGCGAAGGTGTGGGTCCACCCGAGGTTCCGCAACGCGATGGACAGCGGGGCGGCCGCGACGATGGCGCCGACCTGGCCCACCTGCCCGGTGAGCTGGGTGATCAGCGGAGCCTGGCGCACCAGGAACCAGAGCGTCACCAGCCGGATCACGCTGACGAACACCGTCGCGTCGCCCGCACCCAGCACCGCCCGGGCCGCCACCGCCACCGGGAACGACGTGGCGAACGCGAAGGTCAGCTGGCCGACCGTCATCAGGGCCAGCCCCGACAGCAGGAGCACCCGGGAGCCGTAGCGGTCCAGCAGCACCCCGATCGGGATCTGCAGGCCGGCGTAGACGACCAGCTGGAGGACGGTGAAGAAGGACAGCTGGGTCGCGGTGATCCCGAACCGGTCCTGGGCGAGCAGCCCCGCGACTCCCAGCGAGCTGCGGTTGAACACCGCGAGCACGTAGACCGAGAGGGCGACCCCCCAGATCAGCCACGCCCGGCGTCTGCCGATGTCGTGGATCAGCTCGCTCACGGACCGCATCGTCTCGCATCCGCGCCGGACCACTGTCCCCCGGGGCCCGGTCGCGGGAGGATGCGTGCGTGGTCGACACGTTGCCCCGCCCGGACCCCCTGGCGGCGGTGGGCGAGGCCCTGGAGAGCGCATCGGCCGGGGCGGGTCGCCTGGTGCTGCTGGCCGGCGAGGCCGGCTCCGGCAAGTCGACCCTGATCCGGCAGTTCGCCGACACGGCGGCCAGGCGGCACGAGGTGCTGGTCGGCTACTGCGAGCCACTGAGCACGCCGCGTCCGGGCGGCCCGCTCCTCGACCTCGCGCCCAGGCTGGGCGGCGAGCTGGCCCATCTGCTGCGCGAGGGCCGGCGCGACCACCTGCTCGACGCGGCACTCGCTGCGATGACCGCGGGCGACGCGACCCGGGTCGTCGTCTTCGAGGACATCCACTGGGCCGACGCCCTGACCCTGGACCTCCTCGGCTTCCTCGCGCGACGCATCGACGGGCACCGGCTGCTGGTGCTGGCCAGCTACCGCGACGACGAGGTCGACCCCCAGCACGCGACCCGGGCCTGGCTCGGCGACGTCACGGCGTACCCCGGCGTGCGCCACGTGTCCGTCCCGGCGCTCACCGTCGGCGAGGTGACCCGCCTGGCGGAGGGCTCCGGGCTCGACCCGGCCTCGCTGATGGCCCAGACCGACGGCAACGCCTTCTTCGTCTCCGAGATGATCGCTGCCGGTACGCCGCTCCCGGGACGTGTGCGGGACGCGGTGATCGCCCGCCTCCAGCGGCTCCCCGAGCCGGCCAGGAGGGCACTGGCGGCGGCCGCGGTCCTCGGCCCGCGGGCCGAGCCGCAGACGCTCCTCGCGATGCCGGAGGTCCGCGCGACCTCCTTGGACGAGTGCGTGAGCGGTGGCTTCCTGCGGTTCGACCCGCCCGCCTTCGAGTTCCGGCACGAGATCGTGCGCGAGGCCGTGCTGGCCTCGCTCGGGCCGGCCGCGCTGCGCTCCCTGCACGCGGCCGCGCTCTCCCTCCTGGCCGCCCGGGCCGAGCCGGACCTGCTGCCCCGACTGGCCGAGCATGCCGAGCGCTGCGGTGACCGGGCGGCCGTGCTCCGCTTCGCGCCGGAAGCCGCCGAGCACGCCTCCCGGCTCGGGGCCCACCGCGAGGCCGCCGGGCAGCTCGCCCGCGCCGTCGCCGCTGCCGACCTCGAGCCGGCCGCCCGGCGTGCGGACCTGCTGGAGCGGTGGGCCACCGAGCTCTGGCTGACCGGTCGGCACCAGGCAGCGGTGGCGCCCCGCACCGAGGCCCTCGAGCTCCGTCGGTCCCTCGGTGACCCGGCGGGGATCGCGTCGGGGCTGACCATGTTCGCCCGGCTCTACCTGGACCTGGCCCGTCCTGCGGAAGCGGCGGCGGCCGCCGACGAGGCGGTCCGGGTGCTGGCCGACGGCCCGCAGGACGCGGCGTACGGACGCGCCATCGCCGCCCTCGCCGGGCTCGAGCTGGTGATGGCCCGCTACCCGACGGCGATCGAGTACGCCGAGCTGGCGCTGCGGGTCGCCGACGAGGTGGACAGCACGTGGATCCGGAGCCACGCCCTCGGCACCCTCGCCTACGCCCGGATGGCCGAGGGCGATCTCGACGCCCTCCCCCTCGCCGAGCAGGGCCTCCAGCTGGCCGTGTCCAACGGACTGCACGACCTCGCCGGCCGTGCCTACCAGAACCTCTCCTGCCTCGGCGTGGACTACGGGCTCCCCGAGCTCGCGGAACGCTTCCAGCCGGACGGCCTGGCCTACTGCCGAGCCCACGACCTGGAGGGCAACGGGATCTGCCTGGAGTCCGACCGGCTGCTCTACCTGATCGACGCGGGCGAGTGGGAGGCCGCCGCCAGCGACGCGCCGGCACTGCTGGCCCTGGTGGACCCCTCGCCGATCCTGCGGTTCGTGGCCCTGGTCCCGACCGTGCGCCTGCTGATCCGCACGGGGCAGCCGCACGCCGACCTGCTCGCCGAGGCGACCCGGATCGCCGCCACGCTGTCCGACCCGCCCCGGCTCACCCAGGCCCTGGCGGCACGTGCGGAGTCCGCCTGGCTGTCCGGGACCCTGTCCGCGATGCGCGCCGACCTCGAGCGGGCCCTCGACGATGCGGTCGCGACCGGTGACCGGTGGATCGTCGCCGAGGTCGCCTACTGGTTGCACCGCCTGGACCCCGACCGGCCGTTGCCGGAGCAGATGGACGGCGCCTGGGCGGTGGAGCTGCTCCGGCCGCCCCGCGAGGCCGCCGAGACGTGGCGCCGGTTGCGACGCCCGTACGCCGCAGCCGTCGCCCTGCTGGCCGGCGACGAGGCCGATCTGCGTGAGGCACTCTCGGTGCTGACCGAGCTCGGCGCCGTACCAGCCGCCCGCATCGCCCGGGCCCGCCTGCGTGAGCTGGGGGCGACCGGGGTCGAGCGGGGCCCGCGGCCGGCCACCGCGGCGAACCCCTGGGGGCTGACCGCGCGGGAGGACGAGGTGTGGGGGCTCCTGGCCCAGGGACTCACGAACGCCGAGATCGCGGGACGCCTCGTACTCTCCGAACGGACCGTCCACCACCACGTCTCGTCGGTGCTCGGCAAGCTGGGCGTCCGCACCCGGACCGAGGCCGCGGCGCTCGCGGCGCAAGCTGGGCAGCACCAGCTCCAACCTGGGCAGCAGATGCCGATCCGCTGACCTGCGCTGCTTCGTAGGTTCGACCCACCGGTCCGCACGGGGCCGGATCGGACCACGAACGGAGCACGACGATGGCGCGATTCATGGTGGAGCGGACCTTCCCTGACGGCTTGCACATCCCGGTCGACGCAGACGGCGCCGAGGCCTGCCTCGGCGTCGTGAACCGCAACGCCGAGGTGGGGGTGACCTGGGTGCACTCCTACGTCAACGAGGACAAGACCAGGACCTTCTGCCTGTACGACGGCCCGGACGTGGAGTCCATCCAGCGCGCGGCCGAGCGCAACGGGCTCCCGGTCGACAGCGTGACCCGGGTCAGCGTGCTGGACCCGTACTTCTACCGGTGACCGACGGCTGCCTCAGTCGAGAGGGACGGACCACACCAGGGTCGTCCCGCCGAGGTCGGGGATCTCGGCCAGCACCATCGAGCCGTTGCGGTCCTCGGCCCGGCGGCGCATGTTCTCCAGGCCGCTGCGACGGCCGTCCTCGCCGAGGCCGCACCCGTCGTCGCTGACGGTGAGCGTGAGCTGGGAGGTGGTGGCGTGCACGGTCAGCACCACCGTCGACGCGCCGGCGTGCTTCCCGACGTTGGTCAGCGCCTCGCGCACCACGGCGGTGGCGTCGACAGCGACGTCCTCGCTGCTGAGGGAGTCGATCGGCCCGTCGAAGTCGATCCGCGGCTCGCAGCCCAGCACCGGACGCACCTCGGAGACCACGTCGAGGATCTGGCTGCGCAGGCTGCTCGCCGACGGCGGGCTCAGCTGGAAGATCAGCCGGCGGATCTGCCGGATCGCGTCGTCCATCGCCCCGACGACGCCCTTCAGCGCTGACGAGTCCCGCTCGTCGGTCAGATGCGCCGCGGTGGCCTGGATCATCAGCCCCGCGGCGAACAGCTGCTGGACGACGTGGTCGTGGAGGTCGCGGGCGATCCGGGCGCGGTCCTCCAGAAGCAGCACCCGTTGCTGGTCGCGGCGGGCGTCGGCCAGCTCGAGCGCTACCGACGCGTGGGTGGCGAAGGTTGTCGCCATCTCCTCGTCCGCCATGGAGAACGGCCGCCGGTGGGGCGACCGGGCCACGACCAGGGTGCCGCGGACGCCCTCGCGGCCGATCAGCGGAAGCACCATCACCGGGCCGATCCGCACTCGGTCGGCCAGGTAGATCGTGCGGCCGTCCACGCTCTCGGTCTCCTCGGCGTTGACCAGCCGGACCGGCTTGCCGGTCCGCAGGACCAGCTCGCTGAGCGTGCCCGACATCAGGTAGCGGTCGTTCTCGATGCTTGCCGCCTGCGGGCCCTCGGCGGCCACGACCCTCAGCTGCGCCGTGTCGAGGTCGGGCACCACGAGCGTGGTCAGGTCGGCCTCCGCCAGCCGCTGCACACTCCTGGCGATCAGGTGGAACGACTGGTCGTTTCCTTCCAGCAGGCGCTGGGTCACGACGGTGGACGACGCCAGCCAGGCCTGCCGGTGCTCGGACTCCTGGAAGAGCCGGGCGTTCTCGATGGCGATGCCGGCCGTGGCAGCCAGGGCCGCGACCAGCTCCTCGTCCTCGACACTGAAGCCGACGTCGTCGGTACGGGTCAGGTAGAGATTGCCGAAGACCTCGTTGCGCACCCGGACCGGCACCCCGAGGAAACCCTTCATCGGCGGGTGGTGGTCCGGGAAGCCGACCGAGCGCGCGTGGTGCGAGAGGTCGTCGAGCCGGATCGCGGCCGGCTGCTCGATCAGCAGGCCCAGCAGCCCCTTGCCCTCCGGCAGGTGGCCGATCGCGGCGACGGCTTCCTCGTCGATGCCCACGTGGACGAACTCCTCGAGTCCGATGCCCTCGATGCCCACCACGCCCAGCGCGCCGTACTCGGCGTGGGCGAGGTCGACCGCGGCCTCCACGATCCGGCGCAACACCGTGGCCAGGTCGAGGTCGCCCACGATGGTCAGGTTGGCCTCGAGCAACGTGCGCAGCCGGCTCTGGGCGCCTTTGACGTCCTGGGCTCGCTCGATGAGCTCGCTCAGGAGATGGTCGAGTCCCATCGAGGGGAGCGCGAGCTCGCCCTGGGCCTCGGAGTCCCCGTCCTCCACGGGTGGAGCCTAGACCCTCAAGGGTGGGGGTGGTTGCGAGCGGCGCGGACTCAGCCCAGCCGGACCCGCTCGCCGTACCGTGGCACCACGGCGTTCCAGTGCAGCTTCTCGCAGATCCGGGCCGCCAAGGCGGCCGACGACGCGGGCTCGCCGTGTACGACGTACACGCTCTGCGGTGCGCGCGGAGCGCGACCCAGCCAGGCGACGAGCTCCGAGGAGTCGGCATGCACCGAGAAGTCGGCGACCTGCACGACCTCGGCCCGGACCGGTACGTAGCGCCCGTGCATCTTGAGCTGCCGGGCGCCCTCGAGCAGCTGGCGGCCGCGGGTCCCCTCGGCCTGGTAGCCGGTGAGGATCACGGTGTTGCGCTGGTCGGGGAGCTGGTGTCGTAGATGGTGCACGACCCGCCCGCCCGTTGCCATCCCGGAGGCGGAGATCACGATGCTCGGGTACGACGGCTTGTTCAGAGCGATCGACTCGTCGGCGTCCCGGACCCGGTGCACCATCGGCAGGTCGAACAGGTCCGCACCGTGCGCCTCTGCGCGCAGGTGCCCGCCGCCGGCCCGAGTGGCGTGCCGGTAGACGTCGAGCGCGGCCAGCGCCATCGGGCTGTCGACGTACACCGGCAGGTCCGGGATCCGGCCGGCCCGGCGCAGCCGCTCGAGCTCGAGCAGGACCAGCTCGGTCCGGTCGACGGCGAAGGCGGGGATCAGCACGCTCCCCCCGCGCTGCGCGGTCCGGCGTACCGCATCGGCCAGCACGTCGTCGTCGGGCGCGGGGTGGTCGCGACCGCCGTAGGTCGACTCCACCACGACCACGTCGGAGTCCGGAGGATCGGCCGGGGGCAGCAGGAGCGGGTGGTGCGGCCGGCCCAGGTCTCCGCTGAACAGCACCCGGGTCCCGTCGACCTCGATCGTTGCTGTCGACGAGCCCAGGATGTGACCGGCCGGGTGCAGGGTCACGGCCAGGCCGCGCGCCAGGACCCGACGCTCGAGGTAGTCCGCGGGCACCAGCAACGGCAGGGTCCGCTCGACGTCGGTCCGGTCGTAGAGCGGCAGCGCCGGCCGGTGCTTGGAGAACCCTTCCTGGTTGGCGTACCTCGCGTCCTCCTCCTGGAGGTGGGCGCTGTCACGCAGCACGATCGCCACCAGCTCCGCGGTCTGGGGGTGGCACACGATCGGCCCGGCGAACCCGTCCTTCACCAGCTTGGGGAGGTAGCCCGAGTGGTCGAGATGGGCGTGGGTGACCACCACGGCGTCGAGACTCGCCGGGTCGAAGTCAACGGGCGTCCAGTTGCGGCGCCGGAGCTCGGCGACCCCCTGGTAGAGACCGGCGTCGACCAGGACGCGTCCCAGTGCCCCCTCCACGAGGAACCGGCTGCCGGTCACGGTGCCGGTGGCGCCGAGGAAGGTCAGGGTGGGGCTGGTCATCGGGCGCCTCCTAGCTGGCAGCCGCCTCCGCGTGGGCCTCCCGGGGCTCGGGAACCACGACGACGGGCGCGCTGGAGTGCCGCAGGCAGTACTCGCCGACCGAGCCCAGCACCTTCCGACTGGCCGAGCTCATCCGGCCGCTTCCGACCACGACCATCGCCGCACCGGCGGACCGGGCGGCGAGCACCCGGCCGGGGTGGTCGTGGACGACGACGTGCGTGACCGGCGGCCGCGGAAGGCCACGGGCCAGTGCCGCCGAGAGCTCCAGGTCCTGCAGGGCCAGAGCCAGCGCCCGCCCGGCGTCGACCGGGCTGGTGGCCCCGGGACCCGCCTGGCGGGGGTTGGCCAGCCAGCCGGTGACCAGCTCGACGCCGAGGCCGCGCGAGTGGCCCTCGGAGAGGGCGAAGTCCAGCGCGGCGGCGCTGCCCTGGCTGCCGTCGACACCGACGACGATCACCGGGGGATCGTCGGCAGAGCGCCCGCGGCTGCCCGGCGATGCGGAAGGGGTCATGCATCGAGGATGGCCGCTGGATCGCGGGCCTCCCACCGGCCTTCGCCCCGGAGCCTCGGGACGTTCGGCACTGGAGACGCGCACGCTGCCCGGGTGACCGTGAAGCGGTGAGGACCACTGACCGGCGCAGCATCTGGTACGACGTGGGCTGGCCACTCCTGGCCGGCCTGGTCGGGGCGCTCGGGCTGATCCTGGCCTACCTGGGGATCGGCCTGGTCGGCACCGTCGTGGCGTTCGCCCTGATGGAGCTGACCGTGGCGCCGACCGCGTGGAGCCTGATGACCGAGGCGGGCCGCCCCGGCCGCCCGGCGATCCTGGAGGTGGCTCCGGCGTGCGCCCTGGTCACCGTGGTGGCGATCGGCCTGGTCGACGGGCTGGAGCTGTGGGCGCTCCCGCTGATGGCCCTCGTGGCCCTGACCTCGCCGCTGCTCCTCGAGCAGCGCCGCCGGGCCTGGGTCCGCCGCTACGGCTCGGACCGCGCGGAGATGCGACGGGAGTTCGACGAGATCGTGGCCCACGGGTTCGGCAGCGACCGGACCGACCGCCCGGGGACCTGAGGCCCCGCTAGCAGGATCGTGCGGTCGGGCGGGCAGCGGCGACGCTGCCGCTCGTGGAGCCACGACGACGTACCTCCGAGACCCAAGAGGCCTCTCGCCCCCATGGTGGTGGGCGAGAGGCCTCTGTGGCAGGTGAAGGATTCGAACCTTCGAAGCTTTCGCGACGGATTTACAGTCCGTTCCCATTGGCCGCTCGGGCAACCTGCCGTGCCGTCGGGCACCCGCGTTTGGCCGGGCGACAGCAAGTCGGAAGAATAGCAAGGCAGCACCGGAGACCCGAAACCGCCAGGAGGCAGCAAGATGGCCGACAGCTCGTTCGACATCGTCAGCAAGATCGATCGCCAGGAGGTCGACAACGCGCTGGGCCAGGCAGCACGCGAGGTGGCGACCCGCTTCGACTTCAAGGGCACCGGCGCCAGCATCGAGTGGCAGGGCGAGCACGCGATCGAGATCAGTGCCTCGGCCGACGACCGGGCCACGGCCGTCCTCGACGTCTTCAAGGACAAGCTGGTCAAGCGGCAGCAGAGCCTGAAGATCCTCGACGCGGGCGAGCCGCGGCAGTCCGGACAGGTGTCCAAGATCTCGATCACTCTCAAGGAGGGCATCACCTCGGAGGATGCCAAGAAGATCTCCAAGCTGATCCGCGACGAGGGCCCCAAGGGGGTCAAGGCGCAGATCCAGGGTGACGAGCTCCGGGTGTCGAGCAAGAAGCGGGACGACCTCCAGGCGGTGCAGGCCCTGGTCAAGGGCCAGGACTACGACTTCGCGGTGCAGTTCACCAACTACCGCTGACCCGGCTGTGACCGGTCGTGCACCCGGTCAGGACAGGTCCAGCTGAGCCATCACCCGGTCGTCCGTGTGACCCCTGCCCAGGACCGCGCGCCACGCGCCGCCGGCCGGGCCGCCGCACGGACGCGGCAGTGCGTGGGGGCGGTCGGGCGAGCACGCCATGGCCAGCACCCGGCCACCCAGGACGGTGTAGCGGGCCCGGTCGACGGGTTGCTGGGGCGTGGCCACGTCCAGTGCGGTGAACCGGGCGAGGACCCGTCCTGCCACCGTCGAGCTCCTGTCGAGCGCTCCGTGCAGCAGGTAGCTGACGTAGATGTGCCGGCCGGCCGGGACGACGTAGGTCTGACCCGGCCCGTGGCCCGCGAGCGCCGGCGCTGTCGCCTGCTGACCGTCCGACGCGATGAGCAGGTCGCTCACCGTCACCGCTCCGGGGGCCAGTCCGGGCACGTGCGGGAGGCGGATCGTCAGCCGACTGACGTCACCCCCGGTGTGGACCCAGTGGGTGACGCGGAGGTCTTCGGGCGAGACCACCCTGCTGCGGACGTACGCCGTACCCATCGGAACCGGCACCGGTGCGGCGTAGCTGCGGAAGGAGACGGTGGCTCCCTGGTCCTGGGGCGAGGCCGCCAGATGAAACGCGAGCACGGCCATGGCTGCGATCTCCAGCCCCACGACGACGAGGAGGATGAGGGTGGAGACGGAGAGGCGGCGCGGCGCCGCGCCGGTCCGGGTCGGCGTCGGGGGCGTGGCCACCGGCTCCGAGACGAGCTCGAGGCTTCGCACCTCTGCGACGTCCACCACGCCTGCCGAGGGCCCGTGACGCTGGGGGCGCTGGCCCACGCCGACGTACTGACCACTGATCCTGGGGCGGGGCTCCGGTCGGGGTGCGACCGGACGCGGCCGAGGCTGCGGCGTGCGCACCTGGGCACTGCTGATGCTTCTCGGTGTGGACCGCTGGTTCCGGTTCCACTTGCCGTTGCGCTTCGTGCTCATCGGGAGCTCCTGCTCAGGACCTCCGTGGTCGGGACGGCGGTGACCACCGCGAGGTTCTGGTAGCCGCCTCGGGCCGCGTCGTAGGGGCCGGCGCAGGTCACGAGCACCAGCCGCCGGTCGCCCCGCGCCGAGAAGAGGTGGTGACGCCGGGCGAGCGTCCGGCGCGGCACGAGCCGCAGGGAGGTGACGGCGAATGCCTGGCTCAGGTGGCGGGACGCGAGCACGATGCGCTGGCCGGCGCGCGCGGAGAGCAGGGTGGCATACGGGCCGAGGCCCTGGGTGGTGGAGTCGACGTGCGCGGCCAGCAGCGTCACGCCGAACGGGTCGCCGAGCCGTGACCCACCCCGCCACCAACCGGCCTCTCGGATGTCGTCGGGTACGGCGAGCGCTCCGTCGCCGGTGGTGCCCGCCGGCCGGATCGGGACCACGGTGCCGTCGGGGAGCCGGCTGGCGGTCGGGCGCTCCGGTGCCGGCGCACCGGTACGCCGCGCCGGAACGGCGGCCAGGGTCGTCACCGTGCGTCCGGGTTCCGCCGTGCGGCGGTTCGGCGCGGCGACGTGGGCCTCACCCTGCCCCGACCACACCCCGGTGAGGACACCGACCGTGAGCCCGGCGACCAGGCTCGCGGCGATCATCAGGACGCCGATCGACGGCCGTCGGCGTCCCTGTCCGAGATGGGTCATCGCAGCTCAGCGTCGTCTGAGGGGGCGCCGCCCCGACCCTCGTCGTGCCGTGAGCACCATCGCCAGCCCGACGAGCACCGCGACCATCGTCGTCGCCATGGGTCGGAGCGAGGGCGACGTCGCAGCGGTCGCGCCACTCGACGTGGGAGTCACCGAGAAGGGCCGGACCGGGAGGTCCGCAGCGAGACCGGCGGTCCCGGTGTCGATGCTCGCCGGGGCGACGGCGCCGTTCGAGCCGAGCCCGGTCTTGTGCACGATCACGTTCATCGAGTGGGTCCGGGGGTTTCCGACGGCGTACACCATGGTCACGGTGCCCGCTTCGAGGCTCACCCGCAGCGGCCCCAGGATGGGGGGTGAGTCCTGCCCGGCCGGCAGGAGAGCGACCGAGTGCGCGCCGGCGGCGACCTCCGCCGTGGCGTACTCACCGTTGGCGATGTCGTGGAACACCACCGCGCCGTCGACGCGGACGTCGGCCGGCGCCACCGTGGCGGTGTGGGCGATCAGGACCCGAGCCTTGCCGGGCGGAATCGGCCCCATCGGCGTGCGGTAGGTGTTGACGACCGGGCTCCCGTCGACCTGGGCGGGCAGATGCACGACCACGTCGCTGCTCGACCCTGGGGCGACATCGACAGTGGTGACCAAGCGGGTGGTGCCGTGCGAGAACTCGACCTGGTGTGCACCGGGTGCCACCGGGATCGGTCCGAGGACTGCTCCCGTGGTCGTGCCGCGTTCCACGACCCTGCCGTCGATCGCGATGTCGAGATCCTGCTGCGGCAGGGCCTGGACCAGGACCAGCCGACCGGCGGGTGCGCTCGTGGACGACGAGGCGGCGACGACCGGTGCCGCTGCTGTGCCGGACAGGGTGATGGCGGCGAGGACGGACGCACCCGCCACCCGGATCAGCGCTGACATCAGGCATCCCCCGAAGGCTGCCGGTGGGGCCCCCGTTGGCACCCACCCCCGACGACGGGAACATGCCCCCTTCAGGACGGTCAAGGCTCGTGCGAGCGAATCACCGGGATTGGTGAGGGCTCCGGGTCCGTCCGCCATGGTCGGTGACGTGCCGAGGACAGGGCTGGTTCGCTGCCGGGCGAGTACCGTCGAGGTATGTCCTCCACCCCGATCGTCGTCAACGAAGCCCTTCCCGAGTCCGGCGAGGCATGGCGCGATGCTGCGGAGGTGGGGATCGAGGAGTCACGCGACGCGTGGGCCGAGGCGGCCCGCCCGATCCTGATCGAGGTGGCCAGGCACTACCAGCAGGTGATCACCTACAAGGACCTCGCGACGCAGGCGCAACGAGTGACCGGGGTGCGCAGCACGCAGCAGATGCACTACTGGATCGGCGACGTGCTCAAGCGGGTCTCCACCGACTCCTTCGGCCGCGGCGAGCCCCTCCTGTCCGCACTCTGCGTGAGCTCCGACGGCAGCGTGGGCGAGCGCTACGCCGCTGCGGTCGCAGCGACCACGGGCGACCTGACCGACGACAGCGCCGGCGACGGTGACGACCACGCCGCCCTGCAGCGGCTCGCCTGCTACCGCCACTTCAAAGCGGCGGACCTGCCGGCCGACGGAGGGTCCCCCGCGCTGACCCCCCAGCTCACAGCGCGCCGCGCTCGGGCCAAGAAGGTCAGGCTGGCCGAGGCTCCGATCGACGTGTGCCCGAAGTGCCACACCCAGCTCCCGGCGACCAAGGTCTGCGACAACTACTGCACCTGATCCGCGCGCGGTGGCGAATCGCGACCGGCAGCGTCAGGAAGCCGTCTCGAGCACCTGCGGCTTCATCGCCGGGACCGTCGAGGCACCCGAGGCGGGGGTCAGCCAGACGCGGACACCCTCCTCGAGGCCCAGGGACCGAGCGTGGGCCCGGGTGGTGACCACCGAGACCTCCTGGCCGTCCTCGGTGCCCGCTACCAGGCGCACCTCGAAGCCGACCCGGGTGTAGCGCAGGATGTCGGCGGCGGTGCTGCCGGCCAGGTCGGGCGTCAGCGCGATCTCGATGTCGTGGGGACGCAGCCGGGTCTGACCGAGCTGGGTGACCTCACCCAGGAAGCCCATCACGAAGTCGTTGGCCGGCGCGTCGTACAGCTGGTCGGGGCTGCCGACCTGCTCGATCCGGCCGTCGTTGATCACCACGATCTCGTCGGCGACCTCCAGGGCCTCCTCCTGGTCGTGGGTCACGAAGACGGTGGTGACCGGCACCTCGTCGTGCAGCCGTCGCAGCCACTCGCGCAGCTCCTTGCGGACCTTGGCGTCGAGCGCGCCGAACGGCTCGTCGAGGAGGAGCACCTTCGGCTGGATCGCCAGCGCACGGGCCAGGGCCATCCGCTGGCGCTGACCGCCGGACAGCTGCGCGGGCAGGCGCTCGGCGAACTGCGAGAGGTGGACCAGCTTGAGGAGCTCGTCGACCCGCTCGGCGATCTCGGCCTTGGGCCGGTTGCGGATCTCCAGGCCGAAGGCGACGTTCTTGGCGACGGTCATGTGCTTGAAGACCGCGTAGTGCTGGAAGACGAAGCCGACGTTGCGCTTCTGCGGCGCGGTGCGGGTCGCGTCGACGCCCTCGATCGTGATCGTGCCGGTGTCGGCGCGCTCCAGACCGGCGATGATCCGCAGCAGGGTCGACTTGCCGCCACCGGAGGGCCCGAGCAGGGCGGTGAGCTGGCCGGTGGGCAAGGAGACGGTCACGTCGTCGAGGGCGACGAAGTCACCGAACTTCTTGTTGATGTGGGAGATGTCGATGCTCATTCGGAAGACTCCTTGGGGCGCAGCAGAGAGACGAGGACGATGCACAGAACGGCGAGCAGCACGAGGACGAAGGAGATCGCGTAGGCCTCGCCCTGGGAGAAGTTGTTGTACTCCTGCTCGACCGCCTGGGAGGCGGTCTGGGTCTGTCCGATCAGGTTCCCCGAGACGATCTTGACCGCTCCGAACTCGCCGAGCGACCGCGCCAACGTCAGGACGACGCCGTACACGATGGCCCACTTGATGGCGGGCAGGGTGATCCGGCGCAGGGTCTGGAAGGCGTTGGCGCCCAGGCTGGTGGCAGCCTGCTCTTGGTCGTCGCCGATCTCGGTGAGCACCGGGACGACCTCGCGAACGACCAGGGGGAGCGAGACGAAGCAGGTGGCCATGATCATGCCCGGGCTGCTGAAGATCACCTGGATGCCGTGGGCCTCCAGGGTCGGCCCGAACCACCCGGTCCGGCCGTTGTAGACCAGCAGCAGGGCGAGACCGATCACGACCGGGGACACGGCCATCGGCAGGTCGATCAGTGCCGAGAGGGCACGTTTGCCCGGGAACTCGTAGCGCACGAGGAGCAGCGCCATCCCGACCCCGAAGACGGTGTTGATCGCGACCGCCCAGAGCGACACCTCGATCGTCACGATCATGGCGTGGACGACGTCGGGATCGGAGAACGCGGCCTGGAAGTTGCCGAGGCCATCGGAGAAGGCGTTCTGGACCAGCGTGATCATGGGCCAGCCCACGAGCAGGAACACGTAGGAGATCACCACCAGGCGCAGGGCCCACTTGGCGGGGGTCGAGAGCTCAACCACGGCGGGCCACCCTTCGTTGGATGATGTCGAGGGCGACGATCACGAACAGTGCGACCGCGAGCATGATCGTGGCCAGCGCGGCCGCACCGGTCTGGTCACCCCCCTCGACGAAGCTGTAGACCCGTACCGAGACGACCTCGGTCTTGTAGGGCAGCATGCCGCTGAGCAGCACCAGAGAGCCGTACTCCGAGATCGCCCGGGCGAACGACAGGGCGGCCCCGGCCGCGATCGCGGGGACCAGCGAGGGCAGCACGAGCCGACGCAGGATGGTGCCCCGGTTCGCCCCGAGCGAGGCCGCCGCCTCCTCGACATCTGTGTCGAGCTCGGCCAGCACCGGCTGGACCGTGCGCACGATGAACGGCAAGGTGACGAACGCCAGGGCCAGGGTGACCGAGGTCCGCTGGTTGGCGACGTTGATCCCGAGCGGGCTCTTCGGGCCGTAGAGGCCGAGCAGCACCAGCCCTGCCACGATGGTGGGCATCGCGAACGGGATGTCGATCAGGACGTCGAGGACCCCGCGTCCCCAGAACCGGTCGCGCACCAGCACCCAGGCGATCAAGGTCCCCATCACGACGTTGACCAGGGTGACCAGGAGGGACTGCGTGACGGTCAGCCTGATCGCGGCCCAGGTCTGGGGGTTCTTCAGGGTGTCGATGTAGCCCTGCCAACCGTCCTGACCCGCTGTGACCACGATCGCGGCGAGCGGGATCAGGACGAGGAGGCTGAACCAGATCATGGCCACCCCGAGCCCGACGGAGGAGCCCCGGGTCAGGGTCGAGTGGACACCCGGTCGGCCGCGCCCGACCGACCGGGTGTCCTGTCCGAGGACGGCAGTCGACATGTGTCAGCTGCCGACGTGGAGGCCGGCGATCATCTTGGTGATGATGCCGTTCGTCTCGTCGAAGAACTTCGTGTTGGCGGTGTCCCAGCCACCGAAGGTCTTGTCGATCGTGTACTGCGTCTTGACCGCGGGGAACGGGTTGCTCGGGTCGTTCGCACCCGGCACGTCCACGTTGATCCCGCTGATGACCGGGCGGAAGCCGGCCTTGGCGTAGTCGGTCTGCCCCGGGGTGCTCAGCTGGAACTTCAGGAAGGCCTTGGCGGCCGTCGAGGCGTCCTTGGTCAGTGCGACGGGGTTCTGGATCAGCAGGGTGTCGTCGGGGACGATGTAGTCGACGTCGTCGCCGGCGGCGCGGGCCGCGATCGAGTCGTTCTCGTAGGCGAGCAGGACGTCGCCGTTGCCCGCGACGAAGGAAGCGAGAGCGTCGCTGCCGCTGCCCGGCAGAGCGACCACGTTGTGGAGCAGCTTGTCCACGAACGCCTGCGCCTGGGCGTCGGTGCCGCCCTGGCCGCTGACATGGGCCCACGCCGCCAGGATGTTCCACTTCGCCGAGCCGGACGAGGCGGGGTTCGGCGTGACGATCTTGACACCGGGCTTGGTCAGGTCGTCCCAGCTCTTGATGCCGAGCGGGTTGCCCTTGCGAACCAGGAACACGACCTCGGAGTCGGTCAGGATCCCCTGCGTCGGGGTCTGGTTCCACGAGGAGTCGATCAGGCCGGCATCGACGATCTTCGAGACGTCGGGCTCCAGGGAGAGATGCACCTCGTCGGTCGGCAGGCCACCGATCACCGCGCGCGACTGGTCGCCGGAGGCGCCGTAGGACGTGGTGAAGGAGACGCCCTTGCCGGCGGCGGTCTTCTTGAAGTCGGCGATCACCGGCTCGTTGGCGGTCTTGAGGACCGAGAAGCCGACGACGCTGACCTTGTCGGAGCTGGAAGAGCCGCTGGAGGAGCCGCATCCGGACAGCAGGGCCGGGACGATCGTGGCTGCGGCAACGATCGTCGCCAGCCTGATCCGCTTGGTCATGTGAGTCTCTACCTTCGTTCTCGGGTGGTAAGTAAACGTAAGTAACGTTGTTTGGTAGAGATTAGCACCCGATGCCGCGGATTGCGCATCCACGTCTCGCCCACGGCGCCTGCGGGGTCCGCCCGCGTGGGCAGACTCACTGTCCAGATGCGCGGATCGGCTCGGTGCGCCCCCGGGACCGGACTATCGTGGGGGAGTTGCGCCGTCTCCCGGACCGGGCCGGGAAATCCTGGCGCGAGACGACCGGGTCACAGAAGGAAGTGCAGCGTTGAGCAAGCAGGTCAAGCGGCTCGACCGCGTGATCATCCGGTTCGCAGGCGACTCCGGCGACGGCATGCAGCTGACCGGGGACCGGTTCACCCAGGAGTCCGCGTCGTACGGCAACGACCTGTCGACGCTACCCAACTTCCCGGCCGAGATCCGGGCCCCGCAAGGCACCCTGCCCGGCGTGTCGTCGTTCCAGGTCCACTTCGCCGACCACGACATCCTGACCCCGGGCGATGCCCCGGACGTGCTGGTGGCGATGAACCCCGCAGCGTTGCGGGCCAACCTCGCCGACCTGCCCAAGGGCGCGACGATCGTGGTCGACACCCACGACTTCACGGCCCGCAACCTCGCCAAGGCCGGGTACGCCGCCAACCCGCTCGAGGACGACAGCCTCGGCGAGTACGCCGTCCACCCTGTCGACCTGACCGGCATGACCGTCGAGGCGGTCAAGGAGTTCGGGCTCTCGCGCAAGGACGCCGCCCGCGCCAAGAACATGTTCGCGCTCGGCCTGCTGTCGTGGCTCTACGGCCGTCCGACCGAGTCGACCGTGGCGTTCCTCCAGAAGCGCTTCGCCAAGGTGCCTGACATCCGCGACGCCAACGTCCGGGCCTACCACGCCGGCTGGAACTTCGGTGAGACCACCGAGACCTTCGCGGTGTCCTACGAGATCAAGCCGGCGCCGATGGCGACGGGCACCTACCGCAACATCACCGGCAACCTGGCCCTGGCCTACGGGCTGATCGCCGGAGGCGTGCAGTCGGGGCTGCCGATCTTCCTCGGCTCCTACCCGATCACCCCCGCCTCCGACATCCTGCACGAGCTCAGCAAGCACAAGTCGTTCGGCGTCACGACCTTCCAGGCCGAGGACGAGATCGCCGGCATCGGCGCCGCCCTCGGCGCGTCGTTCGCCGGCCGGCTCGGCGTGACCACCACGTCGGGGCCGGGCATCGCCCTGAAGTCCGAGACGATCGGTCTGGCCGTGATGATCGAGCTCCCGCTGCTGGTCATCGACGTCCAGCGGGGCGGGCCGTCGACCGGGCTGCCGACCAAGACCGAGCAGGCCGACCTGCTCCAGGCGATGTTCGGCCGCAACGGCGAGTCGCCGGTGCCGATCGTGGCGCCCCGCTCCCCCGGCGACTGCTTCGACGCGGCGCTGGAGGCGATCCGGATCGCGGTCACCTACCGCACGCCGGTGATGCTCCTGTCCGACGGGATGCTGGCCAACGGCTCCGAGCCGTGGCGCATCCCGGAGCTCTCCGAGCTGCCCGAGATCGACCCCGCCTTCGCCACGACCACCAACCACGGCTCGGGTGACGAGTCGGAGTTCTGGCCGTACCTCCGCGACGAGCAGACGCTGGCCCGGCCGTGGGCGATCCCCGGCACGCCCGGACTCGAGCACCGCATCGGCGGGCTGGAGAAGGGCGACGGGCACGGCAACATCAGCTACGACCCCGCCAACCACGACTTCATGGTCCGGACCCGCGCGGCGAAGGTGGAGCGGATCGCTGAGTCCCTGCCGCCGCTCGAGGTCGACGACCCCGGCGCCGCGGACGGCAGCCACGCGAAGGTCCTCGTCCTCGGCTGGGGCTCGACGTACGGTCCGATCGGCGCCGGCGTACGACGCGTGCGCAAGGCGGGCTACCACGTCGCGCAGGTGCACCTGCGCCACCTCAACCCCTTCCCCCGCGACTTGGGCGAGATCCTGGCGCGCTACGACAAGGTGCTGATCCCCGAGATGAACCTCGGCCAGCTGGCACTGCTGATCCGCAGCCGCTACCTGGTCGACGCGGTCGGCTACAACCAGGTCAACGGGATGCCGCTGAAGGCGGCGGACCTCGCGGAGGCGATCGGCAACCTGGTGGCCGACGCCGAGGGGATCGAGGTGGACCTGACCGGGATCGGCACGGGACGGGTCGACACGATGGCTGGAGGAGACGAGCGATGAGCACGACGGATCTGGGTCTGCCCGAGATGCGCAGCGGCATCGAGCTGGTCCCGACCAACGACGCGAAGCAGACCGGCAAGGAGTACACCTCCGACCAGGAGGTGCGCTGGTGCCCGGGCTGTGGCGACTACGCCGTGCTGAAGGCGGTGCAGAGCTTCCTGCCCGACCTCGGCCTGCGCCGGGAGAACATCGTCTTCGTCTCGGGCATCGGCTGCTCCTCGAGGTTCCCCTACTACCTCGAGACCTACGGCATGCACTCCATCCACGGCCGCGCCCCGTCCATCGCCACCGGCATCGCCACGTCGCGCGAGGACCTGTCGGTCTGGGTGGTCACCGGTGACGGCGACGCGCTCTCGATCGGCGGCAACCACCTGATCCACGCGCTGCGTCGCAACGTGAACATGACGATCCTGCTGTTCAACAACCGCATCTACGGCCTGACCAAGGGGCAGTACTCCCCCACCTCCGAGGAGGGCAAGGTCACCAAGTCGACCCCGATGGGCTCGGTCGACCACCCGTTCAACCCGGTGTCGCTGGCCTTGGGAGCGGAGGCGACGTTCGTGGCCCGCACCATCGACTCCGACCGCCGGCACCTCACCGGGGTGCTGTCCGCGGCCGCGGCCCACCGGGGCACGTCGCTGGTCGAGATCTACCAGAACTGCCCGATCTTCAACGACGGAGCGTTCGACGCGGTGAAGTCCCCGGAGACCCGTGACGACGCGATCATCCCGCTGGTGCACGGTGAGCCGATCCGCTTCGGCGCCGACGGCGGGCAGGGCCTGATCCGGGACCAGGCGACCGGCGGCGTCAAGGTGGTCAGCGTGGGCGACCAGCCCGACCAGGTCGACCCCGGCGACCTCCTGGTGCACGACGCCTACAGCCCGGACCCGACCACAGCGTTCGCGATCTCGCGGCTGACCGACGCCGGTCGCCTGCACCAGGCGCCGATCGGGATCTTCCGCCAGGTCTCCCGCCCGACGTACGACGACCGGGCGCGCGAGCAGGTCCACCAGGCGTCGGCGCACCTCACCGGCACCCCCACCGAGCGGCTGGCCGGCCTGATCGGTGGCGGCGACACCTGGACGGTCGCCTGAGCGTGGCCCGTCCCGCCATCACGGAGTCTCGGCGTGGCCTCCTGCTGGGGGTGGCGGCGTACGCGATGTGGGGCGCGTTCCCGCTCTACTGGCCGCTCCTGGAGCCGGCCGGAGCACTGGAGATCCTGGGCCACCGGATCTTCTGGTCGCTGGTGGTGATGGGTCTGCTGGTCGTCGCGCTCGGCCGGTGGCCGGTCGTGCGCGGTCTGATCGCCGACCGCCGGGTGCTGCGGCTGCTCACCCTGGCGGCGTGCCTGGTCACGGTCAACTGGGCGACGTACATCTGGGGTGTCACCAACGGCCACGTCGTGGAGACCTCGCTGGGCTACTTCGTCAACCCGCTGGTGACCGTGCTGATGGGGGTGTTCATCCTCGGTGAGCGGCTCCGGCCCGGCCAGTGGGCCGCGATGGCGGTCGCCGGGCTGGCGGTCGTCGTGCTCAGCGTCGACTACGGCCGGCTGCCCTGGGTGGCCCTGGTGCTCGCGTTCTCCTTCGGCAGCTACGGCCTGTGCAAGAAGCAGGCCAACGCGCCGGCGGTGGAGAGCCTGACCGTGGAGACGATGGTGATCGGGCCGCTCGCCCTGGCCTACCTCGCGTGGCTGACCTGGCACGGGAGCTCCAGCTTCGTCGACCACGGCGCCGGCCATGTGCTGCTGCTGCTGAGCACCGGCATCGTCACCGCCGTGCCCCTGGTCTGCTTCGGGGGTGCCGCGATCCGGGTGCCCATGGTCACGCTGGGCCTCCTGCAGTACCTCGCCCCGATCCTCCAGTTCGCCCTCGGCGTCCTCTATTTCCACGAGGCCATGCCCGCTGGCCGCTGGATCGGCTTCGTGCTGGTCTGGTTCGCCCTCGTGGTCTTCACCGTCGAGTCACTGCGGCACCGCCGGGTCACCCTGCGGCTCGCGGCCGAGGCCTGCGCTTACTGAGTGCCCGGGTCGTGTGCCCCACGACGCGCTCCGCCGCGTCCTCAGGCACACGACCCGAGCATCCGGTGGGGCTGTGGATGAGCTCGGCATCGTTGTCGGTCGACGCGGGACGATCGCTCGCGTGGATCCACTCGACGATCTGATCGCGCACCAGTCAGGCATGGTTGCGCGCCGTCAGCTCCTCGCCCTCGGGCTCGACGCCGACCGGGTCCGCAACCAGGTGGCCGCGGGCCGTTGGGTGCCGCGGAGTCCACGGGTCGTCTCGACCACGACCGGCGACCTGACGTGGCAGCAGCGGTGCTGGTTGGGCGCCCTGCATGCCGGCCCACGCAGTCTCGTCGGAGGCCTCACTGCGGCGGAGGTCTGGGGCCTCGAGCGGTGGACGCGACCCCAGGTGACCGTGCTCGTGGACGACGAGCTCAGTTTCGAGCCGGTACCGGGCATCTCGTTCTTCCGCAGCCGACGACCCTTCCAGCTCCTCGCCTCGCCTCGGGCCGGGCTCCCCCTGGTCCGCTTCGAACCGGCGGTCCTGCTGTTCGCCGCGTACGAGGCGCAGCCCCGTGCCGGCCACGGCGTGCTGGCTGCCTCGGTCCAACAGCGGCTCACCACCGCGGCCCGGTTGGAGGAGTGGATCGACCTTCTCCATCCCCTGCGCCGCGCCCGATCCTTCAGGCGCAGCCTCGTCGACATCGGCTCGGGCGCCCACTCGGCCGCTGAACTGACTGTGCGGCGCATGTGCCGACGCCACCGGCTGGCCCTTCCCGCGCGCCAGACGCCACGCGTGGACCGGGCGGGACGACGTCGCTGGACCGACTGCGAATGGGATCTCCCGGGCGGCGACGTCCTGATCCTGGAGATCGACGGGAGCTTCCATCTGGAGGTCGAGCAATGGTCCGCGGACATCCGCCGAGCCAGACGCCTGACCAGCCGTCACCGGATCGTGGTGAGGTGTACGACGTACGAGCTCCACCACGAGGACCACGAGGTGGCTGCGGACCTGATCGCGTTGGGCGTCCCCCGCACCCGGCCGCATGACGCAGCCTGACCGACGACACATCAGGTCGTGTGCCCCACGAGGCGCCCCACCGCGTCCTCAGGCACACGACCCGCGGGGTGTCGCGACGGCGGGCGCTCAGGTGGAGCGGTGGGCCACGTGGTCGGCGAAGGTCTCCAGCGCCTCGCGCACCGGGCCGGGCGGGAGTGCGGTGAGCAGCGCCTTGGCCTCCTGGGCCCGGGCGACGACGTAGTCGCGGGCGTCGTCCATCGCCGGGTGCGCCCGCAGCAGCGCGAGCGCCTCGGCGTGCAGGGAGTCGTCGCTCAGGTCGGAGTCGAGGAGCTCCAGCAGCCGGGCGTCCTCGGGGCGGGCCGAGACCCGTGCCATCAGCACCGGCAGCGTGGGCACGCCCTCGCGGAGGTCGGTGCCGGGAGTCTTGCCGGACTCGTCGGAGTCGGAGGCGATGTCGAGGATGTCGTCGGAGAGCTGGAACGCCGTGCCGACGATGTCGCCGTACGCCGTCAGCGCCTCCTCGACCTCGCGGTCGGTGCCGCCGAACCGGGCGCCGTAGCGGGCAGAGGTCGCGATCAGCGAGCCGGTCTTGCCGGCCACCACGTCGAGGTAGTGGGCCAGCGGGTCCTCGCCGGGCCCGGGCTGCACGGTCTCCTGGATCTGCCCCTCGACCAGCCGGGTGAAGGTCTGGGCCTGGATGCGTACGGCGTCCGCGCCGAGCTCGGCGGTCAGCTCCGACGACTTCGAGAAGAGGAAGTCACCGGTGAGGATCGCGACGTGGTTGTCCCAGCGGGCGTTGGCCGACTCCGCGCCGCGACGCAGGGCGGCCTCGTCCATCACGTCGTCGTGGTAGAGCGAGGCGAGATGGGTCAGCTCCACCACGCAGGCAGCCGTGATCACCTCGTCGGCCTCGGGATGGGCACCGGCCTCCGCGGCCAGCAGCACGAGCATCGGCCGGAAGCGCTTCCCGCCGGCCGACATCAGGTGGCTGGCGGCGTCGGTCACGAACCGGGCCCGGCTCTGCACGTGCCCGGCGAGTGCCTCCTCGACGCGGACCATGCGCTCGGTCAGCCGTCGCGCCAGCGCCTCGTCGGCGACGGGCATCGCCAGGGAGACGAGCTCCTGGCCACCGGCGGATGGGCTCACCTGATGAATTGTCCCGCAACCCGAGCCAGATCGAGAACCGGGCCGGGCACGATGCCCAGCACGAGAGTCGCCGCGGCCGAGATCCCGATCGCGGTGGCGGTCAGCGCCGACGGGTGGGCCACGGAGGCACTCTGCTCGTCGGGCTCGTGGAAGTACATCACCACGATCACCCGGACGTAGAAGAACGCGGCCGCCGCGCTGGACAGCACGGCCACGATCACCACCGGCCAGGCACCCGCGGCCAACGCCACCTCGAAGACCGCCCACTTGCCGACGAACCCGGAGGTCAGGGGGATGCCGGCCATGCTCAGGAGGAACAGGGCGAACACGCCGGCGACGACCGGCGAGTGCTTGCCCAGACCGGTCCACCGCATGATCGTCGACTGCTCCCCCGCCGAGTCGCGCACCAGGCCGACCACGGCGAAGGCACCGAGCGTGGTCAAGCCGTAGGTGACCAGGTAGAACATCACGGCCTGCAGCGAGGTGATCTGGCCGGGGTGGATCTCACTGATCCCCTGCAGGCCCAGCACGCCGGTCAGCAGGAAGCCGGTGTGCGCGATCGAGGAGTAGGCGAGCATCCGCTTCATGTCGGACTGCACCAGGGCCAGCACGGTGCCGACCACCATGGTCAGGATCGCGATCACCCACATCATCGGCTGCCAGGTCCAGCGGGCGCTGCCGAACGCGACGTACAGCAGCCGGAGCAACGCACCGAACGCGGCGGCCTTGGTGGCGGCGGCCATGAAGGCCGTGACCGCGGTGGGGGCGCCCTGGTAGACGTCCGGCATCCAGGCCTGGAACGGCGCCGCACCGACCTTGAACAGCAGACCGACGGTGAGCATGCCCATGCCGAGCACGAGCAGCGTCTGGTTGCCGGTGTTGTTCAGGACGGCCTCGTTGATCGCCCCGAAGTCCATCGAGCCGGCGTAGCCGTAGATCAGCGCGACGCCGTACAGGAAGAAGCCGGAGGAGAAGGCGCCGAGCAGGAAGTACTTCATCGCGGCTTCCTGGCTGAGCAGCCGACGCCGACGCGCCAGACCGCAGAGCAGGTACAGCGGGAGCGAGAGCACCTCGAGGGCGACGAACATCGTGAGCAGGTCACCGGCCGCGACGAAGAGCATCATCCCGCCGATCGCGAACAGCAGGAGCGGGTAGACCTCGGTGTGGTCGAGCCCGGCCGACTGACGCTCGGACTCGGTGCCGGGCAGCGCGGCCGCCTGACCGGCGAACGCCGAGACCCCACCCTCGACCCGGCGCTCACCGAAGAGCAGCACACCGCCGAGACCGAAGACCAGCACCAGCCCCCACAAGAACATCGTGGGCCCGTCGATGGCGACCGTGCCCTGCGAGCCGAACAGGCCGCGCGCGGTGCCGGCGCCGAGTCGGGGCAGGTCGCCGGCGCCGATCACGACCCGGATCAGGGCCACCACGAGAGCGATCGACGCCACGCCCAGCTGGGAGAGGTAGCGACGCTCGCGGGGCAGGAACGCCTCGATCAGCACACCGAGGCAGGCCGCGGCGAAGACCACCAGGATCGGCAGCAGCTCGTTGTAGGAGATGTGCGGCTTGACGAAGGTGTCGGGCGTGGCGACGAGGGCGATCACTGCTGTCCTCCAGCGTTCTGCGCGACCAGGCCGGACGCCGGTGACGTCACGGTCGGTGCGGGATCGACGACGCCGACCTGCTGGAGCGTGTCCTGGACGAAGGGGTTGATCACGTTCAGCAACGGCATCGGGTAGAAGCCGAAGAGCACCAGGGTCAGGAAGAGCGGCGCCAGCGTGCCGACCTCACGGCGGTCGAGGTCACGGGTGACCTCGCGCTCGGGATCGGCCTCCATCGAGCTGCCGACCCCCGTGCCGGTCATCGTGCGCTGGTACATCCAGAGCACGTAGAACGCCGCGAGCACGATCGCCGAGACCGCGATGGCGCCGGTCCACCAGTGGTGCTGGAACGCCGCGATGATCACGAGCATCTCGGAGACGAACGGCGAGAGCCCGGGCAGCCCGAGCGCGGCCAGACCGAAGACGAGGAACAGCCCGGCCATCACCGGTGCCACCTTCTCGACTCCACCCATGGCCCGGATCGACGACGTGCCCCGGCGCTTGATCACGTAGCCGGCCACCAGGAACAGGGCGGCGGTGCCGATGCCGTGGTTGACCATGTAGAGGATCGCGCCGGCGCTGCCCTGGCTGGTGAAGACGAAGATGCCCAGCACGATGAAGCCGAAGTGGGACAGCGAGGTCAGACCGATCAGGCGGAGCATGTCGTCCTGGCCGATCGCCACCAGCGCGCCGTACACGATCGAGATCAGGGCCAGCGTGACCACGACCGGCGTCGCCCAGCGTGAGGCGTCGGGCAGGATGCCCAGGCAGTAGCGCAGCATCCCGAAGGTGCCGATCTTGTCGAGCACGCAGACCAGCAGCACGCTGGTGCCGGTGGTCGCCTGCTCGGTGGTGTCGGCCAGCCAGGTGTGGACCGGGAACATCGGGGCCTTGACCGCGAAGGCGATGAAGAAGCCCACGAACAGCCACTTCTGGGTCGCGGGGTCGATGCTCAGGCCGGACAGGTCGCTGAGGAGGTACGACGGGGTGCCGTGGTCGGCGGACACGACGTACAGGCCGATCACCGACGCCAGCATGACCAGGCCGCCGGCGAGCTGGTAGATCAGGAACTTCACCGCGGCCCGGCGACGCCCGTCGCGGCCGAAGCCGCCGATCAGGAAGTACGCCGGGATCAGCGTCGCCTCGAAGACGACGTAGAAGAAGAAGACGTCGGTGGCCGCGAAGACCGCCACGGCGGTGGCCTCGAGCGCCAGCACCCAGGCGAAGAACGCCTTGGTGTGCCCGGCGTCGGCGTCGTACCAGCTGGCGCCGATCACGATCGGCACGAGGACGACGGTCAGCAGCACCATCAGCAGGCCGAGGCCGTCGACGCCGACGGCGTAGTGGGCACCGAAGGCCTTGATCCAGGTCTGGTCCTCGGTGAACTGGAAGCCGTCGTGCACGTGGTAGCCGAACGCCATCACCACGGCGACGACGAGCGTCAGCACCGAGACACCGAGCGCGACCTGCTTGGGCAGCACCTTGGCATGGCCCTGCGGGAGGGCGGCGGTGACGATCGCGCCCAGCAGGGGCAGGGCGATCAGGACCGAGAGGAAGGGGAAGCCGCTCATGCTGCGTTCACCGCCAGGAGGGCCAGGACGACCAGCAGGGCGCCGAGGAGCACGGACAGGGCGTAGGAGCGGACGAAGCCGTTCTGGGCGCGCCGCAGCACGCTGCCGACACCCCCGATCGCCAGGGCGCCGCCCTCGACGACCCCGTCGACGCCGTGCCGGTCCATCGTGGTCAGCCCTCCGACCAGGCGGCCGCCGGGACCGATCACCAGGGTGTCGTTGACCTCGTTGCCGTACAGCTCGGCGCGGGCGGCGCGGGTCGCGAAGGAGACGTCCTGCGGTGCCTCGCGGGGCACGTCGCGCCTGCCGACCAGGAACCACGCGGTGGCCACGCCGACGCCGACGATCACGACCACGATCAGCGAGATCACCAGTGAGGGCAGCGGCGGGCTCTCCTCGGGCGCGGTACCGACGATCGGGGACAGGAAGTCCACGATCCAGTTGCCGGCCAGCATCAGGCCGCCGAGCGCCGACAGCGCGGCCAGCACCATCAGCGGCACCGTCATCACGCTCGGCGACTCATGGGGGTGCACACCGTCCGCCCAGCGCTTCTCGGTGAAGAAGGTCATCAGCATCAGCCGGGTCATGTAGAAGCCGGTGATGCCGGCGCCGATCATGGCCAGCACACCGACCAGCCAGTTCTGGGTCAGCGCGGTCTCGATGATCTTGTCCTTGGACCAGAAGCCGGAGAAGCCCGGGAAGCCGATGATCGCGAGATACCCCATGGCGAAGGTGATGAAGGTGACCGGCATCGCCTTCTGCAGAGCGCCGTAGTGGCGCATGTCCACGTCGTCGTCCATGCCGTGCATGACCGAGCCGGCGCCGAGGAACATGTTGGCCTTGAAGAAGCCGTGGGTGAGCAGGTGGAAGATCGCGAACGGGTAGCCGGCGATCCCCAGCCCGGCGCCCAGCATCATGTAGCCGATCTGGCTCATCGTGGACCCGGCCAGGGCCTTCTTGATGTCGTCCTTGGCGCACCCGATGATCGCGCCGTACAGGAGCGTCACCGTGGCCACGATCACGACGACCGTGCGGGCGTGTGGTGCGTAGTCGAAGATGAAGTTGGACCGCACGATCAGGTAGACACCGGCGGTCACCATGGTGGCCGCGTGGATCAGGGCCGAGACCGGCGTCGGGCCCTCCATCGCGTCGAGCAACCAGGACTGGAGCGGCACCTGGGCGGACTTGCCGCAGGCGGCCAGCAGGAGCAGCAGGCCGAGCGCAGTCATCGTGCCCTCGGACGCCCGCGGTGCGGCCGCGCTGATGATGCTGAAGTCGGTCGTGCCGAAGGTGACGAAGAACAAGCCGATGCCCAGCGAGAGACCGATGTCTCCGACCCGGTTGACGATGAAGGCCTTCTTGGCAGCGGCCGCTGCCGAGGGCTTGTACTGCCAGAAGCCGATCAGGAGGTACGACGCGAGGCCGACGCCCTCCCAGCCCAGGAAGAGGCCGAGGTAGTTCGCCGACAGCACCAGCGTGAGCATCGCCGCGACGAAGAGGTTGAGGTAGCCGAAGAAGCGGCGCCGACGCTCGTCGTGCTCCATGTAGCCGATGGAGTAGATGTGGATCAGCGAGCCGACCCCGGTGATCAGCAGCAGGAACAGCGCCGACAGGGGGTCGTAGAGCAGGTCGAAGCCCACGTGCAGCCCGCCGACCTCGAACCACGTGAACAGGTGCTGGCCGACCTGGCGGGAACTGCTGTCGCGGCCCAGCAGCGAGACGAACATGACCAGGCTGATCAGGAACGAGACCACGGGCAGGGCGGCCCCGATCAGGTGACCGGACTTGTCCAGGCGTCCCTTGGCCAGCGGCCCGCCCACCAGGAGGATCGCCGCACCGAGGGCCGGCAACGCGATGACCAGCCAGATCAGGGAGAGCACCCCGTCGGCCGATCCGGGGTGCACGACCGGAGCCGTCACGCCCTCAGCGAGAACGAACATCGAAGTCAGTCTTCCTGTTGTCGGCTCAGTACTTCAGCAGGCTCGCGTCGTCGACCGAGGCCGACCGGCGGGTGCGGAAGATGGTCATGATGATCGCCAGCCCGACCACGACCTCGGCCGCGGCCACCACCATCACGAAGAAGGCGGCGATCTGGCCGTCGAGGTTGCCGTTCTGCTTGGCGAAGGCCACGAGCGCGAGGTTGGACGCGTTGAGCATCAGCTCCACGCACATGAACACCACCAGCGCGTTGCGCCGGGTGAGCACACCGACCACCCCGATGTTGAAGACGATGGCCGACAGGACGACGTACGGGGTCATGCGGGGGCCTCCTCCTCGGTCGTGGCCGGAGCCGACTGGTCGCGTCCGGCGTGGGACGTGTCTCCGAGCTGCTGCTCGATGTGGGTGATGTCGTCGGCCAGGGCCGGCGCGGAGCGGACCGTACCGCGTGCGGCCAGCACGCGGGAGATCGAGGCCTCCGAGGCGGTGCCGTCGGGCAGCAGGGCCGGGGTGTCCACCGCGTTGTGCCGGGCGAAGACACCGGGCGTCGGCAGGGGTCCGGGGTGCTTGCCGCTCTCGGCGTAGTCACGCAGCCGCTGGGCGGCCAGGCTGGCCTGGCTGGGCTTGGGCTCGAGGCGCTCCCGGTGGGCGAGCACCATCGCTCCGACCGCGGCGGTGATCAGCAGGGCGCTGGTGGTCTCGAAGGCGAAGACATACTTGCCGAACAGGATGTCGGCCAGCGCCGAGATGTTGTTGCCGTTGTCGTTGGCGGCGTCGAGGCCGACCACGGTGCCGAGGCTGATCTGGCTGAGCCCGAGCACGAACGTCGTGCCCAGCAGCAGGCCGCCGATGATCGCCATCACGCGCTGGCCCTTGATCGTCTCGACCACGGAGTCGGACGCGTCGACGCCGACCAGCATCACCACGAAGAGGAACAGCATCAGGATCGCGCCGGTGTAGACGATGATCTGCGCGGCGAAGAGGAACGGCGCGTCGAGGACGAGGTAGAGCATCGCCAGGCTGATCATCACGATCGCCAGCAGCATCGCGGCGTGGACGGCCTTGCGGACGAACAGGATGCCGAGTGCGGCCAGCACGATCACCGGCGCGAGGATCCAGAAGGTGGTCACCCGGTCACCTCCGTCGACGGGCCGGCGCCGGTGGGGCTGTCGGAGGCCTTGAACGTGCCGCGGTAGTAGTCACCCTCGTCGTCGCCGAGCCGCATCGGGTGCGGCGGCTGCTCCATGCCGGGCAGGAGCGGCGCGAGGAGGTCGGACTTCTCGTAGATCAGGTCGGCGCGGTTGTCGTCGGCCAGCTCGTACTCGTTGGTCATCGTCAGCGCACGGGTCGGGCAGGCCTCGATGCACAGGCCGCACAGGATGCAGCGCAGGTAGTTGATCTGGTAGACGCGGCCGTACCGCTCCCCCGGGCTGAAGCGCTCGTCGTCGGTGTTGCTGGCGCCCTCGACGTAGATCGCGTCGGCCGGGCAGGCCCAGGCGCACAGCTCACAGCCGATGCACTTCTCCAGCCCGTCGGGCCAGCGGTTGAGCTGGTGACGGCCGTGGAAGCGCGGCGCCGTCGGTTGCTTCTCGAAGGGGTACTGCTCGGTGACGACCTTCTTGAACATGGTCCGGAAGGTCACGCCGAACCCGGCTACCGGGTCCCAGAGCTGCTCCTTGAGGCTCTTCGGCTCCTCTGCCGTCGGGCTCATCGGTCCTCTCCAACCTGCACTGGTGTCGTGGTGTCCACGGATCTCACGGTCCTGCCGGTGTCGAAGGTGAGCCCGGCCGCAGCGCCGCGAACGGGCCCACCCGCAGGCATCGGCGGCACGGGGAACCCGCCGTCGTACCCCTGCGGGGTGGTGTCGACCGTCTCGTCCTCGGAGGCCACGGCCGAGTCGCCGACGAAGAAGATGGCCAGGAAGAGGACCACCGCGACACCGAGACCGATCAGGAGGTACTTGCGGTCGACGCCGCCGTCGAGCGAGGCGGTCCGGATCGCGGCCACGGCGACGATCCAGACCAGGGAGAACGGGATCAGCCGCTTCCAGCCGAAGGCCATGAACTGGTCGTAGCGCATCCGCGGCAGGCTCCCGCGCAGCCAGATGAACACGAAGATGAAGAACAGCACCTTGCCCATGAACCACAGGAACGGCCAGTAGCCGCTGTTGGCGCCGGCCCAGAGGTGGTCGATCCAGAACGGCGCGTGCCAGCCGCCGAGGAACAGGGTGGTGGCCAGCGCGGAGACCGTGGCCATGTTGATGTACTCGGCCAGGAAGAACAGCGCGAACTTCAGGCTGGAGTACTCGGTGTGGAAGCCGCCGACCAGCTCGCCCTCGGCCTCGGGCAGGTCGAACGGCGCGCGGTTGGTCTCACCGACCATCGAGATCGTGTAGATCACGAACGACGGCATCAGGATCAGCCCGAACCACCACTTGCTCTGGGCGGCCACGATCTGGCTGGTCGACATCGAGCCGGCGTACAGGAACACCGCGACCAGGGCGAGGCCCATGGAGACCTCGTAGGAGATCATCTGGGCGCTCGAGCGCAGGCCGCCCAGCAGGCTGTAGGTCGAGCCGCTCGACCAGCCGCCGAGCACGATGCCGTAGATCCCGATCGAGGCGATCGCCATCACGAACAGCACCGCGACCGGCATGTCCGTGAGCTGGAGCGGGGTGTGCCGGTCGCTCCAGGGCAGCTTCACCTCGGGTCCGAACGGGATCACCGAGAAGGTGATGAACGCGGGGACGGTGGCGATCACCGGCGCGGCCAGGAAGACCACCTTGTCGGCTGCCTTGGGGATGATGTCTTCCTTCAGGGCCAGCTTCACGCCGTCCGCGAGGCTCTGCAGGAGTCCGAACGGGCCGTTGACGTTGGGGCCGATCCGGTGCTGCATCCGGGCCACGACCCGGCGCTCGAACCAGATGTTGAACAGCGTCAGCAGCACCAGGATCAAGAAGATCAGCACGGCCTTGAGCAGCACGAGCCACCACGGGTCCTGCCCGAACTGCTCGAGCCCGGCCGCCGTGGCGACCAGAGACGTCATGGAGGCATTCACTGGTCGGTTCCCTTCACACGTACGCCGCTCCCGGGCGAGGCCAGGTCGGCCAGCACGCCGTTCCCGACCGAGTTGGCCGGTACCCACACGGTGTCGTCGGCCAGGTCGTCGGTCGCCTCGACCGGCAGCGTGACCGAGCCGCGGTCACCGGTCAGAGTGACCATCGGACCCAACGCGGCGGCCGCCTGTCGCGACACCCGGCACACGGGGGTGCGGGCGGTGGCCGCGAGGGGCTTCTCGTTGTCCTGCATGGAGCCGTTGTCGAGCATCAGCTTCCAGGTCGCCAGGGCGAGCTCGTTGGTCTTCGGTGCCGTCGCCTTGGTCGCCGGCTGGGACTCGGGGGGGGCGGCCCGGTCGCCGTCCCACGGGCCGAGGTCGGTCATGGCGGCACGCGCCTCGGCGACGGTGCGGAAGCCCAGCGGACGGCCGAGCTCCTCGGCGATCCCTGCCAGGATCCGGGTCTCCGGCAGTGAGGTCGGGTTGGTGAAGACGGCCTCGAACGGGCGGGTCCGACCCTCCCAGTTCACGAACGTGCCGGCCTTGTCGGTGACCGGGGCGACCGGGAACACCACGTCCGCGGCACGGGTCACGTCGGTCTCGCGCAGGTCCATCGCGACCACGAAGTCTGCCGCCTCGAGCGCAGCGCGGAAGGCGGCGGGGTCGGCCGTGTCGTCGGGGTCGACGCCTCCGACCACGAGCCCACCGAGCTCACCGGCGGCCAGCGCGGCGACGATCGCGTCGCCGTCGCGGCCGGGCTGCTCGGGCAGCGAGTCGACGCCCCACGCGGTCGCGGCGTCCACGCGGGCCGAGGCATCGGCCACTGGCCGGCCACCGGGCAGCAGACCGGGCAGGCAACCGGCCTCGACCGCCCCACGGTCACCCGCCCGGCGTGGGACCCAGGCGAGCCTGGCACCGGTGGTCCGGGCGAGCCGGGCCGCGGCGGTCAGGGCACCCGGCACCGTCGCCATGCGCTCACCGACGAGGATCACGCCGGCGCTGTCGATCTCGACGTCACCGTCGTGGGCGAGCCCGTCGAGGACCTCGGCCTCGGACCCGGGCCGGGCGGCGATCAGGGTGCCGCCCATCTTGCGCAGGCCGTTGGTCGCGAACGGCGCGACCGACCAGACGCGGGTGCGGTGCTCGCGGTTGGCCTTGCGCAGCCGCAGGAAGATCGAGCCGGCTTCGTCCTCGGGCTCGAGGCCGACCAGCAGCACGGAGTTGGCGGTCTCGAGGTCGGCGTACGTCACGGCGCCGTTGCCGGGTGAGCGCAGCACGACCTCGGCGGCCAGGAAGGCCTCCTCCTCGGCCGAATGTGGCCGGGCGCGGAAGTCGATGTCGTGGGTGCCGAGCGCCACCCGGGCGAACGTGCTGTAGGCGAAGGCGTCCTCGGCCGTGACCCGGCCACCGGTGAGCACGCCGGTGGCACCGGCAGCAGACAGCCCCCGTGCCGCCACGGCGAACGCCTCGGGCCACGATGCCGGCCGCAGCTCGCCGTCCTCGCGGATCCGGGGGTAGGTGATCCGGTCGTCGGCGTGGGCGTAGGTGAACGCGAAGCGGTCCTTGTCGGTGATCCACTCCTCGTTGACCTGCGGGTCGTTGCCGGCCAGCCGGCGCATCACCCGGCCGCGCCGGTGGTCGACCCGGATCGCCGAGCCGCACGCGTCGTGCTCGGCCACCGAGGGAGTGGAGACCAGGTCGAAGGGACGCGACCGGAAGCGGTAGTCCGCGCTGGTGAGCGCACCGACCGGGCAGATCTGAATGGTGTTGCCCGAGAAGTAGGACTCGAAGGGCTCCCGCTCGTAGATCCCGACCTGCTGCAGGGCACCCCGCTCGATCAGCGCGATGAAGGGGTCGCCCGCGATCTGCTCGGAGAACCGGGTGCACCGGGCGCAGAGCACGCAGCGCTCGCGGTCGAGCAGCACCTGGGCGGAGATGTTGATCGGCTTGGGGAAGGTCCGCTTCACCCCGCCCGAGGCGGCGAAGCGGGACTCGCCGCGGCCGTTGCTCATGGCCTGGTTCTGAAGGGGGCACTCGCCGCCCTTGTCGCACACCGGGCAGTCGAGCGGGTGGTTGACCAGGAGGAACTCCATGATCCCCTGCTGCGCCTTGTCGGCGACCTCGCTGGTGGCCTGCGTGCTCACGACCATGCCCTCGGCGACGGGGATCGTGCACGACGCCTGGGGCTTGGGGAAGGGTCGGCCGTTGCCCGCGTCGGGGATGTCGACCAGGCACTGGCGGCAGGCGCCCACGGGCTCGAGCAGCGGGTGGTCGCAGAACCGCGGGATCTGGACGCCGACCTGCTCGGCGGCCCGGATCACCAGGGTGTCCTTGGGGACGCTGACCTGGACGCCGTCGACGGTCAGCGTCACCAGGTCGGTCTTCTCGACCTCGGCGGCAGTCATGAGGCGGCTCCCTCGGCGGAGAACACGGTGGCGGCCACCGGGTCGAACGGACAGCCCCCCTCACGGAGGTGCTGGAGGTACTCGTCACGGAAGTACTGGATGGAGCTGGAGATCGGGCTGGTGGCGCCGTCCCCCAGCGCGCAGAACGACCGGCCCAGGATGTTGTCGCACTGGTCCAGCAGGAGGTCGAGGTCGGCCTCGCTGCCGATCCCCTTCTCGAGGTTGGTCAGCGTCTGCACCAGCCACCAGGTGCCCTCGCGGCAGGGCGTGCACTTCCCGCACGACTCGTGCTTGTAGAACTCGGTCCAGCGGAGCACGGCGCGCACGACGCAGGTCGTCTCGTCGAAGATCTGCAGGGCTCGGGTGCCGAGCATCGAGCCGGCGGCGCCCACGCCCTCGAAGTCGAGCGGGACGTCGAGGTGCTGGTCGGTCAGGATCGGGGTGGACGAGCCGCCGGGGGTCCAGAACTTGAGCTCGTGTCCGTGCCGCACGCCACCGGCCAGGTCGATCAGCGTGCGCAGGGTGATGCCGAGCGGCGCTTCGTACTGACCCGGGTTGGTGACGTGGCCGGACAGGCTGAAGATGCCGAAGCCCTTGGACTTCTCGGTGCCCATCGCGGAGAACCACGCCGCACCGTTGCCGATGATGCTCGGCACCGACGCGATCGACTCGACGTTGTTGATCACGGTGGGGCTGGCGTAGAGGCCTGCCACCGCGGGGAACGGCGGACGCAGGCGCGGTTGTCCGCGGCGACCCTCGAGCGAGTCGAGCAGCGCGGTCTCCTCACCGCAGATGTAGGCACCGGCGCCGGCGTGGATCACGAGGTCGAGGCTGTAGCCGGAGCCGTGGATGTCCTGGCCGAGGTGACCGGCGTCGTAGGCCTCCTGCATCGCGCGCTGGAGCCGGCGTACGACGTGGAGCACCTCGCCGCGCACGTAGATGAAGGCGTGGCTCGCCCGGATCGCGTAGCTGCTGATGATCACGCCCTCGATCAGGGTGTGCGGACTCGCCATCATCAGCGGGACGTCCTTGCAGGTGCCCGGCTCGGACTCGTCGGCGTTCACCACGAGGTACTTGGGCCGCGGGTTGTCCTGCGGGATGAAGCTCCACTTCATGCCGGTCGGGAAACCGGCGCCACCGCGCCCGCGCAGGCCGGAGTCCTTGACGGCGGTGATTACGTCGTCCTGGCTCATACCCAGCGCGGTCTTCAGCGCGCCGTAACCGCCCCGGTCCTCGTAGGCGGCGAGGGTCCACGAGCGGTCCTGGTCCCAGTTGTCGGTGAGCACCGGGGTGAGGACGTCGGTCACTTGCCTTCCTCCTGTGCGGTCTCGGTCTCGGCGCGGCCGGTGTCGGCCTGCTGCGCGGCCTCGATCGGGGTGTCGGCGGTGCTGCCGGTCGGCCCGCTCGCGTCGTGGTGGGGAGCGGTCCAGTCGTTCCGGCGGGCCAGGCCCAGGCCCACCAGCGACGCGGCGCCCGCGGACGGCCCCTCGTCGGCCAGGTCGTCCGGGAAGCCCGCGAGCACTCGCTCGGCCTCGCGCCAGGTGACGATGCGCGGGCCTCGGGTCGAGTGGATCTCCTTGCCCTCGCGGAGGTCGTCGACCAGGGCGGTGGCGGACTGCGGGGTCATGTTGTCCATGAACTCCCAGTTGACCGTCATCACCGGCGCGTAGTCGCAGGCGGCGTTGCACTCGATGTGCTCGAGGGTGATGCTCCTGCCCTCCGCGCTCGGCTCCGTGGTCTCGTCGTTGCCGAGGTCGAGGTGCTTCTTGAGCCGCTCGAAGATCGCGTCGCCGCCCATCACCGCGCACAGCGTGTTGGTGCACACCCCCACGTGGTAGTCGCCGACGGGGCGCCGCTTGTACATCGTGTAGAACGTCGCCACACCGCTGACCTCAGCCGCGGTGATGTCGAGGATCTCGGCACAGGCCTCGATCCCCTCGGGCGTGATCCGGCCCTCGACGGACTGCACGAGGTGGAGCATCGGCAGCAGCCCGGAGCGCGGCTGCGGGTAGCGGGCCGCGATCTGCCGGAGCTCGTCGTACGGAAGCTCGTTCGTGGCCGACGCCGGCGACGCGTTGCTGGTGTCGGTCATCGGTCGACGCCTCCCATCACGGGGTCGATGCTGGCGATGGCGACGATCACGTCGGCCACCATGCCACCCTCGGCCATCACGCTGGTGGCCTGGAGGTTGGTGAACGACGGGTCGCGGAAGTGCGCCCGCAGCGGGCGGGTGCCGCCGTCGGAGACCACGTGGGCGCCGAGCTCGCCGCGGGGCGACTCGATCGGGACGTAGGCCTGGCCGGGCGGGACCCGGAAGCCCTCGGTGACCAGCTTGAAGTGGTGGATCAGGGCCTCCATCGACTCACCCATGATGTGGCGGATGTGGTCGAGGCTGTTGCCCATGCCGTCCGAGCCGATCGCCAGCTGGCTGGGCCACGCGATCTTCTTGTCCGCGACCATCACCGGCTCGCCCTCGAGCCTGGCCAGCCGGTCGGCGGCCTGCTCGATGATCTTCAGCGACTCCCACATCTCGGCCAGCCGGATCCGGAACCGGCCGTAGGAGTCGCAGGTGTCCCACGTCTGGACGTCGAAGTCGTAGGTCTCGTAGCCGCAGTAGGGCTGGGTCTTGCGCAGGTCCCACGGGTAGCCGGTCGAGCGCAGCACGGGGCCGGTCATGCCCAGCGCCAGGCAGCCGGCCAGGTCGAGGTGACCGACGTCGTCGAGCCGGCCCTTGAAGATCGGGTTGGCGTTGCAGAGGTCGGCGTACTCGGGGAGCCGCTTCTTCATCAGCGCCACGAAGCCACGGATCTCGTCCAGCGCGCCGGGCGGGAGGTCCTGGGCGACACCGCCGGGGCGGATGAACGCGTGGTTCATCCGCAGGCCGGTGATCAGCTCGAAGAGGTCGAGGACCAGCTCGCGCTCGCGGAAGCCGATCGTCATCACGGTCAGGGCGCCGATCTCCATGCCGCCGGTGGCGATGCAGACCAGGTGGGAGGAGATCCGGTTGAGCTCCATCAGGAGCACCCGCATCACGTTGGCCTTCTCCGGGATGTCGGCCTCGATGCCCAGCAGCCGCTCGACGCTGAGCACGTAGGCGGTCTCGTTGAAGAACGGCGCGAGGTAGTCCATCCGCGTGCAGAAGGTGACGCCCTGGACCCAGGAGCGGTACTCCATGTTCTTCTCGATGCCGGTGTGGAGGTAGCCGATGCCGCAGCGGGCCTCGGTCACCGTCTCGCCCTCGAGCTCGAGGATCAGCCGGAGCACACCGTGGGTCGAGGGGTGCTGGGGGCCCATGTTGACCACGACCCGCTCCTCGGCCTCGTCGAGGCCCTGCGTGATGGAGTCCCAGTCCTGACCGGTGACGGTGAAGACCTTGCCCTCGGAGGTGTCCGAACCGCTCGCGTAGTAGTCCGTGCCCTGCGTGGACTCGTCGGTTGAGCTCGCCATCAGTTGTACGACCTCCTCTGGTCGGGCGGCGGGATCGTGCCGCCCTTGTACTCGACCGGGATGCCGCCCAGCGGGTAGTCCTTGCGCTGGGGGTGGCCGGGCCAGTCGTCGGGCATCAGGATCCGGGTCAGCGCGGGATGACCGTCGAAGACGATCCCGAACATGTCGTAGGTCTCGCGCTCGTGCCAGTCGTTGGTCGGGTAGATGCTGACGATGCTGGGGATGTGCGGGTCGGAGTCGGGAACGCTGACCTCGAGCCGGACCCGGCGGTTGTGCGTCATCGACAGCAGGTGGTAGACGGCGTGGAGCTCGCGGTCGGTGTCTCCGACGTAGTGCACTCCGCTAACCCCGGAGCAGAGCTCGAAGCGGAGCGCCTCGTCGTCGCGGAACATCTGGGCCACGAACGGCAGGTCGTCGCGCCGGATGTGGAAGGTGATCTCGCCGCGGTCGATCACGACCCGCTCGATCGCGCCCTCGAGGTCGGTCGCCCCGAGCCGCGCCTCGATCGCGTCGGCCACCTCGTCGAACCAGCCGCCGTACGGCCGCCGGCTGGCGCCGGGGAACAGCGTGGTCTTGACCAGCCCGCCGTACCCGCTGGTGTCGCCGGTGCCGCGGACGCCGAACATGCCCTCGCGGACGCCCATGGTCTCGACCTCGGTCGAGCCGTCCTGGCCGGTGCCCTGCGGGACCGGGAGCTGAGGGTCCTGAGCGGGGTCCTGGGTGCGGTCGGTCACCTCATCAGGCCCTTCATCTGGGAGGTGGGCAGCGCCGTCAGCGCGGAGGTCTCGAGGTCGACGATCTCGGTACGGCGGTTGGCGCCGAGCTTGGTGTGCTGGACCTGGTCGTGGAGCTTGAGGATCGCGTCGATCAACATCTCCGGGCGCGGCGGGCAGCCGGGGAGGTACATGTCGACGGGGACGACGTGGTCGACGCCCTGGACGATCGCGTAGTTGTTGAACATGCCGCCGCTGCTGGCGCACACGCCCATCGCGAGCACCCACTTGGGGTCGGGCATCTGGTCGTAGATCTGGCGCAGCACCGGAGCCATCTTCTGGCTGACCCGGCCGGCCACGATCATCAGGTCGGCCTGGCGGGGGCTGGCCCGGAAGACCTCCATGCCGAAGCGTGCCAGGTCGTACTTCGGCCCGCCCGTGGTCATCATCTCGATCGCGCAGCACGCGAGGCCGAACGTCGCCGGCCAGAAGCTGGCCTTGCGCATGTAGCCGGCGACGCCCTCGACGGTCGTCAGCAGGACGCCGCTCGGAAGCTTCTCTTCTAGTCCCACGCCACTCCCTAGTCCCAGTCCAGTCCGCCGCGGCGCCAGACATAGGCGTAGGCGACGAACACGGTGATGATGAAGAGCACCATCTCGAGCAGGCCGAAGCCCCGGAGCGCGTCGAAGTGCACGGCCCACGGGTAGAGGAAGACGATCTCGATGTCGAAGACGATGAACATCATCGCGGTGATGAAGTACTTGACCGGGAAGCGTCCTCCGCCCACGGGCTGGGGGGTGGGCTCGATGCCGCACTCGTAGCTGTCCAGCTTCGCGCGGTTGTAGCGGCGGGGCCCGACCTGCGAGGACATCACCACCGAGCCGACCGCGAAGGCGGCGGCGATCAGCGCCAGCACCAGGACCGGCGTGTAGAGCTGCATCGGCCTTTCCTTCCCTGCTCGTGCGTTGTTCGCGGGGCCGGGCACGTGACGCACGTCACGAAGATTGTGACTTTGTGAATACCTTCACGAATCGGCGCGGTCAGTCTAGGACTCCACTACCACCACCGCACCCCCGGGTCCGGCCGCCCCGGGTCCGGCTCAGGCGGTGGCGCGGTGCAGGGCGACGATGCCGCCCGACAGGTTGCGCCACTCGGGACGCTGCCACCCGGCGCGGGCCACGAGGTCGGCGAGGGCGGGCTGGTCCGGCCAGGCCCGGATCGACTCGGCCAGGTAGACGTAGGCGTCCGGGCTCGACGAGACCGCGCGTGCCACGGGCGGCAGCGCGCGCATGAGGTACTCGTCGTACACCGTGCGGAACGGCGCCCAGGTCGGGTGGCTGAACTCGCAGACCACGAGCCGGCCGCCCGGCCGCGTCACCCGGCGCATCTCGCGCAGGCCGGCGAGCGGGTCGACGATGTTGCGCAGTCCGAAGGAGATCGTGACCGCGTCGAACGTCGCGTCCGCGAACGGCAGCCGCGTGCCGTCACCGGCGGTGAACGCCAGGTGCGGCCGGTGCTGCTTGCCGACCCGGAGCATGCCGAGCGAGAAGTCGCAGGGCACCACCGTCGCGCCGGCGTCGGCGAAGGGCTGGCTCGAGGTGCCCGTGCCGGCGGCGAGGTCGAGCACCCGCTCGCCGGGCAGTGGGGCGACGGCGGCGATCACGTCGCGACGCCAACGCCGGTCCTGGCCCAGCGACAGCACGTCGTTGGTGACGTCGTACCGCTTCGCGACAGCGTCGAACATCCGACGTACGTCGTTCGGCTGCTTGTCCAGCTCTGCACGGGCCACGAGCCGAGCGTAGGGCTCGCACCTGTCACCACGCTGAGCAGGGCCGGTGACGACACCGTCGACCGGGCGGCGCGGCTCGGCAACCAAATGCCGGGAAACGGCGTCTTCAGGATCGAGACTGAGGCGTCCTCACCACGCCTCGGCGCCGCGTCGGCAACGCCGGGGCGTGGACCTTCCCCGGAGGAGAACGATGAGAGCGCTCAAGGCGTTGCTGGCCCTCGTGCTGGTGCTGACCGCGGTCGGTGGTGGTGCGTACGCCGCCGGACACGCCACCCGGCACCACGGTCAGGTGCCCGCCGCCGTCCCGCACGTCCGGCCGAGGCCGCCGGTCAGCGCGTCCCCGACCCCGGTCGAGGCGTCCCCGGCCGCACCCTCCCCCTCCACGCCGGTGTCGTCGACGCCGCCTCCGTCGTCACCGCCGGTCGCTCCGGTGGTGGTGCAGGTGGTGATGGCGCGCGGGGCGCACGGCGCCGACGTGCGCGGCCTCCAGCAGCGCCTGTCCCAGCTCGCCTGGCTGCCGGAGACCACCACCGGGAGGTACGACGCCACCACGGCAGCGGCGGTGAAGGGCTTCCAGGCCAAGCACGGTCTCCCGGCCACCGGGAGGCTCGATCGTCGTACATGGCACCGGCTGGTCGCGCTGACGGCGACGCCGAGCCACGACGCGATGTTCAACGTCCTCCACCCGGGTCCGACGCTGTGGGGCCCCGGCGACCAGGGCCGACAGGTGCGCGAGGTCCAGGCGCGCCTGGCTCAGCTCGACTGGTACTTCGGCGACGTCACGGGCAGCTACGACGCCCACACCGTAGCCGCGGTCAAGGGCTTCCAGGCCAAGCGGCAGATCCCGGTCACCGGGAACGTCGACCAGCGCACACTGGACCGGCTCGACACGATGACGACCACACCGACCGCGGACGCCCTGCACAACGTCGTACCGTCACCGGGCCCGCTCGACGCGCGCTGCCTGACCGGACGGGTGATGTGCATCGACAAGACCAGCAGCACGCTGCGCTGGGTGGTCGACGGCAAGGTCCTGCAGACGATGGACGTGAGGTTCGGCTCGACCCTCAACCACACCCCCACGCGGGAGGGCCTCTTCCACGTCTTCCTCAAGGACGCCGACCACGTCTCCACCCTGTTCGGCTCGGCGATGCCCTTCTCGATGTTCTTCTCCGGTGGCGAGGCCGTCCACTACTCGTCGGACTTCGCCACCTTCGGCTACGCCGGTGCGTCACACGGCTGCGTCAACATCCGTGACTACGACGGGATCCGGTGGCTGTTCTCGCAGGTGCGCGTGGGCGACAAGGTGGTCGTGTACTGGTCGTGACCTTGGCGACAGAAGGGGTCGTCGACTCCGGATCGGGCGTGGTCGCCGAGTACGCTTCCCGACTGTGACGAGCAGCCTGACGGTGCGCACCACCGAGCTCCCTGTCGACGACCGGTTGCTCGACCTGGTGCCCGCCGACGACGCTGTCACGTGGCTCCGCCGCGACGAGGGTCTGGTGGGCTGGGGAGTGGCCGCACGCATCCGCACCCGCGGCCTGACCCGCTTCTCCGACGCCGACAAGTGGTGGACCGAGACCTGTGCCCGGGCCGACGTCCACGACGAGGTGAACGAGCCGGGCTCCGGGCTGGTCTGCTTCGGCACCTTCGGCTTCGCCGACGACCCCGGTGACTCGGTCCTGGTCATCCCGGAGGTCGTGATCGGCCGCCGCGCGGGCCGCACCTGGCTGACCCTGGTCGACGGCGCCGCGTTCGACCCGGCCGGCGACCGGACAGCGAACCGGCCGGTCGCCCCCGAGGACGTCGTCTTCGCCGACGGAGCCCTGGACGGCGAGCGCTGGATGGCGGTCGTCGCCGACGCCGTACGCCGGATCAACAGCGGCGCGCTGGAGAAGGTCGTGCTGGCCCGCGACCTGATCGCGTCCGCCGTCGCCCCGATCGACATCCGGTGGCCGCTGGCGCGGCTCGCCGAGACCTACCCGATGTGCTGGACCTTCCACGTCGACGGCATGTTCGGGGCGACGCCGGAGATGCTGGTCCGCCGCGAGCGCGGCCTGGTCACCTCCCGGGTGCTGGCCGGCACCATCCGGCGCACCGGCGACGACGAGCGCGACCTGGCCCTGGCCGCGATGCTGGCCCGCTCCAGCAAGGACCTCGAGGAGCACGAGTACGCCGTCCGGTCCGTCGCCGACGCTCTCGAGCCGCACTGCTCGTCGATGAACGTGCCGGAGGCGCCGTTCGTGCTGCACCTGCCCAACGTGATGCACCTGGCCACCGACGTTGCCGGGGTGGTGCACGACTCCACCACCGTGTCGTCGCTCCAGCTCGCTGCGTCGCTGCACCCGTCTGCGGCCGTCGGGGGCACCCCCACGGCCGAGGCGGTGCGGCTGATCGCCGAGATCGAGGGTATGGACCGCGGCCGCTACGCCGGCCCGGTCGGCTGGATGGACACCACCGGCGACGGTGAGTGGGCGATCGCCCTCCGCTCGGCCGAGGTCGACGGGAACACCGTGCGGCTCTTCGCCGGCTGCGGCATCGTCGCCGACTCCGAGCCCGAGGACGAGCTGGCCGAGGCCCAGGCCAAGTTCGTCCCGGTCCGCGACTCCCTGACCACCGGCTGACGACCTCCCCCCAGTTGCCTCCCCGCTCCGTCCCGGGATAGTCCGGCACGCCTGGCACCTTGCGGGGCTGCCCCGAGGTGCCAGGCGTGCCGGACTATCTCAGGTCAGGTCGGCGCCGTCGGGGATCCGGCTGAAGGAGAGCGACTCGGGGAGCAGTGCAGCGTACTGGCCGTCCAGGATCCGCAGACCGGCCTCGGAGTAGACCCGGTCGTGGATGGCGAGGTTGCGGGGGGCGCCCACCGCGCGAGCGAAGTCGATGCCCTCGGCGGCCCGCATCCACGGCGCGCAGACCGGGACGCAGAGGACGTCGACGGCCTGCTCGGGCACGGTGAGCGAGTCTCCGGGGTGGTAGACGGTCGTGTCACCGAGGGTGAAGACGTAACCGGAGTTGAAGAAGCGCGGCAGGTCGGGGTGGATCACCGCGTGCAGCTCGCCGACCGACACGGCGGGGATGCCGGGGTCGAACGACGTCCCGGGCGTGACGACGGTGACCCGCTCGGCCACGTCGGGGGCGTCCTCGCGGATCTTCGCGGCGACCGCGTCGATGGTGAACACCGGCGCGTCCGAGCGCTTCAGGTGGTCGGGCAGGTAGTGGTCCGGGTGCTCGTGGGTGATCACCACCGCGTCGGCGCCGTCGAGCGCGTCGGGCTCGGTGAACATCCCCGGGTCGAGGACGACGGTCGTCCCGTCGTGCTCGAGCCGGACGCAGGAGTGGCCGAACTTCGTGATCCGCATCGGGGCTCCTCTCAAGCGGTCAGGTGGTGCACGTAGCACCACCGCCAGTCTTCACCCGGCTCGGCGGACTCCATCACCGGGTGCGCGGAGTCGTGGAAGTGGCGGGTCGCGTGCCGGCGCGGCGAGGAGTCGCAGCAGCCGACGTTGCCGCACTCGAGGCACTGACGCAGGGCGACCCACGTCGTACCCTCGCGCAGGCAGTCGCCGCACTCCGGCTCGGCCACCGTCTCGATCGCGGGGCTGGCCTCCAGGTGCTCGCACGTGGCGCCGGTACGACGTACCGAGACGACGTGGCGGAGCTCGTCGCGACTCTGCTGGCTGATGTCGAGCATGGACTCCTCGACGTCGAGCATGGAGAGCACCTCGCTGATCACCTCGCTGGCGACCGTGCCGGAGCCCCGGATCGCCAGCACCCGCGAGCGTTCGGCGTCGATCATCTCCAGCCGGACCCGCGAGTAGAGCTCGGTCGGCGTCTCCTGGTCGGCGACGGTGCCGAGCCGCTCCCACGCCGCGAAGTTGCGCTGCTCGATGCGCTGCTCGATCAGGTCGAACACGCCGTGCGGGTCGTCGTACTCCAGCTCGTGGAGGCGCTTGAAGCCGGCCTTGGACGCCTGCTGGAGCACCGTGGCCCGCGCCAGCGCGTCCTCCAGCGGGTCGGGTGCCGGCACGTGGAGGCGGCGGGTGAGCCACGGCAGCGACAGGCCCTGGACGAACAGGGTGCCGGCCACGACGGTGAACGCGATCAGCAGCAGCACCTCGCGGTACGGCGTGTCGGCGGGGATCACGAACGCCGCGGCCAGGGTGACCACGCCCCGCATCCCGGCCCAGCCCAGCAGGAAGGTGAACGTCGGCGGTGGGGGCCGCCCCAGGTCGGGGTCGTGCCCCGGCCGGATCAGCAGGTAGCGCGCCACGAACACCCACACGATCCGCAGCACCACGACCGCGACCAGCGTCAGGCCGCACACGGCCACGATCCGGCCCGTGCCGACCGTGCTCCGGCCGACGTCGCCCACGATCCAGCTGGCCTGCAGCCCGATCAGCAGGAAGACGGTGTTTTCCAGGCCGAACGCGATGGTGCGCCAGTTCATCCGCTCGGCGATCCGGGACTGGGCGGTCTGCACGATCGGCGCCTTGTGTCCCAGCAGCAGCCCGGCGACCACGACCGAGACGACACCGGAGGAGTGCAGCTCCTCCGAGGCGATGTAGGTGGCGTAGGGGATCACGAAGGAGATCGCCGTGTCGAGGATCGGGTCCTCGATGTGGCGACGCAGCCGGGCGACGACGTAGAAGACCACGAAGCCGATCACCGCACCACCGACCGACGCGACCAGGAAGTCGGCCCCGACCCGCCACATCGCGACGCCGCCCGCTCCCGCGGCGACCGAGGTGCGCAGGGCGACCAGCGCGGTCGCGTCGTTGAACAGCGACTCGCCCTCGAGGATCGTCACGATCCGGCGCGGCAGCCCGATCCGTCGGGCGATCGCGGTGGCCGCGACGGCGTCGGGAGGCGCGACCACGGCACCGATCGCCAGCGCCGCCCACCAGTCCAGCCCCGGCAGGAGCGCGTGGACCAGCCAGCCGATGCCCGCGGTGGTGAACACGACCAGCCCGACGCTGAGGAGCAGGATCGACCGCCGGTTGGCGTTGAAGTCGACCAGCGAGGTCTGGATCGCTGCGGAGTACAGCAGCGGTGGCAGCAGCCCGAGCAGCACGACGTCGGAGGTCAGGTGGACCGTGGGCACGAACGGGAGGTAGGACGCCGCCACCCCGACCACGATCAGCAGCAGCGGGGCCGGGGCGTCGAACCGGGCGGCCAGAGCGGACACGGCCAGCACGACCAGAGCGAGCGCAACCAGCTCGAAGGCGATCTCCACCCGCTCATTGTGTCCGGAGGTGGCTCAGCCGCGGTCGTCCACCCAGCGCATGGGATCTCCCCAGCCCAGCTCGTCGATGCCGTGCCGGGCCAGCGCCATCACCACCAGCGTGCGCCGGTACGCCGCGAACGTGAGCACGTGGGCGACCATCCCGCCGTACGTGAAGACCTCGGCCTGCTCGCAGACCGCGTCGACGAAGGTGTCGTCGAGGCGCCCCTGGTCGCAGACCTCGCGGACGTGGGCGAGGTAGCGCGGCCCCTCGATCGCCAGGCGCCGGCGCATCGAGCTGACCGACTCGTGCTCCTCGACGCTCCAGTCGTAGTCGCGGGTGGCCATCGCGGCGTTCCACATGCCCATCTGGCCGACCAGACGGCTCAGCAGCGAGCGCAGCGTCTGGCGGTCGTCGTCGACCTCGACGACGACCGGCTCGTCGAGCTGGCCGTCGGTCAGCCGCTCGGCCAGCCGCACCATCTCGCCGGTCAGCCAGATGTGGTGCTCGACCATCTTCTCCACGAGATCCGAACCTCCGACCATGTCGCGCGAGGGCAGCCGGATGCTGGCCGGCGGGACGAAGTGGACGGACACCGGGTCGCCGATCTGGATGTGCCCGGGCTTCGCCCGCCACTCGCGGGGCGGCACGCCGTACGACTTGGTGAAGGCACGGGTGAACGCCTCGTGCGAGGAGTAGCCGGCCTCGACGGCGATGTCGATCAGTGGCGCCTTCGTCGAGATCATCCGGTACGCCGCCCGCTCGAGCAGGATCCGCCGGCGCAGCGCCTGCGGCGGTTCGCCGCCGACCGACTTGATGATCCGGTCGAAGTGGAAGCGCGAGAAGTGATGCCGCGCCGCCCAGTCGTCGCCGGTCGCCTCGTGGTCGTCGAGTGCGCCGGCCAGGCCGTCGACGAACTCGGCGAAGGTGTCGGCCGCGGTGCTCATGGCGTCCATGGTGCCTCCGGAGGGCTGCCCGCGTCTTGATCCGGCTTGCTCAGCCCGGGCCGCCGAGGGCGCGGATCCGCTCGTCCAGGTCGCGCCGGTTGTCACGGCGGACGACGGCCTCGACCACCTCGATCCCGCCGTTCGGGCTGGCCAGCGCCTGCTCCAGCTCGGGGCGCGAGGTGACGCGGAGGTGCGGAGTCCGGGTGGCGGCGCAGAGGCCGGCGAGGTCGACTCCGTGGGGAGTGCCGAAGAGCGCGTCGTAGCGGTCCGCGTGCTCCGGCGCCCCCTGCTCGAGCATCGCGAAGATCGAGCCGCCGTCGTCGTTGACGACCACCAGGGTCAGGTCGGGCTCGGGCTGACCGGGGCCCCGCACCAGTCCGTTGCTGTCGTGAAGGAACGTCACGTCGCCGAGCAGCGCGAGGCTGCGGGTCGACTCGCGGCCGAGCGCGGCACCGATCGCCGTCGAGACCATGCCGTCGATGCCCGACAGGCCACGGTTGGCGATCACCTTGCGGCGGTCGCCCACGTCGTACCGCGGCACCATCAGGTCGAGGTCGCGGATCGGGCTCGAGGCGCCGACGACGAGCAGCCCCCCGGCCGGCAGGGCGCGGGCGACCGCGCCCGCCACGTCGTACGGCGTGAGGTCGGGCTCGGCGGCCAGCAGCCGGTCGAGCTTCCCGGCCAGGGCCGCGTCCGCCTGCTTCCAGCGGGCGAACCAGTCGGTGGAGTCGGGCTCCGCGGCCCGGGCTCGTTCGAACGAGGCGGCGACCGGGTAGGGCCGGCGCAGCTCGCGACCCGGCGTGGGAGCCGCCCACACGTCGACGTCCTCGCGCGCCAGCAGCCGACTGACCGGCCGGGAGAGGGTCGGGTGCCCGAGGACGACGACCCGCTCGATCTCCTGCCCCAGCACGCCGTCGAGCAGGAGCCGGTAACAGCGGATCGCGTGGTCGCCGGTACGGGAGCCGCTGCTGGGCTCGGCGAACAGCGGCCAGCCGGCCTCCTGGGCCAGCATCCGGGCCGGTGGCCCGGCGTCGTCGCCGGCCACCACCACCGTGCGCGGCCCCGCCGGCAGCACCGTCACCTCACCGTCGCCGCCCAGGAACGGCCCGCGCGGCCGCTCCGCCCGCACCCCCGGCGCGTCGGCCCACCCCTCCCCCGGCACCAGCGGGTCGTCCAGCTGCACATTGAGATGAATGGGTAGTCCGTGACGTAAGCGCCCTATTTCCGGACCGGATAGGGCGCTTACGTCACGGACTATCGCGAAGTCGGCGACATCGAGGGTGGGGACGAGGGGGCCGAAGACGCCGACCTGGTCGGTGGTCTGGTTGGCGTCGGTGCCGCGCAGGCGAGCGGGGCGGTCGGCGGTGACCGCGACCATCGGTACGCCGGCGTGGGCGGCCTCGAGCAGGGCCGGGTGGAGGTTGGCGACGGCGGTGCCCGACGTGCAGATCACCGCCGCTCGCGAGCCGACCTTGGTCAGACCGAGGGCCAGGAAGGCGGCGGAGCGCTCGTCGAGCCGGGTGTGCAGCCGGACCGAGCCGGCCTGCGCCGCGTCGTACGCCGCGAACGACAGGGGCGCGTTGCGCGAGCCGGGTGCGACCACGATCTCGCGGACCCCGGACTCGACCAGGAGGGTGACCACGGCCCGAGCCAGGTCCGTGGATGTGCTCATCGGGGACGATCCTCCCTCATCGCGCGGGAGGCCCGGAAGGCGAGGACCCCGTCCAGCCGTGCCTCCCACCACGCCACCCGGTCCGGGGACGCCTCGAACTCCGCCAGCCACGCGGGCAGGACCAGAGGCAGCAGCACCGGGAGCTTCCCGTCCAGGGGGAACAGCTCCGGCGACGCGACGTCGGCCGTGAGCAGCGACCGGGTCGCGAGGCCGCACGCGTGGTCGAGGCGGGGCAGCGACGCCGCCAGGGACACCCCGGCGGCCAGGCCGAGCGACGTCTCCAGCGCCGACGAGACCACCACCGGCATCCCGATGTCGTCGGCGATCCGCAGGCAGGCCCGCACGCCACCCAGCGGCTGCACCTTGAGCACCGCGATGTCGGCGGCCCCGAGGTCGCGCACGCGGTAGGGGTCGGCGGCCCGCCGGATCGACTCGTCGGCGGCGATCGGGACCGCGACCCGGCGGCGTACCGACGCGAGGTCCTCCACCGACGCGCACGGCTGCTCGACGTACTCCAGGCCGCCCGCCGCCCGGTCCAGCTCGGCGATCGCGGCGACCGCCTGGTCGACCGTCCAGGCACCGTTGGCGTCGACCCGCACCCGGCCCGTCGGACCGAGCGCGTCGCGCACCGCCTCGACCCTGGCCAGGTCGTCGGCGAGGGCCGAGCCCGGGTCGGCCACCTTGACCTTGGCCGTGGCGCAGCCGGACGCGAGCACCAGCGCGTGGGCGGCCTCCGGGGAGACCACGGGCACCGTCGCGTTCACCGGTACGTCGTCGCGCACGACCACGGGCCAGTCACCGGCCGCGGCCTCCTCGGCGCAGCGCAGCCAGGCCTCGGCCTCCTCGGGCGGGTACTCGACGAACGGGCTCCACTCGCCCCAGCCTGCGTCGCCCTCGATCACCGCACCCTCCCGCACCGTGATGCCGCGGAAGCGGGTGGTCATCGGGATCGAGAAGACCCGCAGCCGGCCGGTCACCGCGGCGCCACGAGGTCGCGGACCGCGAGCCGGTCGACCTTCCCGTTGGCCAGCATCGGGATCGCGGCCACGACCCGCACCTCGCGCGGCGCCCAGGGCCGCGGGTGCACGGCGGCCACCCAGTCGCGCGCCTCGTCGAGCGTCAAGGTCCCGGGCTCGACCAGCGACACGATCGCGACCACGCGGTTGCCCCACTCGGCGTCGGGCAGCCCGACCACCTCGGCGGCGGTCACCGACGGGTGCTCGCGCAACCGCGCCGCGACCGCGGCCGCCGGCACGTTGACCCCTCCACTGACGACGATGTCGTCGACCCGCCCGAGCACCCGCAGCCGGCCGTCGTCCTCGAGCCTTCCGGCGTCGGAGGTGACGAACCACCCGTCGACGAGAGCCTCCCGGGTCGCTTCGGGGGCGTCGAGGTAGCCGTCGAAGATCGTCGGGCCGGCGATCCGGATCCTGCCGTCCGGGGCCAGCGCGAGGCCGACGCCGTCCAGGGGGACGCCGTCGTACACACAGCCGCCGCAGGTCTCCGCCGAGCCGTACGTCGCCACGGCGCGCACGCCCGCCTCGTCGGCCCGGGCCCGAAGCGAGGGATCGACCGGTCCGCCCCCGACCAGCACGGTGTGACAGGCGCCCAGGGCGGCCCGGTCGGCCGGCGAGTCGAGCCAGCGGTGCAGCTGGGTGGGGACGACGGACACGAACGCACCGTCGGTCGACACCGAGGCGGGCGTCCGGTCACCGAGCGCCACCGGCCGGTGCCCGGCGAGCAGCGAGCGGACCACGACGTTGAAGCCCGCGACGTACGACGACGGGAGGGCGAGCAGCCACGGCCCGCTGCCGCCGAGCCGGGCCGCCGACGCCGCGGCCGAGGCCAGCACCGCCTCGCGTCGCAGGAGCACCTGCTTGGGCGTGCCCGACGAGCCCGACGTGGAGATCACCAGCGGGTCCGGCGCCTCGGCCGACAACCACTCCGACACCGCGTCGACGTCGCGCTCGGCGTCGCCGGTCAGCCGGAGGTAACCCATGCGACGCACGCTACTGGCGGCTGGAAGAATCCGAACGGTGCCCACCTGGATGACGCGGATGCTCCCCGAGTCCCGGGTGGCCCGTCGGCTCTCGGTCCAGTCGGTGCTGTTCGCCTTCGGCGACGGCGTCTTCACCACCGGGAACGCGGTCTACTTCACCCAGATCGTCGGGCTCAGCGCCGCCCAGGTCGGACTCGGCCTGTCCCTCAGCGGCCTGTCCGTGCTGGCCCTCTCGGTGCCGATGGGCCGCGTCGCCGACCGGTACGGCGGCCGGCGGGTGTGGGCCGTCGGCGCTTTCGTCGAGGCGCTGCTGTATCTCACCTACCCGTTCATCCACGGCTTCCCGCCGTTCGTGCTGCTGCTGACCGGCTTCGCGATCATCGCCACGGCCGGTAACGCGGGCCGTGGCGCCTACACGATCGGGATCTTCCCGCGCGAGGAGCGAGTACGGAACCAGGCGTTCCTGCGGGCCGCCCTCAACCTCGGCTTCACCCTCGGTGCGCTGGGCGGCGGCCTCGCCCTGGCCACCGACAGCCGCGACGTGATCCGGATGGTGCCGGTCTTCTCGGCCCTGGTGCTGGCCGCGAACGCCTTCCTGATCTCGCGGCTGCCCGACCTCCGGCCTGCCGCTGTCGAGTCGGCGGACGAGGCCGAGGCCGAGGCGGAGGACGAGGTGGGGGCGAGCCCCGCCAGCCCCAAGGCCCTGAAGAACCGCGGCTACGTCGTCACCTCGGTGCTGAGCGGCATCGCCGGCACCCACTGGATCCTGCTGCTGGTGGTGATCCCGCTCTGGCTGGTCGAGCGCACCGACGCTCCGCACTGGGTGCTGGCGTGGCTGTTCGGCACCAACACCGTGCTGGCCGTGCTGTTCCAGGTGCCGGCCGCACGCGGCATGAACACCATCAGCGGCGCCCTCCGTGGCGTCCGGCTCGCCACCGGCTTCATGGTGGTCTCGTGCGCCCTCGTGGCCGTCACCGGCGACACCATCGGCTGGGTCTCCGTGGTGCTGCTGCTGGTCGGGCACATGACGGTCACCGGCGCGGAGCTGTTCGAGTCGGCGGCCACCTGGGGCTTCATGGCCGAGCTGTCCGACCCCTACCGGCGCGGGGAGTACCAAGGCGTCTGGGGCATGGGCGGACGGATCACCAACATCCTCGGCCCCGCGGCGTACACCTGGCTGGCGCTCGACCAGGGCACCGTTGGCTGGGCGGTGATCGCCACCACGATCGTGCTCGCCGCCGTGCTCCTGCATCCCTCGGTCAGGGCGGCCGAGCGCTTCCTGGTCACCCACGAGCTCGACGTGTCGCGCACGCCTGCTTGAATCCGGTCATGGCAACACCGGGCGAGTGGCTCGCCGGCGCACGTCCGCGCACCCTCCCCGCCGCGATCTCGCCGGTGCTCGCCGGCACGGCCGTCGCCGTGTACGACGGCGGAGCGGTGTGGTCGAAGGCCCTGCTGGCCCTCGTGGTCAGCCTCGCCCTCCAGGTCGGGGTGAACTACGCCAACGACTACTCCGACGGCATCCGCGGCACCGACGCCGACCGGGTCGGACCGATGCGCCTGGTGGGCTCCGGCCGAGCCACGCCGGCCGCGGTCAGGCGCGCGGCGTTCACCGCCTTCGGAGTGGCTGCCGCGGCCGGCCTGGTGCTCGCGGTCACCACCGCCTGGTGGCTGCTGGTCGTCGGGCTCGTGTGCGTGGCCGCCGCCTGGTTCTACACCGGCGGCTCCCGGCCCTACGGCTACCTCGGGCTCGGCGAGGTGATGGTCTTCGTGTTCTTCGGGCTGGTCGCGGTGACCGGCACGGCGTACGTCCAGACCGAGACCTGGCAGCTCCCCGCGCTGGACGCCGCGGTCGGGATCGGCGCGATCGCCTGCGCGATCCTGGTCGCCAACAACCTGCGCGACATGCCCACCGACCGCCTCAGCGGCAAGCTCACCCTCGCGGTCCGGCTCGGCGACGAGCGCACCCGCGGGTTCTACGTCCTGCTGCTCGCCCTCGCGGCGGTCGCCCTGGTCGGAGTCGCCCTCACGACGTCGTGGTGGGCCCTGGTCGCCCTGGTGTACGCCGTACCCGCGGCGCGCGGCGCCCGCGTCGTCGTCGGTGGCGCGCGAGGCCCCGGTCTGATCCCGGTGCTCCAGAGCACCGGTGTCGCCGAGCTCCTCTACGGGCTGGGGCTGCTCGTGGGCCTGGCCATCGCGGCCTGAGCACCCCACCGGTCCGACGTCGCGGCGTAGGCTGGCCGCATGTTCTGGATCATCCTGCTCGTGGTCATCGTCGTCGGAGTCGTCGCGTGGAAGATGCGCGCGCCGCTGCTGGCCAAGATCCTCGGCCAGGACCGCTCGCGGATCGACCGCCAGCTCAACCGGCGGAAGTGAGTCGACCGGCGGATCCTCAGGCCGCTCAGTCCACGTCTTCCTTGGCGCGCATCTCGTCGAACCTCGCCGCAGCCCGGTGGGCTCGCGCGTCGACGTGGCTGGCCAGGGCTGCGCGCTGCCGGCCGAGCAGGAAGTATGACGCGACGCCGCTGAGCAGCAGCCCGATCACCAGGGCCCACATCACCGAGACCGATCCGGTCACGGCCAGCCACACCCCGAACACGATCGCCACCGAGGCCGCGAAGATCAGCAGCCGCAGGCCGGTGTAGGTCCAGAACTCCTTCACGGGGCCAGCCTAATCGGGTGCGACCAGCGGCCCCGCATCCCGTCGATCCCGACGGTTTCGCGGACGCCCGCCCGGTCTCACCGTGGACGACCTACTCTTGGTCACGTGTGGAGGTTCTTGTTGCTGCTGGTCATCGTGGCAGTCGGCTCCTACTACGCCGCGCGCTTCCTGCTGGAGGGCTTCCCCCGCAGACACGACCGCTCGCAGACCTACCAGCGGCCGATGGGTCCCGACGACGACGACGAGTTCCTCGCCCAGATCTCGCGCCGCAACAAGGGCCCGGACGACCCGAGCTGATCAGCTGGTGCCTTCGCCCGCCCGCCGGGTCACCGGTGGTGCAGGTCGAAGGCCTTGGCGCCGTTGGCGTAGGAGTGCTGGCTGGTCGTCGAGAAGTAGTTGATCCCGATGAAGTTGAACCACAGGCTGGCCACTCCGACCAGCGCCAGGATCGCGGCGTTGCGACCCTTCCACCCGGCGGTCGAGCGGGCGTGCAGGTAGGCGGCGTACAGCACCCACGTGATGAAGGCGCAGACCTCCTTGGGGTCCCAGTTCCAGTACGACGACCAGGCCTGGTGCGCCCAGATCGGCCCGCTGATCAGCACCGCGAAGGTCCAGACCGGGAAGCCGAACGCGTGGATCCGGTAGGAGACCCGGTCGAGCGTGGCCAGGGAGGGCAGCCGGGCGATGTAGCCGTGGTCGGGAGCCTTGCCGCGCGACAGCGACCGTGACTTGACCAGGTAGAGCGCCGAGGTGATCCCGCCCAGGGTGAAGGCGCCCGTGGCGATGATCGCCGACATCACGTGGATCACCAGCCAGTAGGACAGCAGCGCGTCGGACAGCGGCGCGATCGGGTCGTAGAGCCAGAGCACCGCCACCATCAGCAGCACCAGCTCGATGGCGGTGACGATCGGGCCCATCCAGGACAGGCCGTAGCGCTTGCGCAGCAGGAGATAGCCGAGCACGACCACGAACGAGCCGGTGATCGTGAACTCGTACATGTTGCCCCAGGGCACCCGGTTGGGGTCCGCGGCCATGCCCCGACCCAGCAGGCCGACGAAATGTGCCGCGCAGCCGATCACGGTCAGGTAGAAGGCCAGCGTCCCGAACATCGTGATCCGGTACTGCTTCGACTCGTCGACCGCCGGCGGGGTCGGCGCCTCGGCGTCGGGCGAGCCGGTCGAGACGCCTGCGGCGACCGGCACCCTGGCGGCAGCGGCGACCGGCACCGTGCGCAGCGCACTCCACTCGACCAGGTGCGCGACCAGCGCCAGGAAGTACACGACTCCGGCGGCGGCGATCGCCTGGTTGCTCAGCGTCTCCCACGCGGCATCGCTCATGCCCTGCTCTCCTCGATCTGCCCTGTTGACGGTTGCAGCTTGTCCACCACTGACGAGAGTACGGCGGTCAGCTCGCCGCCCCCCGACCGGTCCAGTGCGGCCACCTCGACCAGCGTCGACCCGTCCACCCGGCGCGCCCGCACCCACACCCGGCGCGGCCGGATGAAGAGCGAGCCCAGCAGGCCGAGCAGCGCCAGGATCACACCGACCAGGGTCAGCCAGACGTCGGGGGTCCGGCTGATCTGGAGACGGGTCCACTGCTTGACGCCGTCGAACGTCACCGAGCCCATGCCGTCGGGCAGCTGGACGGTCTGCCCCTCCTGGAGGTCGACGCGGAACATCGATCCGTCGGACTTCTTGAGCAGCTTCGCGTTGGCCTTGTCGAGCTCGTAGACCGACTGCGGCGTGCCGTTGTCCATGCCGAGGTCGCCGGCGTAGGCCAGCATCGACAGCGTCGGGTTCTTCAGCTGGCCCATCACGTTGATCGGGTTGCCGCCGACCAGCGCGAACGTCGGGTAGAACAGGCCCTCCAGGCCGATGCCCTGCGGCTTGGCGTCGGGCGCCTTGACGACGCCGAACGACTCGAAGCTGGAGCTCTCCGGCAGGAAGATCGTGGGGCCGCTGTAGACCTTGTGGCCCAGCCCGTCGCGGATCGTCAGCACCGGTGCGTACCCGTGCCCGATCAGGAAGACCTGGGTGCCACCGATGGTCAGCGGGTGGTTGACCCTCAGGTCGTACTCGTGCACTGCGCCGCCGGGGGACGTCCGATAGGTCAGGGGCGCCCGGAAGTCGTTGGCCATGCCCTGCCGCGGCCCCGAGTCGAGCCACGAGACCTGGAAGTCGTGCACCTTGAAGCTGAACGGCTCCATCTTGCCGGCGTCGAACAGCGAGCCGGGGTCGAAGTCGTCGTACTGGCTCAGCGTGTTGGTGAAGCCGTTGCCGACGACCAGGATCACACCGCCCTTGTAGCCGAACAGGCTGCCGATCCCGAAGCCGACCAGCACGACCAGCACCGACAGGTGGAACAGGAGGTTGCCGGCCTCGCGCAGCTGCCCGCGCTCGGCGGAGACCCAGCCGCCCTCGTCGCTGGAGCCGACCGCGAGCCGGTGCCGTCGGGTGAGCGCTCGCCCGGCCCGCTCGAGGACGACCTCGGGCTCCTCGTCGGTGGTGTACGACGCGTGGTCCGGCAGCCGGGTCAGGTTGCGTGGGGCGGGCGGCGGGGGCGCCCGGTAGCCGCGCCAGTAGACGAACAGCCGGGGCACGATGCAGCCGACCAGCGAGACCATCAGCAGGAGGTAGATCGCCGCGAACCACGCCGAGTGGTAGACCCCGAACAGCCCGAGCCTGTTGTAGATCGGAGTCAGGTGCGGGTGCTCGGTCTGCCACTGCGACGTCTTCAGGGCGTCGACGCCCTGCTGCGGGATCACCGAGCCGGGGATCGCGCCGATGGCGAGCAGGAGGAGCAGCACGAGCGCCGTACGCATCGAGGTGAGCTGGCGCCACGCCCAGCGCACCAGCTCGACGGCCGTCAGCTCGCCCGGGCGGCGGTGGTGGTCGCGGTCGCCGCTGGGGCGCCAGATCGCGTCGTCGGCCGGCTCGACCGGCGGCTCGGTCTTGATGCCCTCACTCACAGGGCCACCTGCGACCCGTTCACCAGGTGCACCTGCAGCCAGTTCACCGCGACGTCCCACCAGCCGGTGACCAGAGCCAGGCCGACCAGCACCAGCATCAGGCCGCCGATCCGGGTGACCCACTGCTGGTGGCGGCGGATGAAGCCGAAGGCGCCGAGCGCCCGGCGGTAGGCCAGGGCCGCGACGATGAACGGCACCCCGAGGCCGATGCAGTAGACCCCCGCCAGCAGGGCGCCGCGGCTCGCGGTGGCCTCGTTGAGCGACAGGTTGGTGATCGCGGCCAGGGTCGGGCCGATGCAGGGCGTCCAGCCGACGCCGAAGAGGAACCCCAGGAGCGGCGCCGCGGCCAGGCCGACGGCCGGGACCTGGTGCATCCGGTAGTCCCGCTGGAGGAACGGCACCAGCCCGGCGAAGGCGAGCCCGAGCAGGATCGTGATCACGCCGAGCGCGATCTCCAGCTGGCTGCGCCAGGTCACCAGCCAGCCGCCGACCGAGCCCGACACCCAGCCCAGCAGGACGTAGACGACCGAGAAGCCGAGCACGAAGAGCACGGCGCCGGCCAGCATCCGGCCACGCTTGGCGTCCGCGAGATCGGTGCCGGACAGGCCGGTCGCGTAGGAGAGGTAGCCGGGCAGCAGCGGGATCACGCAGGGGGAGAAGAACGAGACCAGGCCGGCCACGAGCGCGACCGGGATCGCGAGCACCAGCGAGCCGGAGGAGGCCTGCTGCTGGAACCAGTCAGCCATGCCGGACCACCTGCTGCACCAGCTCCACCAGGGTGAGCGCCGACGGCACCGCACCGGAGATCGTGGCCGCGGGCCGGCCGTCGGCGTCGAGGATCACCGTGGTCGGCACCGAGTTCGGCGTCAGGATGCCCGGGAAGGCGAGCAGGGCCTCGCCGCCGGGTGAGTAGAACGACGGCCAGGTGATGTGGAAGTTCTCGTTGTAGGCCTTCGCCTGAGCGGTCCCGGGGTCCCGGCTGTCGATGCCGACGAAGTTGGCCTTTTCGCCCAGCTGCCGGTGTGCCGCCACGAGGTACGGCGAGTCCTTGCGGCAGGCGGTGCACCACGAGCCCCAGACGGTGAGCACCGTCGGCTTGCCCCGCAGCGACGCCAGCGAGAGCGGCTTCCCGTCGAGGTCCTTGCCGTCCAGCGTGATCGCATCGCCCCGCTGGGAGGGCGCGATCTCGCGGACGGCGCCGTTGCCGTCGACGAAGCCCTTGTCGCCGGTGCCCTGCAGCGAGGTGCAACCGGTCACGGCCAGCAGCAGCCCTGCCGTGGCCACGAGCCGCCTCGCCCGGACCATCAGGGCCTCTTCGCCTCGGGGGCGTCGCCGGCCGAGAAGGGCGCGCGCCGGTCGCGGACCGGGATCAGGTCGCCGGCCGGCTCGGAGTAGACCACCCGGGTCAGCTCGTCGTCGGTGAAGTGCAGCGAGGTCAGCGAGCACAGCGTGCACTGGCGCTTGCGGGGGTCGTGCAGGAACGACCGCTTCTCGACGGCCAGCCGGGTGATCCAGATCGGCAGCTGGTGGGAGACGATCACCGCCTCGTGGCCGCGCGCGGCGTCGCGGGCGTCGTACACCGCCGCGAGCATGCGGGCGGTGACCTCCTTGTAGGGCTCGCCCCACGACGGCTTCCAGGGGTTCCAGAGGTGGACCCACGTGGACGGCTTGCGCAGCGCGTTGTCGCCGATGCCGAAGCGCTTGCCCTCGAAGACGTTGGCCGACTCGATCACCCGCGGGTCGATCAGCGGGGTCAGCCCGAGCGCGGCCGCGACCGGCGCCGCGGTCTCCTGGGCCCGCTCGAGCGGTGAGCTGCGCAGATGCGTGATGTCGCGCTCGCCGATCGTGTCCGCGACGCGCTGGGCCATCTGCCGGCCGAGGTCGGAGAGGTGGTAGCCGTCGCGACGGCCGTAGAGGACGCCCTCCGGGTTGTGCACCTCACCGTGCCGGAGCAGGTGGACGATCGTGGACTCAGACATGGGTTCCCTCTCGGGCGGAGGCCGCGGCCTGCGCCGCAACCGGCAGAGCGTCCAGGACTACCTGGACCGCACGCTCGTCGTGCGCAGCGGAGACGAACCACGCCTCGTAGGCCGAGGGCGGGAGGTAGACGCCGCTGTCGAGCATCGCATGGAAGAACGCCGCGAAGGCCGCGGTGTCCTGCCGCTGGGCACCGGCGAAGTCGCGGACCGGCCCGTCGGTGAAGAACACCGAGAACATCGTGCCGGCCGCCTGGACGACGTGCGGCACGCCGGCGGCGGACAGGGCAGCCGTGGCAGCGGCGCGGATCCGGTCACCGACCGAGGTCAGGTGGGAGTAGACGTCGTCGGTGGCCAGGCGCAGGGTGGCCAGTCCGGCGGTGGTGGCGATCGGGTTACCGGACAGGGTGCCGGCCTGGTAGACGGGTCCCTCGGGCGAGAGCATCGACATGATGTCGGCGCGGCCGCCGAAGGCCGCGGCCGGGAACCCGCCGCCCATCACCTTGCCGAAGGTCATCAGGTCGGGGACCCAGCCCTCCAGCGCCCCGTCCAGACCCCACTGGCCGGTGCGCGAGGCCCGGAAGCCGGTCATCACCTCGTCGCTGACGAACAGGGCGCCGGAGGCGGCGCAGGTCTGCGCCAGGAACTGGTTGAAGCCGGGGTCCGGTGGGACGACCCCCATGTTGCCCGGGGCGGCCTCGGTGATCAGGCACGCGATCCGGTCGCCCTCGTCGGCGAACAGCGCGGAGACCGCCTCGCGGTCGTTGTAGGGCAGCACCCGGGTCAGCGCGGTGGCGGTCTCGGGCACGCCCGGGGTGCCCGGCACCGCCAGGGTGGTGAGCCCCGAGCCGGCCTGCGCGAGCAGCGCGTCGACGTGCCCGTGGTAGCAGCCGGCGAACTTCACGATCACGTCGCGGCCGGTGAAGCCGCGGGCCAGCCGGATCGCCGACATCGTCGCCTCGGTGCCCGACGAGACGAAGCGGACCCGCTCCACCGGGGTGCGGTCGACGATCTCCTCGGCGAGGTCGACCTCGGCCTCGGTCGGTGCGCCGTACGACGTGCCGCGGGTCAGCGCGTCGCGCACCGCTGCCATCACCTCGGGGTGGGCATGACCGAGCAGCATCGGCCCCCAGGAGCCGACCAGGTCGACGTACTCCCGACCGTCGACGTCGGTGAGCCACGCTCCGCTCGCGGACCGGATGAAGCGGGGGGTGCCGCCGACGGCGCGGAACGCGCGGACCGGTGAGTTCACACCGCCCGGCGTCACCGCGCAGGCACGCTCGAAGAGAGCCTCGGACCGGTCGGGATGCACCGGGCCATTGTGTCCGAGACCCCCAACCGGCGCCGAACCGGCGTTGGCCCGACGGCGCCGCGTGTGACCCGTTCCACGGACGCGTGCGGTTACCCGCACGTAACCTGAGACGGTCCCGCGCGTTTGAAGGGTGGACAGGGAGGGAAACCTGATCCCCGGAGCACTCCTCCGCGCCCACGGCGCGGCCGAGACGAGGGACGGACGATGAGCATGCGGTCGACAGGGGTGAAGCGGGCCTCGGCGCTGCTGCCGCTCGCTGTGCTCTCGATCGCCTGGACGGCGAGCCTGGCCCAGGCCGGCACGTCCGCCTCGGCCGACGCCCCCGGTGGCACCCTTCCCGACGGCAGCCAGGTGCCGGCGCAGGCCGTGCACGGGCCGGCCAGCCTGACCTCACCGGGCACCCTCACCAAGGCCGTGCGCGGCAACTCCGCCCATCTCGTCGCGACGGCGTCGGCCAGCGGCATCCCCGCGGTCGCGATCGAGGCCTACCAGCGGGCGCAGACCGTGATCAACGCCGCCGACCCGACCTGCCACCTGCCGTGGGAGCTGGTCGCCGCGATCGGCCGCGTCGAGTCCGACCACGGGCGCGTCAACGGCAACCGGCTCAGCAACGCGGGTGTCGCGACGCCCGGCATCTACGGCCTGCCGCTCGACGGCACCCACGGCACCGCGTTGATCCGCGACACCGACGCCGGGCAGTACGACCACGACACGAGGTACGACCGGGCGGTCGGGCCGATGCAGTTCATCCCCTCGACCTGGGCGATCGTCGGTGTCGACGCCGACAACGACGGCCAGCGCAACCCGCAGGACATCTACGACGCCTCGCTGGCCTCGGCGGTCTACCTCTGCTCCGGCACCGACGACCTCTCGACCGACGCCGGCCAGAAAGCCGCGGTCTTCCGCTACAACCACAGCCAGGCCTACGTCGACCTGGTGCTGGCGATCATGCACGCCTACCAGAACGGCGACTTCATGTCGGTGCCCAACGGCACCACGACGACCAGCTTCACCTTCGGCGCGCCGCCCGTGACCTACCCGGGCCACCACCACGCCACGCATCACGCGACCCACCACGGGCACCACACCCCGACCGGCGGCCCGACCCAGACCACGACGACGCCGACGTCCGGACCGACCGCACCGACCACCGGACCGACCTCGGGCCCGTCCGGCGGGCCGACGGGCGTCCCGAGCACGCCGTCGACCAGCGCACCGGTCACGCTGCCCACGTTGACCGTGCCGACCTCGCTACCGACGACGCTGCCGACCATCCTGACGGTGGCGCAGGCCACGGCCCAGTGCCTGGCCGAGGGCCTGGTGGACAACCCGCTCAACCCCAACGACGCCTTCGACCAGTGCGTCTACGACCTGACCCACTGAGCCGGGCCGGACCGGTCCGGTTCGGTCAGCGGGCGAGCAGCCGGGCGGCCTCGGCCGCCCAGTAGGTCAGGACGACGTCGGCGCCGGCCCGACGGATCGAGGTGAGCATCTCGAGGATCGCTCGCTCCCGGTCGATCCAGCCGCGGGCCGCAGCGGCCTCCAGCATGGAGTACTCACCGGACACGTTGTAGGCCGCGACCGGCACGTCCACGGCGTCGCGCACCCGGCGTACGACGTCGAGGTAGCCCAGCGCGGGCTTGACCATCACCAGGTCGGCTCCCTCGGCGACGTCGAGGAGGGCCTCACGCACCCCTTCACGGGCGTTCGCGGGATCCTGCTGGTAGGTCCGCCGGTCACCCTCGAGCGAGGAGTCGACGGCCTCGCGGAACGGGCCGAAGAAGGCCGAGGAGTACTTCGCCGAGTAGGCGAGGATCGCGACGTCGACGTGCCCGGCGTCGTCGAGGGCGGTCCGGATCGCGGCCACCTGGCCGTCCATCATCCCGCTCGGCCCGACCATGTCGACGCCGGCGTCGGCATGGGCGAGCGCCATCTCGGCGTACACCTCGAGGGTCCGGTCGTTGTCGACCCGGCCGTCGGGGGTCAGCACCCCGCAGTGGCCGTGGTCGGTGAACTCGTCGAGGCACAGGTCGCTCATCACCGTCAGCGCGTCGCCGACCTCGCCGACCACGTCGGTGATCGCGCGGTTGAGGATCCCTGCGGGGTCCAGCGCCCCGGAGCCGACGGCATCCTTGTGCTCGGGGATGCCGAACAGCATGATCCCGCCGAGGCCGAGCTCCGCGGCCTCGTGGGCAGCCGCCAGGAGCGAGCTGCGGGAGTGCTGGACGACCCCGGGCATCGAGGAGATCTCCCGCGGCTCCGTGGCCCCCTCGCGGACGAACACGGGCAGCACGAGCTGCTGGGGCGCCAGCGTGGTCTCGGCGACCAGGCTGCGGAGCCCCGCGGTCGTGCGGAGCCGCCGCGGCCGGGTCACCGGCCGCGGGACGCCTGCTGCGAGCTCCTCGGTCACCGGCACCTCACTGCGTGCGGACCTTCTTGCGGCTGGTCGGCTTGCGCTCCGACGGCTTGGTCACCGGCTGGCCGCTCTCGACCATCTCGGCCCGGCGCGCGGCACCGAAGTCCGCGAGCGCGTCGACCAGCTCGTCGACATCGGGGTGCGCAGCGAGCACGTCGACCCGCAGCCCGTGCTCCTCGGCGGTCTTGGCCGTGGCCGGCCCGATCACCGCGATCACGGTCGAGGGGTGCGGCTTGCCGGCGATGCCGACCAGGTTGCGCACCGTCGAGGACGACGTGAAGACGACGGCGTCGAACTTGCCGGCCTTGATCGCCTCGCGGGTCGGCGCGGGCGGCGGCGCGGCGCGCACCGTGCGGTACGCCGTCACGTCGTCGCACTCCCAGCCGAGGTCGACCAGTCCCGCGACGAGGTTCTCCGTCGCGATGTCGGCGCGGGGCAGGAAGACCCGGTTGATCGGGTCGAGGAGATCGTCGTACTCCGGCCAGTCCTCGAGCAGGCCGGCGGCGGACTGCTCGCCGCTGGGCACCAGGTCGGCACGCAGGCCCCAGGCCGAGATCGCGGCGGCCGTCTTGTCACCGACCGCGGCGATCTTCAGACCGGAGAAGGCCCGGGCGTCCAGGCCGTACTCCTCGAACTTCTCGCGGACCGCCTTGACCGCGTTGACGCTGGTGAAGGCGATCCACTCGTAGCGGCCCTCCACCAGGCCGCGCACGGCCTTGTCCATCTGGAGCGGGTTGCGGGGCGGCTCGACCGAGATGGTCGGCACCTCCTCGGGCACGCCGCCGTACCCCCGCAGGCGCGCGGAGACCGAGCCGGCCTGCTCCTTGGTGCGGGGCACCAGGATCCGCCAGCCGAAGAGCGGCTTGGTCTCGAACCACGAGAGCGCCTCGCGCATCGCCACGACCTCGCCGACCACGGTCACCGCGGGCGGGGTGATCCGGGCGGCCCGGGCATCGGCGGCGATGTGCTCGAGGGTCGAGGTCACCGTCTGCTGCTCGGTGGTGGTGCCGGTGCGGGTCATCGCGACCGGGGTGTCGGCCGAGCGGCCGGCGGCGATCAGGGCCCGGGCGATCTCGCCGATCGAGCCCACCGCGGACAGCAGCACCAGGGTGCGGCTCGCGGCGTGACGGGTCCAGTCGACCTTCTCACCGCAGGTCACCACGGTGACCTCGCGGTGGTCCTTGGTGGTCAACGGGATGCCGGCGTACGCCGGGACCGCGCTCACCGACGAGACCCCGGGGACGATCTCGAAGCCGAGCCCGGCCTTGGCCAGGGCGGCGGCCTCCTCGGGTCCGGAGGCGTAGACGAAGGGGTCACCGGTCATCAGCCGGACCACACGCAGGCCGCGCTTGGCCTGCCGGACCACGACCTTGGCCCGCGCCGCGTGGGTGAGCGGCTGACCGTCCTCGCCGAACCCGCCGTCGACGAACTCCGGACCGCCCTCGGCGCCCTCGGGCAGGCCCAGCAGCGTCCGGACCAGGCCCTGGTGCTCGGGACCTTCGGTGACGACCACGTCGGCGGACCCGAGCAGCTCGGTGGCGCGCACCGTGAGCAGTCCGGGGTCGCCCGGGCCGGCGCCGACGAACGCCACCCAGGCGCGCGCGGTCGGGGTCGCGGCCGGGCTGCTGCCCGGTCGGGAGGTCGGAGTGGACCCGCGCCGTGCCGGCGGGGTGGACTGGCCTCGCGTCATGCGTCTTGCCTCTTCTTCGGTGGGTCCGTCAACCGTGCAGCCCCCTCGGCGAGCATGTCGCCCGCGAGGCGGTTCCCGACGCCGTCGGCGTCGGCGGGGTCCCCGGTTGCGGACATCCGCACCGAGAGCTCCCCGTCGGGTGAGAGCGCTACCGCCCTCACCCAGAGCTCGTCTCCGTCTTCTCCCTCGACGACCTCCGCGAGGACGCCGATCGGTGCCGAGCAGCCACCCTCGAGCGTGGCGAGCACGGCCCGCTCGGCCGTGACCGCCGCCCTGCTCCGGGCCTCGTCCAGCACGGTCAGGTCTGCCGCCAGCACGTCGTCACTCCTGGTCTCGACCGCGAGCGCACCCTGCCCGGGTGCGGGCAGCATCTGCAGCGGGTCGAGCACCTCGGTCGCGTCGTCGAGCCGGCCGAGTCGCGCCAGGCCCGCGCGGGCGAGCACGACGGCGTCGTACTCCCCCTCGTGGACCTTGCGGATCCGCGTGTCCACATTGCCGCGGATGTCCACGATCTCCAAACCGAGGCCGAGGGCGTGCAGCTGGGCGGAACGACGCGGCGAGCCGGTGCCGAGCCGGCTGCCGACCGGGAGCTCACCGAGGGTCAGGCCGTCGCGGGCGACGACCACGTCTCGGGGGTCCTCGCGCAGGGGTACGGCGGCCAGCGCGATGTCGGCGGCCGGCCCGGTGGGGAGGTCCTTCAGCGAGTGCACGGCGACGTCGATCCGCCCGTCGAGGAGCGCCTCGCGCAGGGCGCTGACGAACACGCCGGTGCCGCCGAGCTGGGCCAGGGGCCCGCGGTCGCGGTCGCCCTCGGTCGTCACCTCGACCAGGACGACCTCACGGTCGAGGGCCTGGGAGATCCGCTCGGCCACCCAGGTGGACTGGGTGGTGGCGAGCAGCGACGCGCGGGTGCCGAGCCGGATCGCGGTCACGAGGTCTCACCCCGCAGGCCGGTGCCGTCGCCGGGGGCCACCGGCCGGGTCATCGCGTCCACGGCCTCCGGGTCGAGGGCGAACAGCTCGGCGAGGGCCGTGGCGTAGGAGACCGCACTGCGGTTGCCCAGCTCCTTGGCCCGGATCGTGGGCTGATGGACCAGCTTGTCGGTGACCCGGCGCAGGGTCTGGAGGAGCTCGGCGCGGGTGCTGTCGTCGAGGTCGGGTAGCCGGTGCTCGAGGCGGGCCATCTCGGACTCCACGACACCGGTGGCCATGGTGCGCAAGGCCACCACGGTGGGGGTCAGCCCGGCGGCGCGGCGGGCCGCGAGGAAGGCGTCCACCTCGCTGGTGACGATGGTGCGGACGGCCTCGACCTCGGCGCCGGCCTCGGACTCCTGGAGGTCGCCGGCGAGGTCGGCCAGGGTGACCAGGGTGACGCCGGGCAGGTCAACCACCGAGGGGTCGATGTCATGGGGCAGCGCGAGGTCGACCATCGCCAGCGGGCCCCGCGCGCCGGCTGCGACGTCGCGGCTGATCAGGATGCCGGTCGCGCCCGCGCAGGCCACCACGAGGTCGGCCCCGACGATCTCCGACTCGAGGGCACTCATCGGCGCCCAGCGCGCGGCGTACTCGCGGGCGAGGCGCTCGGCCCGCTCCGGTGTCCGGTTGACGACGACGACCTCGGCGGCCCCGCGGCGTACGACGGTGGCCACGGCGAGGCCGGCCATGCCACCGGCACCCACGACGACGACCCGCAGACCGCGTACGTCGTCGACCGCGCGGTCGAGCGCGGCGGAGACCAGGGTCGGGGCCGCGCGGTCGATGCCGGTCTCGGCGTGCGCGCGCTTGCCGACGCGGAGCGCCTGCTGGAACAAGGTGTTGAGGGTCGGACCGACCGAGCCCAGCTCCTGGCCGAGGGCCAGGGCGTCACGGGTCTGGCCGAGGATCTGGGCCTCGCCGACCGCCATCGAGTCCAGCCCGGCCGCCACCTGGAACAGGTGGGAGACGGCGCCGTCGTCGTAGTGGATGTAGAGGTGCGGCAGGAGTGCCTCCACGCTCTCGTGCGCCGGCTCGAGGAGGCGCTGCGAGAGGCCCTCGACGCTGCCGTGGAACCGGTCGACGGCGGCGTAGATCTCCATCCGGTTGCAGGTCGCCACCACCGTCGCCTCGGAGACGTGGGGGTTGGCCAGCACGTCCTCGATCAGCTTGGTGGCGCCGTCGGCGTCGACGGCGAGCTTCTCCAGCAGCGGGATCGGCGCCGAGCGGTGGGAGATCCCCACGACCAGGGCGGTCATGCGGTCGCCTCCGCCGAGGCCTTGCGCTGCTCGTGGTAGGCCAGGATCTGCAGCTCGATCGAGAGGTCGACCTTGCGGACGTCGACACCCGGACCGACGGTCAGCACGGTCGGCGCGAAGTTCAGGATGCTGGTGATCCCGACCTCGACCATCTTGTCGGCGACCGACTGGGCCGCGGCCGCGGGCGTGGCGATCACCCCGATGGCCACCCCCTGCTCGCGCACGATCTGGGTCAGGTCGTCGAAGGGGCGCACGTCCACGCCGGCCACGATCTCGGTGTGCCGCTCGGGGTCGGCGTCGAGCAGCGCGACGACCCGGAAGCCGCGGCTGCGGAAGCCGGAGTAGTTGGCGAGGGCGTGGCCGAGGTTGCCGATCCCGACGATCACGACGGGCCAGTCCTGGGTGACCCCGATCTCGCGGGCGATCTGGTAGCGCAGGTAGGCCACGTCGTACCCCACGCCGCGGGTGCCGTAGCTGCCGAGGTAGGAGAGGTCCTTGCGCAGCTTGGCGCTGTTCACCCCGGCGGCCGCAGCGAGGTCCTCGCTGGAGCAGGTGACGGTCCCGTCCTCCGTCAGCGTGTTCAGGGCGCGGAGGTAGATCGGGAGTCGCGCCACGGTGGCCTCGGGAATCTCCCGGGCCGTCTCGTGGGACGTCCGTGCGGTCAAGGTGTCGTCTCTCCAGCCGACGGACACGGGGGTCGACCCGTGGTGGGACAGGCCCGGCCCGAGCGGCGTCGTTCACTGTAGGAGTTTGTGAACGCGAGAACAAAATGACGGAGGCGGAGGACTAGCACACGTGAGATAGGCCACGCACGCGGGGGCCCGGGTCGGCCGGGACCGGCCGGTCAGCGGGTCAGGGCGGCGCGCAGCCGGGCGGGGTCGACCCGCCAGAAGTCGTGCCGGGCACCGTCGACGAGGGTCACCGGGATCTCGTCGCCGTACCGGCGGAGGAGCTCCGGGTCGTCCGCGACGGAGATCTCGACGTAGTCCTCCCCGAGCTCGGCGCAGACCTGTGCGACAACCGCCCGTGCGTCGTCGCACAGGTGGCAGCCCGGCCGGCTGTAGAGGGTGACCCGAGCTGCGCTCGCCGTCACTCCAGCAGCCCCAGTGACCGGCGTCGCTCGATCCCGCGGAGCCGGCCCTTCTGCACCTTCCCGGTCACCGTCAGCGGCAGCTCGTCGACCACCTCGATCCGGGAGGGCTGCTTGAACCGGGCCAGGCGTACGGCGCAGTGCTCGCGGACGGCGGCGGCCACCTCGGCGGCGACCGCACCCACGCCGGGGCAGACGTAGGCGACGACGGCCTCGCCGGTGGCCGGGTCCGCGACGCCGATCACCGCCGCGTCGGCGACCGACGCGACCTCGCGGATGACGTCCTCGACCTCGACCGGGTAGACGTTGAAGCCGGAGACGATGACCAGCTCCTTGAGCCGGTCCACCAGGAAGAGGTCACCGGTGTCGTCGAGGAAGCCCACGTCGCCGGTGCCCCACCACCCGTCGGGGTCGGGGCCGCCCTCGCCGTCGGGCCAGTAGCCGCTGAACATGTTCGCGCCGCGGATCCAGATCTCGCCCGGGTCGTCACCGTCGGGCTCGTGCCCGAGCTCGTCGACGAGCTTGATCTCGATGCCGGGCAGGGCCGCGCCCACCGAGCCGTTCTGGTGCTCGACGCTGCACAGGGTGCTGGTCACCACCGGTGAGGCCTCGGTGAGGCCGTAGCCCTGGTGCACCGCGATCCCGGTGGCCTCGGTGAACCGCTCGATCAGCTCCGGCGACAGGGGCGCCGAGCCCGACAGCATCAGCCGGACCGGGCCGAGCCGCTCGCGCAGGTGCTCCTCGGGCAGCCAGTAGGCGAACACCGGCGGCGCTGCGGGGACGACGCTGACCGCCTCGTCGTCGATCAGGTCGAGCGTCGCCTGGGGGTCGAAGCGCTCGACCAGCACCAGCTTCGCGCGCTGTCGCAGCACGCTGCCGAGCACCGCGTTGAGGCCGTAGACGTGGAACAGCGGCAGCACGCCCAGCACGACGTCGTCGCCGTGGATCATCGGCGGGTGGACCTGCGCCGCCTGGTCGATGTTGGCGATCAGGGCGCGATGGGTCAGCATCGCCGCTCGCGGCCGCCCCGAGGTGCCACTGGTGTAGAGCAGGCAGGCGAGCTTCTCGGGGTCAGGCAGCGGCGGCACCGGCCGGGGCGCGGCCGCCCGCAGCGCGTCGTACGACTGCTCGCCCTCGACCGGCTCGACCCCGGTCACGAAGACGCGTGGCTCGTAGGCCCGCTCCAGCAGGTCGGCGTCCAGGTCGCCGGGTTCCCCGGCCAGGGCGGCCCGGACCAGCGCGACGGCCTCACGCACCGGGCCCGCGGTCTCCTGGTCGGCGATCACCAGGCGCGTGCCGGAGTCGGCGATCATCCGGGCCAGCTCGCCGACGGTCGCCCGCGGGTTCACGGGTACGGCGACCACCTGGGCCCGCAGCACGCCGAGGTACGACGCGACGAACTCGATCCGGTTGCCCAGCGCCAGCATCACCCGCTGCCCAGCGACCACGCCCTCGGCGCCGAGCCCGGTCGCCAGCCGCGAGACGTCGTCCTCGAGAGCCGCCCAGGTGACGCTGCGGCCCCCGGACTCGACCACCGCGAGCGCGTCCGGCCGGTCGGCGGCCGCTTCGGCCACGAGCCAGGACACGTCATGCGTGGTGGGCATGGGGGCGATACTCGCACAGGGGCGGAGCGGCCGCAGCGAGCGGCGAAGCGAGCTCGCTCGCGAGCAGCCATCGGATCGTGAGCCCCTAGAGTTGCTTCCGTGACTCCCGAGAAGAGCCGCAGGCCGCTGAACCTCCAGCAGCGCTCGACTCTCGCAGGTGAGGCGGCCGCCGCTGCCGCGGAGGTGGAGACCGCCCTGGCGACGCCCGCGAACCCCAGCGTCGCGGCGTTCTTCGACGTCGACAACACGATGATGCAGGGCGCCAGCATCTTCCACCTGGCCAAGGGCCTGCATCGGCGCGAGTTCTTCACGACCCGGGAGATCCTCTCGGCCGCCTGGAAGCAGGCCTACTTCCGGGTCGTCGGCGTCGAGGACCCCGACCACGTGGCCGAGACCCGGGCCTCCGCCCTCTCCTTCATCTCCGGGCACACCGTCGCCGAGCTCGAGTCGCTCGGCGAGGAGATCTTCGACGAGGCGATGGCGCACCGGATCTGGCCCGGCACCCGTGCCCTGGCCCAGATGCACCTCGACCAGGGCGAGCGGGTCTGGCTGGTCACCGCGGCACCGATCGAGATCGCCCAGATCATCGCCCGCCGGCTCGGCCTGACCGGAGCCCTGGGCACGGTGGCCGAGCACGTCGACGGCGTCTACACCGGCCGGCTGGTCGGCGACATGCTGCACGGTCCGGCCAAGGGCGAGGCGATCAAGGCGCTCGCGGCCCGCGAGGGGCTCGACCTCGACGCCTGCTCGGCGTACTCCGACTCCTTCAACGACCTGACCATGCTGACGCTGGTCGGCGACCCCTGCGCGGTCAACCCGGACGCGCGGCTGCGTGGCTACGCCAAGCAGCACGGCTGGCGGATCCGCGACTACCGCACCGGGCGCAAGGCGGCGCGGCTCGGGCTGGTGGCCGGCGCCGTGGCCGGGGCCGCCACCGGAGCCGTGGCCGCCGGGGTCGCCGTCCGCCGCCGTCGCTGAGCGCGTCGCGCGTGTAAACCGGTGTGACAGTTTTCGGTCACAGACTGTTCCGTGCCCGCCGGCGCCCGCCTACCATGAACCGACGCCTTGACGGACTCGGGAGGGAGTCGCCATGTCGTGGTCGCGGGCCGACTCCGCGCGCGGGCTCGACGACCTGCGCGCCGCGGTTGCGTGCGCCCTCGGCCTGATGCCCCAGCCGGCCGGCGTCCCGGCCTGGCTGCTCCTCAGCGAGGCCGTCGTCGGGGGACCTGCGTCGGGGCGACCGGACGGGGAGTACGACGACTCCGACCAGGCCGCCTCCTCGGAGGACTCCGCGGCCGAGCGCACCCGGCTGATCGCCCTGGTCGAGCTGGCGCGCAGCGGCGACGTCGATGCGTTCGGCGTGCTCTACGATCACTACCAGCCGTCGGTCTACCGCTTCGTCTACTACCGCACCCGGTCCCAGACCCTGGCCGAGGACCTCACCTCCGAGACCTTCCTGCGGGCGCTGCGCAACATGGCCGGCTTCCGCTGGCAGGGCAAGGACTTCGGCGCGTGGCTGATGACCATCGCCCGCAACCTGTGCACCGACCACTTCAAGGCCGGTCGGACCCGGCTCGAGCTGACCACCGAGGACATGGGCGCCCACGACGACGCCACCGAGGGACCCGAGGAGGAGGTGCTCGCCGGGCTGACCAACACGATGCTCCTCGACGGTCTGCGGCAGCTCTCCGACGAGCAGCGCGACTGCCTGATCATGCGCTTCCTCCAGGGCCTGAGCATCGCCGAGACCGCCGACGTCCTCGGCCGCAGCGAGGGCGCGGTCAAGCAGCTCCAGCTGCGCGGGGTGCGCAACCTGGCCAAGCTGGTTCCGGCGGGGTGGCGAGATGTGTGAGCCGACCACCCCTCGGGGCGTAACCACACCCCGCCACCCGTCGTTGATCCGGTCGTCCGGCACCCGCCGCGACACCGTTGACCAGGCAGGACGGTTCACGTGATCACGGCACGGCGCGCCCGGGAGTTCCACGAGCTGGTCGAGGGTGACTCGACCAGCCGTGCCGCGTCGTACGCCGATCTGCTGGCCGTCGTCGGCGGGCTGCGGGCGACCCCCGCGGCGGTCGCCGACCCGGCGTTCGTCGCCGCCCTCCGCGACCGCCTGATCACCGAGGCCGAGACCGTGCTCGCGGCCGCGGCCGCCGACCAGGCCCACCGCGACGAGCGCCTGCGCCTGTCGCCCAGCAAGCCGCAGGTCCGTCGACGCAACCGCCGGCTGGCGGCGGCCATCAGCGGGGTCGTGCTCGTGGGCGGCTCCGCCACCGTGGCGATCGCCTCGCAGTCGGCGCTGCCGGGCGACGGTCTCTACCCGATCAAGCGCGGCATCGAGAACGCCCAGGCCGGGCTCACCTTCGACCGGGCGGCCCGCGGCCAGGTGCTCCTCGACAGCGCCTCGACCCGGCTCGACGAGGCCACCGCGCTGAGCCGGAGCGACGCCGACCCGTCCCTCATCGACGACGCGCTCACGGCGTTCAGCACGCAGGCCGCGACCGGGTCCGACCTGCTCGTGCAGGACTACCAGACGTCCGGCCACGAGTCCTCGATCACCGCGGTCCGGACCTTCACCGCCGACAGCATGGCCCGGCTGCGCGACCTCCAGACACTGGTGCCGGCCGGCTCGCTGCCCTCGCTGCTGCAGGCGGCGCAGGCGCTCGACCAGGTGCAGTCGGTCGCGACCCACACCTGCCCGACCTGCTCGGGTCCGTCGGCGGCCGCTGTCCCCACGGTGCTGGCGGAGGCCACGCGGGCCGCCACCGGCCCCTGGGTCACCGGCAGCAGCGGCGGCCCGAACGGCCCTCACCACCACTCCCCGGGCACCCCTCCGTCCGGGCCGCACCTGCCTCACGTCGGCGGCAACCTCCCGCCCGGGAGCGTCACGCAGCCGCCGCCGATCGGCAACCAGACCGACATCGCCACCAGCACCGACGTGCAGCACACCCTGCACGACCTGACCGGCGGCCTCACCGCAGGCACCTCCGACCCCCTCGGGTCCACGGTCGCCGACACCACCGGCAACGTGCTCGACGCGGTGGGCCAGGTGGGCAACACCGTCACCGGAGCGATCGGTGACACGGTCGGCGGGCTCGCCAGCGCGCTGCCGTCGGACGTCACCAGCAACCTCCCGCAGCTGCCCTGACCCGGCCCCGCGGACGTCGGTGCGTCAGCGCCAGACGGAGGTACGCCGTCCGAGCAGCTCGTAGAGCGACTGCTGGATCGTCTCGCGCACCTGGTCGGTCACGTTGAAGACCAGCATCGGGTCGTCGGCTGCCCCGGCGTCGTACTCGTCGGTGCGGATCGGCTCGCCGAACTCCAGCAGCCACTTCGACGGGAGCGGGACCAGGCCGAGCGGCCCGAGCCACGGGAAGAACGGCGTCACCGGCACGTAGGGGACGCCCAGGAGCCGGGCCAGCGCGGGCACGTTCCCGACGAGCGGGTAGATCTCCTCGGCACCGACCACCGAGAGCGGCACGATCGGAACCCCGGTACGGATCGCGGCGGCCACGAAGCCACCCCGGCCGAAGCGCTGGAGCTTGTAGCGGTCGCTGAACGGCTTGCCGATCCCCTTGAAGCCCTCGGGCCAGACCCCGACCAGCTCGCCTCCGGCGAGCATCCGCTCGGCGTCCTCGTTGCAGGCCAGCGTGGCGCCGCCCTTGCGAGCCAGGCTGCTCACGACCGGCATCCGGAAGACCAGGTCGGCGCCGAGCGGCCGCAGGAAGCGGCCGGTGTGGTCGTGGATGGACAGCATCGTCATCAGCCCGTCCATGGGCAGGGTCCCGGAGTGGTTGGACACCACCAGCGCGCCGCCCTCGGCCGGCAGGTTGTCCGCGCCGCGGACCTCCACCCGGAACCACTTCTGCGCGATCGGTCGCAGCGCCGCCATCAGCAGGCGCTCGGCGACCTCGGGGTCGAAGCCGTACTCGTCGACCTCGTAGTCACCGGTCATCCGCCGCCTGAGGAACGCCAGGAACGCGGCCAGCTGCGGCTCCCAGTCGTCGCCGAGCACCTGGACGGCAGCGGACTGGAGCGCGCCCAGCCACTCGCCGGGCGAGATGCCGGCCAGGGGCGCACGGTCCGAGGTCGTGACCGGGGGCCGCCGCCCGACGAGCTCCGGCTCCGGCTCCGGCTCCGGCGCGGGCGCCGCGGTGCGGCGGGCGTTGGTACGGCGTGGCGGGGCCGCCGCGTCACCGGCCAGCGTGCGTGAGGCCCGCGACGGACGGTCGCTGCCGGTGCCCCGGCCGGGGCGGCCGCCGGTGCCGATCGGGATGACCTCGGCGTCACCCACGGCCGGCTCCGGTCGCGGTCGGCTCGGCGGCGGACCCGGTCGCGGCGGCCAGGCCGTCCACGACCCGCTCGGCGACGCCCGGGCCCTGCCCGATCGCACGGGCGAAGTCCGCGAAGGCCTCGGCGGTGGTGTAGGCGGGCTCGAAACCCAGCTCGTCGCGCATCCGGCCGGTGTCGATGCCCCGGCCGAAGGTCAGGAAGCCGAGCTGCTCGGGCGAGAAGTCGGCCATCCTCGCGGACTTCAGCAGCGCCGCGACGCCGCCCACCGCGGGGCCGGGCAGGCTCATGCTCGGCTTGCGCAGGCGGCGTACGGCCTGCGACAGCAGCATCACACCGTCACCGGCGACGTTGAAGGTGCCGGGCAGGTCGGCCTCCACCGCATGGGTGAGCACCCGCATCAGGTCGGCCTCGTGCAGGAACTGCAGGCGCGGGTCGAAGCCGAGCACCCGCGGGATCACCGGCAGCCGGAAGTACGACGTCATCGGGCTGGTCACGTGGGGCCCCAGCACGTTGGCCAGGCGCAGCGTGGTGACCCGGACGTCGGGCCGGCGCCGGGAGAACCCGCGCACGTAGCCCTCGATCTCGGCGACGTCCTTGGCGTAGCCGCTGCTCGGCACCCGGCGCGGCTCCATCGCCTCGGTGAACATCGCCGGGTCGCGGCTGCTCGCGCCGTACACCGTGGACGTCGACTTCACGATCAGCTGCGAGATGCCCGGCGCCTTCTGGCAGGCAGCCAGCAGCTGCATCGTGCCGATGACGTTGAGCTCCTTCATCGTGCCGCGGCCGCCGGCGCTGCCGGGGGTGGCGATGACGCTCATGTGGACGACGGTGTCGACGTCCTCCTTGGCGATCACCTTGGCGATCACCGGGTTGCGGATGTCCGCGCGGACGAAGGTCACGTCCCCGATGTCGTCGCGCGGAGGAACGGCGTCGACCCCGACCACGCGGTCCACTCCGGGCTCGGCAGCGAGGCAGCGCGCGAACCTGCGGCCGAGGTCTCGGGAGACCCCGGTGACCAGCACGACCTTGCCCACCAGCGCGCCCCGACCGTCCGGACTACAGCGCTACTTGCCGAGCTTGCGACGCTGCACGCGCGTCTTCTTCAACAGCTTGCGGTGCTTCTTCTTCGCCATCCGCTTGCGCCGCTTCTTGATGACTGAACCCACGAAAAACCTCTTCACCTCTGACTGGGAGTCCCGGGTACGCCGGGACGACCGGTCCAGCCTAGCCGCCGCTCACCGGCGCGAAGAATCGAGCGTCGGGGGCGGCCCCGCAGGGCACAGGAGCAGCGCTGGGTCAGCCGGCGCTGTAGAAGCTCTTGCGGAGGTACTCGTTGACGTCCTCCTCGGTCACCCGGAAGGAGCGGCCGACGCGCACGGCGGGCAGCTCACCACCGTGGACGAGGCGGTAGACGGTCATCTTCGAGACGCGCATCATGGCGGCCACCTCGGCAACCGTCAGGAACTTCACGTCGGACATGTCTCCATGCTGGGCAGGCATCGCAGGGCACCGTCTCTCTTGGCAGGCACGCACCGGCTTCCCCTCCGGTGACCCACGTCCCGCGTTCAATCGTGAGAATAGGGCCTGATGTGACACGTGGGGAAGGAAATCGCTATAGAAACCCGAGTTGTGCAAGCGTGTCGAGTTGAAATCCGGTCGAATTTTACCAACTGACCGCTCAGGGCATCGGGTCGAGGCCGTGGTACGGGAAGATCTCCTCCCGGGTGGAGTTGATGCTCCGGTCCAGCCAGGTGCCCGGGTCGTAGCCCTCGCGCCAGTCGCGGAAGCTCGGGTCGCGGCCGTCGGTGAGCCGGTGCGGGGCGCGCCGGCCGAGCCGCTCCGCGACGTGCTCGCGCCACGCGTCGGGGGTGGCCGTGTCCGGCTCGAGCGGCCGACCGCCGACCACCGCGAGGAGGTGGGTCCAGGCACGCGGCACCACCTCGACCAGCGCGTAGCCGCCGCCCCCGGTGACCACCCAGCGGCCCCCGCACACCTCGTGGGCCAGGTCGTGCAGCGCGAGGTACGACGCGCGCTGGCCGTCGACGCTGAGCATCAGGTCGGCGAGCGGGTCGTCGCGATGGCTGTCGCAGCCGTGCTGGGTGACCAGGATCTCGGGCTGGAACTCGCGCAGCAGTGGCGGGACCACCGCGTGGAACGCCCGCAGCCACCCGGCGTCCGCCGTACCGGGTGGCAGGGCGACGTTGACCGCGCTGCCGAGGGCGTCGGGGCCCCCGTTGTCCCGGGGGAAGCCGGTGCCGGGGAAGAGGGTCTGGCCGGTCTCGTGCAGCGAGATCGTGAGCACCCGCGGGTCGTCGTAGAAGAGCTTCTCCACACCGTCACCGTGGTGGACGTCGACGTCGACGTAGGCGACCCGGGTGGCGCCGTTGGCCAGCAGCCAGGTGATCCCGACCGCGACGTCGTTGTAGATGCAGAACCCGCTGGCCCGCTCGCGCATCGCGTGGTGGAGGCCGCCGGTGATGTTGGCGCTGTGCAGCGACTCACCGCTCCACACCTGGCGGAAGGCCTCGACCGTCGCGCCGACCACGTGGGAGGCCGCGCGGTGCATGTCGCGGAAGACCGGGTTGTCGTCGGAGCCGAGGCCGTGCGACGGCGCGAAGCCGTCGGGGTCGGCGCCGGCCCGGATCACGGCCTCGATCAGGGCGGGATCGTGCACGGTGGCGATCAGGTCGTCGCCGGCCATCGGCGCCGGCACGGTGCGCAGGTGGTCCAGGACGCCCAGGTCGCCGGCCAGCCGCATCGTCAGGTCGACCCGCACCGGCGACATCGGGTGGCTGGGGCCGAAGTCGTACTCGGTCAGCGTCTGGTCGAAGACCACGGTCGCCGGACCCGGGCACACTGGCATGACCCGGAGGCTATCGGTATCCTCGCTCCGTGCTCACGTGCCAGAAGTCCAACTGGTGGCCCGCCTGACGGCGGACCCCGATCGAGCACGCACGCGTGACCTCGTCCCACGGCCGCCCACGGGCGGCCGTTCCTCGTTCTCGCCGGTCTCGGTGGTCGAGCAGAGTCGAGGCCATTCCGCCCCTGGGGGACCACACCTCACACCCAGGAGCACCACCATGGACCGCAGCCTCTCCCTGATCACGCCCACCGGGCACCTCACCCTCGGCAACCTCCTCGGCGCCCTGCGCGGGATGGTGGCCGCCCAGGACGCCGGCGACTGCTTCTTCGGGATCTCCGACCTGCACGCGATGACCACCGGGCACGAGCCCGCCTCGCTGCGGGCCGCGGTCGCCGAGGTCTCGACCCTGTTCCTGGCGGCCGGGCTCGACCCGGCGCGGGCCACGCTGTTCCGGCAGAGCCAGGTGCCCGCGCACCGCGAGCTGACCTACCTCCTGGAGTGCACGGCGTACACCGGTGAGCTGAACCGGATGATCCAGTTCAAGGAGAAGGGCCGCGGCGTGGCGTCGACCCGCGCCTCGCTCTACACCTACCCGGTGCTGATGGCCGCCGACATCCTGCTCTACCGGCCGTCGTCGGTGCCGGTCGGCGACGACCAGCGCCAGCACGTCGAGCTGACCCGCGACCTGGCGATCCGCTTCAACTCGACCTACGGGCCGGTGTTCACGGTGCCGGAGGTGACGCTGCCGCGCGCCGGCGCGCGGGTGATGGACCTCCAGTCGCCCGGGTCGAAGATGTCGAAGTCCGCCGTGGCCGACGCGGGCGTGATCCGGCTGCTCGACCCCCCGGACGTCGTACGCCGGAAGGTGGCGCGCGCGGTGACCGACTCCGACACCGGCCCTGACGCCGTACGCGCTGCGGGCGACAAGCCCGGGGTGACCAACCTGCTCGACATCCTGACCGCCTGCGGCGGCTCCGCGGACGGCCTGACGACCTACGGCGCCCTGAAGTCGGCGGTGACCGAGGCCGTCGTCGCGGTGCTCGAGCCGCTCCAGAAGGCGTACACCGAGCTCGCCGCCGACCCGGCGTACGTCGCCTCGGTCTTCGCCGCCGGCTCCGCCCGCTGCCGCGACGTCACCGCCCCCGTCCTCGCCGCCGCCGACGCCGCGGTGGGGCTGTAGGGGGCAGCAGCTTTCACCGGTTCACCGGGGAAACCTGAGGTTCTCGGCCGAAATATCGCCTGAGAACGCCAGGTTTCGGCCGAGAACCCCCCGCCGGGCAGCGACCGCGAGCCGGAGTGGACGGCCCCAGAAGAGCGGTGCGACCGGGGGTCAGGAGCCCTCGGCGAGCTCGGCCGAGCGGTCGCGAGCGGCCTCGAGGGCGGCCAGGAACGCCGCCCGCACCTTGTGGATCTCCAGCTCTCGCAGGGCGGCGGCGGTGGTGCCGGCCGGGGAGGTCACCTGCTCGCGCAGGACGACGGGGTGGGCGCCGGTCTCGCGCAGCATCTTGGCGGAGCCGACGACGGTCTGGACGACGAGCTCGGTGGCGGTGGCCCGCGGCAGTCCGAGGTGGACGCCGGCCTCGATCATCGCCTCGACCACGAAGAAGATGTACGCCGGCCCGGTGCCGGAGATCGCGGTGACCGCGTCCATCTGGCGCTCGGCGATCCGCAGCACCCGCCCGGTGGAGGCGAGGAGCTCCTCGACCACGGCCAGGTGGTCGTCGTCACAGTGGGAGCCCGGCGCGATCGCGGCCATGCCCTCGTCGACCAGCGCCGGGGTGTTGGGCATGACGCGGACGACGGCGACCCCGTCGGGCAGCCGCGACTCGAGGAACGCCGTGGTGATCCCGGCCGCCATCGAGACGACCAGCTGACCGGGCCGCACCTCGGGGCCGATCTCGTCGAGCAGGCCACCCATGTCCTGGGGCTTGACCACGAGCACGAGCGTCTCGGCCAGCTTGGTGGCGTCGAGGTTGGAGACCACCGAGACCGAGTAGCGCTCGACGAGCTCACTGGCCCGGTCGGGCCGCTTCTCCCCCACCAGCAGCGAGTCGACCGGCCGCCCGGCACGGAGCATCCCCGACAGCAGGGCCTCGCCCATCACGCCCGCGCCGAGGATCGCGGTGACCTGCGGCGTCGTGGACATGGCTCCGGCCTTTGCTGCTACTGCTTGCTGATCAGGGACCTGAGGAAGAATGTCAGGTTCTGCGGTCGCTCAGCCAGACGTCTCATGAGGTAGCCGTACCACTCGGTGCCGTAGGGCACGTAGACCCGCATGCTCTCGCCGGCCTCGGCCAGCCGCAGTTGCTCGTCGGGACGGATGCCGTAGAGCATCTGGAACTCGTAGCTCGCCGCCTCTCGTCCGTAGCGGCTGGCCAGCGACGACGCGATCCGGATCATCCGCGGGTCGTGGGTGGCGATCATCGGGTAACCCTGACCCGACAGCAGCACCTTCAGGCAGCGCACGTAGGACTTGTCGACGTCGAGGCGGCTCTGGAAGGCGACCTCGTCGGGCTCGTCGTACGCGCCCTTGCAGAGCCGCACCCGCGAGCCTTCGTAGGACAGCGCCCGGCAGTCTGACTCGGTGCGGTGGAGGTAGGCCTGGAGGACCGCCCCGGTCTCCGGGAAGTCCTTGCGCAGCTCGCGCAGGGTGGCGAGCGTGGCGTCGGTGGTGGTGTGGTCCTCCATGTCGATGGTGACCGTCGTGCCGGCGTTGCGGGCCGCCCGGCAGATGGTGCGGGCGTTCTCGAGCGCGATCTTGTGGCCGTACTGCGGCAGCGCCTGCCCGATCGCCGACAGCTTGACCGAGACCTCGGCGTGCCGGGTGAGCCCCCGGGCTGCCAGCGAGCTCAGGAGGTCGAGATAGGCCTGCACCGTGGCGTCGGCCTGGTCGGCGTCGAGGGTGTCCTCGCCGAGGTAGTCGAGGGTCACCCGCAGGTGGTCGTCGACCAGCCCGGCGGTGGCCTCGACCGCGTCCTGCGTGTCCTCGCCGGGCACGTAGCCGCGGACGATCCCGGCGGAGACCGGCATCGTGGTGACGAGCCTCTTGACCTGGTCGCTCCGGGCGAGCAGGAGCAGCGGTTGGCGGAGCAACGACATGCACCAACCGTACGCCGCGCAAGGCGATCATTGACCGCCACCCGGCAGATGCTTGACCCTCACACCGTGTCAGGCGATGGGCTGGTCGGGTCATGTTGAGTATCGGAGACTTCGCACGGTACGCCGGGGTGTCGGTCCGGATGCTGCGTCACTACGACGCGATCGGCCTGCTCGCCCCGTCGTACGTCGACCCCGCGTCGGGCTACCGGTTCTACGAGCCGGTCCAGCTCGACAGGGCCCACACGATCGTCGCGCTGCGCGACCTCGGCTTCTCCCTCGCCCAGATCGGGACGCTGCTCCAGGGCAGCCCCACCGCGCTGGCCCTGCAGGCGATGCTCGAGCAGCGCCGCCGCGAGCTCGAGGAGCAGATCGGGCACGACCTCGCCCGGCTGGCCGACGTCGAGCGGCGCCTCCGGTTGATGGAAGGAGAAGGCACCATGGAGCTGGAGTTCATCGAGAAGCCGCTGCCCGCGCTCACCCTGGCGCAGGTGACCGGGCACGTGAAGGACGTGAGCGACGTCGGGACCCGGATCGGCCCGATGTTCGAGGAGCTGGTCCGCCGCATCGAGGAGGCCGGTGAGCAGCCGTCCCACCCCGGCATCGCGTGGTACTCCGGTGAGGGCGAGGGGCTCAGCATGGGCGCGGGGTTCGAGCGCCCGGGCGTGCCCGGCACCGAGACCGGGGAGCTCGGGGCAGTGCCACGTGCGCTGACGGCGGTCTACCGCGGCTCGATGGCCCACATCGGCGAGGCCTGGCAGGAGCTCGGCAACCACGTCGAGCACCTCGGCCTGACCTTCTCCGGGCCGTGCCGCGAGGTCTACCTGCACACCGACCCCGACGACCCGGACGCCTGGATCACCGAGCTCCAGCAACCCGTCGCCTGACCCCGCCGGTCGTCGTATCTCCGGGTCAGGGGGTACGACGCCGCAGGGTCGCCGCGCCTCCGGCGAGCGCGGCCAGGGCGAAGCCCGCAACGATCGCGAGGTCGCGCCACACGTCGCCGGTGGCGGTGCTGCTGACGAGCCCCTGCATGGCGTCGGTGGCGTAGGAGAGCGGCAGCACGTCGCTGATCGTGTGCAGCACGCCGGGCAGCGCCGGGCGCGGCACGAAGAGCCCGCACAGCAGGATCTGGGGGATCACGAAGAGCGGCATGAACTGCACGGCCTGGAACTCCGTCTGGGCGAAGGCGCTGACGAACAGCCCGAGCGCCGTACCGAGCACGGCGTCGGCGACCGCGACGAGCCCGAGCAGCCACACGTGGCCGGTCACCTGGAGCCCGAGCGGGCCGGTGCTGAGCGTCACCGCCAGCGCGGCCTGGACGGTCGCGACCAGGCCGAACGCGAGCGCGTAGCCGCCCAGGAACTCGAGCTTGCCCATCGGCATCGCGAGCAGCCGCTCCAGCGTGCCCGAGCTGCGCTCGCGCAGCGTGGTCACCGAGGTCACCAGGAACATCACGATGAAGGGGAAGATCGCCAGCAGGCCGGGGCCGAAGCGGTCGAAGAGCGAGCCCGGCATGTCGCGGAACATCCACCACAACAAGGTGATCAGGACGCACGGCAGGACGAGCAGCATCGCCGCGGTACGCCGGTCGCGACGCAGCTGGGTGAGCACCCGTGCGGTGACCGCCAGGAGGATCGAGACGTTCACGACGCCCTCCTCTCCGCGGCGTCCACCAAAGCCAGGAACGCGCTCTCCATGTCGTCGGTGTGCGTGGTCTCGAGGATCCGGGCGGGGGTGTCGTCGGCGATGATCCGGCCGCGCCGCATCAGCAGGAGCCGGTCGCAGCGCTCAGCCTCGTCCATCACGTGGCTCGACACGAACACGGCGGCGCCGTCGTCGGCCAACCGGTGGAACAGCGTCCACAGCTCACGGCGCAGGACGGGGTCGAGGCCCACCGTGGGCTCGTCCAGCACGAGCACGTCGGGCGTCCCGAGCAACGCGACGGCAAGGCTCGCCCGCGACAGCTGGCCGCCGCTCAGCCGTCCGACCACCTGGTCGGCGTGGTCGGCCAGGTCCACCCGCTCGATCGCCTCGGTCACCGAGGCGCGGTCGGCGCCGAGCACGCGGGCGAAGAACAGGAGGTTCTCGCGGACCGTGAGGTCCGCGTAGATGCTCGGAGCCTGGGTGACGTAGCCGATCCGGTGGCGAAGCGCCTTGCTGCCGGCCTCGACCCCGTCGATGGTCACGCTGCCCGACCGCACCTGCTGCACCCCGACCAGCGACCGCATCAGGGTGCTCTTGCCGCAGCCGCTGGGCCCGAGCAGGCCGGTGACCGTGCCTCGCGCGATGCTCAGGTCGAGCCCGTCCAGGACCCGTCGAGCACCGCGCACCACCACCAGCGCCCGGATCTCCACCGCGTTATTCATCATGTGTTGAATTGTTCTCCCGCGTTGCCGGTACGTCAACGGGCCGAACGTCCCGGCTCGGGCTCAGGGGAGATCTCCGGTGAGGTAGCGCTGGACGGTCGGGGCGTACGCCGCGACGAGGGCGTCGGCCGGCATCGAGGCGATCGGCTCCAGCTCCAGGACGTAGCGGCTCAGGATGATGCCGAGCATCTGACTGGCCACCAGCGACATCCGCAGCTCGGGCCGGTCGAGGGCCAGCGCCCGGCCCACGGGGAGCAGCACCACCGGCAGGAAGCCGTCGCGCATCAGGTGGCCCGCGGTCGGGTCCAACAGGGTGCGGGCGAGCGCGACGAACACCGGAGTGTTGGCCGGGTCGTCCCAGACCCCGATGAACACGCGCAGCACCCGCTCGCCGGCGCCGTCGGCCCCGTCGGCCAAGGCAGGGGCGATTGCCACGCGCGGGTCGACGGGGAGCTCGAGCGCGGCGACGAACAGGTCGTCCTTGGTGCCGAAGTAGTGGTGGACCAGGGCCGCGTCGACCCCGGCCAGCGCAGCGATGCCGCGGATCGTCGTACCGGCGAAGCCCTTGTCGGCGAACGACGTGCGGGCCGCGGCCAGGATCACGGCACGGGTGTCGGGCGCTCCTGGTCGTCGACCTCGAGGCGCGGAGCCGACGCTCACGACGAGGTCACGAAGTGCTCGCGAGCGAACTCCAGCGACTCCCTCAGGTCGGCCTCGCGCTCCTCACGGTTGCCGGCCCGACGGGTGTTGATCTCCAGCACGATGTGGCCGTCGAACCCCTGCCCGGCCAGGTGCCGCAGGAAGCCTGCGGCGTCCATGGCACCGCGGCCGGGGACGAGGTGCTCGTCCTTCGCCGAGCCGGACCCGTCGGTCAGGTGCACGTGCCGCAGCCGCGCTCCGAGCCGCTGGGCCATCTCGACCACGGGCGACCCCGCGATGGCCGCGTGCGAGAGGTCGACCGTGGTGTTGGCGTAGTTCTCCGCCGACGGGTCCCAGCCCGGCACGTAGACCTCGACGCCACGACGTGCCGAGGCGCGCCACGGATACATGTTCTCGACCGCGAACGCGATGCCGGTCGACTCCTCCAGGGCCGCGATGCCGTTGACGAAGCCGGCGGCGTAGTCCCGCTGCCACCGGAACGGCGGGTGCACGACGACCACGTCCGCGCCGACCGCGTGCGCCATCTCGGCGGACCGCTCGAGCTTGCCCCAGGGGTCGGTGCCCCAGACCCGCTGGGTGAACAGCAGGCAGGGCGAGTGGATCGCGCAGACCTTGAGACCGTGGTGGTCGGAGAGCTGCTTGACCGCCGAGGTCTGCTGGCTGAGCGCGTCGATCCCGACCATCACCTCGACCGCGTCGTAGCCCAGCGACGACGCGTAGGCGAACGCGTGCGCGCTCGACTCGGGGTAGACCGACGCGGTGGAGAGGGCGATCAGCGCCACGTCAGGTCGCCGCGATCTGGTCGAGCCGCTCGAGGATGACGCCTTCCCGCAGCGCCCAGGGGCAGATCTGGAGCGCCTCCAGGCCGAAGATGTCCATCACGGCCTCGGCCACCAGTGCGCCGGGGACGATCTGGTGGGTCCGGCTCGGAGAGACGCCGGGCAGCTCCGCGAGGTCGTCGGCGGACATGTCGACCAGCTTGGGGATCCACTTCTGGAGGTCGCGCTGCGAGAGCACCCGCTCGACCAGCGGCCCCTCGTCGGACGAGGCGGCCCCGCAGATGCGGGCCAGCGAGCGGAACGTCTTCGACGTCGCTGCCGCCATGTCCGGCGTCCCGCCCCGGAGCAGGTGGCCGGCGTCGCGGGCGATGTCGGCCCGGATCTTCTTGCGCAGCTCGCGCAGGCCCTTCTCGCCGGGGTTGCCGTCGCGGAAGTGCTCGCGGGCCAGCCGGGCGGCCCCGATCGGCAGCGACCACGCGACATCCGGCTCCTCGTCGGCGCCACCGGCGATCTCCAGGGAACCGCCACCGATGTCGAAGACGGCGAGCCGTCCGGCGGACCAGCCGAACCAGCGTCGTACGGCGAGGAAGGTGAGCCGGGCCTCGTCCTCGCCGGGCAGGACCGCGATCCGGACCCCGGTCTCGTCGGCCACGTGGTCCAGCACGGCGTCGCAGTTGTCGGCGTCGCGTACCGCCGAGGTGGCGAAGCCCAGCATGTCCTGGGCGCCCTTGTCCTCGGCGACCACGACCGCGTCGGCGACGAACTTGGTCAGGGCCTTGATCCCGCCCTTGCTGACCTCACCCTCCTCGAGGTGTTCGGCGAGGCGCAGCGGCTCCTTGTGGGAGTACGCCGGGAGCGGTGCCGCACCGCGGTGGGCATCCACCACCAGGAGGTGGCCGGTGTTGGAGCCGATGTCGAGGACGCCGAGGCGCATGGGTCGAATCTAGCGGCACCCCGGGCGCCCGTAGGCTGGCGCGGTGCCCGAAGTCGACCTGGTGTTCCCCCGTGCCTACGTGGAGTTCCCCGACCCGGCCGAGCCCGGACAGGTGTTCCGCTGCGACCTGACCTGGCTGACCTCGCGCTACACCTGCATCTTCGGCCAGGGCTGCCGGGGCATCTACGCCGACGCCCCCGACACCGGCTGCTGCACCCTCGGCGCGCACTTCGCGGACAAGGACGACGAGCGCCGGGTCGCGTCGTTCGTCGCCGAGCTCACACCGGAGCAGTGGCAGTTCCGACCGCAGGGGAAGGTCCGCAAGGCCGACTGGGTCGAGACCGACGACGAGGGCGCACGCAAGACGTTGGTCGTCGAGCACGACGGGCAGTCGGCGTGCGTCTTCCACAACCGCGCGGACTTCGGCACCGGCGCCGGCTGCGCCCTGCACGGACTGGCCCTCCAGCAGGGTCGCAACCCGCTGGAGACCAAGCCCGACGTGTGCTGGCAGCTGCCGATCCGGCGCACCTTCCGCACCGTCGAGCGGCCCGACGAGACGTCGTACTCCGAGGTCACGATCGGCGAGTACGACCGGCGGGGCTGGGGCCCCGGAGGCCACGACCTCGACTGGTACTGCTCGGGCAACACCGAGGCGCACGTGGGCCGCGACGCCCTCTACGTGACCAACGAGCCCGAGCTGGTCGAGCTCATGGGCCGCCCGGCGTACGACGTGCTGGTCACCCATTGCGAGGCCCATCTGGCCGCCCGGCGACCCCTGGCCCTGCACCCGGCCGACCCCCGCTAGGGGGAATCCCCGCATCCCCGCGACCTATCTCGATGTCAAGAAAACCCGACCCCCGTGTCCGATCCGGCGGACGCGTTGGCGCAGAATGCGGGCATGCGCCTGGACCACCTCTCCTACGCCGCCGGCCCTGACGGACTCGCCGGGACCGCCGAGCGCATCGGCAAGCTGCTCGGGCGTCAGTTCGTCGACGGTGGTGTCCACCCCCGCTTCGGGACCCGCAACCGCGTGCTGCCGCTGGCCGGCCACACCTACCTCGAGGTGGTCGAGGTGCTCGACCACCCGGCCTCCGACAAGGCCCCCTTCGGCCAGGCCGTCCGGGCCCGGTCCGCGGCCGGTGGCGGCTGGCTGGGCTGGGTCGTCGCCGTCGACGACATCACCAAGGTGGAGAAGCGGCTCGGTCGCGAGGCCGCCCCGGGCAACCGGCACCGCCCCGACGGCACCGAGCTGAAGTGGAAGCAGATCGGCATCAACGGCCTGATCTCCGACCCCCAGCTGCCGTTCTTCATCCAGTGGGAGAGCCCCGACGAGCTGCACCCGTCGGCGGGCGCCGACGGGGAGTACTCCCTGGCCTGCCTGGAGATCGCGGGCGACCCGCACCGCGTCAGCGAGTGGCTGGGCCACACCGTCGAGGCTCCGCTGGAGGACGTCAAGGTCGAGTGGGTCGCCCCGCACGGCACCCCCGGCATCATCGCCGCCCAGTTCCAGACCCCGCACGGCCTGGTCCGGGTCTGACGCCCCCGCCACCGATCCCCGGGGCCGTGCCCAGCCCCAACATCTGGGAGCACCCGGCCACCTACGAGCTGGAGAACCACGCGGTCGACCGCGAGGGTCGGCTCGAGGCGGCGATGCGGTCGCTGGCCGACTGGCACGGGCGGGTGGTGCTCGACCTCGGGTGCGGCAGCGGTTTCCACCTGCCGCGGTTCGCCGCCTCGGCGTCGCACGTGTACGGCGTGGAGCCGCATCCCGGGCTGGTGCGCCTGGCCGCACGTCGTACCCGGTCCCTGGGGAACGTGTCGGTGCTCGCGGGGACCGCCCAGGAGGTGCCGCTGCCGGACCACTCGGTGGACGTGGTCCATGCCCGCTGGGCCTACTTCTTCGGGCCCGGCTGCGAGCCCGGGCTGGCCGAGCTCGACCGCGTCGCACGACGTGGGGGCACGGCGTTCGTGATCGACAACGACGCGACCCGGTCGACGTTCGGAGCCTGGTTCCGACTCGGCTACCCGCAGGTCGACCCGGTGGCCGTGGAGCGCTTCTGGTCGACCCGGGGCTGGCGTCGGACGCCGGTGGACGTCGGGTGGAGCTTCGACAGCCGGGCCGACCTCGAGGCGGTGGTCCGGATCGAGTTCACCCCCGCGACGGCCGAGCAGATCCTGGCCGGGCACGAGGGCACCACCGTCGACTACGCGGTCAACCTCTGGTCGAGGGACTTCTGAGCGGTCAGCCGGAGCTGCCACGCACGGCGAGCGTGGGGGCCAGCAGCACGCCCGGCCCGGTGACCGGCGGCGTGGAGAGCAGGCCTTCCAGCGCCTGGACGATCTCGACCGCCACCTGCTCCAGCGGCTGCCGGACCGAGGTGATCCCGCCCGGCACGACCTGGGCGACCTGCGAGTCGTCGAAGCCGACCACGGCGATGTCGGGACCCCAGGCGAGGCCGCGGTCGCCGAGGGTGTGCAGCACACCCATGGCCAGGGTGTCGGAGGCGCAGACGAACGCGGTCGGCCGCGCCTCGTCGAGGAGCACGGCCGCGGCCTCGCGCCCGCTGGCCACGGTGTCCTCGACCCGGGAGGCCAGCCCGGTGGTGGGCAGGTCGCGGGCGTGCAGGGCGCGGGTCCATCCGGCGCGCCGGTCCTCGCCGATGAAGGAGTCCTTGCGCCAGCCGATCCAGGCGATCCGGGTGTGGCCCTTGTCGAGGAGGTGGTTGGTGGCCAGCTCGGTGCCGGCGGCGCCGTCGACGTCGACCCAGGCGTGGGTGGCCTCGGGGTTGTCCCACGGTCGGCCGAACGCGACGAACGGCGCCCGGTGGTCGGTCAGCCAGGCGACCTGCGGGTTGCCGAGGTAGGTGTCGGTGACGATGAACGCGTCGACGGCGGTCGAGCGCAGCAGGTCGTCGTACCCCCCGATCGGGTCGTCGTTGGTGCCGGCGAAGAGCAGCAGGTGGTAGCCGCTCTCACCGGTGTGCTCGACCAGCGTGTGCACGAAGCGGTCCATCGCGGCGTTCGCGGTGCCCTCCTGCGCGGAGTTGAACTTCATCCCGATCAGGTGCGTGGCGCGGGTGCGCAGGTTGCGGGCGGCGCGGTTGGGCAGGTAGCCGAGCTCGGAGATCGCCTCCTGCACGCGGGCCAGGGTGTCGGGGCGCAGGAGCTCGGGGTTGTTGACGGCGTTGGAGACGGTCTGCCGCGAGACCCCCGCCAGCTCGGCGACGTCGGCGAGGGTCGGCGGACTCAGCGCGACGCGTCCCGACCAGGCCATCGTGGTCCCCCTCTTGATCGATCCAACGGTGAGGATAGCGTCCGTGATCCCCCGGGCCGACCGGCACACCCATCGGGGGGTACGGCGTGCCGGCCACTCCCCGGACCCTCCCGGCGGCGCGCCGCGACCGCCGGGCCGGCCCTGTCGGCGGCGCCGTCTAGCGTTCGCCCCATGTCCAAGACCGTCCGGCCCTCCTATCTCTGCTCCGAGTGCGGCTGGGCGTCCCCCCAGTGGGTCGGGCGGTGCGGCGAGTGCCAGGCGTGGGGCTCGGTGGCCGAGTCGGCGGCGGCCCGGCCGCAGCGGGCCGAGGCGGGGCCGGTCAGCAGCGCCGCGGTGCCGATCGCCCAGGTCTCGGTCCATTCGTCGGCGTTCCGCAGCAGCGGGGTGCCCGAGCTCGACCGGGTGCTCGGGGGCGGGCTGGTGCCCGGCGCGGCGATCCTGCTGGCCGGCGAGCCGGGGGTCGGCAAGAGCACCCTGCTGCTCGAGGTGGCCGCGCAGACCGCGCGCTACCAGCGCCGCACCCTCTACGTCACCGGCGAGGAGTCCGCCTCCCAGGTGCGGCTGCGCGCCGACCGCACCGGCGGGGTCCACGACGAGCTCTACCTCGCGGCCGAGACCGACCTCGGCGCGATCCTCACCCACGTCGAGCAGGTGCGGCCCGAGGTGCTGGTCGTCGACTCGATCCAGACCATCGGGGCCGCGAGCCTGGACGGCGTGCCCGGCGGGGTCACCCAGGTCAAGGAGGTCGCGGCCGCCCTGATCCGGGTCGCCAAGACCCGCAACATCACCACGATCATCGTCGGCCACGTCACCAAGGACGGCTCGATCGCCGGTCCGCGGGTGCTCGAGCACGTCGTGGACGTCGTGCTCCACTTCGAGGGCGATCGCAACTCGCGCTTCCGGATGGTCCGGGCGATGAAGAACCGCTTCGGCCCGATCGACGAGGTCGGCTGCTTCGACCTGGGCTCCGACGGCATCACCGCCGTCACCGACCCCACCGGTCTGTTCGTGGAAAACCACGAGCACCGCGTCCCGGGCACCTGCGTCGCGGTCACCATGGAGGGGCGGCGGCCGATGCTGGCCGAGGTCCAGGCCCTGGTCACCACCAGCTCGCTGGAGCGACCCCGACGCACCACGTCGGGCCTCGACTCGGCCCGCGTGGCCATGGTGCTCGCGGTCCTCCAGCAGCACTGCGGCATCGCGCTCCACGCCCGCGACGTGTTCGCCTCGACCGTCGGCGGTGCTCGGCTGACCGAGCCGGCCAGCGACCTCGCGATCGCGATCGCCCTCGCCTCGGCCGGCACCGGCGCTTCGCCGCCCCGAGGTGTCGTGGCGCTGGGCGAGATCAGCCTGGCCGGCGAGGTGCGCAAGGTGCGCGACCTGCCGCAGCGGGTCAGCGAGGCGGCGCGGCTGGGGTTCCGGCTGGCGGTGGTGCCCACCTCGTCCACCCGGGGTGCCCCGGCGGCCGAGCGCCGTACCGTCGACGGCCTGACCGTGCTGGAGACCGGCGACCTCGCCGGCGCCCTGCGGCTGCTCGGGCTGACCCGGAGCGGCAGCCGGGCCACGGGTGACCCTCTAGACTGACGCCACGGCCTGGGCCGTGGACTGACAAAGGGGAACGCCCGTGGCTGGCATCGCACCGACCGACGAGATGTTGCGCCTGCGCGCCACCTTGTCGGCGATCGCGCCCGGCACCGCGCTGCGCGACGGGCTGGAGCGGATCCTGCGCGGGCGCACCGGCGCCCTGATCGTGCTCGGCTCCGACCGGCTGGTCGACTCGATCTGCACCGGAGGGTTCACCCTCGACGTGCCGTTCACCGCCACCGGCCTGCGCGAGCTGGCCAAGATGGACGGCGCGATCATCATCGACCGCGACATCACCAAGATCACCCGGGCCGCGGTCCACCTGATGCCCGACCCGTCGATCCACACCGACGAGACCGGCACCCGCCACCGCACCGCCGACCGGGTGGCCCGACAGACCGGCATCCCGGTGATCTCGGTGTCCCAGTCGATGCAGATCATCGCCGCCTACGTCGGCGAGAGCCGCCACGTCATCGAGGGGTCCGCGCAGATCCTGTCGCGCGCCAACCAGGCCCTGGCCACGCTCGAGCGCTACAAGCTCCGGCTCGACGAGGTCTCGGCGACCCTCTCGGCCTTGGAGATCGAGGACCTCGTGACCGTCCGCGACGTCGCCGTGGTCGCGCAGCGGCTGGAGATGGTGACCCGGATCGCCAGCGAGATCGAGGACTACGTGCTCGAGCTCGGCACCGACGGCCGGTTGCTCTCCCTCCAGCTCGAGGAGCTGGTGACCGGCGTCGACCAGGAGCGCGAGCTCGTGGTCCGCGACTACCTCCCCTCCGGACGACGCTCCAAGGGCCCCGAGGCCACCCTGGCCCGGATCGAGGCCCTGTCGGCCACCGACCTGGTCGACCCCGCGGCCGCCTCCCGCGCGCTGGGGCTGGGCGACCACCTCGACGGCGCCGTCGCTCCCCGCGGCTACCGCCTGCTGGCCAAGGTGCCGCGCCTGCCACCGGCGGTGGTCGAGCGGCTGGTGGACCACTTCGACACCCTCCAGAAGCTGCTCTCGGCCGGGGTGGACGACCTCCAGGCCGTCGAGGGGGTCGGCGAGCTGCGCGCCCGCAGCGTGCGCGAGGGTCTCTCACGGCTCGCGGAGTCGTCGATCCTCGAGCGCTACGTCTGACCCGTGGGCGGGGCGCGACGCCGTCAGTCGATGACGGTCGTGTGCTTCTTGTGGTGCCGGTGGTGACGGTGCCGGTGTGGGTGGACGGTCTTGGTCACCTCGGGCGGCAACGGCGCCACCAGGGTGAAGGTGACGTCCTGCGGCTGACCGGCCAGCGCCGCGACGTGCAGGTGGTAGGTGCCGAGCTTGGCCCAGTCGGTGACCGCCGGGCATCCCGGCTCCGAGCGGCGGGCGTTCCAGGTCAGCTCCACCCGGGTCGGGACGTTGTTGCGCAGCACCAGGCTCTCGGTGGGGATCACCTTGGCGCACTGCACGGTCGTCCAGATCAGGTCCGGCCCCGAGGTGATCTTTAGGGCCAGGGACTTGCCCGAGAGGGTCCAGTCGCAGGCGGGAGAGGTGATCGTCGAGATGTCGAGCACCAGCGTGATGTCGCTGCCGGCGATCGGCTGCGGCACCGAGGGGGTGATCGCCACGTCGTTGTCGGCGCAGGGCCCCGAGGGCATCGCCACCGGGCTGGCACTGACGCTCGCCCGCGACCTGGACCGGTGATGGTGGCGGTGGCGCGCGTGAGCAGTCGTCGCCGAGGGAGCCGCACTGCCCTTAGTCGAGGTGTCGGAGACCTGGGCCGCCCGGTCCGGGCCGGACGAGCCGTCGCTGCTGCCGCCGAGCAGCCGGGCGATGCCCACGACGAGCAGCAGCGCGGTGCCCAGCACCATCAGCCGGCGCGCCCAGTAGACGCGGGCCGGGAGCCGCCCACGCGTCGTACCGGTCATGCCGGCCACGCTAGTTCGCCTCCCGGGCCGACCACGGTTGCCACGCGGGCCGCCCCTACGATCGCCGGGTGAGCGAGCTGCACGACCCCCTGCTCCGGTGGTACGACGAGCACGCCCGCGACCTTCCCTGGCGCCGTACCAGCGCGTCCGCCTGGTCGGTGATGGTCTCGGAGTTCATGCTGCAGCAGACACCGGTGAGCCGGGTGCTGCCCGTGCACGGGCTCTGGCTCGAGCGGTGGCCCACGCCCGACGCCCTGGCCGCGGAGCCGGTCGGCGAGGCGATCCGGGCCTGGGGTCGGCTCGGCTACCCGCGTCGCGCTGTCCGCCTGCACGCCGCCGCCTCCGCGATCACCGAGCGCCACGGCGGCCGGGTCCCCGACAGCTACGACGACCTGCTGGCACTTCCCGGTGTGGGCGACTACACCGCCTCGGCGATCCTGGCGTTCGCGTTCGGGCGCCGCCGGGCGGTGCTCGACACGAACGTCCGCCGGGTGCTGGCCCGGGCCGTGGGCGGCGCGGAGCTCCCTCCCCCCACCCTCAACGCAGCCGAACGACGACGGGCCGAGGCGCTCCTGCCCGACGACGAGCCCACCGCCGCGACCTGGTCGGTGGCGGTGATGGAGCTGGGCGCCCTCGTCTGCACGGCCGCCGCCCCGCGGTGCGAGCAGTGCCCGGTGCGGGCGAGCTGCGCCTGGCACGCGACCGGCCGGCCGTCGTACGACGGACCTCCGCGCCGCGGGCAGGCCTGGGCCGGCACCGACCGTCAGTGTCGTGGCCGGCTGATGGCGCTGGCCCGGGACACCGAGGGCGTCGTCGCCGTCCACCGCCTGGAGGCGGCCTGGCCGGACCGGGACCAGCGGCTGCGCTGCCTCGACGCCCTGGTGCAGGACGGGCTGCTGGTCGCGGCCGGTGCCGGCTACGCGCTGCCCGGTTGAGCGGGCCGGACTGCCCCGGTGGCCCGGGTCACGACGGCACCCAGCGGTCGGCCACCGCGTCGGCCAGGTCGGCCACGGTGCGCCGCTGGCGAGCCGCTGAGTCGAGCGGCTGGTCCATCTGGAGGCCGACGAAGGCGGAGTCGACGAGCTCGGCGACCCGGCGCGCGTCGGCCCGGGCGAGCCCCGCGGCGACCAGGTGGCCGGCGAGCGCCGACATCCAGGCGGCGTTGGCCTCCCGGACCTCGGTGGCGTAGGGCTCGCGGCCGAACAGGCCGAGTGCGGCCGCCTCGACGTACAGCCGCTGACAGCGCTGCTGGTCGCCGCGGCTGACGGTGCGCCACAGGTCGAGCACGGCCGTCCGCAGGTCGACGGACGGAGGCAGGTCGCGGATGCCCTGCATGGAGCGGGCGTTCGACGTCCGCAGGATCGTGGTGATCAGGTCGTCCTTGTCGCGGAAGTGGTAGAGCAGCATCCGGTCGCTGGTGCCGAGCGACTCAGCCAGCGGTCGCAGGCTCAACCCGACCAGACCGTGCTCGAGGGCGTAGTCGGTCGCACCCTCAGCCAGCTCGTCACGCCGCGTCGTCACCCACACATCCTGCCGCAATCAGTTTGGTTCAGCCTGTAGCAATCGCTACACTACTGGGATGTAGCAACTGCTACAACCCAGGGAAGAGAAGGAACCATGTTCAGCCCGTTCGTCATCCTGATGGCCGCAGTCGGCATCGAGGTCGGTGCCACGTCGATCCTGCCGCGCACCCGCGGCTTCTCCGACCTGCCCTGGTCGCTGGTCGTGATGGCCGGTTACGCGATCTCGATCTGGATGCTGGCTCTCGTGGTCCGTCAGATGTCGGTGTCGGTGGCCTACGCGGTCTGGTCCGGGCTCGGGACCGCTGCCATCGCCCTGGTCGGCGTCCTCGTCCTCGGCGAGCGCCTCGACGCCGTCAAGCTTGCGGCCCTGGCGCTGATCATCGTCGGCGTGGTCGTGCTCAACCTGCACACCGCCCACTGACCAGGCGCACCGAAAAGGGTGCGGACAGGCCGCGACCCGGCACCTTCGCGTGCAGCGCGGGTGCCGGGTCGTGGTTCAGCCGGGTAAGCCCCCCGGGTCAGTCGACCGACTTCTCGACGTCGGTCGGGCCGGGCGTCTCGTCGTCGCCCTCACCGCGACCGGCCTCGCCCGCAGGCGGCTCGACCGACACGGTCTCGAAGGGCGGCAGGTCCGGCAGCACGCCGACCTTCTGCCCCGCGAAGGTGAAGGTCGCGGTGGGACCCTCGCCCTCGACGTCGACCAGCACGATCTGGCCGGGACCGACCTCGCCGTACAGCATCTTCTCGGCCAGGACGTCCTCGATCTCGCGCTGCACCGTCCGACGCAGCGGCCTGGCGCCGAGCACCGGGTCGAAGCCGCGGGTGGCCAGGAGGTTCTTGGCCGGCTGGGTCAGCTCGAGCGACATGTCGCGGTCCTTCAGGCGCAGCTCGACGGACTCGATCATGTTGTCGACCATGTGGATGATCTGCTCCTGCGACAGCGGCGGGAACACGATGATCTCGTCGACGCGGTTGAGGAACTCGGGACGGAAGTGCTGCTTGAGCTCCTCCTGCACCTTGTTCTTCATCCGGTCGTAGGAGCCGGCCACGTCGGCGCTCTGGGCGAACCCGAGGTTCTGACCCTTCGCGATGTCCTTGGTGCCGAGGTTGGTGGTCATGATGATCACGGTGTTCTTGAAGTCCACGACCCGGCCCTGGGAGTCGGTCAGGCGACCTTCCTCCAGGATCTGCAACAGGCTGTTGAAGATGTCGGGGTGGGCCTTCTCGACCTCGTCGAAGAGCACGACGCTGAACGGCTTGCGGCGCACCTTCTCGGTGAGCTGGCCGCCCTCCTCGTAGCCGACGTAGCCCGGAGGCGAGCCGAACAGCCGTGAGACCGTGTGCTTCTCGCTGTACTCGCTCATGTCGAGCTGGATCAGCGCGTCCTCGTCGCCGAAGAGGAACTCCGCGAGCGTCTTGGACAGCCACGTCTTACCGACACCGGACGGACCGGCGAAGATGAACGAGCCGCCGGGACGCTTGGGGTCCTTCAGCCCGGCCCGGGTACGACGGATGGCCCGGCTCAGCGCGGCGACAGCCTGGTCCTGGCCGATCACCCGCTTGTGGAGCTCGTCCTCCATCTTGAGCAGCCGCGTGGACTCCTCCTCGGAGAGCTTCACGATCGGGATGCCGGTCGCCACGGCGAGCACCTCGGCGATCAGCTCCTCGTCGACCTCGGCCACCTCGTCGAGGTCGCCGGCGCGCCACTGCTTCTCGCGCTCGACCTTCTGCGCGGTCAGCTGCTTCTCCTCGTCGCGCAGACGTGCGGCCGCCTCGAAGTCCTGGCCGTCGATCGCGGCCTCCTTGCGCTGACGGACGTCGGCGATCTTGTCGTCGTACTCGCGCAGATCCGCGGGCGCCGTCATCCGGCGGATCCGCAGCCTCGAGCCGGCCTCGTCGATCAGGTCGATCGCCTTGTCGGGCAGGAACCGGTCGGAGATGTAGCGGTCGGCCAGGGTGGCCGCCGCGACCAGGGCCTCATCGGTGATCGTCACCCGGTGGTGGGCCTCGTAACGGTCGCGCAGCCCCTTGAGCATCTCGATGGTGTGGGCGATCGACGGCTCGGCGACCTGGATCGGCTGGAACCGGCGCTCCAGCGCGGCGTCCTTCTCGAGGTACTTGCGGTACTCGTCCAGGGTGGTCGCGCCGATGGTCTGGAGCTCACCACGGGCCAGCATCGGCTTGAGGATGGAGGCCGCGTCGATCGCGCCCTCGGCCGCGCCGGCACCGACGAGGGTGTGGATCTCGTCGATGAACAGCACGATGTCGCCGCGGGTGCGGATCTCCTTGAGCACCTTCTTCAGGCGCTCCTCGAAGTCACCGCGATAGCGGGAGCCCGCCACCAGTGCACCGAGGTCGAGGGTGTAGATCTGCTTGTCCTTGAGCGTCTCGGGCACGTTGCCACGGACGATGTCCTGGGCCAGGCCCTGGACGATCGTGGTCTTGCCGACGCCGGGCTCACCGATCAGCACCGGGTTGTTCTTGGTGCGCCGGCTCAGGATCTGCATGACCCGCTCGATCTCTTTCTCCCGGCCGATCGCCGGGTCGAGCTTGCCGTCGCGGGCGTCCTGGGTGAGGTTCTGGCCGAACTGGTCGAGCACCAGCGAGGACGACGGGGTGTCGGCGGGTGCACCCGACGTCGCGGCCTGGGCACCGCCCTGCTCCTTGCCCTGGAAGCCGCTGAGCAACTGGATCACCTGCTGGCGTACGCGGTTGAGATCGGCGCCGAGCTTCTGCAGGACCTGGGCGGCGACGCCCTCGCCCTCACGGATCAGGCCGAGCAGGATGTGCTCGGTCCCGATGTAGGAGTGGCCGAGCTGGAGCGCCTCGCGCAGGGAGAGCTCGAGGACCTTCTTGGCCCGCGGGGTGAACGGGATGTGCCCGCTCGGGGCCTGCTGGCCCTGGCCGATGATCTCCTCGACCTGGGCGCGCACGGCCTCCAGCGAGATGTCGAGGCTCTCCAGGGCCTTCGCGGCGACACCCTCGCCCTCGTGGATCAGCCCGAGCAGGATGTGCTCGGTGCCGATGTAGTTGTGGGAGAGCATGCGGGCCTCTTCCTGGGCCAGCACGACCACCCGACGGGCTCGGTCAGTGAACCGCTCGAACATGCCTTCGCTCCTAGCACTGCGGATGATGGGGCATCCGACGAAAGAACCTGTGACACCGAATCCGGTGTCCTCTGCTCCAACTGGTCTCCCAGCCTACGTGTTCCCCCGCTCCGACACCCGTCGTCCGCTCAGAGCGAACATGCCCGAGCAGCGGCAGTCGGGGAACGAGCGTGCTGCGTGGCCGAGGGCGGGTCGAGACCCATGGATGCCGAGGGGGCCGCCCGCGGTGTGCGGACGGCCCCCTCGGATGGTCGGGTCGCGACTAGTGAGCGGCCTCGAAGGCCTCGCGCACGTCGGAGGGGATCCGGCCGCGGTCGGGCACCTTGTGACCGTTGGAGCGCGCCCAGTCGCGGATCTCCCGGGCGCTGGTGCCCACCTGGGTACGACGCTTGGCGGCCGTGGTGCGGCTGCCCCCGCCGCTGCGGCGACCGGCCGCGACGTACGGCGCCAGGGCATCGCGGAGCTTCGCGGCGTTCTTGTCGTTGAGGTCGATCTCGTAGGACCGGCCGTCGAGCCCGAAAGCCACGGTCTCGGTGGCGTCGCCGCCGTCGAGATCGTCCTCGAGCGTGATGTGCACTTTCTGAGCCATGCGGTTGCGCCTTTCCGGGGGGTGTCCGGACCCCGGTAACCGGACACAGCAGCAAGAGACGTCGCCCAAGATAGCGGTGTCCCGACTTTCGGAGCAATCGGGACGCGCAGAAGTGGTGGAAAACCATTCCGATAAGCGTCAGGTGTTTCGTGCGTAGACCATCTCGAGGCCCTGCAGCGTCAGCCAGGGCGCCCGGTCGGTGAAGCACGAGCACTCCGCCACGACCAGCCCGGCCAGGTATCCCGTGGCCACGACCGTGACGTCACTCGGCGGGGTGCCCAGCTCGCCGATCATCCGGGCGACAATTCCGTCGACCGAGCTGGCGACCCCGAAAACCATTCCGGACTGAAGCGCCTCGACGGTGTTGCGGGCGATCACCGACCGGGGTCGCCGCAATTCGACCATGCGCAATTGCGCGCCGCGTCGCTCGAGGGCTTCCAGCGATATCTCGATTCCCGGCGATATGGCGCCCCCGATGTATTGGCCCTCGGCATTCACCACGTCGAAAGTCGTCGCGGTGCCGCCGAAGTCGACCACCACCGCCGGCCCGCCGTACAACGTGGCTGCCGCCAGGGCGTTCACGATCCGGTCGGTGCCGACCTCCCGGGGGTTGTCGGTGAGCACCGGCACGCCGGTGCGGGTGCCGGGCTCGACCACGACGCTCGGCAGCTCCCCGAAGTGCTCGGCGAGCATGGTGCGCCACTCGTGCAGCACGGCGGGCACGGTGGCGCAGACCGCGATCCCCTCGACCGCCCTGATCCGGTCGCCGAGAAGGCCGCGGATCAGCACCGACCACTCGTCGGCCGTGCGGGACTCGACCGTGGCCACCCGCCAGTCGGCCGAGACCTCGCCGCCGGCGATCAGCCCGAGCACCGTGTGGCTGTTGCCGATGTCGGCCGCCAGCAGCGTGGGCGAGCTCACTGGAGGTCCAGCCCCAGGTCGAAGACCTTGACCGAGTGGGTCAGCGCGCCGACCGAGATGAAGTCGACGCCGGTCTCCGCCACCTCGCGGGCGCGCTCGAGGGTCAGGCCGCCGGAGGCCTCCAGGGTCGCGCGGCCGGCCGTCAGGCGCACCGCCTCCGCCATGGTGGCGCTGTCCATGTTGTCGAGCAGGACCCGGTCGCAGCCGGCGTCGAGGAGCCGGCGCAGCTGGTCGAGGTCGGTCACCTCGACCTCCACCGGCAGGTCGGGGTACGCCGCTCGTACGGCGTCGTAGGCCGGCACCACGCCACCGGCGGCCACGACGTGGTTGTCCTTGACCATCGCCATCTCCGAGAGGGAGAACCGGTGGTTGACCCCGCCACCGCAGCGCACGGCGTACTTCTGGAGGGGGCGCCAGCGCGGCAGGGTCTTCCGGGTGTCGAGCACCCGGGCCCGGGTCCCGGCCAGGGCCGCCACCCAGCGATCGGTCGCGGTGGCGATCCCGGAGAGGTGCGAGGCGAAGTTGAGCGCCGTTCGCTCGGCCGTCAGCAGGGCGCGGGTCGGCCCCGCGACCCGCATCACCACGTCACCGGCCGCCACCCGCGCGCCGTCGGGCAACCGGTCGGACACGACCACCTCGGCGGACACGCGCAGGAAGACGAGGGCCGCGACGCCGAGCCCCGCCACGATGCCGGGCTCGCGCGCGGCGAACACGCCGGCACCGGTCGCGTCCGCGGGGATGGTGGCCACACTGGTGACGTCGACGGAGCCACCCGGCAGGTCCTCCTCCAGCGCGGCGTCGATGGCCGCAGTGACCGCGTCGGGGTCGAGCCCCGCCGCGCGCAGCTCCTCGACCAGCACGTCGTACGACGTCATGCGGGCACCTCCGCCGTGGTGTCGCTCGGCGCCCCCGCCCGGAAGGCGTGCCGGGGCCGGTCCCCCTCGAGCCACCAGTCGTGGTGACCGGACTGCCCGGCATCGTCCCGGTCGGGGAAGTCCTCCCGCCAGTGCGAGCCCCGGGTCTCCTCGCGCAGCAGCGCGGCCTCGGCGAGCAGGGTGCTGATCGTGAGCAGGTTGGTGACCTCCCAGGAGTCCTGTCCGACCGCGGCGGCGGGGAGCTCCGCCAGCTCGTCGAGGCCGTTCAGGCCGGCACGCAGACCCTCGGCGGACCGCAGCACCCCCGCCCTGGTAGTCATCTCCTCCTGCAGCGCACGGCGCACGCCACCGTCCACGAGCCCGGCGGGTCGCGGGTCGGAGACCGGTTCGGTCCGGTCCCGGAGCTCGCCGGGGAGCACCTCGGCGATTCGGCGCGAGAAGACCAGCCCCTCCAGCAGGGAGTTGGACGCCAGCCGGTTGGCGCCGTGAACGCCGGAGCAGGCCACCTCGCCGGTGGCGTACAGACCCGGGATGCTGGAGCGTCCCCACAGGTCGGTGGCGACGCCCCCCGAGGCGTAGTGGCAGGCCGGGGCGACCGGGATCAGGTCGGCCACCGGGTCCACGCCGTGCCGGCGGCAGGTCGCCAGGATGGTCGGGAACCGTCTCTCCCAGAACTCGAGGCCCAGGTGCCGGGCGTCGAGCCACATGTGGGGATGCCCGGTCTCCATCATCAGCCGGGTGATCGCCTTGGCCACCACGTCGCGCGGGGCGAGGTCCGCCAGCTCGTGGACCCCCTGCATGAAGCGCCTCCCCTCCCAGTCCACGAGGAACGCGCCCTCCCCCCGCACCGCCTCCGAGATCAGCGGCTGCTGGCCGCGGGAGTCCGGCCCCAGCCACATCACGGTCGGGTGGAACTGCACGAACTCGAGGTCGCGCAGCACCGCCCCGGCTCGGTAGGCCACGGCCATCCCGTCGCCGGTGGAGACCGGCGGGTTGGTGGTCTGCGAGAAGACCTGCCCGAGCCCGCCGCTGGCCAGGACCACGGCCCGGCACCGGACCGCACCGACCCCGTCGTGCTGCCCCTCGCCCATCACGTGCAACGTCAGCCCGGCCACGCCGCCGTCCGCGCCGAGCTGGAGGTCGACGGCCAGGGCGTGCTCGACCACCTCGATCTCGGGTGACCGGGCCACGGCCGCGATCAGGGAGCGCTGGATCTCCGCACCCGTGGCGTCGCCGCCGGCATGGGCGATCCGGTCGCGGTGATGTCCGCCCTCGCGGGTCAGACTGAGCTCCCCGTCGGGGTGGAGGTCGAACTGGGTGCCGAGCGCGATCAACTCCCGCACCGCGTCGGGCCCCTCGGTCACGAGAATCCGGACCGCGTCGGCGTCGCACGCGCCGGCACCCGCGACCAGGGTGTCGCGCTCGTGCTGGGCGGGGGAGTCGCCCGGTCCGAGAGCGGCCGCGATGCCGCCCTGGGCCCACTGGGTGGAGCCGGCGTCGAGCACGTCCTTGGTGACCACGAGCACCCTGCCGACTCGGCCGGTGAGACGCAGAGCCGCGGTCAGCCCCGCGATCCCGGACCCGACGACCACCACGTCCGCCTCGGTAGTCCAGCCCGGATCCGGCGCCAGCAGGCGCCCGGGAGCCCGACCGGTCGTTCGGGGCGGTCGCGGGTCCATGTCCGCAGGCTAGCGATCGCCGACGGGCGGGCGTGCGTGCGCCTGCCCGCCGAGCACCAGGGCGAGGTTGTCGATCAGACGGGTGCCCCCGACCCGGGCGGCGACCAGGATCCGACCCGCCGCCGCCTCGTGCCCGCCGGTCTCGTCCAGGTGGCCGAGCTCCGGGGTGCGGATCGCGAGGTAGTCGACATCGACGCCCGGCTCACCCTCCAGCACCCGCAGCGCGGCGTCACGCGCCGCTTCGACGCCGTACGACGCGTGCTCCTCGGCAGCGCGCAGCGCCCGGGACAGCACGGCGGCCCGGGCCCTCGCCTCCGAGTCCAGGAACCGGTTGCGGCTCGAGAGAGCCAGCCCGTCGGGCTCGCGGACCGTGGGGGCGCCGATCACCTCGACGCCGGTGCACAGGTCGCGGCTCATCCGCCGGATCAGCACGAGCTGCTGGAAGTCCTTCTCGCCGAAGACGGCGAGGTCGGGGCGGGTCAGGCCGAACAGCTTCGCGACGACGGTCAGGACCCCGCGGAAGTGGCCCGGGCGCGACTCGCCCTCGAGCTCGGCGGCCAGGAGGCCCGGATCGACCGTGACCAGCGGGTCACCGTCGGGGTAGACCTCGGTCACCGACGGGGCGAAGACCACGTCCACCCCCTGCCGGCGGCAGACCTCGAGGTCGGCGTCAAGGGTGCGGGGATAGCGGTCGAGATCCTCGCCCGGGGCGAACTGGAGGGGGTTGACGAAGATCGACGTCACGACCGGGCCGTCACCGACCCGCTCCCGCGCCAGCCGGAGCAGGGACTCGTGGCCGTCGTGCAGGGCGCCCATGGTCGGCACCAGGGCGACCCTGGCACCGGCTCCCCGGTGCGGCCCGAGCACGGCCGACAGCTCCTCGCGGGTGGTCGCGAGGAGGGGGCCTGCGGTCATCGGCCAGGCGTCCGGGGAGCGGAGGCCGCGGGCCGGTCCACGACGGCATCGTCCAGGACCCGACGGATCGCTGCAGCGCGGATCGGCAGCACCCGACCGTCGGTGACGACACGGTCGAGGGTCGCCCGGGCCAGCGCGACGTAGGTCGGGAGCGTGTCCGGAGCGGCGACCGCGATCTCGGCGAGGTGGGCCCGCACCGTCTTGACGTCACCACGCACGATCGGCCCGGTCAGGGCGGCGTCGCCCTCGGCCAGGGCGTTGTCGAGCGCAGCGACGAGCAGCGGGCGCAGGACGCCGGCCGGGTCGTCC